>PBOJ01000016.1 GCA_002724315.1 Planctomycetaceae bacterium | reverse complement strand
TCTTCAGCGGCCTCGTCTTCAGTGGCCTCGTCTTCAGTGGCCTCTTCTTCAGTGGCCTCTTCTTCAGTGGCCTCGTCTTCAGCGGCCTCTTCTTCAGCGGCCTCGTCAGAGGTTTCCGGAGTGTCGTCGTCGAAGATCATCTTGGGTTCTCTCGTGTCCCCGCCCCAAAAGACGGAGAACAGGAAATGGTGATTTGTCGGAATCCGGGACTAACCGGGCAACAGGTATTCCGGAAACGGCTGCGGGTTCTGAGCCTGGTGGGGATGCTCATCACCACAGTAGATCTTGAGTTTGTCGAGCATCTTGCGGCCCAGCTTGTTCTTGGGCAGCATCCGACGCACAGCCTCGTGCAGGATCCGTTCGGGAGCCCTCTCGAGTACCTCCGCGGCGGTCGTCAACTTACGGCCGCTCGGGTAACCGGTGTAACGCTCGTAGGTTTTCCTGAGCATCTTCTTGGTGAACTGCGGGTGCGACTGGTGAGCCATGCTCTTGCCGCTGAACCGAACACGATGAGCGTTCAACACGACGACATAATCGCCTGTATCGACGTGAGGCGTGTAATCGGGACGGTGTTTGCCCATCAGCACGGTGGCGATCTGAGTCGCCAATCGGCCAACGATATGGCCTCCGGCATCAACGACAAACCAGTTGTGAGTGACCGTCTCGTTGCGAGCCATTGTCGAACGAGCCGGACCGATTGGTACCGGGGACACGGTATTGCCCTCGATCAAAGATCTGTTGGAAAAGTGGAGTGAGTCAACCTGCGAATGCACCATCAGGGCGAGCAGGCGAGCAAGCACTCCAGAGTAGCGAACCGGACAACCGGCATCAACGCCCAGACCCACGCGGCGGACCCGGGACTCGGCCATCGGCCGAACAAAAAACGGGGCAACCCCCGGCACCCGGAACCACCAGCCGCCAATCTCCGTACCGGTCCACGGCGCTGTCGCCGATGCCTGGGCATCAGCGGGGTCAGGCGACCGGGGTGGCCCTCCGTGTTGGCTCCGACTGGTGGCAGTCCGGATGAATCGGGTGATGTATCCGACGGTCCAGGGATGTCCCCGCACCCACCCGGGAAACTCCTGAGAACTCCTCGAGGTGGGTGATTCGAGTCCGGCTTGAGCTGGGCGAACCGGGTCAAAACGACTCGAACCCGAACAGGAATCGCAACAGCCTACTCCCTCTCGCAGAGAATTCAACCGACCCCAAGCCGATATTCTGACCAGCCGGAAAATCCACCCAGTGGCGATCGCTGATGCGTAAATCAGAGGGAGCCCTTCGAAGAGGGCACGCCGTGCTGGCGAGGGTCGATGGCCACGGCTTGACGCAATGCTCGGGCCGTTCCCTTGAACAGTGCCTCGGCGATGTGATGAGAATTGTCGCCGTGGTGCAACACCTGGTGCAGGTTGATCCGCGCGTTGGCCGCCACCGCCTGCCAGAAGACCTCGACCAGTTGGGTGTCGAACTCACCGATCTTCTCGGTCGGATAAGCCACGCGCTGCACGAACCACGCCCGACCCGAAAGGTCCACGGCCACCGTCACCAGCGTCTCCTCCATCGGCAACGCCAGTCCGCCATAGCGGCCGATGCCCTCCTTGTCTCCCAGCGCTTCGGACAGGGCCTGACCCAGGCAGATCCCCACGTCCTCAACCGTATGGTGTCCATCGACTTCAAGATCACCATCGGCAGCGACCTCGAGATCGAACAGGCCGTGACGGGCCAGCAGGGTCAGCATGTGATCGAAGAAGCCGATCCCGGTCCGCACCTCGGACTCACCATTTCCGTCCAAGTCCAGCGACAGCCGGATGTCGGTTTCGTGCGTCTTCCGCGAAATCTCTGCGCGTCGGCCCATCGTCTGCCTTCCTCTCCCGGGACCCCTCCATCATAGGACTGGTCCACCCCTCGGCAATCACTGCCAGCACGGTTCATCCGGCCCAGGCCGGTCGGCACCGTTTTCGGCCCGTACAACCGCTACGACCCGACACCATCGAGTGCCTCGAAGAACCGATCGACCTGTTCATCGGTCCCCACCGTGACTCTCAACCCCTCACGACCCGGCTCCTCGGCGTCGAACACCATGTACCTCACCAGCACCCGCTCTTTCTTGAGTGCCTCGAACCGCCTCAAGTGCTCGCCATCCGGATGTGTGGTCCAGACAAAGTTGGCCTGGCTGGGAACCACGTCAAACCCCCGGGTGGCCAGACCCTCGACCAGCCGAAGCCGTGTCCGGCGAATCCTCGCAGCGTTTTCACGCATCCAGTCGCCGTCCTCCAATGCGGCCACGCCGGCAGCCAGCGACAACGTGTCACAGTTGTAACTGTCCTTGACCTTTCTCATTCCCGCCACCAGGTCCGGGTGTGCCACGCCGAATCCCAATCGCAGCCCCGCCAGGCTGTACGACTTGCTCAGGGTCCGCGTCACCACCATCCGTCCCGCTGCCTCCTGCGAACTCAACAAATCTCCGGAGTGCGGTTCGTCACAGAAGTCCCCATACGCCTCATCGAGCACCAACACCCCCTCATCGGGCACCAGTTGCAGCAGGTCCCCGTCGGGGAACCGGTTTCCCGACGGGGAGTTCGGGTTGGGCACAAACAGCAGGCGGCAATCCGCCAATCGCCCCCTCGTGCTCTCAAGCGGCCACGACCAGTCATCTCGCAAAGCGATCCGGTCCACCGCCGCTCCCTGGATCTCGCCCAGGGTCTCGTACAGAACGTAACTGGGATAGGGGTAAGCGATTTTCTGCCCCGGATCGACAAAGGTCCTCAACAGGATCGTCAGGATCTCGTCGCTGCCGTTGCCGGGAATGATCCACTCGGGATCCACGTCGAACAACCGGGCCGCCGCTCGGCAGAAATCCCGTCCGAGTGGATCGGGATAGAGATTCAGACGTCCCTCGGCCGCTTGCCGGATCGCCTCGACCACCTTCGGTGACGGGGGATAGGGGTTCTCGTTGGTGTTCAGTTTCACCCACCCCTCCTCCTGGGGCTGTTCACCGGGCAGATACCCGGCCAACCGGGCCACGTCGGGGCGAAAGGGAGGTGACGGGGAAGACATGAGACCGCTGCGTTGAGGAGAATCGGATGGGACCAACCGGCGATTCTCGGGACCATTCCGGACATCGTCAACCACTCACGCACGATGACCACCGCTTCGGACTGCTTGACCCTTCGCCGGACCATCGGGAGGATGAGAGGCCTACGTGACATTCCTGGGTCGTGGCTGGAGATACCGTTGATGAGTCGACACCCTGGGCTGGTAGCCCTGGCCACCCTCGCCGCACTGAATCTCGGCCGAGTTCACTCGGCCGAGCCGCTGCCGCCAGGCACACACGACCGGGTCACCGTCGCCGCTCCGACTCGTCTCGACTGGGTCTTCGCACTCTCGAACCAGAGTCCGGCCAAGCCCCCGGCCGAGTGGACCAGGGGGTACATCTCGACCGAGCAGACCTATCGACTGGTCGTCCCGGCCAAGGTGACCACCAAGCTACTGCCGCTGGTGCTGTTCATTTCGCCCGGCGACAACCCATCGGGCTTCTCGGCCTTCGCATCAACCTGTGGCAGGAACGGAGTGCTGATGGCGAGCCCGCGGGGCGCAGGAAACCGCTGCCCGTTCCCGCGACGGGTCAACATCGTGCTCGATGTCCTTGACGACCTCCGCCGCAGGTATCCAATCGATCCGGATCGCACCTACCTGGCGGGTTTCTCGGGAGGTGGCCGAGTGGCCTGCACGATCGGGTTCGCCTTGCCCGAGATGTTCGGCGGAATCGTCAGTTTCTGTGCGGCCGGGGACCTGAGACCTGAATCGTGGTTGCGGCACAGGGTGACGGACCGACTGAGCGTGGCGCTGGTGACCGGTGAAACCGATTTCAATCGTGGCGAGGTCGAACGATTCCGCGGCCCCCAGTTGAAGGAATTGGGAGTCCGCACGAGGGTGTGGGTCGAACCAGGCGCTGGACACACGGTGCCGGCAGGACCGGTCCCGGCGGTCTTCCAATGGCTCGAGCAGGATCAACCACGACGAAAGAAACTGGCAACCGCCTGGCCCGCATCGCGACTGGCTCCCGACACCGCGCCAGGCCGCCAGGAAGCTGCACGGGCCCTGTTGGCCGAAGCCAACAAGCGACTCGCCGATCCTGCCACGCTCTACTCGGGTTTGATGCAACTCAAGGGGATCCGTGTCCGCTGGACCGGGCTTCCCGAGGCCGCGGTGGCCGAAACCACCCTGTTGAAATACGACGCGCGGGACAAGCGGCCATGGGAAAAACAGGACATCGCCGAGCAACGGATGATCCTGATCGCCCGCGCACGCGGCATCGACGCCTACGGCAGTGGACCGTTGCCCAAGCAGTACGCCGATGGGCGAGCCGACATGCTGAAGTTCGCCATCACGCTCTGGTCCCGCATCCTGCAGGATGGCCAGGACGCCAACGCGGTCCAACAGGCCCGCAAGCGTATCCCAGCTCTCCGCAAGAGACTGTCTGAACTCGATACCGGCAACGACAAAAAGAAGGCGAAGGACGGCCGATGACGGTCGAACTGGTCAGGACCCGCACCGACGACAATGTCCGCCTGGAGGGGGCACTGTTTCGGCCAACCGCTGACGCGTCCGGCCCCCGGGCTTGGCCGGCCGACCTGGTGATTCTGGTTCACGGCACGAGGAACAACTTCTACTCGCCCGGAATCCTCGAACATGCCGCCGCAACCGTTGTCGCCGCGGGCACGCCGGCGTTGAGAATCAACACGCGAGGTCACGACGGTCTGTCGGGGGGCCGAGGGGGAGCGGCTCTCGAGCAGATAGATGACTGCCAACTCGACCTGGCCGCGTGGTGGGCGTGGGGACGGGAACGCGACTGGGAACGCATAGTGCTGGTTGGTCACAGCATGGGTGGAGTCAAGTCGATCTACGCCACGGCGGCCGGGGCGGTCGCCCCCGAAGCGATCATCGCCATCTCCCCGCCTCGCTTCTGTCACCGAATGTTCCAACAGCATCCGGCGGCCGAACCGTTTCGTGAGGACTACGCTCGAGCCTGTGAGATGGTCAAAGCGGATCGTGGTGACGAGTTGATCCCGGTTCGGCAACCGTTGCCGATGTGGATTCGTGCCGCGGGTTACGTCGAGAAATATGGTCCCGAGGACCGTTACGACCTGGTCCGGCACCTGCCACAGGTCCCCTGCCCGGTCCTGGTGCTCGTCGGCGGTGGCAGTGTCGAACGCTCACCGGCCTTCAGCAGCCTTCCGGTTGATCTGGCCGCGCTGGAAATCCCGGCAGAACGCCTGTCCGTCGAGTTGATCACCGGGGCAGACATGCACTACACCAACGATCCTGATGAGCCGCTTCGACGGGCCATGGAGTGGCTAGGCACCGGCTGAACCAGATCTCATCGACGATGTGCGGGTTCGTCGCGGCATCTTGAACGTGTCGTGCCAATCCGGTTCAATCCCTCCACGATCCGTTGTTTCAGAGAAACCTGCCCGCCATGCACCGCCTCCGTTGTTGCGTCGCTCTGTCGGTCTTTGGCGGCCGGTTGAAATCGTCTCTGAAACGGGCCGCTATGACCCGAGCCGAGGGCATTCTGGTCGACACGAGATACGGGATCACGCCGTCGGAGTTCTCTTCGACCTCCATCCGCCATCTCCGCAAGCACCTTGATGAACTCGGACTGACCCTCGCCGCGACCAGTTTCCCCACACGACGGGGATTCGCCGACCGACGCGACCTTGAAGCCCGTGTCGAAGCGGTGCGGTCCGCGTTGACTTTCGCCAGGGCACTGGGAACCGACGTGGTCACTCTGGGAATCGGACCGATTCCCTCCGACGAGGTGAACGAGGCGGGTCGCAACGATCGAGACCTACTGGTCGAAGTTCTCAACGACCTGGCTCGACACGGAAACCACGTCGGTGCCATCCCCGTCATCGATGTCGCTGCCTCCGACCTCGAGAAATTCCAGGAATTGCTGGACGATGTCGACGCGGGCCCGATCGGTGTCGACTTCAATCCCGCAGCCTGGAGCGGCCGGGGGATCAATCCGGTCGAGACATTCCGCGAGCTGTTCGACGTGGTGAAACACGTGTGGGTAAGAGACGCGGTCCGTGCCTCTGACGGGTCGTTCCGCGAGGTGCCTGTCGGGCGAGGTGAGGTGGCCTGGGACGAGATGCTGGCGGTACTCGCCGAAGCCGAATACCCCGGCTGGCTGACCGCCGGTGCCTCCGGTGGCGACAATCCAGCCGACGATGCCGCTGGTGCCGTTTCGATGCTGCGGACGATTTCGGCGAGTTAGCCGAACCGGACGAACACGGAGAGGAAAGTCGCGATGCCAGCAACCACACGCCACGACGGGGGAGAAACGGCACGAACGGTCTCGGAACTGACACGCGAGATCAAGGACCAGCTCGAAAGCCACTATCCCGACGTCTGGGTCACCGGCGAAATCTCCAACTGCCGTCCCGCCCGATCCGGACACGTCTACCTCACGCTCAAGGACGACCAGTCCCAGATCTCGGCGGTGATCTGGAGAAGCACAGCCGCGCGGCTCAAGTTTGACCTCGCCGACGGTCTCGAGGTTGTCGCCCGAGGCGGTGTCGAGGTCTACCTGCCGAGGGGCCAGTACCAATTGGTCATCAAGCAGCTGACTCCCAAGGGAGTGGGTGCCCTGGAGCTGGCTTTCCGCCAGTTGCAGGAACGCCTGTCCGCCGAGGGACTGTTCGACGCCGAACGCAAGCAGCCCATCCCGCGTTTCCCACGGCGAATCGCCCTGGTCACCAGCCCCACCGGAGCCGCCGTCCGTGACATGCTGCAGGTGATCACCCGCCGATGGCCGGCAGTCGAGATCGTCCTGCTGCCCGTCCGGGTCCAGGGAGCGGGCGCGGCCGAGGAAATCGCCCGGGCGATCGAGTTGGTCCCTGCCCTGCCAAGAGTCGACGTGGTGATCGCCGGCCGCGGCGGCGGCAGCCTGGAGGACCTCTGGGCGTTCAACGAGGAGATCGTGGCACGGGCGATTGCCGAATGTCCCATCCCACTGGTCAGTGCCGTCGGGCACGAAATCGACGTGAGCATCGCCGACCTGGTTGCCGATGTGCGTGCACTGACCCCCAGTGAAGCCGGTGAACTGGTCGTCCCACACCGAGACGAATTCACGGCCGCGCTGACCGCCGCACGGACACGGCTGACCGGGGCACTCCAGCAACGGGCCCAACGTGCTCGCGGACTGCTGACGGGACTCGCCTCCAGGCCGGTCCTGGTCCGTCCCCACGGACGGATCCGCGAACTCGCCGGCCGCGTCGACGAACTGCAACGACGTATCGACCACGCCGTCCGCGCCACGACCCGATCAAATCGTGATCGGCTGGGGACCGCCGCGGCGGCCCTGCAGGCACTGAGCCCGCTGGAGGTGCTCGGCCGAGGCTACTCGGTGACCCGCACCGCCGACGGCAATGTCGTCCGCGATGCCGGACAACTGGAGGTCGGTTCCCAGATCTCGACCACCCTGGCCGACGGACAGGTCACCAGCCGGGTCGAGACAATCGAAAAAACCGGGTAGACACCGGTACGCAGAGAAGCCAACCAGACACTCAACTCGACAGGAACCAGACGATGGCCAAGGACAAATCCGCAGGCGAAACCACACCCGACGTGTCGTTCGAGGAAGCGTTGCAAGCCCTGCAGGAGATCGTCGGGTCGCTCGAATCCGGCTCGCTGGGACTCGAGGAATCCCTGGCCCAGTTCGAACAGGGTATTGGACTGCTGAAGACCTGCAACGACGTACTCGAGCAGGCTGAACAGAGGATCGAGACGCTGACCGGATTCGACGCCGACGGCAACCCGAAAACCGAACCCCTGGAAAACGAAGCGACCATCGACAAGGAACCTGACGCCAGTGACCAGAACGATGACGAGGACTCTGACGACGCGTCGTTGTTCTAGTCACCGGCCGCACGAGGCAGCCGCATCGCCCGAGTTCGCCCCTCGACAATCACCAGTTCCCCACCTGCAGCAACATCCGTGATTTTCGTGGTTTCTCCTGACGGCCACTCAACCAGCAGGCTCTCAACACGTCTCCGGGACCCCAGCCCGATGACCAGTTGCCGTTGGTTGGAAGCCATGTAGCCGTCTCCGGCAGTCAGGAAATGCACTCGCCGCCACTCTCCATCGGCCACCGTCACGCGGGCCCCGATCGCTTCTCTGGCCGTCGATGTCGCCACCAGACGAACGGCCAACCAGCCGCCGCGTTTTTGTGTCCGGTTGTACAGCAGCGACGCCGGCTGTTCGAGATGTGAGACGATGAAGTCCTCGCGGCCATCCCGATCCAGATCCGCACGGGCCAGGCCCCGTCCCAGCAGTTCCCTGGCGAAATAATCCCCCAGTCCCCTGGCCGGCAATTCGACAAACCGGCCGCCTCCCGCATTCCGGTAAAACTGTGGCCGCATCCGGTACGGCTGATTCAGTTTCTGCAGGTCGTCGACATGGCCATTGGCGACCACCAGGTCGAGCTCTCCGTCGAGATCGGCGTCGAGGAACTGGGTTCCGAAACCGAGCATTCTCCAGCCCGGTTCCCGCAGTCCGGCCTTGCGTGTCGCATCACTGAAGACCAGGTCGCCCACCTGCCGGTAAAACGCATTGGGTTCGTCGAAGTAATTCGTCACGAACAGGTCCAGGCGTCCGTCACCGTCGGCATCTCCGGCAGCCACACCCATGCAGGCCTGTGACCGCCCCTCACGATCTACCGCCAGGCCACCGACCATCGCCCGTTGCTCGAACAACGAGCGATCCTCGGAAACTTTCCCTGCAGAGCGCGCGAACAGGAAATTGGGCACCGAATCGTTGGCCACAAACACCTCGACTCGCTCCGGCCGCGAGAACCCGCCGACAACGATCCCCAGCCCCTTGCCATCCTCCGCGGAGAATCCTCCCGCACGAGTCGCATCGACGAACCCCCCCTCGCCGTCGCCCTTCCACCAGCGATCCTCAGCAGCGGGGAACTCGTGCGGATGGCACGCCATCTTCACTCCGCTCGACTCACAGATCGTCGAGAACAACCGTCGCCCGCGGAGATAGTTGACATCATAGAGATCGACGCGACCGTCTCCGTCGATGTCGGCCACCAGGCAACTGGTCGTCCATCCCGTCTCGGGAATCTCCAGGCCGGGTGTGACATCCTGGAACGTCCCGTCGCCGTTGTTCCGGTACAGCCGGTTGCGACCGATGTTGGCCACGTAGAGATCGGGCCAGCCATCCTGGTCGAAGTCACCCACCGCGGCCCCCTGGCTGAACCGGCCATCACCCAGGCCGGTCGTCTCGGTCACGTCCGCGAACGTGCCGTCGCCCTGGTTGCGAAAGAGCCGATCGTGATAGTCCGGGTCACCACCCTCGATCACCGGCCACGGACAGCCCTGGGGAAAATACAGGTCCGGCCAGCCGTCGAGATCGTAATCGAGTACCGCGACCCCTCCCCCGGTGTACTCGAACATCAAGGCACCCGGTGTCGAGGAGTCGGAACTGTTGAAATAGGTGAAGTCGACCCCCGCAGCAGAAGCTCGGTCGTCAAACCGGATCTCACCGGCCTCCGTTCCCGCAGGCCCCGCAACCTCTTCCCTGGACTTCAGACCCATAAAATCGAGTCGGGGAAAATCCGAGAGATCGATCGAGCGGGCCGGATTGTGTTCGTCCTGCGTCTGCGGTGCGTCCCGGTCGGCGGCCAGCTGCTGCTTGACCCGGCCAACCAGTTCACGGGCCCACGCCACCTGAGGCTCATGCACCTGGGCCTCGCTGGCCCAGCCGAAGGCCTCCCACAACCGCCCCATCCGCTCGCACTGCTCGGCCGCCTTCCGCAGCAGGCCCAGATCGCTCCAGTCCGATTCCAGGTTCAGCCGGGTCTCGATCAGCCCGAGCGTCCTTTCGAATGCTCCGAGTTGACGGGCCCGTTCGCGAAATCGCCGGGCGTCGTTCGGCCGGCCCAGTCTCAGCAAGACCTGGGCCAGCTGGTAATTGGCCGCCCGCAGGTCGGGTTCCCGCCGGATCGCCTCCCACAGACAACGGGCTGCCTGGCGATCCAGTCCGTTGATCCGAGCCCACCGCGCGTCGGCCAGCCACAGCCGGGGATGATCCAACAGCCGCTCGTCGACCAGCAATTTCCGTCGACCGGCGTAGTCTTCGGCCGCATCGGAACTTCCACGTTCCAGAACGGTCACCAGCACCCGGGCGTGGGCCTCGGCCAGGTCGCGTCTCGCCTCAGCAACTGATTCAAACCTTCCCAGGGCTCCGGAAAAATCCCTGCGTTCCACGTCGATCAACCCCATCCCCAGGTTGGCCAGGTGCTCGTTCGGATCCTGCTTCAGGCACGCCTCCAGCATCACCGGATCGGCCAGCACGTTTTCGAATTCGCCGAGCAGCACCAGGTGCCGCTTGGTGAAGCGTCCCCGCCGCAACAACCGCAACAGCGGTCGACGGGCCTCCCAACGGCGACCCGAAATGGTCAGGATGAAGGCCAGGTGATCGTTGGCCATCGCGTGACGCGGCTCGGCACCAATCCGCTTTTCGAGCTGCCCGGCCAGCCTCGACAACGACCTGAGACTGTCCATCCGGTCACCCGGTCCCAGCATTCCCGTGAGCCGTTCGGGTTGCTCGGCATCAGGCAATTCGCACAGGTATGCCACGCTGCGATCGTAGTCCCCCTGTTCGATGGCCAGCTCGCCGGCCAGTCGCAGGGCCCCGCGGTGGCCGGGCGACCGGGCGATCACGCGATCGGCCAGGTCAAGTGCCGATTCGAGACGCCGCAATCGGAAGTCCCGTCGGCCCCGCTTCACCAGCTCGTCATCGGATTCCCCATCGGACCCCAGCCACTTCCAGCCGACCGCCACCACGGCCACCAGGACCAGTGGCACGGCCAGCCGTGACAACAGCAATCCTCGCGGTTCCACCGACATGCTATCGCCCCACCCGATCGGTCGTTTCCCCGTCGCCGATCATCTTCACCGACCGCCACCGCGTCTCGGACAACTCGGGGTTCCCCTCGCGACACTCGACCATCCGATCAACACCAATCCCGGTGAACCGATCCGTGGTTCCCGATGTCGGCCAGTGGATCTCGATCCGGTCCACCCGGGTGGCCGACCCCAGTCCAATATGTGCTGTGAAGGGATTGCCGCCAAAGCTGCCGCCACTGCCGATCCGCTGGTGCACCACCCGCCGAAGATCTCCCTCGCGAAACTCCACCCGCAACCTGGCGCCGACACCCAGCCGATTGGATGTTTGACCGCGAAGCCGCACCGCCAACCAGTGACGGTCAAAGCCGGGATTCTCGAAAAGCGCGTTGCCGAACGCGTCACCGGGATACCACCCGCCGATCTGCTGGAACACGTCCAGGTCACCGTCGTGGTCGAAATCGGCCAGCGAGACACCGTGGCCCTTCTGCAGGTGGCCGAAACCGGCCGCGAATGTCACGTCGGCAAACCGCTTCCCGCCCTGGTTGTGGAACAACAGGTTGGGCATGATCCCGGCGTACTCCGGATAGCCGGTCCCGAGGTAGAAGTCAGGCCAGCCGTCGTTGTCCAGATCCCCGAAGTTGCACCCCATCGGCTGGGTCACGCGGACCAGCCCGAATTCGGCCGAAACCTCGCGGAATCCGCCGCGTCCGTCACCCAGATACAACGCGTCAGATTCGGACTGGTGGGCCTGTCCCAGGTAGTCACGGGCAACCTCCTCCACCCCCTCGCGGTAGCTGGCCACGTACAGGTCCAGGGCGCCATCGTTGTTGCAGTCCCAGAACCAGACCGGGAAACTCCGCCGGGGTCCCGCAACACCCAGTTTCTCGGCCACGTCCTCGAAACGCCCCTGGCCATCGTTGCGGTACAACCGGTTGGCTCCCCCGCGAACCGACACGTACAGGTCCTCGTCGCCATCGTTGTCGAAGTCGCCCCAGGCGGTGCCCTTGACCACTCCCCCTCCGTCGACACCGGCATCTGCAGCCACATCGGTGAACCGGCCGTTGTCATTCCGGAACAGCTGGGCCGCGAAGCCCTCGTTGCCCACGTAGAGATCCAGATCCCCGTCGTTGTCGTAGTCGGCCCAGGCGGCCGTCTGCGTCGGAAAGTCCAGGCCGTCGCCGGCCAGCCCGACCTCGAAAGTCACATCGACGAAATTCCCCTCGCCGTCGTTCTGCAGCAACGAATTCGGATGGTCGAGACCGTCGGCCTGCAACCACCCGCCACGCAACACCAGCAGGTCAACATCACCGTCACTGTCGTAATCGGCCGGCACCAGGTTCAGTCCGCCCAGGATCCCCGACAGCCCCGCCGACTCGGTCCGTTCGGTAAACGTGCCGTCGCCGTTGTTGCGATAGACGCGGACCGGACCGGCCGTATCCCAGGTGCTGGTCGCGATGTCGACCCACCCATCGCCATCGAAGTCCTCGGAAACGCTGCCGCCACTGAGATTGACCTCGTTGAGACCCAGCCGGGCGGCGATGTTGGTGAAACGGGGGAACCTGGTCGACGACCGGAACACTTCCGGAGCAATCCGGAACCGCTCGGGCACCTTGTCGGGGTATTCGCCGACGGCCATCGTCAAGATGTTCAGCAGCCAGCGGCCGGCGGCGTGATCAGGACTGGCTTTCAGCAGCCGATCAAGCACCGCGATCGCGCGGCGGGCGGATTCGGGATGCTGGTGCACGCCATCGCCCTGGATCGGCAACAGGCAACTCTCGGCCGTGTGACACTCTATGCAGTTCTCTGTCTCTCCACGCCTCAACCAGGCCACCGCCACCTGGAACAGCACGTCGTCCCGTTCGGCATTCGACAAGGGAGGATCGAGACGGGACACCAGCTCGATCGCTTCGCCGAGCCGTTCGGTCGCCAGCCGGTTTTCTCCCAATCTCAGGTGGTGATGTCCCACCGACCACAACAGGCCGAAGCGGGTCCGGGACGAGGCATCAGGTGGCAGCGATTCCAGTTCGCGTCGGGCCATTTCCAACGGCCGACGCCCCAGGTACGGGTCGGCCTCGGCCATCCGGTCTCTGAGGGCCGCCAGCACGGCGACCATTCCCGAGTCCGCAGGCACACCTGCGACGGGCCCGACTTCCACGAGTGACGGTGGCCAGCCCCACCAGGTGACGACAACCGCCACGGCGATGACACCGAGAACGACCTGCGGCCGTCGGCTTCCGCCGGCCGGATTGCCCTCGTGCTCAGTCACCAGCACCCCCGTATCCACCGTGCTGCCCGCCAGCCCCGGGAGCTTCCCGGCCGAGCAATTCGTTGAACGCCCCTCCGGTGTCGCGGAACCAGTCAAAGAGAATGCTGACGTCGGTTCCGACACAGAAGTGCTTGACCCCCATCTCAAGATACTTCTCGGCCTGTTCCGGCGTGTTGATTTCCGCCCGCGGAGCGACTCCCATCTTCAGCGAGGTTTCGATCACGTGTTTCTCGGCCTCGACCACCTCGGGGTGCTGCCACTCGCCGGGGCGATCGATGCTGTTGGAGAAATCGGCCGGTCCAAACTGGGTCATGTCGACACCGGGAACCGAAAGCAGAGCTTCCAGGTCCTCCACGGCCGATTTCTTTTCGATCATCAGTGCCACCACCGACTGGTCCAGAGCCTGGGCAAACTCCGGCGAACCGCCCTCGAGCACAAACCGCACGTCTCGACGCATCCCCACGCCGTGGATGCCGCCGTTGGCGGGGGTCTCGGCCCGCACCGCCTTGACGCATTCCTGGACATCCTCGACCGTCCGCGGATCGGCGAACAGCACGTTCTGGATTCCCGAGCCGATGGCACGAATGGTGAGGTAGGTCCGCGGCTCCTGCTCGATCTTCATCATCCCGCTCATGTGCGGGAACAGGTCAATGGCCCGGCCGATGTTCTCCAGGGCGTAGAGATCATAGGGGGCGTATTCGGCGACGAATTCGACGTAGTCGAACATCCCACTGTGACCGACAAGTTCGGTGATCGATGGCCAGGACGAGTGAAGGTGGGTGCCGAGGCTGGGAAGATCGGCATCGAGGAGTTCGCGCAGTCGGTTGTGCCGCATCGTAGGGGAACTTTCCGGGTTGTGGGTGAAGGGTAACACTGCACGCCATTCGGCGAGCAACCGCCCCGGCAATTCTACGCCAACATGTAGATCACAACCACCAGCACCACCGCGAGACCGTACACGATCGCCCAGGCCCGGCCGGTTGCCAGCCAGCGAGCCAGCCAGCTGCGTTCGATCGGAGCCTGCTCACCGAGATCTTCCTCGGGCACAGGCAGCAACGCATCGGAGGCGAAGATCATCCCGGCAACAAACAGCGTCAGTACCGACAGGTACCCGACCACGTTCCAGGGCCGAAACGAATCGGGCAGTCGGTGATCCAGGAAACCGAACCCGATCATCGCCACCAGCCCGATCGCCGCGACCACCGCCCCGGCCCGACTGGCCGGTGTCCAACCGGCACGACGGTACGCCATTCTCCCGAACAGGTCCCGGGTCTCGCCGGTTTCGCCGCGTCCGGTGACCAGGCTGAAGGCGATCAGCACGGCGGCCGACAGCGGCATGCCGACCAGCGCACGCACCGGGGCCGACCCGTGGTCCCAGGCAAAGAACTCCGACAGCAGCGGAATGTTCTCGAGCCCGGTCTCGGTGCCGACATAAGCCAATCCACCACTGGCGGCCAGCGAGGTGTACCCGATCCCCATCAACAGACAGGCGATGCCCCCGGCCGGCGTCGCCCGCCGGAAGAACAACGCCCCGGCGACAACGATGAACAGCGTCGGCTGAAAGATGCTGCCGATCTTCCACGCCGAATCGAGCAGGGTCGACTCGATCCGATGGCTGTAGACGGCGTACCCCAATCCGACCAGTCCTGCAGCAACGGTCACCATGCGACCCACCTGCAACGACCTCCGGTCATCACTCTCGGGCTGCAATGGCCGATGGATGTCCTGCCGGAAGAGTGTGGCGAGGCTGTTCAGGTAACTGCTGGCCGTCGAGTTGGACGCGGCGACCAGCGCGGCCAGGAACAGGCCACCCAGTCCGACCGGCATCACCCTCTGGGCCAGGTACGGCAGGATCGAGTCGGGACCGCCGGGGAGATCCTGGAATTCGGGGTTCATTCCCGCCGCCATCGCCGGCACGATGTAACACAGGGTCAGGGGCCCGGTCAGCACCGCCGCCCACAACAGTCCCTTGCTCGCCTCGTGCACCGTCTTCCCGGCAAAACTCCTCTGCAGCATGTACTGTGAGGTGAACCAGTAGGGGAGCCCGAGCACAAACAGCATCAGGATGGTCAGATAGTCGGTTCCCGCATCGGGTCCGCTGGGCCGCCACATCACCCACTTGTCGGGCGACATCCGCTCGGGATCGAACAACGCCTCGAGCCCGCCTCCGGCATGGATCCCCAGCGGCAGCAGGATCACCGCTCCACCGATGATCAGGAAACTCTGCAACAGGTCGGTGTAGACGACCGCCAGCAATCCGCTGGCCAGGCAGTACAGGACGACCACCGCGGCCACCGCCACGGTAACCGTTTCGAAGGTGTCCAATCCCGGCAGGTGAAACGAGTCGGGGACGTTGAAGGCCCCGGTGACGATCGTCGCACAGGTCATCATCGTCACGCCCGAGAACAGGGCGTAGAAGATGATCCACAACAGCGAGACGCAGACCGAAACGACCGATCCGTACCGCTGCTGGATCAACTCGGTGATCGTCGTCAGCCCCAGCCTCCGGAAGCGGGGCAGGAAGGTCACCGCGGCAATCGCCGCCAGCATGTTCCCGCTCCAGGCCATCAGCAGCAGCGGGGCCCCCGCTTCAAACGCGTTGCCGGCGGGACCGACCAGGTACAGCGCCGCCACATTGGTGGCCATGATGCTGCCGCAGATCACCCAGCGGTTCAACGAACGGCCGGCGATGAAATAGTCGTCCCCGCCCCGGATGAACCGAGCCAGCCACAGGCCCAGCCCGAGCATGCCGACCAGGTAGACAATGACTATGCCCAGGTTGATCCAACTGGCCGGTGTCATGACATGGGACTCTTGGTTGGGGATCGCTGCTGGTGGCAGCCTACCAGCGCCGCTGGGAATCTCGTACCCAGCCCCCTATTCTGACCGACTCATCACCCACTCGATCCCGCCCTCCCGATCCGATGACCCGCACCGCCTTTCGCCTGATCCTGCTCGTTTCGTGTGCCCACGCGCTGGTGCACGTCTTCGAGCTGGCACTGCCCAGCGTCGAGCAGATGATCGGCGAGGACCTGGTGGGTAAGACGGCCGCCGAGAACAAGGCGGCAACCGGGACACTGGGAATGGCCTGGCGGCTGCCGTTCGGATTGTTGGCGATGGTGGCCGGCTGGATGGCCGACCGCTACGGATCCAGGCGTCTGCTGATCGTCTACCTGGGTGGCTGCATCATCACGGCGATCGCGGCCGCAAATTCTCACAGCATGCCGCCGCTGTTCATCTCGATGCTTGTGATGGGCTGTTTTGCCAGCATCTACCACCCCGCCGGGCTGTCACTGATCTCTCGCGTGACCACGCCGGAAACCCGTGGACGGGCCCTGGGCTGGCACGGCATCTTCGGTTCGATCGGCATCACCGCGGCACCGATGGGAGCCGCCATGCTGTTCGGAACCGGGTGGCTGGGCTGGCGAGGCTACTACATGGCACTGTGTGTTCCGGCGGTGGTGATCGCGTTGCTGGTCCTGGTATCGATCCGCCGAGTCAGTTCGACCCGCGAGCCGGATTCGCAGGCGGGTCCGGTCTCCGAGGAGAACGGGCCGTTCCAGCGAGGCCCCTACATGCTGCTGGTCGCCTCGGGAGCGCTCTCGGGATTCGTCTACGGAGCGTTCCTGCACTTCCTGCAAAGGTATCTCGACGGAGCCGGCATTCGCCCCGAGTCAGTTTCGGCCGAGAGTTTCCGCAACCTGCTGGCGGCGGTGACGCTGTCATTTGCCGTCGGGGGTCAGTGGCTGGCCGGACGCCTGGCTCGACCAGGTCGCCTCGAGTGGCTGCAGGTGGCCATCCTCGCGGCCAGTGCCCCCTGCCTGGTCCTGATGGGACTGGCCACCGGCTGGTTCTGCCTGGTCTCCGCCTGTTCGTTTGCCTTCATCCACTTCATGACCCAACCGGTCTACAACAGCCTGATCGCCCAACTGGTGCCGTCCCGCCACAGGAGCACCGGGTACGGATTCAGCAACATGATCTGCTTCGGTATCGGCGGCCTGGGTCCGCTGATCGTCGGGCAGTCGACCGACAACCTGTTGATCTACTGTGGCCTGGCCGCCGTGGTCGGTCTCTCGACACTGCTGGCCGCGATCCTGTGGTGGTGCACTCGAGGTGCCTCCTCCGATGCCCCGACCCCTTCACCCGAGAACGAGTGATGACGAGTCTCGTCCCCGAGAACCCAACGTCCCTGGTCGAGGCGGCCGCAGCCGTGCGAACCGGAGACACCACCGCCACCGAACTGGTTTCGCAGTGCCTGGAGCGAATCGAAACCTCCGACGGGGACCTGCAGGCATTCGTCTCGGTCCAGGCCTCCGACGCCCTGGCACGAGCGGCCGAGTTGGACGCCTCGGCCGCAACGGGACGCTTCGCGGGGCCACTGCACGGAATCCCGGTGGCGATCAAGGACATCATCGATGTGGCCGGACTGCCGACGGCGGCAGGGATGTCGGTCGAGGCGGTCGAGGCAACCACCGGACGTTCTCAACCGGCGGCGTGTGACGCCCCGCTTGTCACAAGACTCAGACAAGCCGGCGCGGTGCTGATCGGCAAGACGGTCACAACGGCATTCGCCTGCTTCGACCCTCCTCCGACCAGAAATCCCCACGACCTGGAGCGAACACCGGGAGGATCGTCGAGTGGTTCTGCCGCGGCGGTGGCTGCGGGCATGTGCCTGGCGGCTATCGGCTCGCAGACCGGGGGATCGATCACCCGGCCGGCCGCGTTTTGCGGAGTGGCCGGTGCCAAGCCGTCCCTGGGCCGGGTGCCGTGTGCGGGTGTGGTGCCGATCAGCGAGCACCTGGATCATCCCGGTCCGATTGCCCGCTGCGTCGCCGACCTGGCCGTGATGCTCGACGTGCTCATCTCCTACCACCCCGCCGATCCCACCTCCCGGAACACCCCGGCACCGGGACTGACCGCCTCGCTGACCGGTCCCGGCCGCCCCCCGCAACTGGGGCGACTGGGAGGAATTTTCTCGGACCGCGCCGGTTCCGAAGCGATCTCGGCCGTCGATACCGCGATGTCGGCCTGGGCATCAGCCGGTGCCGAAACCGGAAACTCCGAACTGCCTGCGAGCTTCGAGGAGGTGCTGGACCATCACAGGATCGTGCTTGTCTCTGGCCTGGCCGCCAACCACCGGGACCACTATCCCGACAACGCCGATCGGTACCCCCCGGGGCTGGGTGGACTGATTGCCGAGGGCCTGGATTTTCGGATGACACGCTACATTGAAGCCCGACGACACCAGATGCAGCTGAAGGCCGACATCCTGCAATGCTTCGACGGATACGACGTGCTGGTCTGTCCGGCGGCGACCGGTGGAGCGCCCGACACATCGACCACCGGTGACCCGTCGATGAACGCCCCCTGGAGCTACACCGGCCTGCCAACGGTCTCGTTCCCAATCGGCCACACCGACGACGGCCTGCCACTGTCGGTACAACTGATCGGTCGGCCGGACGGCGAAACAGGATTGTTCCGCGCAGCGGCCTGGTGCGAAGCCAACCGATTGGCCGCACAAACATCTTGACCCATCGGCCGCTGTTCCCGATGATCCCGCCCCCGCTCGGATCGCCCACAGGGGGCGACTCCGAGATCGGCTGGCAGAGACTTCAGGAGAGACCACGGCGTGGGCAGTTTTGTGCGACTGTTGCCCTACGTCCTGCCACATCGCCGGCTGTTCATTGTTAGCGCCATCTTCGGCCTGGGCGTGGCCCTGCTGTGGGGCACGAACCTCTCGGTCGCCTTCCCCGTCGTCAAGGTTCTGCTACAGGGCCAGTCGCTGCAGGAATACGCCGACCAGGAGGCCGACTGGTACGGTGACGAGATCGCCGCCACCACCAGTGAACTGGACAGCCTGCCGGCCAGAAAGCTCAAGGAGCGAGCACGCCTGCAGGGAAAGATCGCCGAAAAGACCAACAAGCTCACGCGACTCAACTGGGCCCGCAAACAACTGCTGCCACATCTGCCTCGAGATGCCTTCGACACCATGGCGCTGGTGCTGGGCCTGCTGGTGGTCGGCACGCTGCTGAAGGGAATCGGCATCTTCATCCAGGACGTGCTGATCGGCAGCGCGGTCGAGAAATCGGTACGAGGTGTCCGCGAGGCCTGTTTTGAACACTGCCTGTCGCTGGACTACCAGACGCTCTCCCAGGACGGCACCGCGCCGTTGATGGCCCGCTTCACCAATGACATCAACGTGATGTCCAGTGGGCTGAAACTGATGGGCGGCAAGGTGGTCCGCGAACCGCTCAAGGCCATCACCTGCATCGTGATGGCCTTCTGGGTCAACTGGCAGTTGACCCTGTTGTCTCTTCTGTTCGTCCCGATCTTCGCGGTGGTCTTCTACCGTTACGGCAAGGCGCTCAAGGCGGCCAGCCACCGGATGATGGAGAGCATGTCGAGGATCTACGAGACACTCGAGGAATCCTTTCATGCCGTGAAGGTGATCATCGCCTTCAACGGCACCACCCGTCAGAAGAAGAAGTTCCGCAGCGAGAACCGCGAGTACTACCACAAGGCGATGCAGGTGGTGCGGGTCGACTCGCTGACCAATCCAACCACCGAGTTGCTGGGACTGGTGGCCGTCTGCATGGCGTTGTTGCCCGGCGCATACCTAGTGCTGCGGGGCACCCGCGAAATCTGGGACATCCGGTTGACGACCGAGGTGATGGACGTGGCGAGACTGTCGCTGCTGTACGCGTTCCTGGCCGGCACCATCGACCCTATCCGGAAACTCTCCAGCGTCTACTCCCGGCTGAAACGGGCCTCCGCCGCCACCGATCGCATCTTCGAGCTTATCGATCGTGTCCCACAGGTCACCGCCCCCGAGTTGCCGCAACAGATCGAACGACATCACCGCTCGATCGAGTTCCACAACGTCTCGTTCCGTTACGACGGCCAGGTCCTCGAGGCCCCCGAGGCCCTCTCGAAAGTCAACCTGCTGGTCGAAGCGGGCGAGGTCCTGGCGCTGGTGGGGGGGAACGGTTCGGGCAAATCGACGCTCGTCCACATGCTGCCTCGGCTGTTTGATCCCACCGAGGGGGTCGTGAGAATCGACGGGATCGACGTCCGTGAGGTCAACCCGTTCGATTTGCGCCAGCAGATCGGAATCGTCACCCAGGAACCGCTGCTGTTCAACGACACCATCTTCGAGAACATCCAGTTCGGACGACTCGACGCGACTCCCGACGAGGTTCACGCGGCGGCGCGCCAGGCACTGGTGACCGAATTCGTGGAACAGTTCCCCGACGGGTTCGAGACCATCGTCGGAGAACGAGGCGGACGACTCTCCGGTGGTCAGCGACAGAGGGTCACCCTGGCCCGGGCGATCCTCCGGAACCCGGCCATCCTGATTCTCGACGAGGCCACCTCGGCAATCGATGCCAACAGCGAGGACAAGATCCACGAGGTACTCCGGGACTTTGTCCGCGACCGCACGGTGCTGATGATCACCCACTCGATGGCGCCCGGAGTACTCGAACTGGTCACTCGCGTGGTGGTGATGGACAACGGCCGCATCATCGCCACCGGTCGTCACGAGGACCTGTTGCAGTCGTGCCCGATCTACCGGCAGGCCTACTACTCCCGCATCCACGTCGACACCGACGCCGCCTAAGCCGCCTCCCCACCCTCCTCGTCGGCGCGGTACAGTGGACCGACGCCCATGAGTTCCCCACAGACTTCCCCCGCACCCGGACCTCCACCCGCCCCGTCGCAGCGGGCTGCCCCCGTCGTGGGCCCCGTCTTGCTCATCGGGGTGCTGGTGTTGATCCTCGCCTTCGGCCGCATCAGCCGCCGTGACCCAGGCCTGACCGAAAAGCAGGCCCGTTACCTGCAGGACGTCGAACACCTCGGGGGGTTCGTCCTGGGAGACCTTTGCCTGCCAAGGCTGGCCAAGGCGATCGCCGAGGATGACGCTGACGGACTTTCCGCCGCTTTCACAGAAATCGCAGGCGCCTGGATCCCGCCCCGAATTGACCGGATGGTCTCACGACAGCACGGCGCGGTGACGGTGACTTCCTGGCAACGGATCGAGCAGAAACGCGAGGAGGTCGTGGACGGAGAAGAACTGGTGACATGGTTGCAAGACCAGCGGTGCCGGTTTGCCTCGATCGATGCGGTGAGGCTGAAGGTCAAGCGGATGCAGCCGGAAACCGCCGGACGACTGGACGGTCCCTGGAACGGCACCCTGCAGTTGAACATCTCCGGTCAAGCGGCCGAGGGGCGGCCCCGGTCGGCCACCTTCGAACTGTCCTGCCGACTCGGCTCAATCGACGATCAATTGCCCGAACGCGACAACTGGTTTCTCGAGCTGGTGGTCGACCGGGCTGACATCACCGAGAGCTCCCGGTTGTTGATGGAGGAAATGACTGCAGAGACCGGCATCGACGTGGTACGACTGCACGACAACTGGCGGGACGTCAGCGGCCCACAAACGCCGGCCCTGACCGGGGGCATCTACCTGGCCGATTACGACGGCGACCGGCACGTCGACTGCCTGGTCACCGACATCTCGGGACCGGTCCTCTACCGCGGAACCGGCGGCGGCCGCTTCCAGGACGTGACCGAGTTGGTGGGATTGCCGAAGTCGTTCAACGAGTTGCCGGCCGCCTGGGGCGACTTCGACAACGACGGCGACCCCGACCTGGTGCTCGGCCGACGCTTCTACCGCAATGATCCCGCCGAAGCGGGCGACACATCCGGCCGACTGCTCAAGCAGTTGGCCAGCCTCGACACCGGCCTCGAGCTCGAAGATGCCGTCGGTTACGCCGTNGCCGATGTCGACCTGGACGGACGGCTCGATCTCTACGTCGTCGGCATCGGNGAACGCAGCGCCGGGCAAAAGTGGATCGGCAAGAACNACACCAACCGCAACCAGCTGTGGCACAACGACGGCAAATTGCGGTTCACCGACATCACCGCGTCCAGCGGCACAGCGGGTCGCGGAACCAGCACCTTTGCCGCGGTTTTCTTCGATGCCAACAACGACGGCCATCCCGACCTGATGACCGCCTGCGAATTCGGCAAGAACGACTTCTGGCTGGGCCAGGGTGACGGGAGGTTCGAACCCGCCCCGTTGCCGGAGGTTTACGGAGGGTTCTCGATGGGCCTGACCGTCGGAGACATCAACAACGACGGTTTCGCGGATCCTTACCTGGCCAACATGTACTCGAAGGCCGGGGAACGGGTCGTCGCCAACCTGCCCCCTGACGTCTACGCTCCCGATGTCGACACCCAGTTACGCGACTTCGTCGCCGGAAGTGACCTCTATCGGAACACCGGCGGCAAAGGGTTTCAACGAATCGGCCGCATCGCGGGTGTGGCGGACGTGGGATGGGCCTACGGACCCGCCTACGTCGATCTCGACAACGACGGCCGGCTCGATCTCTACGCTCCGTGCGGATTCCAGAGCGTCACCAGGAAGCGGCCCGACGGGTGACGCTGTGTCTGGCTGGCTGTCGTGTCACAGCCGTTCGACTGCCACGCGGTGACGCCGGCTTTGCGGGAAGTGGACCGCAAGAGCGGCGAGTTCTGGGTGCCCAATCCCTGGGATTTCTCCACCCGGCGGGAAAACCTCTCGGCCTACGAACGAAACGGCGTCTTCCTGAATCTCGGTGACAACCGGTTCGCCAACATCGGACACGCCTCGGCAGCCGACAGCGACGGCGACGGACGGAGCGCGGTCGGGTGCGATGTCACCGGTGACGGACGGCCCGAGTTGTTCGTCCGTCAGGCCGGCGGCGGACCGCTGAGGATCTACCGGAATCTCTTCCCGGCCGCCGGTTGGCTGACCGTGACGCTGGTGGGCACCGCAAGCAACCGACAAGGAATCGGAGCACGAGTGGCCGCTCACTTCGGCGACCGCGTCGTTCGCCGGGAACTCTACCCGGTCATCAACTTCCTCTCGCAGGCTCCTGCACGAGTGACACTGGGGCTGGGCCAGGCCAAGACGATCGACCGGCTGACAATTCGCTGGCCGTCGGGGAAGGTGACCGAGATGACCGATGTCGAGATCAACCGTCACCTGTCGGTGCGGGAACCTTAGGCTTGCCGCGCTCGGTGTGCTTGTTGAAGAATTCGAAGATCGCCGGCAAGCCGTCGTAGGCCGGAGACATGTGACCTCCGTTCTTGTACTCGATGTACTTGTGCGTCATCTCCAGTTCCTTCATCTTCCGGACCCACCGGCGGGTCCGCGAGGCGCGGACGAGCCTGTCCCGGGCTCCCTGCACGACGATGACCGGCATGTCACGGATCTTCTCCAGCCCGCGAGTCGAACTGAAGATGGCCGGAGCGATCGGAGCCAGCCCGGCCCATTGCTTCGGGTACTTCATTCCCAGGTACAACGTTCCGCCACCGCCCATTGAATGACCCATCAGGTAAATCCGTTTCGGATTCACCCGGTAAGCCTTTGTGGTCAGCTTCAGGACGTTCATCACATCCTTCTCGCTCAACTCGCCCAGGTTCGACGGTCGCGAGAACCGTGACCGCTGGCCAAAAACGCCATACCAGCCCTTGGAGTTGTATCCCATGGGGGCAACAACGATGTAACCGTACTTCTCGGCCAGCTGCACCAGGCCACGGTAGCGGAGAATCTGTTGCGGATTGCTGCCCAGCCCGTGCAACGCGACGACCAGCGGATACGTCTTCTCCTTGTTCGCCTCGTCCTGGTACGTCGACGGGACAAACAGGCCGTATTCCATCTTCTTGCCTGCCGCCTTGAAGTCGTAGCTCAACTTCTGGATCCGGCGGGTGGGTGATACCGGCCTGGAGGCAGGTTTCTTCTCGGGTGCCTTTTCGGGTTCACCGGCAACCAGTACGGCCGGGAATACCGCCGAAAGGAACATCAGCTTCAGCAACGGCCATGGTGGTGGACAACGCATCATCTGCAACTCCTGTGTGACCTGCCGGGATTCTAGCAACCACACCTCCCGAAGAGTCACTCCAGTCCCAGTTCACGACGAATTGCCTGCCACGGCACCAGGTAATCGTCGATCGACAGGCCATCAACCCCGACAACCGCACGCCCCGAGGGACCATCGACCCCGGGACCGTCGGCCACCATCCGGGAGACCAGTTCGTGCTGCCACTCGATGGTCAACGGATCGATCAATTCGATCCTCCCGGCCGCCAGGGCCACCGCGGCCGCCAACGCCCACCCGCCCCAGTTGCTGATGCCAGCCAGCAGGTTCCAGTCGGTGGCGATCCGGCAGGGGATCTGCACCGAGTGCTCACCGGGCAATCGCGCAACCAGTTCCTCCCACGGCACCGCCCCCATTCCGATCTCGTTCCCCCCGTCGCCGATCCCCACCGTCACGGCCTCGCCACAGAACTCGTGCAACCGGTCAAACAGCGACGACACATCGGCGGTCCATTCGTCGATCACCCGGGCCCGCATGTTGTGGCAACATCCCCACGACGGTTCCGGCACGCGTTGACCAAAGTCCGCCGCCGGTGGTTCACCCTCACGAGACTGCGCCGCCATCGAATCGAGACCATGGCTGGGTCCGACCCGCTCAATGGCAACCAGGTGATCCAGCCCGCCCGCATCGCGTCGCCGGGACAGGAAATCCAGGCACCAGGATTCGGCACCGACCAGGGGAACCACCGCCAGTTGCAGGTCTCCCAGTCCACCCGCCTCGGCGGTGGCCCGCAGTCCCCCCGCACACGGTTCGTCGGTCACCAGCACCACCTCGCGACCAAGTCCCCGCAGGACACGGGCCAGGGTGACAGCCCCGGGAGGACCATCCGTCTCGGCCGCAGGAGGCTCTCCGTGAGGAATAAAAAATCCGGTCAGGATCGCCACCGGGCCGCGACTGGCCGACAGGCTCAATGCCGCACCCGACAGATGGCCCTCACACAAAACGCCACGTTCGGCTTCCGAAGAGATCAAACCGCGTGCGGCCGGATCACGGCGGACCAGCGACTCGAGCCTCCCGACCCGTTCCTCCCACTCACCCGACTCATTCGCCATCAACCCAATCGCCCCTGTTTCCCGGTCTTGCTTGGTTGCGATTCAAACGCCAAAACTCAAGAATACTCACTCGTCGCGGAATTCCCTATTGGCCTCTCCTCTCGTAAGACCTCCGATCGCAATTCCCAACTTCCGGAATCGTGAGACAGGTTGGTCAGGGGAGGTTGTCGGGATCTGCTGGACGTGACAGAATTGCTGTGGAATGCCCGACAATCGCCACTTGGAGCGGTCGATTGTCGAGTTTTTTTCGCAGCGGGTGGTTCGCCCCACGAACCACTGCTATTGAAAGCTGAAGATGGCGGACGACAGACCTTCGATCGAAGAAATCCTGGCGATGGCCCGGTCACAGGACGGTGGGTCGGCGGACACACCCGCTCCGGCCGAGCCTGAGGCTGCGCCTCCTGCTGAAGAAACCGCACCTGCGGCCGAGACTTCAGAGGAGACACCGGAAGCCAAGCCCTCCAAGCCGGCAGCTCCTGCTGCCAAACCCTCCGGAGTTTCCGACATCCTCGCAATGGCCCGTGCCCAAGACAGTGGTGGGGGAACAGAAGCTCCAGCGGCTGAGGAGGCCAAAGAGGCCGAGGCTCCGGACGAAACTCCAGAAGCCAAGCCCTCCAAACCGTCGGCTCCCGCTGCCAAACCCTCCGGAGTTTCCGACATCCTCGCGATGGCCCGTGCCCAGGACAGTGGTGGAGCAGCAGAAACTCCGGCGGCCGACACTCCAGCCAAAGAGGCTGCTGCCGAGGACGATGCTCCGTCGAGCGAAACTCCAGCGAGTGCGGGCGACGGGTCCCGGCCGAGTGTCCAGGAGATGCTCCAGCAACTGAGACAAACCGACGGGGCCGGCCAGGCAACCGAAGCGGTCTCCGAAACCTCCTCGGAAAGACCGATGCCGGTCAGGCCGGCGGCCCCCGAGGCGCCGGTGGCTCCGCCGACACCCGGACGCCGAAGCGTGCTGGTCGCCCTGATGCTGGCTCCGACACAACTGATCGCCACACCGTTCGCCATTGCCTGGACCACGCTGACAGCCGCCTGCGGTGCCATGGTCCTGGGCCTGGCCCGGTTCATGTTCCCCAACACGCTGGTCGAACCGCCGATGACCTTCAAGATCGGGCCGCCCAGCGATTACCCGCCCGAGTCGGTCTCGACCAAGTTCAAGGCCGAGCGCGGAATCTGGATCGTCCGGTCGACCATGTACAACGGCCAGGATCAGATCGTCGCCATCTCGACGGTCTGCACGCACCTCGGCTGCACCCCCAACTGGCTCGAAGGCGAACAGAAATTCAAGTGCCCCTGCCACGGCTCGGGGTTCTACAAGTCAGGAGTCAATTTCGAGGGACCGGCCCCGAGACCTCTGGAACGGCACGGGCTGCGGCTCGCACCTGACGGAATGCTCGAGGTCGACAAGAGCAAGAAGTTCCAGGAAGAACTCGGTCAGTGGGAAGATGGCACCTCCTTCGTCAATTCCTGACCCGCACATCAACAGGCAAAACACAGCAACCTGAACCGGTCGATGGACCGGACACCCGGAGCCCACCAACTCGATGTCTGTCGGCGACTACATTCGCGGATCGCAGATCTGGAAGAGCATCTTCCGTCACCCGGCGCCTTACGATCGGCGCAACCGCGTGGTGGTGATGCTGACCAACTTCTTCCTGCACCTGCACCCGGTCTCGGTCAAACAGCAGGGCATCGCGCTCTCCTACACCTGGTGCATGGGCGGCATCACGTTCTTCCTGTTCCTGGTCGAAGCGATCACCGGTGTGTTGCTGATGTTCTATTACCGGCCCACGCTCGAATGGGCCTACCAGGACATCCTCGCTCTCCGCGATGTGACGACGCTGGGAATCATGCGCGAGATCCATCGCTGGGGGGCCCACGCGATGGTCATCACCGTCTGGCTACACATGTACCGGGTCTTCTTGACCGGCAGCTACAAGCCCCCCCGCGAGTTCAACTGGGTGGTCGGGGTGTTGTTACTGGTGTTGACGCTGCTGCTGAGTTTCACGGGATACCTGTTGCCCTGGGACCAGTTGGCCATCTGGGCAATCACCGTGGGTTCCAACATGGCCCGGGCCACACCGGTGCTCGGTCACGAGGGTCCCGGATTCCAGTTGTTGAACCTCGGCGGCTACGACCTGATCACCAGTGGGAGCGATGCGCGCTTTCTGCTTCTGGGTAGCCGTTTCGTCGGCGAAGAAACGCTCAACCGCTTCTACATATTGCACTGCGTGGCGATCCCGCTGGCCGCGGCCGGCCTGATCGCCATCCACTTCTGGCGAATCCGTAAAGACGGCGGCATCAGCCAGCCGTTGTGATGTCCCCATACCCGTAACCGCTTTCATGAACGTCGACCCGTTTATCGATCCGCACCCCAACCTGACCCCTGCAGTCCTGCAGGGACTGGGCTGGCTGTACCTGGTGCTGTGCGCGATGAACCTCTGGTGGACAATCCGCGTCTACCGAGAAGACAAGCACGTGATGGTGCCGGTGCTGAACATCGAACTGCCGCGGGCCACCTTCTGGGCACTCTACACCTCGGCGCTGATGATCGTGGGTTTCATGCACGTCAGCTGGACCAACGAGGACTACATCGACAGGTTCCCGCTGGTGCTCGAGCCCGGTGGCCCGTTCCAGACGACCATCGACTTCGTGGTGGCCAACCCGGTCACCTACTTCGTGATCTCGATCACCGGCACCATCGCGGTGCTGCTGTTCCGCAAGTTCCTGGTCAAACCGACCGTCGGCTGGATATTGCTCAACGCTGCCGTGCTGTTCCAGGCCCTGTCGATGACCGACTACGACTTTCGGCAGATCGTCGGCAAGCCCGACAACGTGCCGATCGTGGCCCTGCTGTACCTGGTCGGAGGCTTCACCTGGCTCTACTTCTACAAGGCCGTCGAGAACGATCGGCGGCTGGCCGAGTGGGACGGTGAGGGCCCGGTGCCCGTGCTCGAGAACGACGAGAACGAGAAGGTGCTGGTCTGGCCCGACCTGGTCTACAGCGAACTGATCTGCATGATCGCGATCACCACGCTGCTGATCGTCTGGGGCATCGTGCTCGAAGCGCCCCTGGAAGAACCCGCCTCCAGTGCCAAGACTCCCAACCCGTCCAAGGCCCCCTGGTACTTCCTGGGCCTGCAGGAAATGCTGGTCTACTACGACCCGTGGCTGGCCGGGGTCGTCTTTCCCACCATGATCCTCGGCGGGCTGATGGCCATCCCCTACATCGACTTCAACCGCATCGGCAACGGCTACTACGTGTTCCGCCAGCGGGCCTTTTCGATCATCACCTTCCTGGTCGGGTTCATCACCCTGTGGGTGGCCATGATCATCCTGGGGACATTCCTGCGTGGTCCCAACTGGAACATCTTCGGGATCTACGAGTACTGGGATGTCCACAAGCTCGAAGCCCTCAACAACGTCATGCTCTCCGAACTGTTCTACCTCGACTGGTTCGGCCAGTTCCTGGACATGCCCTCCTACGGGAACGACGACCCGCTGGGCAAGCAGGTTTCGATGATCCTGCTCCGTGAACTGCCGGGGTTCGCCGTGATCGGGATCTATTTCGTCGCGCTACCACCGTTGCTCGCGATGACCTGCCTGCGGACCTTCTACCAGCGGATGGGCTACCTGCGATTCATGGTCTTCACGCAGCTGTTGCTGTGGATGGCCGCCCTGCCGCTGAAGATGGTTCTTCGCTGGGCACTGAACCTGAAATACCTGGTCAACATTCCCGAGTACTTCTTCAACATCTAGCTCCGACGTCCCATGCCCGCCACCGACAGTTTCTTCCGCAACCTGCCAAAGACCCATGCGGTCTTTGCCCTCAACAGCATCCTGCTGCTGCTGGCCACGTTGTGGATGCTCCACGACGACCACAACGACGAGTGGCGAGCCTGGCAACAGAAATGGGACCGGATCGAAGACGTGCGGCTGGCCGGAATCGGTCTCGACCAGCAGGACACCCTGGACTCCGAAGCCAAGCGGCTGGACACCAAGATCGCCGAGCGAAACGCTTTCCTGGAAGGCATCGAGACTCAGCTCGCAGAACTCGAGACCGAGTTGGCCGCCCGGAAAGAGGTCGCCGCGACAAGACTGCGGGCCACCAAGCCCCTGCGAACATTTCGCGACGTGGCCCGGGCCAACTACGACCTGGCCGTTCGTGACATGGATCCCAACGCCGGCGACAAGCTGACGACGTTCAACGAAAAGAAGGCGATCGTGGACGCCGCCGAGCGAGAGCTGCGAGCGGCCGACGACAACGTGAAGGAAACCCAGGCGGAGATCGCCAAGCTGACCGGGCAGGAGATCGCTGCCCAGAAGACGATCAAGGACCTGGAAGCGGCCGTGACCCTGACCGGAGACACGCGAGACCGGATCGCGCCCGAAAACACGTTCCAGGCCGTCAAGCGGTGGCTGATGGAACAACCGGTCATCGACGGATTCAATTCGCATCACAAGGTCCGGCAGGACTGGCTGCCCGACCAGAGAATCACCCTGGGCATGACCCAGACGGCCCGCTTCGACCGCTGCCGCACGTGCCACCTGGGCATCGACCGCGTGCTCGCCGGCAACGTGCCCGAGTTCCCGTTCGCCGCGGAGGCCAAGAGTGATGCCAACCCGGCCAGTTGGGTCCAGGACGGCGGTTTTCCGCACCCGTTCGCCACGCACCCGCGTCCGGATGTCTACCTGACCGCCTCCAGCCCGCACCCCCTGACCGAGTTCGGCTGCACCGTCTGCCATGACGGACAGGGATCGGCCACCAGTTTCCACAACGCCCAGCACGGAGCCAATCATCCGGCCGAGTACAAGAAGTGGAACGGCCAGTACGGGTACTTCCCCAACCACTACTGGGAATACCCGATGCAGCCACGGCGGCTGCGGGAATCCACCTGCCTGAAGTGCCACCACCAGGTCGTCGAACTGGGAGTCAATCCCGACCACGGTGCCACGGCCCCGAAACTCTACCGCGGCTGGCAGCTGGTCCGGAAGTTTGGCTGCTTCGGTTGCCACGAGATCACCGGCTTCGACGGCACCAATCCCATCGGACCCGACCTCAGGCTTGAACCGGCCACCGCCCAGCAGAAGGCCGCCATCGATGCCGATCCCAACCAGGTCGCCGGCCGGATGAGAAAAGTCGGCCCCAGCCTGGCCCACGTCTCGCTCAAGACCAGCACCGACTGGCTCGCCCGGTGGATCCGCAAGCCCTCCGACTTCCGGCCGACCACCCGGATGCCCCAGTTCTTCGATCTCAGCAACCAGGGCGACGCACACGGCAAGAGCTTCGGCCCGGTCGAAATCGCCGCGGTGACGCACTTCCTGGTCGAAAACAGCAAGTCGGCCAGCAAGGACTTCCCCCTGGACACCGTCCCCAAGGGAATCACTCCCGACGCCAAGCGGGGAGAGCTCGCTTTCCGACAACGCGGTTGCCTGGCCTGCCACAGTCACAAGGCCATCCCCGATCCCGACAAGAAACTCTCGGCCGCCTTCGGCCCCGATCTCTCGCGGATCCAGGACAAGATCCCGCACGACCCAAAGAATCCCACCGCCGCGGCCTCCGACGGTTTCCGCTGGCTCTACACGTGGCTGAAGGATCCGCAGAAACACTTCCCGCGAACCCGCATGCCCAACCTGTTCCTCGAAGTCGAGGGCGAGGGAGCAAAGCGCACTGATCCGGCCGCCGACATCGCGGCCTTCCTGTTGTCTCAGCCTGCGGGAAGCCTGGCCGGTGACGCCGTGCCCGACGCCGACGACACCGTGCTGGACGAACTGGTCAAGCTCTACGCCGGCAAGGTGATTGGTGCCGCGAAGGCCGAGGACCTGCTGGCCGAAGGTGGCAAGTCCCCCGTGGCCGACCCCGCCGGTGACGAGGTCGAGCTGGTCGGCGAGAAACTGACTCGCGAGATGAAACTCGCCTACGTCGGTCGCCGGACCGTCAGCCGCTACGGCTGCTACGGCTGTCACGACATTCCGGGCTTCGAGACCGCCCGTCCCATCGGCACCAAGCTCGAGGACTGGGGTCGCAAGGATCGGACCAAGCTGGCCCTCGAACACATCGAGGAATTCCTGCACCACCACGGCGAGGCCGACGGGACCAGTACCCGTGAACGGGTCGATGCCGAGATGCAACAGGCTCGGGCCCACACGCTGGGAACAAAGAAATTCGGCAGCCGGGATGAAGAGGAAGCGGCGACCCGCGGATCATTCTTCTACGCCAGCCTGCTGCACCACGGCCGTGAAGGGTTCCTCTGGCAGAAACTCCGAGCGCCCCGCAGTTACGACTACGAGAAGACCCAGACCAAGGGGTACGACGAGCGGTTGAGGATGCCGAAGTTCACCTTCGCCCCAACGCCCGCCGAGAACGAGGAGGCGATCGAGGCCATCGCGACCTTCATTCTCGGACTCGTCGCCGAACCGCCGCCGGTGAAATACGTCTACACGCCTGACACCCAGGTCGCCGACCGGATCGAGGGCGAACGGTTGCTGCAGAAGTTCAACTGCACCGGTTGCCACATGGTCAACGCACCCGAGATCCGGGTCACCACCACCCTGGATAGTCTTCCCGACGGCTCGCTCACCGCGGCCGAATACCCCGAGGCCCGAGACTTGCTGTTGAAGATCCGGCCGGCCCGGACCATCCAGTTGACTCCCGACGCCAACGGGAACGTCTCCTACTCCTTCCACGGTCTCTCGGTCGCTCGACCCGGCCCGGATGATGCCGATCTCGACCCCGAGGAACGCGAATACTCTTACAACCTCTGGGAACCGCTCACGTTCAAATGGATGGGCAAGGACGAAAAGGGCCGGCCGGCCCCACAGACCCGCACCGTGCTCCCCTCGGCACGGATGCTGGTGCCCGAACCGAACCTGGTTTCCGAGACCCCCGCCCGCGGCGGACGGTTTGCCGAGTGGCTGGTCACCGACATCCTCTCGCGAGCCACCGAACCCAACCGCGACCTGGCTTGGCAACAGTCACCGCCGCCGTTGATTGCCGAGGGCATCAAGGTGCAGACCCCGTGGCTGTACCGGTTCCTGAAGAACCCCAACCGCCTGCGGCACACCACCGTGCTCCGCATGCCCCGCTTCAATCTCGACGACGACGAGGCCCAGGCCCTGGCCAACTATTTCGCCGCAGCCGACAAGGCCGAGTACCCGTACCAGCCGGTGCCGCAAAGACAACCCGACTACCTGGCCCAACGCAACGCCGAGTTCAACTCGGCCGATCACGACTACCTGACCGAGTCGTGGCGACTGTTCAACGCCCCCCTGTGCATCAAATGCCACTCGCTGGGTGGACGCCCCTTCAAGGCCGTCGATCCCAAGAAGGACATCCGAGGCCCCAACCTCGACATGGTTCGAGACCGCCTGCAGCCCGACTGGGTTCAGGTGTGGCTCTCCAACCCCAAGTGGTTCACTCCGTACACGTCGATGCCCCAGCCGTTCGCCCGGAACCAGAATCCACAAACTGCCCAGCCACAATTCGGCGGAAACGGCCTGAAACAGACCACCGCCGTCCGGGACGCGTTGATGAACTACAACCGCCTGATGGAACGCGACGGAACTTACGTACCACCCGTGGCGGCAAAACCGGCCGCCGGAGCACCTGCCGCCAAGAAGCAGGGAGCCGTACAGCCATGACTGTCTTCTTTCGAATCTCGCTACCTGTCTTGTTCGTCGTGACAGCCGTCGGGTGTGACGGTGGTGGTGGCGGCGCCGCTGTCGTTCCGTCCATCACTTACATTCCGAGTGACGCAGATTCTTCCGGCGACCAGCAGCAGCCCACCGGTCCCGCCATTGAAGGCAGCGGGACCCTGACCGGCCGCATCCGATTCGAGGGAACGGCTCCGAACGAAAAAATCCTGGTCCAACTGAAATCGCTGACCAAGGACAAGGGTGGAGATGTCTGTGCAGCCACCGCCGCCATCACCGACGACTCCCTGATGGTGGGAGACGATGGCGGAGTCGCCAACGTGTTCATCTACATCGACAAGCCGCCTGCCGGTGCCGTGATTCCCGATCCCCCTTCAGAACCTGTGGTGTTCGACCAGAAAGGCTGCGTCTTCACTCCCCATGCCCTGGTTGTACAAACCAATCAGACCGTGTTGATCAAGAGTGCTGATGCGCTGGCCCACAACACAAACGCCAAGCCCAAGCGGAGCGGGGGTTTCAACCAGGTGATCCAGGCCAACGACCGAAACGGCACACCGCTGATCTACACCAAGCCCGAACGAGAGCCCGTCAGCGTACGGTGCGATTTCCACACCTGGATGAAAGCTTTCCACCTGGTCCTGTCGCATCCCTGGGGAACAGCCACCAAGCCAGACGGAACCTTCGAAATCAAAGACCTTCCCGCCTCCAACCTGACCCTGCGAATCTGGCACGAGAGGGCCGGTGGCACCGGCGGCTTCCTACAAAGATCACTGAAAGTCACTATCAAGGATGGTGAGACCACTGACCTTGGCGACTTGAGCTTCAAGCCGCCTGCATTCGGACTGTAGCGGATCGACTGTTTCGAGTCCCTTGGCAGTGGACCCGGAAAAAGGACACAACGTTGAACAACAATTGCCTCGTAATCCTGTCTCTGGCGCTTTCGGCAGTTCTCGCCGGATGCAGCCAGCAGAATGCGCAATTCGTCGATGACGATGGCGTCACGAGGCTGGAAGAAAAGAGTCCGGCCTCCGCAGAAGACATCCGGACAAGTCTCACCGCTCATTTCGGAACACCCAACGCCCTGGTGGCATTCGGCAGCCTGCCGCTGGATTTCGGCAGCATCACGGGAAAAGTGATTTCCACCGAAAACAGCGACACCCTGCGAGTTGCACTCGACCAGCCATCAGCGGGCAACCTCGCCGCAAGCGCTGCGGTGCTCACAACCACCGTGAACGACAAACCGGTTCAAGTCATCCGGTCGGTCCTCTCCTTCAACGCGGCTTCCAGGACACTCACTCTCCAGCCGGCGGCTAATATCCCAGCCTCTCTGCCCGATTCCCCAATCGAGCTGGTTGGCCACCGGCTGCAACGCGGTCGTCAGCTCTACATGCAACACTGCATGCACTGCCACGGCGTCACCGGTGACGGCCACGGACCCACGGCCCGCTACATTCGCAATCACAGGTTCAATCCACTGCCCCGCGACTATCGCCGGGGAGAGTTCAAGTACAAGTCAACCAAGGGGACAATCACCGCGAGCCGCAGTGATCTGGCCAAGTCCATCAAGTACGGAATTCCGGGCACATACATGCCCTCGTTCCGGCTGCTCGAAGACGCACACCTGTCTGCCATCGTCGAATATGTCCGGTTTCTCGCCATGAGAGGGCAATTTGAACGGGCACTCTTGGACTATTTCAAAGCCGTTGAATCTCCGTCGGACACCACCCTGAAAGCCCTCGATGCCACATTCTCCAAGGACGAGGTTCCCGACGAACAACAGCGGCAACAATTTGTCCTGCTCGAGGACTTCTTTGATGAGCTCAAGGAACTGACCGGTGAAGACAAACTGGCCCGGGCCGAGAAACTGCTCGCCGAACAGCTTGCTGCACGAATCAGCGAGGCTCTCGAAGACATTGCCGGGAACTGGACCGCTGCTGAAGACCCTCAGAACCTGGTCGTCCCAACTGTCGCCCGAGTCAAGGACAGCCCCGAATCTCGTCGTCGTGGCTTCAACCTGTTCCAGGGTACGGTTACCAAGTGTACCCAGTGTCACGGCGAGGGCGGTCGTGGCAACGGTTTCTTCGTCACGACAATCCAGGAAGACCCGGTTACCAAGAAGAAAAACGATCGTCCCGGCATCTTCGATGTCTGGGGCAATGAGGTCCGGCCGCGAGATCTGACCAGCGGCATCTACCGAGGCGGACGGCGTCCGCTGGACATCTTCCACCGGCTCTCCATCGGAATCGCCCCCAGCAAGATGTCCAGTTTCGCGAACCTGAAAGAAATAGAACGATGGGACATCGTCAACTACGTCCTCAGCATCCCGATCGACGGGGCCTTCTTCGACGAACACGGCCACCAGTACCACGGCGGGGACCGCTCGCACGCCCATCACGATCACGATCACGATCACGACAAACCGGCTGACAAACCAGCTGACAAACCAGCTGACAAACCAGCTGACAAACCAGCTGACAAACCAGCTGACAAACCAGCTGACAAACCAGCTG
>PBOJ01000015.1 GCA_002724315.1 Planctomycetaceae bacterium | reverse complement strand
ATCCAGCATCCGCAGCACGTGGGCCACGATCAGAAGGCGATCCTGGGTGGGTGCGGATTCGCCGCACCAGGTATTGCCATTGTCGTCGATCCCCATCACGGCGTTGTGGTCTTTTAGGGCCTGCCAAGTATCGGCGCGGGATGTGCCCGGGAACGTCCGCGGGCGTCCTCCGAGTTGACGGATGGCCGAGGTGAGTCGGTCGGCGTGACGTTGTGCCAGGACGACAGGTTGCCCCGGGTGGTCGAACAGGATTCCGCGGGCCAACAGCAGGAACAATGCGGTCAGGTCGATCGGGCGTCCCATCTCGTCAAAAAACAGGGTGCCGTCCCGGTCGTTGCTCCAGGACAGCTTCACGTCGTAAGCAACGGACCCGGCCTGTCCCGAGTCGTCGTTCGTACCAGCATCGACATGATGGAGTGTCCAGGGAAGTGGTTCGAGCAGTTGGCTCAGCGAGTTTCGTTCCGGCCCCTCGGGTGCGGTCAGACCGATTTCCAGGGGTCTCGACGCCAACAGGTGTCGCTTCAAGGTGGCCTGGTAGACTTCGGTGGCCTGGAACGACCGCCGGCTGCCGGCGTGCCGAGTCGGCCGGGGAAGTTGGCTTCCGGCGGCCGATTCCCATGTGTCCAGCCCGGCTCCTCGAGACAACGGCCGGCCACCGGCCGTGACGGCATCGAGCCCGATCCACCACGAGGGATGTCCGTCACCGGTGACACGGATGCCCGCGTCGGCTTCCAGGTGGTGGACGGCGAAGCGGAAGCAGTCGTCGGAGACCGTTCCGATTTCCACGGCCCGACATCCCGAACGCACCAGCGCCGATAGCACTCCGGCGAGCAGGTCGCGGGCGGCCGGCCGGGTGTCGTGACCGACGACGACAACAGGTCCGGACGTGTTCTGCGGATTGCGAAGGAGTGCCCGCGGGCGGTCGCGCCAGCACAGCCAGGCCAGGGCCGCCACCAGGCGATCAGCATCTGTTCGAGTTAACTCGTTGCGGTGGATTCCTCTCACACCCTCCGACGTGAACAGGGTCGCCCGGGCGACCCTGTGGCGCGTCCGGACCAGCCGGTCGATGGTTTTCCCGGCCAGGCCGCCGGTGTCGTCACGATGGGGGCACTCGCGGCAGGCTGGATAGAAGGCGGCCAGCCGTGACAGGTGGATCGATCGCGAGATCGGGTGCGCGTGCCCGGGGCAGGTGTACTCGGCAGGTTCGACGATGACAGGGGATTCGGTTGTCATGAGAGCCGAACGTCTGATGTAATGTGTCCGCCCCGGCGCGGCCGGGCACTGTAGTGGCTGTCAGGAAGACGGGTCAATGCGAAAGCACGCCACCGAGTTCGCGGGAGTGATCGACGCCCAGGGGGTGCCTCCGGTCGTGGTGCTCGTCGGTGGCGAGGAGTTTCTGGTCCGTCAGAGTGCGGCGGCGATCGCCGGGGCCATCTTCGGAGATGATGCCGACGAGGGGCTGTCGCGCCGCAATGGCGACGAGGTCCAGTGGCGGGACGTCCACGACGAACTGGCGACGGTCTCGATGTTCGCCTCGCAACGGGTGGTGTTCGTGGAACGCGCCGACGAGTTCATCAAGAAGAACCGGCCCGTGCTGGAGAACTACGTCGCCGGTCCGGTCCGAAACAGCGTGCTGGTTCTGCAGCCGAAGTCGTTTCCCGGGAACACGCGGCTGGCCAAGGCGGTCGCCAAATCGGGTGCGGTGGTCGAGTGCACCGAACTGGAAGGTGCGGCGCTGGCCAGGTGGCTGGGGGCGACGGCCAAGGAGCAGCACGGCATCGAACTGACACGCGATGCGGCGGCTCTGCTGATCGAACTGGTCGGATCACGGCTGTCGCAGCTCGAATCGGAACTGGCCAAACTGGCGTCCTGCTCGTCAGCGGACAGGATCGATGTCGAGGTTGTTCGATCGCTGGTCGGCGGATGGCAGGTGCAGTCGACGTTCGACATGCTGTCGGCGCTGCGTCGCGGTCACACCGGACAGGCGCTGGTGGAATTCGGACGTCTGTACGAATCGGGCGAAGCGTTGCCGAAGCTGATGGGCGGGGTGGCCTATGTCTACCGACGTCTGGCTCGTGCCACCGAGATGGCTCGGCAGGGCAAGGGGCTCAATCAGGCTCTCAAGGATGCCGGTGTGTTCTACAAGGAAATCGACGAGTCGAACCGGTACATGCGGCGGATTGGGCGGGACGAAGCCGAGCAGATTCTGGGACGGTTGCTGGCTGTCGACAAGGGGCTGAAGGGGGCCGATGATGCCGGGCGGCTGCCGGATCACCTGCTGGTCGAGAGGTTGTTGGTCCAGCTGGCCGGAGCTGCCTAGCCAGGGCGCGGTGCGGACCAGCTCACGTCCGGCGTCGACTCCGGATTTCACGATTCCTTCCCTTGATGGCAATGCGGTGTAAGATCCTTTCGCTTATGGCGAAGAAAAAGAAAACACGGAAGGCGACGGACGGTCCGGACTCCGGCCGGAAGATCGTCACCCGCAACCGCAAGGCACGACATACCTACGAAGTACTCGAAGAACTCGAGTGCGGGGTGGTGCTGACCGGGAGCGAGGTGAAGAGTATTCGGGACGGGAAGGTCTCGATCGACGAGGCCTATGCGAGGGTGACAGACGGAGAGCTCTGGTTGATAGGTGCACGGATCGCCGAATATCCCCAGGCCAACGTGATGAATCACGAGCCGGACCGCCGTCGCAAGTTACTGGTCCACAAGAAACAACTGAAGAAATTCGCCGAAACCGCCACCCAGCAGGGACTGACCCTGGTGCCGTTGACTGTTCACTTTGTTCGTGGACGGGTGAAGATCGGCCTGGCGATGGCACGGGGCCGGCGACTGTACGACAAGCGACAGAAAATCAAAGCACGCAGCGATCGAGAGGAAATACGGCAGGCGAGCCGCTGAAATCCGGGCGGAGGCCAATTTGACGTGACCTGCTGGATTGCCTTTCGGCCAGACGGTAGATTTTGGGTTCGATGACAGTCAACTGGAGACGAAAGTCATGAGTGACGGCCAAATTCCCCTGGCTGGAGATTCCGATGGGCAGGGATCCCTGCAGCCGACGGACGTGGGGTCCGAGGATGAGGGGTTGTGGGACGGCATCACCGACGGTGCCGGCAAGGCGGCCACCTACACCGGTGGCAAGATGAAGAAGATGTTCTCGACTGTCGTCAAGAACTTCTATCGTTACCTCATCGTTGTTTTCTTGCCGATCCCCGTCAAATTTCTCGCTCGCAAACAACTTGCCTTTGTCGTTGACAAGACCGACAGCAACCGGCTCGAGTTCTTCTCTCAGCCGAACCTTGTGACCGCGATCCACGTGATCTGGGTTGGTTGGCTGGTTGGTGCCTGCGCGTTGTACAACCACCTACAGACAAACGAAAACTACCAGTTGACTCAGTCGGTCATCCACGGTCTCGAGTGGGCCTGGATCGTGGTTCTGTGCCTGACGATCCTGGTGATGGGGATCCAGTTTGGCCGAGTGGCCGCAGGATTCCTGCTGACCAGTATCGTTATTCTCATTCTCAGCGTGTTGTTGTACGAGCAGATGGGAGAAGTCGAGATTCTCAATCAAGCCCAGGGGGTCCTGGAGAAGGTGGATGTTGAACTCGGTTGGGGGGTCCCGATCATTGTTTCCCTGGTGCTTGGCGTCACGATGCTCCTCTCCAGCATCTGGCAGCAACTCGACGATCGCTGGACCGTCGCCCAGCAAGGGAACTTCCTGGAACACGAAAACTTCCAGCAAAAGGACCGGACCATTCAGAAGGGGGCCAAGACGTTCATTCACAGTTGGCCCTGCCTGCTGCGACGGTTCCTGCTTTTCGGTTTCGGTGAGATCGAAGTTCGGGATTCCCGAGGTCAGACTGCAATTGAACGGATCGAAGGAGTGTTCTGGGCCAAGGGGGTGTCGGAGCGACTCAAGAGCCGGTTCGAGAGCACCGACGTTCGTGGCATGGGTGACATACAGGGGGGCATGTCGGTCGACGAACTGATCGAGGAAGAAGAGGAAGAGATATGAGGGCGAGTTGGCGGCGGCCGGCGAGGTGAGTCAGGGGCGGTGTCGTGGACTGGTGATTGGCTGCGGATACCTGGGTCACCGTGTGGCCCGGTCGTGGCAGGGCTGTGGATGGGATGTGGCCGCATTGACCCGTTCGGTCGAACGGGCTGCGGACTTGGAGCGGTCGGGGCTGGCGGTCTGTGTCGGCGACGTCACCGACCTGGATTCTCTGGCCACGCTGCCTTCTGCCGACGTGGTGCTGTTCGCCGTCGGACGTGATCGCGAACGGACCTCCCAGACAGTCCGCGAGGTGTCCCTGGACGGCCTGCAGAACGTGATCGACGTACTTGAGGACCGCGTTGACCGCTTTGTGTTTGTCTCCAGTACCGGCGTCTACGGCCAGGCCGACGGCCAATGGGTGGACGAAGACTCGGCGACCGAGCCGTCACGGGAGAACGGTCGCGTGCTGGTCGAGTCGGAATCGGTTGTACGGAGCCGATTCGGCGACCGCGCTCGGGTGATGAGACTGGCCGGGCTCTATGGGCCCGGCCGCCTGATTTCTCGACGCGAGACCCTGTTGGCGGGGGCGGTCCTGGGCGGGCGGCCCGATGCGTGGTTGAACCTGACCCACGTTGACGACGCGGCCCGGGCGGTCGTGGCGGCATCGTCGGCCGATCAGGAAGGGACCTGGCTGATCTGCGATGACAACCCGGTGAGACGCGGAGAGTACTTCGGTCGGTTGGCCGAGTTGTTTGGAGCCCCGCCGCCGACGTTCGATGCTCAGCGTGGCGGGTCAAGGATCGACGGCCTGGGCAAGCGGTGCCGGAACCTGAAAATGAAAGAACAACTGGGCGTGTCGTTGCGGTATCCCAGTTTTGAGGACGGGCTGCCTTCGGCGGTTGGTGAGGGTTCCGGTTCCTAGTTGCGGCAATGCTGGGAGGCCCTGGGGGCCGTGTAGGTGACATCCAGTTGTGGCGTACGAAGTCGCCTTCCGCCGGCCGCCCGCGAGTCGTGGGCGGCTTCGAGCAGGCCGCTGACCAGCAGGGTGCGCTCGACCGGATAACCGGGCTGACCGGTGACGATCATGTTCTCGATGTGGTGGGCCAGGCAGGCCGAGTAGGCGACGTTGGGTTCGGGGGGCAGAAGGAACTTGGTCGAGAGTACCCGGTCGCGTCGGTCGAGCTGAACGGCGGCAGTGAAATTCCCGACAGCTCCGTCGAGCAACAACAGGGTGGCCTTCAGCCCGTCGCGGTATTCAAACAGCACCGCCTGGGGTTCGGGGACAATTGACTCCAGGACACCGGGGGCAGCCAGGTCCTGGGTTCGTGCATCGACCAGCGTGATTCCCTTGATCACGTCCGCCCGGGACAGTGCGCGTGCCATCAGGTCGGGGGACCACTTCTTGTGGTCGAGGGCGTTCCAGACGTCGTCCCCGGAGAGCGTCTGCACACGGCGGATCCCGGTTTCTCCACCCTTGCGGCGTTCGACCAGGCATTGCAGGGCTTCGAGGGCGTGGAATCCGGAGGAATCGAGTGAACTGCTGCCGCAGATGACCACCGCTTCTTCGATCTCGGCCCCGTAGGGAACCTCCATCTCCGGCATCCGCCAGGTCACCGGCAGGCTCGATCCGGCCAGCATCGGGAAGTTCAACTCGCGGCTCGCCGCCACCATCTGGCTGGCCTGCTGGAAACTGTAGGACAGGTGCTTGTCGTTGAAGACCGGAACCGAGCGGCCGTCGTTGCGGAAGACTTCGACGATCTGCGAGAAGAATTCGGATCGCGGGTAGAGCTTCTGGCCCTTGGCATTGGTCGGGTACTCGCCGTGTTCGGCGATCACCACCACGCCGTCGACGGCCAGTCGCTTGCCACCGCAGCGGAGGGCGTCGGGAATGGTCTTGTGGAGTCCGAAACCGAACTCGCGGGCACGTTCGGCGGACAGGTCGCCCTGGGGAAAGCCGAATTCCTTTTCGCGGACTTTCTGGTCCGAGGCGGTAGGCTGCTGAGCGACAAAAGCCGAGACGACCTCGACCTCGGGTTCGTGCCAGTCACCCTCGTGGGGATACCCGACAAGGAATCGGTCACCGATGTGCTGGCCATGACGGAGGTAAGCCCACAGCGTGGTGATGATTGCGATCCGTTTTCTGGGACCAGCTTTTTCCACGGGCGATTTCTGCTCGTCGCCGCTACTGGTGCCCACCAGTGAGCCGGCCAGGGCCGTGGCAGTGGTGGTTTCCAGGAACTCGCGGCGGGTTTCGGTGATGCGGGTGTGCGACATGATCAGTTGCTCCAGAAGGTCGACCGCCGGGTTGGACGGTAGTGGATGTCCAGGTGCGGTGTCTTGAGTCGGGCGCCCTTGCGGTACAGCGATTCGACTCCGGCGGCCGTCAGGCCAGTCGTCAACAGAGTCCGTTCTATGGGATAGGGGGCCCGCCGATCGTGGAACAGTTCCTCGGTGGCGTGAGTCAGCGGATTGAAGAAGTTGCAGACCTCCCGGGGGGGCAGGAACATCTGCACCGAAAGCGGTTTGGGGTGGTCGGTCAATCGGGCGGCGAAGGTGAAGTCGTGGACCACCCCTTCGATCAGCAGCATAGTCATTCGCAGTCCGTCGCTGTGCTGGTAGCGGTACAGCACCGGTCTGTTCCGGTTCTCGGGTTCCCTCATCAGGTCCTCGATCTGCCTGTCGGTTGGCAGGGTGTGGTTGAAACCTTCGCGGGTGGGCACCAGTCGGTGGCTGCGGCACAGGCAGGCCCGGAACAGCGCCGGGTCCCAGCCCCCCTGGTCGAACGAACCCGCCTTCAGGGCCTTCACCACCGCATCCACCCCGGTCGCCGCCTCGATCCACTCAACCCCGGTCTCTCCGCCGTGACGGCGCTCGACCATCGACTGCATCGCTTCCAGGGCGTGGATGTCGTATCCGTCGACGCCGCCGACCGCCACACAGATGGCCTCCTCGACCTTCGCGCCCAGCGGCATGTCGATCTGGGGCACGCGTCGCGTGACCGGCAGGCTGGATCCGGCCAGCAACGGGAAGTCCAGTTCCCGGGCCGTCTCGACCATTTCCTTGGCCCAGTCCCAGTTCCACGAGAGGTGTTTGTCGTTGAAGACCGGAACGCTGCGCCCGCTTTTTCGGAAGACGTCGACGATCTGCTGGAAGAACTCGTAACGGGGGTAGAGTCGCTGTCCCTTGGGATTGGTCGGGTACTTTCCGTGCTCGCCGATCAACAGCACCCCGTCAACATCCAGACGCTGCCCACCTTGGCACAGTGCCTCGGATATCGTCGGGTAGATCTTCATCTGCGGAAACATCTTCGCCCGGTCGCGGCTGAGTTCGCCGTCGGGATGCTGGTCAGCGTAAAGCGAGACCAGTTCGATGTCGGGGACATGGTGGTGGCCGTCCCAGCTGTATCCGAACAGGAATCGGTCGAGAATGTGCTGGGCATGTGAGTAGCGGCGGACTTCAGTGACGACCGCAGCGATGCGAGGGCGTTTCACGTTGGACATCCGTTGGGAGAAAACCGAACGTCCGATACCCTATCCGACCGGTTCACAGATCGCACGTGGAGCGAGACACCTTGAGAAAGGTGGTCACTGGAGGGTAATCTACCCGAAGGAAAGGCCTAGGGAGAATCACACGATGTTGCGAGTACTTGGTGAGCGACGGTCGGCCTGTGATGGGGTGACCCGTCGTGAAGCGATCCGCGTCGGCGGCCTGGGACTCTTTGGCAGTGTTTCGTTGCCGGCCTTTCTGCACGCGGCGAACCAGCAGCAAACCGACTTGCCCCAGCGTGCCAAGAGCGTGGTGCTGATCAACCTCTTTGGTGGTCCGCCTCACATGGACATGTTCGACCTGAAGCCGAACGCACCGAAGAACATCCGGGGCGAGATGATCGGGACGCCCAGCGCGATCCCGGGGTTGCCGGTCTGCAGCCTGATGCCCGGTATCGCCGGTCTGATGGACGAGGCGACCCTGATCCGGACTTATTCCCACAAGTACAACAGCCACAATCCCTACAACGTCCTGACCGGTTTCGACGGCGGGAACGACGCCGAGAACTATTTTGCCAAGCGGTCCGACCACCCGAGTATGGGGTCGATTTGCCAGCACCTGGACATCGGCCCCCGCGACGTGCCTCGTTACGTGCTGATGCCGGCTTTTCCGGGTTACGGTCAGTCACTTCGACGTGCCGGTCCATACGGTGGGTACCTCGGCAGTCGCTACGACCCCCTGTTCACAGTCTGTGAGCCGAAGTGGGATCGCAAGGGCAACGGAGACTACGATCCGGTGTTGGCGCACGGGGCGCCGCTATTGCCCTCGCTCGGCGAATTGCCAGCCGTCACCGCCGATCGACTCGACCGACGCCGCAGCCTGCTCGACCAATTTGACACACGCTTGCGTGGCATTGACAAGACCGGTTCGGTCGACGGGATGACCAAGTTCCAGCAACAGGTCTTTGGCCTGCTGACCTCGCCCAAGACACGCGCTGCCTTCGATCTCTCCAGAGAGCCCAAGACGGTCCGCGACCGCTACGGCGACAACTTGTGGGGCAACAGCACGCTGGTCGCCCGGAAACTGGTCGAAGCGGGTTCGACTTTCGTGACCGTCAACTGGGAGGCACAACGGGGCGGCCACTGGGACCTGCACGGGAACACCTTCGGAATGCTCCGAGGCCACCTGCCCGTGCTCGACGCGATGGTCACCGCACTGGTCACTGATCTCAAGGACAGCGGCCTGCTGGAAACGACACTGGTCGTGGTGATGGGTGAGATGGGCCGTACGCCGAGAATCAACGCGAAGGCGGGGCGGGATCACTGGCCACAATGCGGCTTCAGCCTGCTGTTCGGTGCGGGAATCAAGCGGGGCTGCGTGATTGGCCGAACCGATTCCCAGGCTGCTTATCCTGCTGAACGGCCGGTTTCTGCTGGCGACATGGTGGCGACGATTTACCACCAGTTGGGCGTTGACTCGGCGATGACAGTTGATGATCTCCGCGGTCGCCCGATTCCCATCGCTCACGGCGGTGAGCCGGTCTTCGAGGCGCTGGCCTGAGAGGGTTCCTTGACCAGCCGGGACAGTGCCATCATACTGTCTCGCCAAATTGGCGGCTTGGCGGCTTGGCGGCTGTCGAGCGGTGAGCGGTCTGGAGTGTGCCGATGGCTGTGTATTCGAAAGCGGACCTGAAGGAATTCCGCGAGTTGCTGGAGCAACTGCGGGCGAGGTTGCGCGGTGATGTCCAGCAGTTGACCGACGGCGCCTTGGCCAAGGGGGAAGCCGGTGGCGAGTCGCGGAGCCCGACTCACAATGCCGATGCAGGAACCGACAACTACGAACAGGACTTCGCCCTGCGATTTGTCGAGAACGAACAGGAGACGCTGCGAGAGATTTCCGAGGCGTTGAGCCGGATCGACGACGGGAGCTACGGCGGTTGTGAGCGTTGCCTGGAGGAAGGGAAGACCCAGTCCCAGTCGCGGATCAACAAGCCTCGTCTGCGGGCAATTCCCTTCACGCGGTTCTGTATCGAGTGCGAACGGCTCCGTGAAGCCGAGACACCATGAGCGGCGGGGCCGAAGACGCGAACTCGACCGGCACAGGGCGATCTCGCACCGTCACCGTCTTTGCCCTCCTGGCGGTTCTCGGGCTTGTCCTCGATCTCTGGACCAAGCACGCGGCATTTGATCCGGGATTTCGCCCCGATCCGCCAAAACCGATTGCCGGTGGTTGGGCGATGTTCCAACTGACGACCAGTTTCAACGAGGGAGCGTTGTTCGGGGTGGGACAGGGTTGGACCTGGTTGTTCGCCCTGTTGTCGCTGGTCGCCGTTGCCGGTGTGTTTTTCTGGATGTTCTGGCTGGGTGGCCGCTCGAGTGCCTGGTTGACCGTGGCGCTGGGACTGATTCTGGCCGGGACACTGGGCAACCTTTACGACCGAGCCGGTTTGCACGGGGAGATCTATCCCGATGGGGTGATCCGGGCCGGGGAGCAACGGTACGCCGTCCGCGATTTCCTGCTGTTCACCTTTGGGGATCCGGAAACACCAATGCCGATGAGGTATCACTACCCGGTCTTCAACTTCGCCGACGTCTTCCTGGTCACCGGGGCCGTCATGCTGGTGCTGAAGTCGTTTCAGGACGAGGGACCGGAAACCGAAGAACCCGAAGCCGACGACATCGAAGAACTCGACGTGGCTACCAGGCCTGCAGCGAGTCCTGAAACAGGGCCGCCAGGTCCTCCTGCTTCGCCTCCCGGGGCGACAACTTCGTGACCCGATGCTGTGGGAGTGTGCCTTCGACGAGGGCAGGGATGTCGGCGTCGGTGTATCCGACGGCCGACAGGCCGTTGGGCATGTGCAGGATCCGCATGAAGTGCAGCACCCGGTCGGCCAGCAACTGACCGGCATGGCTCCCGTCGGCTGGGTCGGCATCGTTGATGTCGGCTCCGAGGGCCCGAGCGGCCTCAAGATGGCGCGACGGATTTGAGTCGGCGGTGAAGCGAACGACTGCGGCAGTATTGAGGATCACAGAAATTCCGTGTGGGACCATCGGGTGGTCGACAGTGTAACCGGGGGGCTCGAAGTCGCGGACCATCCCCGCGACGGGATAGGACATGCCGTGGGGCAGGTGGACCCCGGCGTTGCCGAAACCAATGCCGGCAATTGCTGCGGCGAGCATCATTTGCTGCCGGGCGTTGTCGTCGGAGGGGTCGGCCACTGCCCGGGGCAGAAACTCGGCCATCAATTCCAGCGCCCGGATTGCCCACATGTCGCTGATCGGGTTGGTGCCCTGGTAGGCCGGGCGTTCGATGGGCCGGGCCGGCCGGGGACGTTGGTCGAACGGGATCGCGGTGTAGGATTCCAGGGCGTGGCTGAGCACGTCCAGGCCGGTCGAGGCCGCGACGGCCGCCGGCATGGTTCGCGTGTTGTCAGCGTCGACGATTCCGAGGGTGGGCTTGAGGTACCGGTGCGCGATTCCTGTCTTGGCGTGCATTTCGACCAGGTCGAAGATCGCCACGCCGGTCGTCTCGCTTCCCGTGCCGGCGGTGGTCGGGATTGCGATCAGTGGCTTCAAGGGGCCCGGAACCGGCCGACCTCGGCCAATCGGGGCGTTGACGTATTCGAGAAAATCGGCCGGGTAGGTGGAATAGAGGTTGGCGGCCTTGGCCGTGTCGATGGCGCTGCCACCCCCGACGGCGACAATCGCGTCGAAGTTGCCACGGGAGACGAATTCCGAAGCCTCCTGGAAGCTTCGGTCGGTTGGTTCGACCGAGACCCCTTCGAACACTTCGAAACCGACGCCCGCGTCGTCGAGCGAACTGAAGACGGTGCGGCCTGTGGGCAATTCGACCAGCGCCGGATCGATGATCACTACGGTCCTGGCGATCGACATGTCGGCAAGGTCCATGCCGACCTCCGACGTCGTTCCCGCGCCGAAACGGATGTTCGATGCGGCCATCTGGAAGGCGGTGTCACGGTCACTCATTTTCGTTTCGGCTCCGTTCCGGTCCGCGTCTTTTTCTTGCTGAGATCAAGCAGCTTGATGTTCTTGAACCAGCAGTCCGATCCGTGGTCCTGCAGGCCGATGTATCCTCGACGTGGATGATCCTTGAAGGCGAACGGGAACTTGTGTCGTGTGCCGTCCGGGCGAGTGTTCTTCTTGTCGAAACGGCCGAGATCGGTCTCCTGAACTTCGATTCCGTTGACCACGACGCGGACCAACTGGCCCCGGCAGGTCAGTTCGATGTGATTCCACTCGCCGGCCGGCTTCATCGCATTTCGAGTGGGTTTGACCAGGTCGTAGAGTGCGCCCGTGTCGTGGTAACCGGCGGTCCGGGTATCGTCGATCGCGATCTCCAGGCCGTTGAAGCCAACATCATTGCCGCCCATCTTCTTCAGCGTCCAGGTCCGGAAGAAGATTCCACTATTGCACTTGGGGCTGATCTTGAAATCGAGCTTCAATCGGAAGTCGGTCCACATTTGCTTGTGGATCATCATGTAGGCTCCGCAACGATGCGGGTTGATCGCCGATTGCTCGATCGGTCGGCGGCTGGGCTTGCTGTCACTGGTCATCCAGCCATCGAAGCTCTTGCCGTCGAACAACAATTTCCAACCGGCGTCACGCTCGGCCGGGGTCAAACGGTTGTCGGCCGCCTGGACCGCCATGGAGGCCAGCGCCGAGACAACCAGCAGCAGGCAACGACAGATCGGCACGTTCATGAGTAAGCCTCGCGTTGGTGTCGGCCTCGAGGCTGGTGATGGTTGCGAGTCATCCGCGAAGCGGATGGAGAAGGGCAGGGAGTATCCCCGAGAGGATTCGAACCTCTAACCTCTGGCTCCGGAGGCCAGCGCTCTATCCAATTGAGCTACGGGGACATGCGAGAAAATCTCTGACGATGCCTGGATTCTCGTCGCGTTGAGCACGTTGTAACGTCGCCACAGGTGGCTTTCAAGCAACGACCAGTTGGCTGTGGTTTGCCGCCGTGACCATGTCGACGGTTGTCGTTTCTCCCATGGTTTTCCGGCGGTGTGTAACTCTTACACGCGGGTTCGGCCACGTCATCCAGCAGAAAGCGAACAAGGTGAAGAGGCCGGATGCGCCGGTAAGTGTTGGTGAGAATATGGTTTGTGGAGATCACCTGCCGAGGCCATTGCCAGTGACATTCCGGTTTTTGTCCGCCGAGGTCCGACAATTGCTGGACTGAGAAGACACCGGGGGGGAACAAGGAGGTTCCCGATGGCGAGCGGTTGGCAGATCGGTGCGGGTTGTGGACGGTCGCAGATTTCGACGGTCTGTGGAATCGTTCTGTCGGTCGGGTCGTGGTTGGTGATGGGCCATGGCCTGGCAAGTGCGGCAGTTTCCCGGACGCCCAATTTCGTCGTCACTGCTGCAACCCGGACATTGGCGAACCGTGTGTCGTCGGCTGCCGAGGTGCATCGTCGGGAACTGGCGGTTCGCTGGCTGGGCCACGAGATGGCCCGGTGGTCTTCGCCATGTCGCGTGCTGGTCCGTCCCGATCGTCCCCGTGCTGCCGGTGCGACGACCTTCAGTTTCCGTCGCGGAGAGGTTTTCGGTTGGCAGATGACCCTGCAGGGACCTGATGACGAAGTGCTCGAGTCGATTCTCCCTCACGAGTTGACACACGCGATCCTGGCCTGCCGATTCCGTCGTCCGGTGCCTCGCTGGGCGGATGAGGGGGCAGCGGTGCTGGCCGAATCGCCGGCCGAACGTCGACGACAGCGGCAGGCCGTTCGCAGCTTGATCGCGACCGGCCGGCAGATCCCGCTGGGGAAATTGTTGGGGATGTCCGAGTATCCCACTGACCGACGCGAAATGCTCTCGCTCTACGCCCAGGGTGTCTCGCTGGTTTCGTTCCTTGTCGAACGTGGGGGGCGGGGCCGCTTCCTGGCGTTCCTGGATGACGCCGAACGTCGAGATTGGGATGTGGCGGTGCGATCTCATTTCGGGACCGCCTCGATCGCTGCTCTGGAAAGGGAATGGTCCGCCTGGGTGATGCGGTCCGCGGTGGTGCGAGTGGTCGGTTGGCGGCCGCGTACGGCAGGACCTGGCTTGACGGTTCTGCGTGGTCAGTCTCCCGAGACAGTCTCGGCTTCGGTCACGGGTTTGTTGCCACGTCGGACCGATAATCGTCGCGGCTGGACCTGGCGAGCTCCGGATCCCCGTCGATCCGTACGCGCGGCGGTCGGGGTCGTGAAGTGAACGATTGCCGAGTGCGTTGCCCGGGTTAGAATGGCCGTGGTTTGATGTGCCAGGCCGCCAGGCGTCGGTGCCTGCGGTTGGCTGCAACAGGCGAATTGCTTGTGGGGTGATCGACACATGGATGCGGAGGTGTTGCCATTCGTGTTGTTGGCGATCAGCGTTTTGCTGTTTGCCGGCGAGTTCTTTGTTCCTTCCGGTGGCCTGGTGACGGCACTGGCCGTCATCAGCCTGGTGGCTTCGATCGTGTTCGCTGCCCAGGAGTGGTGGACCGACTCGCAGGGCTTCTTCTGGTCCTTCGTCGTGGCGGCGTTCGTGCTGGTTCCGGTGTCGATCGGTGGAGCGATCACCGCGCTTCCGCACACGTCATGGGGCCGGCGGATGATGCTCGAACCGCCATCACCTGAGGAGATCACCGGGTATCAGGATGAGATGGATTTCCTGTCGGCCCAGGTGGGGCGGGTCGGATTGACCGTCACGGTGCTCAACCCGGGCGGAATAGTCGAAATCAACGGTGAGAGAATCCACTGTGAGGGTGACGGGATGATGCTCGATCGGGGTGAAGTGGTGGAAGTGATGGCTGTGAATGGAAATCGTCTTCGGGTGCGACCGTCGGATCGCCCGTTGGACGCACCCGAATCAAAACAGGACGAGCCGCCGCTTGACTTGGCGGATTTTGAGGGTTAAACAGCACGGTTACTATGTCGGCCGGTCTGTGGCGCCGGGTGAACGTGACCGGCGGTGCGGTGCGTGAGGGAATGGGAAAAGGGAAACCCCATGGATGAGACAACAGCTGTAATTGTGGTCATTGGCGGGATCGTCCTGCTGATTGTCTTTGCCGTCGTGATGAGGTTTTTCGGCCTGTGGATCCAGTGTGTGACCACGCGGGCGGATATCAGCCTGTTGAACCTGATCCTGATGCGATTGCGGAAGGTCAATCCGACGGTGATCGTCCGCAGCAAGATCATGGCCACCCAGGCTCAACTCTCGAAGGTCTTTTCCATTTCGCGGCAACAGTTGGAAGCCCACTACCTGGCCGGAGGCAATGTGCCGAACGTGATTCGCGCTCTGGTTGCGTCCAACCGCGCACGTTTGAGTCTCGACTTCGACACCGCCCGTGCGATCGATCTGGCCGGACGTGACGTGCTCGATGCGGTCCGCACCAGTGTGTACCCCAAGGTGATCGATTGCCCGGACCCAGCCAAGACCAGCGGGACACTTGATGCGGTCGCCGGCGACGGCATCCAGTTGAAGGCTCGAGCCCGGGTCACCGTGCGGACCAACATCAACCAATTGATCGGTGGAGCCACCGAGGAGACGGTCATTGCCCGGGTCGGCCAGGGGATCGTCCAGGCGATCGGCTCGACTTCGTCCTACAAGACGGTGCTGGAGAACCCCGATTCGATTTCTCAGACGGTGCTCGGACAGGGGCTCGAGGCACAGACCGCTTTTGAGATCGTCTCAATTGACATTGCCGACGTGGACGTTGGAGAAAATATTGGGGCCCGGCTGCAGGCCGACCAGGCCGAAGCCGACATGCGGGTGGCCCAGGCCAAGGCTGAAGAACAGCGGGCTTCGGCCGCAGCCCGAGAGCAGGAGATGATCGCGAAGGTGCAGGAGAGTCGTGCGAAGGTGGTACTGGCTGAAGCCGAAGTCCCACGTGCCATTGCAGCGGCTTTCCAGAACCGCAAGCTGGGCTTGATGGACTACTACGAGTTGAAGAACGTCCAGGCCGACACTGACATGCGTCAGACGATTGCCGGCCATTCCACAGATGGTGGCAACTAGCATCAGGCCTCGACTTCCACTCTGTCGATTCACCGACGGAAACTGATCATGCGATTGTTGGCCGAGATTGGTGATGTGGTGCCGTTGATCATCGGCATCATCGCCCTGATCAGCTGGGTGGCCAACAAGATCAAGGAATCGAGCAACGCCAATGCGGGTGGCGTGGTGGCGGATGCACCGGGCGAGGAAGCCGACGGTGATGTTCGTGTCCAGGCAGAAATCGATCGTTTTCTTCAGCAGGTGAGAGGCGGTGGCCAGTCCCCCGCTCCAGCGCCGGAGGTCACCCCGACGGCTCCGGCAACCGCCACGGTTCAGAAAAAAACGCAGAGGCTCACCGAGAGACATGTCATCGGTGACCGACACATCCGTTCGGGAGTCGGTGACGTTGACGGCGACTCCGACGAGCGGATGTCCAGACGTGTCGATCGGGACTTGGGACATGGCGTCGAGCAGAGTGTGGCATCGCACCTGGGGCCATCGGTTGGCGACAGCAGGGGGGCGGACGTTTCGTTTGACTCCAGTGATTGGACCGCAGAGAACCTGGTCGGGTTGTTGACTCGTCCGGATGGCATGCGGCAGGCGGTGCTGGTCCACGAGATCCTGTCGCGTCCAAAGGGACGTCGTGGCCGAAGCGGTCCCTGAATCTCCGAACCGGGTGCTGTTGTTGGCGGGCGTCTTCGAAGTTCGCGGCAGCACCGCAACGACGTTGCGGTTGGCCGAAAGGCTGCCCGAGCAGGGTTTTGAACCCCTGGTGGTCTGCAGCGATGCCGAGCGGCTTTCGTCGGAGGTTCGCCGGGAATTGTCGATTCGGCAGTACCACGGACTTTCGAAACGGCTGATCGGGTGGTTGGCCAGGCGACGACTGATCGCCGACTTCGCCGATCAGCCCCCTGACCTGATACACGTCCAGTCGTCGCAGGTGGTGTCTTTGGGGGCGAGGTTGGCCGATGAGTGGGGTGTGCCGTTGGTTGTCAGCGTTCACGACGTCCTTCAGAGCCAGGACCGAATCGAACATCCTCGATCGGTCCGGAAAATACTGGCGGTCAGTGAGGCAGTGGGAGAGAGCCTGGTGGATCGTATGGGGGTTTCCGCCGACCGCGTGGTGGTGGTGCCTGGCGGGGTTGACGTGCCCGATGTGCAGCGACTGGTGGGAGTGCTTGAGCCTGATCACGTTCCGAGCGTGGGGACGGCCGGGCCGCTCGAGGCGGTCAAGGGCCTGCCGTATTTTCTGAACGCCGCCCAGAAGGTGTTGGCGGCAGGGCGAGACGCCGAATTCCTGGTGGCGGGCGCAGGGCCCGAGGAAAACAACCTGAGGCGGTTGGCTGGAGAATTGGGGATCCGCGACAGGGTGACGTTCTTGCCCAATCGCCCGGATTTTTCTGACGCCCTGGCAGCCATGGACGTCTTTTGCCTGCCGTCGCTCCAGCAGGGACTCGGAACGATCATGCTCGAGGCGATGTCGCTGGCCCGGCCTGTGATTGCCTCGGCGGTGGGCGGTGTCTGCAGCGTGCTTCGGGATGGCGAAACCGGGATGGTGGTGCCGCCTGAGGACAGTGCCGCGCTGGCCGGACGGATGTTGAGCTTGTTGGACGACCCCGTCGCGGCACGGACAATCGGCGAGGCAGGACGGCGGGACGTGTTGGCCCGGTTTGGAACCGTCACCATGGTCGAACGGACCGTGTCCGTCTACAAAGAGGTCATCCGGACAGGAGAGGTGTTGAAACAGCCGGGGAAGGGGGGCGAGGAATGAAAGCGGAAGTTGTCGCGATCGGCAGCGAGTTGACCAGCGGGGCCAAGCTCGACACCAACAGCCAGTGGCTCAGTCTCGAACTGGCCAACCTCGGGATCCCGGTCGCCTACCACACCACGATGGCCGATTCACTCGAAGCGATGACCGAGGTCTTTCGGATCGCCTCGGGCCGCTGTGACCTTGTACTGATTACCGGGGGACTGGGTCCCACGCTCGATGACATCACCCGTGACGCGCTCGCGGCCCTGGCCGGAGTGGAACTGGTACTCGACGATGCCTGCCTGGCTCACATCACCGATCTGTTCTCGCGTCGCAATCGGCCGATGCCTGACCGCAATCGCGTGCAGGCGATGTTGCCGGAGGGAAGCCGGGCGATCGAAAATCCCCGCGGAACCGCGCCGGGTATCTGGATGGAACGTGACCGGGGCCCAGACGGGGTGTGTCAACTGATCGCGATGCCCGGGGTGCCCAGCGAGATGAAGAGGATGTTCTCCCATGAAGTGAAGCCGCACCTTGTCGGTTCCGGCCAGGTGATGCGACGGGCGCTGGTGCACTGTTTCGGCGTAGGAGAATCCACGGCCGAAGAGATGCTGGGGAAATTGACCAGTCGCGATCACGATCCCGAGGTGGGGATCACCGTTCACGAGGCGACCATCACGCTCCGGATCAATGCCAGCGGATCCAGCGAGGAGGAGTGTGTCGAGAAGATCAGGCAGGCTCGTCATGAGATCCGTGAATGCCTCGGGACACTGGTTTTCGGCGAGGGTGATGATTCGCTGGCGAGTGTCGTGGTCGATGGCCTCGTCCAGCAGAACAGGTCTCTGGCAACCGCTGAGATCGGGACCGGCGGGGTGTTGATGTCGTGGTTGAGCGACGTTGACGGGTCGCAGGAGTGCTTGGCTGGCGGCCATGTCCTGACCGACGCCGACGGCATCGGTCGAGCGTTCGGCGGTGACGGGCGGATCGAGAGTGAGGGGAATAGTGAGGCGACGGCGAGAGACCTGGCGACACGTTGCCGTGATCACTACGGAGCCGATTTCGCCCTGTCGGTGGCGGAGTGTCCGGGTTACGATCCCGATGATCCGGAGGCTGAGGCTCCGACCACGTGGGTTGCCTGTGCCGGACCCGATGGGGTCAGAACGAAGTCGCTGACCCTGCTCGGTGACGTGTCGTTCACCCGCAGTCGTTCGGCAAAGACCGCCCTGGATCTGCTCCGCGGCATGCTGACTGCAGAGAACTGACCGGGCACCCGGTTGACCAACCTGTCATTGATCCCTTGAGGGATCAGCGGGCATAATGCCGCGATGAGTGAAAACAACCAGGGTCCGAGTCGTCCGCTGGTGGGCCTGGTGGCGCTGGGGTTCCTGGCTGCGGCCCTCGCCGTGTGGTGGATTGATCCCGACGGTCAATGGGCCGAAGGGGCCAAGGGCGGAATGGTCCGCATCGGGGTTGTGTTTGTCTGCCTGTGGCTGGCTCTGCCCGGACGCTTCGGTTCGACTCCCGGTACCAAGATCACGCTCAAGCTGTTCTTCATTGTCATCGGGATCATGGCGGCACTCGCCTTTCGGCCCAAGTTGTTCATGGTGCTCCTGCCGTTCCTGGGCGTGATCACCTTCATCGCGGTGCTGTTCAAGCCACGCACGACTCAACGCTGAGCAGCCGTCTCACGAACCCGCCGAGCGGTGACCACCGCGCGGGCCGCGGTCTTGAGGAGTTCTTCGCGCTGCGATCGGGTCAGTCCTTTGAGCCGGCCGGCAATTCTCTCGACCCACCCAGGTCGCTGCACCGAAGCGACCTGCATCATTCTCAGAAACAGGCTGATGTCCCGGAAGTTGCGGTCCGCGATCATGTTGGTGACCGGTGAGATCAGCTTCGCCACGTTGCGGACCGACTGCTGTGGGAATGCCAGGAACAAGGCGGCCTGATGGGTCACGAAACGTCGACCATCTCGATCCTGCTCGAACCGGTGACGCAGAATAAACAGCCCCTCGCTGCGGATCGGAACCGGCAGCAGGCCACTGTGCCAGTTGCCGGTTCCCCGGACGATCAACAGGTCGTCTGTCCGCAGCAGGATCTCGATTCTCCCCCGTGATCCGTCCTTGCTGTCCACGGTGTAGTGATCACGCACGACCTGCTTGAGTTCGACCTCGGAGATGCCCAGGACTTGCCAGATGGCCACCGCAATCTCTGGCTGCCGACGATAGAACTCGTAGCTGGAGGGTTCGAGTTCAATTCTCAGTGCCGGCAGACAACGAAACAGAGAGCGTTTGGTCAAAAGGGCTTCAACCTGAGCCCGGTGATGATCTTCGAGCCTGTCGAGCGGGATACTTGCAGCGATCGTCTGGCGAGCGTGTTGGGACGACGTGGCGGCTTCGACCTCTTCGATATTTAGTTTCACGCGGCGAGGAGATCTGGGGGCATCCGCGGTCTTTTCTTGGGCACGAGTGAATCCGCTCAACACGAGACAGACCAGCGTGGCGACGAAGGCGACCTGGCGGAGGGCAGCTTGATGGCTGCTGGTGAATGACTGGTTCATCGAGCGTCCCTGCTCGGAACTGCGGCTCTCGACCGGAGTGGTCGCGCGCAGGCCCCTGTTGTCCGAATCGGTTCATCGACCGCCTGGACTTGACGCGTTTCCCGGTGGTATCACCACCACGGACCTCACGCATCTCTCGCGGCATTGCGGAGTTCGGTAGACGACACGTCACACCGAAACACGTCTGCGGAGATTTCGCTGAAGAGCGACTCACTGCCGGATGGCAGTTTCAGTGACGGAAGATCCAGAAATCGGTTGTCAGTCATTCGTCCGGCGACCAGAAATCGACAGTTGTGATCGGCGATCTTCGCCAGGGCCGCATCACGATCACCGGGGTCATCATCGTAGAACCGCGGGTCGATCACGCGAATCGCCGTATCGGCACCGATCACGAACGAGGTTCCAGGAAACAACTCGGCCTTTTCCGCAAATGTCGGTGCCGAAGTGATTGCCAACGGACGATCGGTGAACGCGGCGCGTCGTGTTTCGATCGTGCGGAAGTCCAACGGGGGCTTGTCGGCGTTGACGGCGGGGAGTTCGTAGTGCACTGGACCATCGAGGATCGATTCGGCCGCCTGCTGCAACTCGACATGTCCCTGGTGCCGTGGTGCGAACGAGCCCGAGAGGATGCCGGCGGGGGGTACGGTCGGGTGGAGTGACCAGTTGCCGTCGGGCAAGCTCCAGGCGATTGGCTGCCGTCGGTTCCAGACGTCGGCGAGTTCCTTCGAAGCGACGGTGCGGCGGATATCGAGCCGATCGGCGTCAGTCAGTGGAAGTTCCGGCTGCGGTTGCACGCCGGACTCGGTGGCCAGCAATCCGATGATCAATTCGGCCACCAGGTCCTCCTCTTCGGACCGGTGGCGGGCATTTTTTTCGAGATCGAGTTGTGCGAGGACCGTGGTGGAGTTCGTCTGCAGGGCGACCAGTGCCCGGTGATCTCCTCGCTTGGGTCGGTCCGAGGCGAGCGAAGCGGTGGCTCCCAGTCCGATCAGGGAATCGGCGAGTTCCGGCTCCTGGCCATTTTCTTCGGACAGGGTGGCAGCCCGACCGTGGGCGACGACGGCCATCGCCAGTGCGGTTGCTTCGTCGCAGAAACGGTCGGGACGGCGTCCGAGGTATTCACTCAGCGATGCCGATGAGTAGGGGACCAGGCCCTCGATGACTGTTCTGGAGGCCCCGGGAACTGTCAGTAGCCGCGACAGCGAGCGGCTGCCGCCGCCGGTGATGGCCAGGGCGGACCGGGTCGGGCTGTCGTGGATTGCCGAGATTGTCTCGGTCAACCGGTCTGTGGGTGTCTGGCTCACGGTTCACCCTTGGTAACCGATTCTTCCGGCCTCGGCAACATCCCGCCAAGTTGTCGCCCGCACGGGGCTGCCGTAAGCTGTGACTCGGCCGGCTGACGGCCGGTCTCTGACGTTCCTTCGATCGTGCGATTTGCCATGGACAGCTATACCCTGAGACCGATGGCCGACGGCGACCGGGCGGAAGTGGCCGAGTTGATCTATTCCTCGATCAACTCGTGGTACAACCGTCACGGCATGCCCGACATCTTCCGCGGTGGGCCGGTGGTGACCGAGGTCTTTTATGACGTGTACCACGCCGTGGAACCGGGTTGCACGGTGGTGGCCGAAAACGAGCGGACCGGCCGATTGATGGGGTCGTGTTTCTATCACCCCCGCGAACACCACGTGTCGCTGGGAATCATGACAGTGCATCCCAACTATTTCGGGCACGGTGTGGGCAGTGCGTTGTTGCGTCACATCATCGAATTCACCGAATCGAACAATTACGGCTCGCTGCGGCTGACCCAAAGCGCCCTGAATCTCGACTCGTTCTCGCTCTACAACAGGTACGGTTTTGTTCCGAGGTACTCCTACCAGGACATGTTGCTGGAGGTACCCGAAGGCGGCATCGATCAGGTCACCCGTCGCGATGACGATGTCCGAGAGGCGCGGGACCACGATGTTGACGCGATGGCCGAACTGGAAATGTCCGTCAGCGGCATCACCCGCCGCGAGGACTACCGTTACTGCATCGAGAACGAATTGGACATCTGGTCGGTGTCGGTCTGCGAGAACTCCGATGGTGGGCTCGATGGCTGGATGGTCAGTTGCGGGCACCAGGCCATGAACATGCTGGGGCCCTGTGTCGCCCGGGACGAGGAGACGGCTGCAGCACTGATCCGTGACGGGTTGAACCGCTACCCGGGGCGGACACCCGTCTTCCTGGTACCGATGGAAAAGGCCGAACTCGTTGCGAAGATGTACTCGTGGGGTGCTCGCAACTGCGAAATGCACTTCTGCCAGGTCCGTGGTGACTGGCAGCCGTTTGATGGAATCAACATGCCCTCGTTTTTGCCCGAGACCGGGTGAATCGAATCAATTGCAGGAAACCGTAATGTCCGATACTCCGATCTGGCAGATGACCGCCGTCGAGATTGCCGGGTCTGTCAGGTCCGGCCAACTTTCGGCCGTCGAGGTCACCGACGCGATTCTCGCGCGGATCGAGACCATCGACACCCATCTGAACGCTTTCTGCATTTCGATGGCCGATTCGGCCCGGGCCACCGCAGCGTCGATCGATCAGCAGATCTCGCTTGGCGAGGATCCCGGTCCGTTGGCCGGTGTGCCGATCTCGATCAAGGACAACCTCTACATCGAGGGCGAACGGACGACGTTCGGCTCGAAGTGGTTCGAAAACAACGTGACCCCCGAGGACACTCCGCTGGTGGCGCGGCTGAAGCAGGCCGGGGCGGTGCTGATCGGTCGCACCAACAGTCCCGAGTTTGGCTGGAAAGGGGCGACGGACAACCTGGTCTTCGGTACGACGCGGAATCCGTGGAATACCGAACGGACTCCGGGGGGCAGCAGTGGAGGTGCGTCGTCGGCGGTCTCCTCGGGGATGGGACCGGTCGGGATCGGCACCGATGGCGGTGGCTCGATCCGCATTCCCGCTGCATTCTGCGGACTGTTTGGGATCAAGGCGTCGTTCGGCCGGGTCCCCAACTATCCGGCGACGACGGTAGATTCCCTGCGGCACAAGGGGCCGCTGACCCGCACGGTGGCCGACGCGGCCCTGGTGCTCGACGTGATCGCCGGTCCCGACGACCGAGATTCGCTTTCGCTGCCGGCCGATTCGGTGTCCTACAGTGATGTGCTTGACCAGGGCATCTCGGGGTGCCGAATTGCCTACAGCCCGGACCTGGGTTTTGGCGAGGTTGATCCCGAGGTGGCCTCGCTGTGCGCCGAGGCCGTCGAGCGATTTGCCGAGACCGGGGCAACGGTCGAAACCGTCTCGTTGGACTGGCCTGACCCGTACGACTGCTGGAACATCTACTTCTACGGCGGCATTGCCGGGTCGCTGGGGCCCCGGTTGGCCGAAGAGGGCGACCAGTTGGACCCCGGCCTGAGAGAGTTGGTCGAGGAGGGAGTCAAACTCAGCGGTGGCGAATTCGCCAGGGCGTCACTGGACCGGTTTGCTTACTGGCAGCAGGTGGTCCGCCTCTACGACGATTACGACCTGCTTGTGACTCCCGGAACGGCGGTCCCACCGTTTCCGGTCGGGTTGGACAACGCGGCACCGATGTCCGGACAGCCCGTGCGTCCGTTGTTGTGGACGCCGTTCACTTACCCGTTCAACCTGACGGGCCAACCGGCCTCGGTGGTTCCCTGTGGGTTCACCGCCGACGGTCTGCCGGTGTCTCTGCAACTGGTCGGCCGACGCTATGACGATGCCGGCGTGATGCGAGCCAGCCGGGCGTTCGAAAAGGTCGCCCCCTGGGCGGACCACTGGCCCGAACTGGCAACGGCGGAACCGAACTAGGTGTCGTCACCGTAGGAACCAGCATCTGTATCGACGGACATCGTGTCAGCGGCCTCTTCCTCCGACGATGCTTCCGCGGTGTCCTGTCCACCTGTCAGTTCGACGGTCTTGTAGCCGCCCTGGCTGGTGAAGTACATCATCAGCAACACATAAGCCACGCACATCGCGATGGGCAACACGCTGGCGGTTTTCAGGACCTGTTTCTTGGACCCGTCCTGGACCGCGGCGATCGTCTCCTTCTCCGTGTCAGTGGCCTTGCTGTCGTCGACGCTTCGGTACTCGATCAACCCCAGGAATTCCTTGGGTTCCGCACCAGCCACGGTCTTCTCGTAGACGGCCGCATGGTCCGCCTGAAGTTTCTTGCTGGTGTCGACATCCTGGACGTAACCGAGCCAGGCGGCCCCCAGCGTACCGACGCTGAGCATGCCGATGCCCGCGATCATGTTGATGCCCAGTGCCCCGCTCTTGGGAAACTGCTCGGAGATCACCCCCAGCGTAGCGGGCCAGAAGAACGTCTTGCCGAAACCGTAGAGGGTTGCCACGGCGAAGATCAGCCCAAAACCGCTGACCGAACCGAGCGAGTACAGTCCGGCGGCCGCCAGGCCGGCTGAGATCGCCAGCAGCTTCAGGGGTGGCAGCGCGTGAACGATGGGGCCGGCAAAGAATCGCAGGACCATCATGATCAGTGACGTGTAGACCAGCAGCCAGCCGGGGTTGATACCAACGACATCCATCTCGCCGGTCATCAGTGGAGTGATCCAACTGTCGGTCCCCAACTCGGTGGTCGCCAGTGGGCACATGATCAGGCACATCAGGAAGAAGACCGGACGTCCCAGTTTTTGGACGTAAACGGCGAACGGGACGATCAGTGCTGCCATCGCAGCCAGTTTCATGGTTGTGTTGAGTTCAAAGACCCGGCCAATCTCCAGAACGACCAAAACCACGGCGATGGACCAGGACAGGATGCCCGGCTCCTGGAGCATTTCCTTGAACGACACACCTGCCTGAACGCGTTCCTGGACCGGGAACGTTCGTCCCAGAAGCATCAGGGCATAGATGATCACCGGGACCAGCGTCAGCATCACGATGGTGGTGTAGTTGGTGATGTTTCCATCAGCATCCTTGGTGGCGACGCCCATGAACAGAAGTCCCGCGATGACCAGTCCGCCGGGCCAACCGGCGTGGAGGATGGCCAGCCACTTGGTTTTCTGGCGAGGGAACATCGTGGCCACGACCGGGTTGATCACCGCCTCGATGGTNCCGTTGCCCAGGGCTCCGATGATCGATCCCCAGTAGAGCATGTCGTAGCCGTCGGCTTTCCANAGCATCACGGCCTGGGTGATGTGACAGATGCCGGCCAGGATCATCGCTTTGCCGTAACCGATCCGNTCAATCACGAAACTCAGCAGGATGATGCTGATGGCGAACGGCCACAGTCCGGCTCCGAAGATCTCGCCCTGCTGGGTCTTGTCGATATTGAATTCGGTGCCCCAGGTCTCCATCAACATGGCCCGGACCTGAAATCCGAATGCGGTTGCGATCAGGGACGCGAAGCAGCCCCAGAAAAGCAACTGATTGCGACGTTGATCCGGTTGGGCCGAGCCATCCGCCATCTCTGTACTTGCCATCGATCAACCGTCCCGTGTCAAAAAGAACTTGGGGAAAGGTGGTTGACCTCGAGGTGCAGAGCACTCCGGGGCCTCCACTGTTCGGTCATCGTAATCACTCCTCGAGTTGATTGACATATTGGAAGACGGCAATTCGCTCGACCGACCGGACCGGGTGAAGGGCCGTCCAACTGCCGCACCGGTCGTGCAAAAGCTCCAAGAATTGAGGTGTTGTTTCGCCTCCCGGTTTTCCGCCGTGTCTGACGACATCGACACTCCGTTGGCCGAAGTGCTATCCTGCTCCGCATGCGCGTCTCGTCATTGATTTCTCGGCGCAACTTCGTGCGGCTGGGGCTTGGTCTCGCTGGTGGCCAAATGTTGTCTCCACCAGCGGTCACCGCGGCACCGGTTGGTCGCCGTCGAGCCAAACAGGTGCTGGTGTTGTTTGAGCAGGGGGGCGTGTCGCAGATCGACAGCTGGGACCCGAAGCCCCAGGCCGTTGCCGAGCACAAGAGCCCGTTCGAACCGGTGGCCACCAGTGTGCCCGGGTTGCAGTTCACCCGGTTGCTGGCCCGAACCGCTCCGCTGGCTCACAAGCTGACGATCGTCCGTTGCATGACCCAGCCGACTCCCGGAATCGGCAATTCGCACCCCAAGGGCTCGCAGTACATCTACTCGGGTGAAGCTCCGGGCGGACCGGTCGAGATGCCCGACATCAGTTCTGTGGTGGCGATGCTGCAGGGCAGCCATGCCAGCCACCTGCCGTCGAACATCATGGTGCCGGGGACCAACGAGCAATCTCCTGCCACCAAGATCGGGTTTCTGCCACCGGCCTACAAGGTGTTCAAGACCGGCGGCAACCCGGCCGACCCGAAGTGGACGGTGCCGAACCTGGGCCTGTTGGGCGTTGACGACGCCCGTTTCCGTACGCGAACACGCCTGCTCGATCGACTCAATATCGGCCTGCTCGGGGCTGACCGGGCGCGTGATGCGAAGGCGATGAAGTCGTTGATGACCCGGGCCATTGACATGCTGACCAACCCGGCGACCCGCAAGGCATTCAACATCGAGTCCGAGCCTGAGGCGGTCCGGCAGAGATACGGGACGGGGATGCGAGGCCGGAGCTACCTGTTGGGCCGGAAGCTGATCGAATCGGGGGTCCGATTCGTGATGGTCGACGTTCGCGAGCCGCAGAACAGTTTTCGTGACGGGAAACCGGTCGGCTACGGTGGTGGCAACAACATGAACTGGGATCACCACGACGCGATCTACGCCAAGACTCACACCAACATCAAGGGCGGTGGTGCGGGCCGAGGGCGGTGGGGGATTCATACGTGGCCGATGATGGGCAGCACCGACCAGGCCCTCTCGGCACTGATCGAGGACATGGATCAGCGCGGGTTGCTCGAGGAGACCCTGCTGTGCTTCGTGACCGAGTTCGGGCGAACTCCCAAGATCAACAACCGCCAGGGCCGTGACCACTGGACTCACGCCTTCAGCTTCGCGTTCGCCGGGGCCGGGGTCCCGGGTGGGCAGGTGGTTGGAGCCACTGACAAGGACGGCGGCTACATCACCAGTTCCCAGGCGTTCACGATCGAGGACTACGCGGCGACGGTCTACGAGAAACTGGGCATTGACCGTCACAAGCCGATTTACACACCCGCCGATCGGCCGATTTTGTTGTCCCGGCACGGGCAACCCATCGGCGAACTGTTCTGAGGCCATTGTGAGCCAGGAAGCCAGCAGGGGAAACGACGTGTTGCGGAGTGTCTGTCTGGTTGCGATCGCGTGGGGTCTTGGGACCGCGCCGATGGAGGCAGCCGTGGAGGTCTATCCCGAGACGGTGCGGCTGACCTCTCGTCGCAGCCGCGTCCAGTTGGTGATCACTTCTCGCGCGGCTGACGGACGGCTGCGGGATGTGACACACCGGGCTGCCGTGAGTTCGAGCAAACCGGGACTGGTGTCGGTCCGCAATGGTCGGGTGAGTCCTTCGGATGAAGGTGTTGATGGGCAAGCCAAGCTGAAAGTGGTGTGGCAGGACCAGACGGTAGAAGTGCCCGTTGTGGTCAGTGGCCAATCGCGTCCGGACCCGGTGCGGTTCAAGTACGAGACGTTGGCAGCGATGACCAAGCAGGGGTGCAACGCCGGCAGTTGTCATGGATCTCCGGATGGCAAGGGCGGTTTCAGCCTGTCGCTGTTCGCTTTCGATCCGGTGCACGACACCGAATCGCTGGTTCGCGGTGGACTCAATCGCCGGGTCAACGTCTTCGCTCCCCTGGAGAGCCTGATGTTGAAAAAGCCGCTGCTGAGAGTGCCTCACGTGGGCGGTAAGCGGCTGCGACCTTCCGACGCGGCCTTCGAGATCCTGAAGCGATGGATTGCCGAAGGTGCCCACCCCGATCGCGACGGAGCACCCACCTGTGAGAAGATCGTTGTGCATCCGGGACCGAGCCGGGTACTGGCCCGACCCGACGCAACACAACAACTCTCGGTGCTCGCTCATTTCACTGACGGCACGGTTCGTGATGTCACTCGCCTGGCCACTTTTGACACCTCGCACCGCGACATTGCCGCGATTGACGCCGACGGCCGAGTCACGGGGCTGTCCCGGGGCCAGGCTGCGATCACGGTGAGGTTTCTCGAGCACCTGGAGAGCGTCTACTTCACGTTTGTCGAGGAGGTCGAGGGTTTCGAGTGGCCGGAGGTGCCCGAGCACAATTTTGTTGACCGGTTGGTCAACTCGAGGCTGAAACTCCTGAAGATCGCTCCCTCACCCACATGCGACGACGGGGTGTTCCTACGGCGGGTCTATCTGGACCTGACCGGGTTGCTGCCCTCGCCGGCCGCGGCCAGGACATTTCTTGCCGAGAAGAAACCCGGGAAACGGGCGAGGCTGATCGACCGGCTACTGGCCACCGACCAGTTTGCCCGGTTCCAGGCCCTGCAACTGGCCGACCTGTTGCGGGTCAACCCGAAGGTGCTCGGAGCCGACCGGGCGAAGTTGTTCGCCAACTGGATCGCCGAGGCGATGATCGCAAACCGTCCCTACGACCAGTTGACCCGGGACTTGTTGACGTCCACCGGAGACACCCGACTGGTGGCCGAGGCGAACTACTTCGCAGCGATTCCCAAGACGGAGGACGTGGCCGAGGCGACGGCACAGGTCTTCATGGGTTCGCGGATCCAGTGTGCGAAGTGTCACAACCATCCGTTTGAGAACTGGACCCAGGACGATTACTACAGCATCGGGGCGGCGTTCCATCGGGTCGCCCGCCAGGCGGATCGCATCAGCGTGGTCGGCGGGGGAGAAATGGTCAATCCGCGGTCGGGGAAAGTGATGACCCCCTGGGGGCGGAATCGAGTGATGCCGCGGCCCCTGGCCGACGCCGATCGTCGTGTGGCGTTCGCGGGGTGGTTGACTGCCCGGGGCAATCCGTTCTTTGCACGAGCGGCTGTCAATCGCATCTGGGCCCACCTGTTCGGGCGAGGAATCGTTGACCCGGTCGATGATTTTCGATCTTCCAATCCCCCATCAAACGTCGAGTTGCTCGATCGATTGGCCGTGGAGTTCGAGAAAAGCGGATTTGACCGGCGGCAGATCGTGCGGGTCATCTGCAACAGCCAGACTTACCAGAGGGCAACGGCCAGCAATCGCTTCAATCGAGATGACACCACGCTGTGTTCACGGGCCCCGGTGAGATTGTTGACGGCCGAACAGCTTCAGGATGCCATCGGCTATGTCACCGGATCGGTCAAGACGGTGGAACAGGCTGCTGCGGTGGTGGACGAGAGCCGTCGTGAACTGGAGCGTGTCCGGGAAGACCTGCGGACGAAGCGTCCCGCGTGGGAAGCTGGTCTGGTCGAGAGACTGAAGAAAGCGACGTGGTGGGACGGGAGTTGGTGGTCGGCCGGGGTATTCACTGCCAAGACACCCGAACTGGCTCACTCGACAGACTTCGGCCCGGAGACCTCCCTCGACCGGTTCGATGCCTCCGGTGCCTTCGGGCCGAACAAGATCCGCTGGCAGCCGCGTCCGGACTGGAATCGTCGACAGCAGATCAACCTGCCCAAGGGAGCTCGCCAGGCGATGTATGCCTGGCACGTGGTTCACGCTCGTGCTGAGACCCGCGTTCGGATGCGGGTTGTGGCTGATGACGGCATGAAGGTGTGGCACAACGGACAGTTGGTCTTCGATTTTGCCCAGGTCCTCTCCGACGACAAGGAACAGCAGCCCGAGATCGTACTTCGGCCCGGGCCGAATCGGTTCCTGTTGAAGATCGTCAACAAGGGAGGGGCGTGGCATTTCACGTGGTGGCTGGAACCGACGCAGCCGGATGCGATCGCTGCTCCCCCGATTGCTGATTTGCCCGACGCGCTGTCCGAGGTGCTGATGATGCCCGCGGCGAAACGTGCTGCGGAACCGGCAGCGCGGCTGAATCGCTTTTACCGGATGCGGGATGGCCGGATCGAGAAGCTTCGTGGCCGGATCGAGAGTGGTGCCCGCGACCAGTTCGCCACACAAAGGCCGTTTCCGGGGGCAGACGCGTTCCTGAAGGCCTTTGGTCAACCCGAACGCAACACGCCATGTGCGTGTGAACGGTCCAGCGAACCGACACTGGACCAGGCCCTGCAGTTGCTCAACGGTCGCCGCGTGCACGACCAGGTCAACAAGAGCGTCACCAGGTTCTCGAAACTTGAGGACTCGGCATTGGTTGCGGAACTGTACCTGGTGGCGTTTTCGCGAGTGCCGACGGCCGGTGAACGGGCTGCTGCAACAGAACACCTGGCTGCAGCCACCGACCGTGGTGCGGCTATCCGAGATCTCGTCTGGGCTGTACTGAACACCCAGGAATTCATCTTCCAGCATTGATGCCCACCTGGGCGAATCCCGTGATGAAGCTGATGACACGCCATTCCACGATTGTCCTGGCCACGGCCTTCGTGTTGGTTCTGGCGGTTGCCGACGTGGTGGTGGCCGCCAAGAAATCGCCCAAGGTGGGTTTTCTTCGCGATGTGGCTCCGGTGCTGTTGCGTCGATGCAGTGGGTGTCATGGGGGGAGGGTCAGCCGAGGCGGATATCGTCTGCACGTGTTCTCGGAATTGATGCGCGCCGGGGAATCCGGTGAGGCGAGCGTCGTGGCCGGCAAGCCCGGGGCGTCGGAGCTGTTTCGCCGGCTTCTCGAAAAGGATCCGGAGATCCGGATGCCTCGACAGGACGACGCGTTGTCGGAGGCCGAGATCGACGCGATCCGCAGGTGGATTGCCGGTGGTGCGGTCTTCGATGGCAAGGATCCCGACAAGCCATTGCGGTCTCAATTGCCGCCGCGACAGCATCCGATGTCGCCGGCGGCCTACCCGGTGCCGGTGCCGGTTTTTGCCATGGCGTTTTCTCCCGACGGGCGTCAACTGGCTGTCAGCGGTTACCACGAAGTGACTGTCTGGAATCCCACCGACGGTCGGCTGATCAGGCGGCTGGGACGACGGCCACAACGGATCCATTCACTCGACTGGACCGACGATGGCGGGGCGCTGCTGGTTGGGGGCGGGACACCTGGTGAATATGGCGAACTGGCTCTTGTGGACAGCCCCAGTGGTCGTGTCAGGCACCTCTACGGGACGTTCGACGACGTGGTTTTGGGGGCAGCGATCAGCAAAGACGGCAAACGGGTGGCGGCAGGATCGGCCGGACACGAGACCCGGGCCTGGCCGGTGGATGAGATCAAGCCCGCCTGGAGCAGCCGGGTCCACTCCGACTGGGTGACCGGAGTCGTATTCAGTGGCGACGGGCGATTCGTGGTCTCGGCCAGCCGTGACCAGACGGTCAAGGTCCACGACGCGGCCACCGGTGGACTGTTCACCACCTACAACGGGCATCGCAAGCAACTGGGCAAGTTCACCGGGCGCTTCGCAGTGTTTGCGGTCGGTTTCGACGAAACCGCCGGGCGGGTGTTGTCGGTGGGGGCCGGAAAGGCGATCCGGATTTGGGACCCGGTGCTGGCCAAATCCGAGAACGGAACGGCCGCCGATATGGAGGGACGGTTCTTCAAGGCGGGACACACCCGTTTCATCGCCCACGGTTTCGGCAAGACCACGTTCGGTCTCGATGCCAGGGGCGGTTACGCCTGGGCCGGCGGTGCAGACGGGCTGGTTCGTGAGTTTTCGGTCAAGTCGCTGAAGACCGTTCGAAGTTATGAGGGACTGACCGACTGGGTTTACACGGTGGCCGCGTCCCGCAAGGGCGACCTGGTGGCCGCAGCCGGATACAGCGGAGAGGTGGTCGTCTGGAGTCGCACTGACGGACGGGTGGTGGCCCGGTTCCTGTCAGCCCCGGGTCTGAAACCCGCCGGGCGTTGAGCGAGCCGACGATGGCGAGATCCCCCTGTCGATCGCGCCATAGCGGTTGATTTTGGCCCATTTGTTAACCTGGGCAGTCTGTGTTGACCCTGCCGGTTGTACGGGTTTTGCGGTCGTTTTGGCGGTCGAATTGGTGCAATTGTGCCGATTGGTCGCTTTGTAATGAATGCACGGGTGGCAAAGGGAGGATGTAGACAAGGAGGCGTTTTAGCCTCTTTGCGCAAGGATGATGAAACCCAGGGATGGGACGATGCATTTGAGATCCTGGCTAGAGGGTCTGCGGACCCGGTTGACCCGTCGCACCTCCATTCGCCGCAAGTGGCACTCCCGATCGGGAAGGCCATCGGTCGAAGCGTTGGAAGATCGGACCTTGCTGTCGACGGTGACAGCAATCGTTCTGGAAGGGCAGTTGCAGGTGACTGCCGATTCGGATGAGGACCTGGTGATCCGTGAGGATCCGTTCAACGCCGGCCGCGTACAACTGGAGGTTGACGGTCAGGTTCACTCGAGCATTCCCACCACGCTGACCACCTCGTCGTTGACCAGCATCGAGATCATCGGTGGTGAGGGCGACAACCTGATCGATCTGAGCGCGATCGATTCGACGGTGTTCACGGCCCTGACGTCGATTGATGTTCGAGCCGGCGAGGGAGATGACGAGGTTCTGACCAGTGCGGATCTCGACGACGTGGTCGACGGTGGTCACGGCTCCGACACGTTGACCGGGGCAGCCGGCGACAACGTGTTGTCCGGCGGAGATGGAGACGGCCTGATTGACGGCGGTACCGGCAACGACCAGTTGAACGGCAACGACGGACAGGATGTGGTCAGTGGCAACGACGGGGACGACACGCTGTCGGGCGGCGACGGCCAGGACACGCTTTCCGGTGACCTCGGCAACGACCGTGTCGACGGCAATCACGACACCGACGTCATCCGTGGTGGGGATGGCAACGACACGCTCAACGGTGGTTCCGGCAACGACACGCTCAACGGTGACCTCGGTGACGATGTGCTGCTGGGTGGTGGCGGCAGCGACGTCGTATCGGGTGACGACGGCTTCGACAGCCTGCTGGGCCAGGGAGGAGCCGACACGCTTTCTGGCGGAACCGAGAACGACACGATCAATGGCGGGGCGGGCGATGACTTGTTGTTGGGGGAGACTGGCGACGACCGGCTCAATGGCGGAAACAATGCCGATACGCTCGAGGGCGGTGACGGCAATGACAGCCTCTTCGGTGGGCCCGGTCGGGATCTGCTGGAGGGCAATGCCGGGGAAGACATTCTCCGCGGCCAGGGAGGTGCCGATGTGCTCTTCGGTGGGCTCGACGCCGACCACATGGACGGTGGTGGTGGCAATGACCTGGTCGATGGCGATGAGCAATGGACGCTGACCATCAGTGACGCCACGGTCAATCCCGAGGGGGACGATGACAGCAGCGCCAGCATTTTCACCACGGACTTCGAGGACGGAGTGCCCCTGGAGTTCATCCATGACGCGGCCGCGGCTGGCCTGGTCGATGTCCAGGGTTACGATGGCCTGGGCACCGATGGCAACACTTTCTCGGGGTCGTTCCTGCAGAACACCAGCGGGGGGACGGCATCCGAGCCGGGCAGTGTGGCTCCCCAGCCCGTCACGCTGGTGCTCTCGAACCTGCCCGACCACACCAGCCTGGATATCAACTTTCTGCTGGCGATCATCGAGAACTGGGACGGTCACACTTCGGCCGGCGATAATCAGGGCGATCCCGTCGACTACCCCGACGTGTTCAATGTCGCGGTTGACGGCGAACTGGTCTACAGCGTCGCGTTCGACCAGCAACTCACCGACGACAATTACGACCTGTTGGCCGATGACGCCTACGCTCCCGAGGATGGCGTCGAACTGGAACACAACCGGAACGACCTGTTCACACCGTTCGGTGGCAACCACCCGACCTACATCAACGACTCTGCCTGGGATCTCGGACTCGATTCGAGCCTCGATGCGATTCCTCATACGGCCGGGACCGTGACGATCCAGTGGTACGCCGGTGGAGACGGGTACCAGGGCGGCGATGACGAATCGTGGGCGATCGACAATGTCGACATCGTTCTCAATGGATTGACCGACCGAACTGACGCCACCTTCGTCGTCTCGCTCTCGCGTCCACAGGAAGAAGCCGTCTCGGTGACCTATTCGACCGAGGACGGCACGGCAACGGCCGTCACCGAGGACTACCAGCCGACGTCCGGGACGCTGGTCTTTGCGCCCGGGGAAGTGACGCGGACCATTAGCGTGCCGGTTCTGGGTGATACCGAGGTGGAATCCGACGAGACGTTCAACCTGGTGCTTTCGAGCGCTAGTGGGGCTCGTATCACCGATGGATTGGGAACTGCGACGATCGTCGATGATGATACGACGACCGAGAGCCTGGCGATGCCGATCTTTGCGCCGGGTGCGTCGGATGACTACGTGCGGAGCATTCTGGATCCGGTTCTCAGCGAGTACACCGCCAGGTACCGTCTTGCCCCGAGGTGGAGTACCACAGCGACGGATGGCAGCGGGTTGCAGCAGGGTGATGCGACGACGTTGACCTGGAGCATTGTTCCCGAGGGCACCCCGATTCCGGCCCTGGGCGGTATCAATGGCGAATCGAGTGCCAACAGTGATCTGATCGATCGGCTGGACACGATCTACAACGAAACAGCGACCGGACCAGACGTGACCAACCGGACCTGGTTCCCGACCTTTGCGTCGATCTTTGATCGCTGGGCCGAATTGTCGGGACTCACGTTCGTCTATGAGCCCAATGATGATGGTGTGGCGTTCGCCGGCAACAACTCGAATCCTGGCGTGGTGGGGGTTCGGGCCGATATGCGAATCGGTGGCCACTCGATTGACGGCAACTCGGGTGTCCTGGCCTACAACTTCTTCCCCGACAACGGGGAAATGGTCATCGATACCAATGACAACTTCTACGACAACACCGGGAACGACTCGGTGGCACTTCGCAACGTGTTGGGCCACGAGAACGGCCACGGCCTGGGGTTCGCCCATGTCATCCCGACCAACCAGACGAAATTGATGGAGCCGTTTGCCTCGACCTCCTTCGATGGGCCCCAGTACGACGACATCCTGGCGGTGCACCGGAGTTATGGTGACGTTTTCGAGAGCGGTTCGGGAAATGACACGAAGGGGAATGCGACCGATCTCGGCTCGATCGAGAACACGACCTTCGTGGTCGGTGGTGACACGGCGACGCAATTCGACGGAGACGGGGATGGTGCGGTGGACAATCCCGTCGATCCCGCCCAGTCGGCTTTCGTCAGTGTCGACGGGACATCTGATATCGACGTCTACAAGTTCACCAGTCTTCAGGGCGCATCGCTCGACATCGTTCTGCAACCGGTGGGACCCACCTACGACGAGGGACCGCAGGGAGGCAGCGCGTCACCGTTCGATGCCGCCAACCAGGCTGATCTCACTCTCGAACTCCTCGACACAAATGGCACCACGGTGCTGGCCGTGTCGAATGCGGGGGGAGTTGGAGAGGGCGAGGCGATCGCTGGGCAGGTCCTGACGACGGCCGGCGAATACTACGTCCGGGTGACCAGTGCCACCGACCTGGTTCAGACCTATCAACTCGACCTGACGCTCGCCGGTGGAACAAGCGAACCTGGTCCTCCCGGACCTGGTCCCACCGGGGCCGGCCTCTCTGGTGACACGATCCTCGGCAGCGGTGGCCAGGATACGCTGATCGGGGCGGGGGACAACGACCACATCAGCGGAGGCAGCGGGGCCGATGTGCTCAAGGGACGTGGCGGTGACGATTCGCTGTATGGCGGCGGTGGCAACGACCAGGTGTATGGCGGGACCGGACACGACCTGTTGCAGGGCCAGGGTGGAGTGGACTCGTTGCACGGTGATGCCGGTGACGATCAGTTGACCTGGCGGCTCGGCGACAGCTCGGATCTGCTCGATGGCGGACTGGACGCCGACGTGGTGACGATCAAGGCCGACAGCCGCAACAACCAGATCAACGTGCTGCAGAATGCGACGTCGCAGTTGCAGGTTTCAGACGGCAGTGGAACGATCACCATCGAGGACTCGATCACGCGAGTGGTCATCGATGCCGGTGCCGGACGCGACACGGTCACCATCGGCACCGTCGACCGTGTGCCCACGGTGCTGCTGGAGGTCAACGGACAGGGCGGGCGCGACACGATCGATGCCGGTGGACGGGATCTCGCGGCGGTCCGCTTGCTGGCCGTTGGCGGTGGCGGCAACGACACCATCATTGGCAGCGGCGCCGACGATTCGCTGCTGGGCAGTGACGGGGCTGACGTGGTCACTGGCGAGGGCGGCGACGACACGCTCCGGGGCGGCTCCGGCAAGGACAACCTGTCCGGTGGCGATGGTGACGATCAACTGTTCGGTGGAGATGGCAACGACACACTGCTGGGCAACGACGGGCGAGATGATCTCGATGGCGAGGCTGGTCATGATGTGTTGACCGGACACGCCGGCGACGATTCCCTGAAGGGGTCGAGTGGAGACGACCGGCTCAATGGGTCCAGCGGCAGCGACCAGATGGACGGTGGCGGCGGACGTGACAGTCTCTTTGGCGGCGGTGGCGACGACAGGCTTGACGGTGGAACCGACAATGACTTCCTGGTCGGGAACAGCGGCGATGATGTGATTCTGGCTGGCCACGGCGATGACCGGGCCAGCGGTGGGAGCGGCGCCGACACGATTCTCGGCGACGACGGCCATGACACTCTCGATGGCGGCAGTGGAGACGACCTCCTCGCCGGAGGCAACGGCAGCGACCGGCTCAATTCCCGTACCGGTGACGACACGCTGCTGGGCGGTGACGGCGAGGACTCTCTGTTTGGTGGCGGCGGCAGAGATCTGCTGCTGGGTGGCGACAACGATGACTTCCTCAACGGCCAGTCCGGAACGGACACGCTTGCCGGAGGATTGGGCAACGACGCGTTCGGCTCGGCAACTGCCGATGTCATCAACGAGGCCTTCAGCGAGGATTCGTTTGCCTCGCTGCTGGATGATCTCGACGCGGCCTAGGTCGTCGGCTACAGCGAGGCCGGCGGGGACGCTGGTGGTACGGTGGCATCCAGGTAGATCCGGTGCCAGACCTCCAGGCACAGCAGACACCACAGCCGGTAACTGTGGTCCCAGCGGTTGCTGACATGTTCGTCAACCAGTTGCCGGATCGCCTCGGGACGGAAATGTCCGCGTGAGATGGCCACGGGGTCAAGCAGCACATCTTCAAGCAACGGCCGCAGTTCGTTGCGGAACCAGTGATCCAGCGGCACACCGAATCCCATCTTGGGCCTTGACCGGATCTTCTCGGGCAGCAGGTCACTGAACGTCTCGACCAGGATCGTCTTGCCGCGAGACCCCTGCCGTTTCAGAGACATCGGCATCCGGGCGGCGAGTTCCACGACGTGGTGGTCCAGGAGCGGGCTGCGGCACTCCAGGCTGTAGGCCATGCTGGCGATGTCGACCTTGGTCAGGATGTCGCAGGGAAGATAGGTCAGGACATCCGAGCAGGTGGTTCGCGTGACAAAGTCGCGGTCCGGGCATTCGGCGTAGGCGTCCAGTAGGAACCCGGCCGCATCGTGCTCGCCAAGGCGCTCTCGGAACTGGTCGGTCCAGAGATCGTTTCGGCGGTTCGCATCGAAGATGCCGACCCACTTCAGGTATCTCCGTTCCGGAGCTTCTCCGAGAGCATCGGCAAATCTCCTGGCCCGTCTCAGCAGTGATTTCTGCCTGGTCGAGGCCGGCAGAAGCCGCCAGGCCGGCGAGGCGGCCACCGCCCGCAGTGGTCCGGGCAGACGGTCGATGCGCCCCCCCAGTGCCACGGCCCGATAACGGTCGTAGCCGGCGAACAGTTCGTCACCACCGTCGCCCGAGAGTGCCACGGTGACCTCGCGGCGGGTCATCTCCGAAAGGTACATGGTGGGGATGGCTGAGCAGTCTCCGAACGGTTCGTCGTAATGCCACGCCAGTCTTGGAAGAATCTCCAACGCCCGTGGTTCGACGACTGACTCGTGGTGAACGGTGCCAAGGTGTTCGGCCGCCATCCTCGCGTAGTCCCGCTCGTCGAATTGTTTGACGGGGAACCCGATCGAAAAGGTGTGCACCGGATCGCCGCTTTGTTGCTGCATCAGCCCGGCGATGATCGTCGAGTCGACTCCACCGGACAGGAATGCTCCCAGGGGGACATCACTGCGGAGACGCAGACGGACGGCTTCGGAGAGGGTTTCTCGCAGAGCATCCTGCCATTCGCGTTGGCTGCGGCCTGCAATCGGATCCTCGTAACCCGGCCGCCAGTAACGCTGGATCGTCAATTGCCCGTTTTCGTAGATGGCCCGGTGGGCCGGTGGCAGCTTGCTGTAGCCGGAGAGCATCGTGCGGGGATGCGGGACGTACTGATAGGTGAGGAATTGGTCGAGCGAGACGGGATCCAGTTCCCGGGGGGCACCCGGAACCTGTAGTAACGCCTTCAACTCGCTGGCAAACAGCAGTCGGCCGGGATCCTGGCGATAGACCAGCGGTTTCTGGCCCATGCGGTCACGTGCCAACAGCAAGCGTTGCCGCCGCACATCCCGCACGGCCAGGGCAAACATTCCCCGCAGGTGATCCACGCAGTCATCCCCGTATTCCTCGTACAGGTGGACGATCACCTCGGTGTCGCTCTGGGTCGCGAACCGGTGACCGCGGCCCTGCAGGTCGTTGCGCAGTTCGCGGTAGTTGTAGATCTCGCCGTTGAAGACCACCTGCACGGATCCGTCTTCGTTGGCCAGTGGCTGCCGGCCGGAGTCGAGGTCGATGATCGAGAGCCGTCGGTGGCCGAGTGCCGTGTTCGCATCGAACCAGGTTCCCGACTGGTCGGGACCACGGTGTGTCAGCACGGCGGTCATTGCGTCGAGCGTGGCCGCATCGATCGCGTGTTGTGGGTCGGTCCAACTGGCTCCGGCAAATCCACACATGGGTTCAGCTGCTCCCCCCGGCGGCAGGATTCGGGCGGACCATGCGACGGTACAGGCGGGCATGAGCGTCAATCGCCGAGCGGTCGCTGAACTCATCGATCATTCTTTGCCGGGCGGCCTGGCCCTGGTGGCGGGCCAGTTCCGGAGACTCGAGCAGGCCCACCGTGCAACGGGCGAAAGCGGCCGCATCGCCGACGGGGACGAGGCTGCCGGTGACCCCGTCGGTGACCAGTTCGGCGTTGGGTGAGATGTCGCTGACGACGACCGGCAGTCCGGCGGCCATGGCCTCCATCAGGCTGTTGGACTGTCCCTCGAAATCGCTGGCCAGCCAGGCCACGTCACTCGCCGCCCAGATGTCCGGCACGTCGTCGCGGTGACCGGCAAACCGGACCCGCTGGCGACATCCGACCTGTTCGGCAACTTGCTCGAGCCTCGTGCGTTCGGGGCCGTCGCCAACGATCAGCAGGTGGGCGGTCGGAGTGTGATGACCGAGCAGTTCGATCGCCCACAAGAGGTCGTCGAGCCGTTTCTGGGGTGCCAGGCGACCGACACAGGTGACCAGCGTCGAGTCGACCGGGAGGTCGAAGGCGTTGCGGACTCGGTGTCGGTGTTCGGCGATGCGGGGGTCGGTTTTCGGATCGGCAACCGGTACGTCGTTTGTATTGATGCCGTTGGGAATCACTTCCATCCGCTCAGCCGGAACGCCTGCCGATTGGTAGAACTCGGCTACGCTCTGAGAATTGGCCAGGAACTGGTCGGTCCGGTCGACCAGGTGACGGTCGAGCCACAACTGCCAGCGGCTTTTCCAGGTGTCGACGCAGCGTTCCGAGACGATGACGCGGGTCGAGGGGCTGGCACGTCGTGCCAGGCGACCATAGGCGTTGGCTGCGAACAGCCAGGTGTGCAGGAGATCGGGACGGATCTCGTCGAGGTGACGCTTGAGGCGGCCGAGGGCCGCCAGGTCGATCCGGTGTCGCTTGCCGATGATCGTCAGGGGGATGTCGTGTTCGACCAGGGAGGTTTCCAGCGGACCGCCACGAGTCAGGGCGATCACCTCGACCTGGAATTCTTGCGGTGGCAACCCGCAGGCCAGCGCCACCAGTTGTTTTTCCGCACCCGATCGATCGAGTGTGGGGATCAGCAGGGAGACGGTGATTGGCGGCGAGCCGTTCAAGGGCGAAAATGCTCGGGGGTGTCGAAGTGTGGCCGGGAGTATACTGAAGGAGTCGGGTCGAGGGAGCCTCGTCCTGTTGCCAAAGCGATTTTGAGTCCCTGGAGTACATACGCCGAAGATGCTGATCACGGTGGAAGACTGTCAGCTGGAACTGGTGCAGGGAGACATCACTCGCCAGGAGGTCGATGTGATCGTCAACGCGGCCAATTCCGACCTGGCCGGTGGAGGAGGAGTGGATGGAGCGATTCACCGGGCGGCTGGGCGATCGTTGATCGAGGAAACCTCTCGCGAGTTCCCCGACGGATGCCCGACCGGATCCGCCGTACCGACATCAGCCGGTGATCTGCCGGCGCAGTTTGTTTTTCATGCGGTGGGGCCGATCTGGCGAGGTGGGGGGGACGGTGAGGAAGATCTGTTGAGAGGGTGTTATCGCCGGTGCCTGGAATTGGCCGTTGAGAAAGGGCTGGAGAGCGTGGCCTTTCCGGCGATCAGTACCGGTGTCTACGGTTACCCGGTTGACCTGGCGGCCGAAACATCGCTGGATGAAGTTCGCCGGTTCCTGGAGTCGTCTGCACGTCCATCGTTGGTGCGGTTTGTCCTGTTCAGCGATGGGCACTTCGGAGCACATGCCCGCGTCCTGGAAGAGATGGTTGGCTGAAGACTGATGATCGAAGCGGAACATCACGAATTTGTTGCGTCGGACGGCCGTCGGTTGGCCTGGAGTCGGTGGGCACCTGGGGGGCCGGTGCGAGGGCACGTGGTCTCGCTGCATGGAATTCAGAGTCACGCCGGATGGTACGAGTACTCCAGTCGACGGCTGGCCGAGTCGGGATTTGAAGTGAGTTTTCTCGACCGTCGCGGTTCGGGTCGCAATGCCGAGTTCCGTGGTGACGCCGCACATGCCGATCGGCTGGTTCATGATGTGACGCAGTTTCTGGCTGAGATCCGGCACCGCCGTGACCAGGAATGTCCGGGCCGCCCCGTCGTACTTCAGGCGGTCAGTTGGGGTGGAAAACTGGCCAGCGTTGTCACGTCGCGACGCCCGGAACTGGTCGATGCCCTGGCGTTGTTGTATCCCGGTCTCAAGGCAAGGGTCCGACCGGGCTGGTGGGCTCGATTCCGGTTGGGGCTCGCTGAACGGTTGGACATTCGAGACAAGCTGGTTGAGATCCCGTTGCAGGATCCCTCGCTGTTCACCGGCGATCCGGGCTGGCAGCAGTTCATTCGCGACGATCCGCTGGCGTTGCACGAGGTGACATCCGGGTTCCTGCTGGCCAATCAGGAACTCGACCGGAGAGTCGATCGGTGCGTGACGGAGATTTCCTGCCCGCTGCTGCTGATGCTCTCCGGCGGTGATCGGATCATCGACAATGTGGCGACACGCGAGTTGTTCGAACGGTTTTCGTCACCGGAGAAGCGGTTGTTGGAGTACGACGACGCTGCTCACACGCTGGAGTTCGAGCCGTCTCGCGAGCAGTTCGTTGCAGACCTGATTGGGTGGCTCGACGAGTTGGCCGGCTGAGAGTGGGCCTCTGGCAACTGTGGCCACCGGAGTGATAGACTGGCCCGACTGGCGGGGTGGAGCGGGAGCCCGTCGGAGTGACGAGGAGAGCGAGCGATGAACCGTTGGTTGACGTGTCTGTTCGGGGTGGCGGTGACCGGAGTGGCCGTGGTGGTGTGGTCGGCCGAACCAGGCCAACCGCGCGAGACCCGTAAGCCGCCTGCAACGAAACGAGTGGCCAAGCCCGTGCCGCTGAACCCCCAGGGGACGGTGTTGTTGGATCGGGCCGGCAAGCG
>PBOJ01000014.1 GCA_002724315.1 Planctomycetaceae bacterium | reverse complement strand
TATCTTCCGCCGGCCATCTCGCCACCCCACGGCCTGGGTGTCGCCCACGTCACGTTGCACACCTCGATTGCCAGCGTCCCCGGACTGCTCTCAACCGGTTCGATCATGGAACGGATTGAACTGATCGACGGGTTCCTCCGGCAGGTCGGATGTCCGGCTCCGCGGATCGGCGTTTGTGCCCTGAATCCGCACGCCGGCGAAGACGGCCTGTTCGGTGACGAGGAGCAAACCCTGATCGCCCCGGCCATCGAAAAGGCGATCGCGACTGGAATCAGCGCCCGGGGTCCGTTGCCCGCCGACACGCTGCTTCGACGGGCCGTGGTGGGCGAATTCGATGGGGTTGTGGCGATGTATCACGACCAGGGCCACATCGCGCTGAAACTGGTCGGCTTCGACTCAGCGGTCAATATCACGTTGGGTCTGCCGATCATCCGCACCAGCCCCAGCCATGGCACCGCCTTCGACATCGCCTGGCAGGGCACTGCCAACCCCGACGGAATGCTGGCCGCCATCGACACGGCGGTTCGACTGTGCCAAAACCGTCCGGACCGACAACCCGCCAGCCAACAGCTGCAGGAACAGGAAGACTGATGCCCGAGGCCGACGAAACGCTCTTGTACCTGGTCCGCCACGGGGCCACTCCCGCCAACGAACAGCGCCCCTACGTGCTGCAGGGACACGGGATCGACACCTCCCTGAGTGACACCGGGCAGCGTCAGGCCGAAGCGGTGGCCGAATTTCTCGCCGACAGGCCACTTGATGTCGTCCTCTCCAGCCCCATGAAACGGGCACGGGAAACCGCCGGGGCCATCGCCGCTCCGCACGGAATCGCCCCTGGCGTGCTCGAGGCCATCTCCGAATGTGACGTCGGGAGGTGGGAAGGACGCGACTGGGGTTCGATCATGGAAGACGACACCGAGGCCTACCACCGGTTCATGGACGATCCGGGAACCCACGGTTACCCGGAAGGCGAAAGCTACGCCGACGTCCTCGACCGTGTCGAAGGACCTCTCGACGGCGTGCTCGCCGGCCATCGCGGACAAACCGTCGCCGTTGTCGCACACAACATCGTCAACCGGGTCTATGTCGCGCGGTTGATGGGCTGGCCACTGTCGCGGGCCCGCGAAATCCGCCAGGACAACACCGGCATCAATGTCATCCGTGGACGCGACGACGAGATCACGCTGATGTCCTTCAACGTCCGATTCCACCTCGACGACGCCGGACTCTGAGTTCCGGAACACACCACATGTCCCTCCGCGGCATCATCTTCGACATGGACGGCACGCTGGTCGATTCGGGCCTCGACTTCGACGCGATTCGCCGTGACATCGGGCTCCCCGAACGTCACCCGATCCTGGAAGGCGTGGAGGCGATTCCTGAAGGACCCGAACGCGAGCGGGCGCTCGAGATCCTTCATCGTCACGAACACGAGGGCGCGGTGCGGGCAACGCCGTACCCGGGAGTCGCACAACTGCTCGAACGTCTCGACCAGCTTTCGCTCCGCTCCGGTGTCCTCACCCGCAATTCGCGAGCATCGGTCGACACCACATTCGGACAACTCGGCTGGACCTTCGACACCGTGCTGACCCGCGAGGACGCACCGGCCAAGCCGGATCCCACCGGAGTGCTGGCCATCTGCCAGGACTGGGACATGGCTCCCGCCGATGTGCTGTTCGTGGGCGACTACCTGTTCGACCTGCAGGCCGGCCACAACGCCGGCACCCGCGCCGTACTGTTTGTCCCCGATCTGTCCACCCGGCCCGAGGCACTTCCCGAGTGGTCCGACGAGGCCGACTGGGTGGTGGGAGGGTATGACGAACTGCACCAACTGATCGAGAAACTGGGGCAGGAATCCTAGTCCACACGAATCGGTCAACCTCCAGCAACCGGCGTGTGCGTCCGGTCATCGGTGCCACCAGAACCAACAATCCGATATTCGTCTACCGCCAGTTCCCCGGCGGCTGCTAAGATCCCCGGCTCAACACGCCGCTGAGGTCTCGCATGGATGCGACACGACACCAGGTCCCCGTGACTGCCGGATTCCCCTCCCTGGTCGGTCTGCTGCTGGCAGCTACGATCGGAACCACCCTCGCCCAGGACAGGTCGCCGCGACGGGTGATCCCGGGTTCGGCTACCGGAACGGCGCGACAGGCGACCCGTCAACCGGCCACCACCCGGCAGCCGGCCGGAACGGCCCAGTCCCCCAAAAAGCGGCTGCCACGAAGCCGCCTGCAAACACCCGATCTCCGTGTCCAGAAACTCGACCCCAAGCTCAAAGCCGTTTTGCTGAAATGGGAACAGGCGACCTCGCGGGTCAAGACACTCAAAGGCGAGATCTACCGGTACCACCGTGAGTTCGTCTTCAACACCGAGAAACGAGCTCGGGGAGTCTTCTATTACGAATCCCCCGACAAGGGCCGGCTGGATATCTTCGCCGTGCAGATTCCCAAGGGAACCAAGTCATCGGTGCAGCAACCCGGTCGCCGCGACCGCAAAACCGGCAAGCAGATCCCCGGCCGCAAGGTGCCCCTGGCCGTCTCGGGTGACAACCCCGAGAAGTGGATCTGCGATGGCACGCAGGTGCTGGAAGTCAACGACACCGACCGCACGGTGACCAGCCACAAGATTCCCGCCGACTACCGCGGCAAGAGAATCATGGACGGCCCGCTGCCGTTTCTCTTCGGCATGCCCCCGGACAAGGCCATCCGCCGTTACCACATGGACCTGCTGGGAGAATCCGGCAGCGAGGTCTGGATCCGGGCCTACCCTCGCTGGAAACAGGACGCGGCCAACTACCGCGAAGCCACCGTGATCCTCGACACCGCCACCTACCTGCCCAAGCACGTCCGGCTGACTGCACCGGACAACACCCAGACGATCTACTCGTTCTTTCGCATGACGGTGAATTCGAAGCTCGAGGCGTTCGCCAAGATCTTCGGCAAGAGTCCCTTCCGTCCCAACCTCAAACGCTACCGCGTCGTCGCCTCCCAGTCTGAACCCATCGTGCCCTCGGTCATCGGTATGCCGTGGAAGAAGGCCCAGGGCGTGCTCACCGCAGCCGGATACAAGGTCAAGTTCACCGCCGGTTTGCCCGCCACCAGGAAGGACCAGCTATACGTGATCTACCGCCAGGCCCCCCGGCAGCAGGCCGCACTGGCCCCCGGGAGCCAGGTCCAGCTGACCTTCTTTGCCAAGCCGACCACCGGCGGGACAAAAAAACGGTAGCCCGCTGCGGATCCCTCTTGCGTCGACTCACCCCGGGCCGATCTACTCGGCCGACGACGGGCCGAGAGGGAACGGGCGATGGACCAGCCGGTCGACCCCCCCGGTGACGATTCGACCGAGACGGTCCTGGGCATCACCCGCGGAGACCGCCTGGTCGTTGCGATCCTGGCCCTCGCCTCGCTGACACTGATGGCCGCTCACTGGGTCCAGCTCTCCGGATGGGGCACCCGACCGATCGAAATCGATCGCATCCCCCGCACGCCCGTCGGCTTCCGGCTGGATCTCAACACGGCCAACTGGGTCGAACTGTCCCAGTTGGACGGCATCGGACCCACGTTGGCACGACGGATCGTCTCCGATCGCGAGCAGAACGGTGGGTTCGCCCGGGTCGAGGACCTCCGGAGGGTCCACGGAATCGGCCCCAGAACGGTGGATCGGCTGAAACCGTGGCTGACCGTTCCGCCACGGCCCTAGTTCAACTCGCGGACATACACGTTTCGCCAACGGCACTTGGCACCCTTGGGCCAGCCCTTGCCGCCGTGCACCTGCACCGCCACGCGGCCTTTCGCACCCAGCAGCTTGGTGATACCGACCTTGTCGTAACCCTTGCCCGGAAATGTCCGCCCGTTGAACTCGTTGACCTTCCGTCCGTTGATCCAGGTGGTGATCTGCGGCGGCGACCCGACCACCCGCAACCGGGCGGTGTTCCAGTCGCCCACCTTCCAGGCAGACACCCAGTCGTTGCCGCTGATGGTGAACGCCTTGGGCGGAGCCACCTTGGTCGGCTTGGTCGTCAACGAGACCAGTTCCTTCTTGTCGTTGTACTTGCCGAAGATATCGAAGGTCCGAGTGTTGAACCCACCGGTTCCCTCGCCGTAGATGTGGCCGACGTTCCCGTCGTCGTGGTAGTCGACCATCATCTGGAAACACTGGCCCCGGTTGTTGGACCGCACGAACAGCCCGCTGCAGACCCCCCAGTCGGGCTTCATGTCGATCAGCAGCTCGAAGTCGCCGTAGGTCTTGTCGGTCAGCAGGATGCCACCGTTGCCACTGCCGGGAGGATCCTGTTCGCCGGCGATCACGCCGTTCTCGACTTTCCAGCTTCCACCGGTGCCGTGGCCGATCTTCTCGGGATTCTTGTGCCAGCCGGCCAGGGTCTTTCCGTTGAAGATCGGCACGAACCCCGCCTCACGCTTCTCGACCAACCAGATGTTGCGGAAGTGGAGCGGGTTGCCGTGGTTCTGGATGTAGACCGGCCCCAGGTCCACGCCCTCGCGAACCGGACTGGCCCGGGTACTGCGGGGCACGTCGACGTTCTTGTGGATCAGCACGCCGTTGTGACGGGCGGTCAGCCTGGCGTTGGCGGTTTTCTTGCCGGCCTTGTCGTATCGTGCCGCGGTGAAATCGATGTCGTAGGTCTGCCACTGCAACGGTGGCAGGCACATGTTCAGGTCCGGATCCTTGATCTCGTAAATCCCGCCGCACTCGTTGTGCTTGCCGGCCAGCCCGAACGAGTCGAGGATCTGAATCTCGTATCGTCCCTGCATGTAGATGCCGCTGTTGCTGCGACCCTGACCCCGACGGGACGGGGCGTAGTTCAGCTTGAACTCCATGTGCAGGTGAAAATCTCCGAAGTTGCGGAAGCTGGTCACTCCCTCGCGAAGCAGCCCCTTCTCAAGCCGCCCACCCTTGAAGTGCTTGGCGGTCGACCCGTCAAAGAGCACGACAGCTTCCTTGGGAGCCTTGGCTCCCATCGTCGGGCTGATTCGAACCACCCGCTTGAACGTGCCCGAATTGCCGTCTTCGTCCTTGTAGAGGATCCGGCCGTCCTTCCAGGTGCCGGATCCCTTCTCCCCATCCTTACCGCCGATCAACTCGACAACGTCCCCCTTGCGGGTGCCGGTCACCGGGATCTTTTCCTTGCCCGTCCAACCCGCACCGGGCAATCCGCCGGGATACGCCACGCCGATGAACTTGCCCTGGCCCTGGGCAACAAGCTGCAAACCGACCTTGCCCTCATCGTCGCCCGCAGTCCTCTTGCCGACATACTCACCCTGTACGGCGTAGTCGGCGTCCTTGCGAGCCTCGGCCTCCGAGAGCGTCTGGCCCTTGTTCTGGGCCGGGGCGGGCGACACACCCAGGGCGAGCACCAGCAGGCTGGCCGACAGAATCGGAACGGACAACCCACGCCAATCGGGACGGAAACGGATCATCGCGGAACTCCTGGAGGTCGTTCATGGGTGACGCGGCACAGGCCGTCGCCCATTCTGAATCCCGTTCGACACGGGTGCAACCAAACGCCGCAGTTCTAGAACCACAATCCCGCCTGTGGTAGATTGGAACCGGAAGGTCGGGCTCTCGACCTTCTTGGCCCACTCGAGATACGCCGATGGACGCTGAAAAGAAACAAATCGCCGCCGATTGCTGGAAAAAGGGCTCGGAGGCGATGAGCAAGGAGAACTGGGACTACGCCATCGAGATGTTCGGCAAGTCGGTGATGCTGGTCCCCGACAACCTTCTGTATCGCCAGACGCTGCGAGGTGTCGAGCGGAAGAAGTACGGGGACAACGGGTCCGGTGCCAAGATGGCCGGACTGCGGCTGACCAAGGTCAAGACGCGGATCAAGACGAGCCGCTTGAAGAAGAACTGGGACGCCGTCGACCGAGCGGTCGAAGACGGACTGAAGATCAACCCCTGGGAAGCCACGTTGCTGTTCGAGCTGGGCATTGCCGCCCGCGAGCGGGGGTTCTCGGAAGTGGCCACCGACGCGATGCGGAACGCCCTGGCCAACGACAGTGAGAATAAGGTGTTTGCCCGCGAACTGGCCGAGTTGCTCGAGTCGCGAGGGGATTACAGCGAGGCGTCAAAAATCTGGCAGAGACTGGCCAAGCTCGATCCGTCCGACGCCGAGGCCCGCACCAAGGCGATGCAGGTGCTGACCGACAAGGTGATCGATCGTGGTGGCTACGAGGGTGCCGAGTCGACGCGGGATGCGATGGCCGACGAAGAGGTCGCCAAGCGGCTGGGCACCGCCACCGGCGGTCACGCCGACGGACCCGGACAGTCCGAGGAAGCCGACCTGGTCCACGCGGTCCGTCGTGAGCCGGAGATGGTCGAACACCGGCTCAACCTGGCCAACCACTACCGGAAGTCGGGGAAACTCGAGGAGGCCGCCTCGACCCTGAAGGAGACCCTGGAGATCTCCGGCGGTGACGCGGGAATCCGCGAGAACCTCGAAGATGTCGAACTCGACCTGCTCCGCCAGAACCTCAATCTCGCCCGCGACACGGCCGCCGCTTCCAACGACGAGGAAGCTCTCCGCAACGTCAAGGCGATCAACGGCGAATTGATCAAGCGGGAGATCGAGGTCTTCTCGTCACGGGTCCAACGGTATCCCAACGACCTGAAAATGAAGTTCGAGCTCGGGACGCGCTTCGTGAAGATCAAGAAGTACGCCCAGGCCATCCCGCTGTTCCAGGTCTGCGTGAAGGACAACCGGCTTGAAACCGGCGCCCTGACCTCACTCGGCAAGTGCTTCATCGCCGAGAAGAAGGGGAAACTGGCCAAGCGACAGTTCGAGAAGGCGGTCGAATCGATCAGCCAGCTCGACGAACCGGATCTCTACAAGGAAGTCCATTACTGGCTCGCGCGACTGCTCGAGGAAGAGGGCGACCGGTCAACCGCCGAACACCACTACACCGAGGTGCTGGCCGTCGACTACGAATACAAGGACACCCTGTCCCGCATGGAAGGTCTCAGCGAAGACTAGTCGCTCCAGGCGGCACTCGCCGGCTGGTTGCTGTTGAACAGCGATTCCACTGCGTCGGCCGACAACGCGGCGTCGAGAATCAGCAGTTCGTCGATCGAACCGACGTACCGCTGGCCGAGACCGATCGACACCGCGTCCGGATCCCACGTCAGGTTGTGCCGGTACCCGGCCATCGTCGCTCTTGGCCGGCCGTCGATGTACAGCACCGCTCGTCCGTCTTCAGACCCGCTGTTGGCGTTCTGGAATGTCGCCACCACCTGGTGCCACTCCCGGTCGTTCCAGTCCAGTTCCCCGGCAACCAGCAGCCAGCCGCCCTCGAACATGTTCTGGGCGGGACTGTCTCCGTAGAAACCGAACCGCAGGCGACGCGGCGAGCCGTACCTCCAGTCGTTGGGCTTGGTCAGATCCAAATAGAACGACGCGTCAGCCGAGTGGCGGCTGATGTGAAACGGATCGACGGGGAACTCGTCGTTGAGATCCTCATCAGGGTCTCCCTGGAGCCACATCGCGATCGTCCCGTCAAACGCAGCACCGCTGCCCGGAGGACTGTAGGGAAAATTGTCACGGCCACCGAAAAGAATCTCGTCCTCGGCCCACTCATTGTCGCGGGCGTCGACCACCAGTCGACCGCCGAACCGGCCTCCTTCCGCGTCGTGCCGCACCAGCTTGTCGTGAATTGCCGGATCGGGATTTCCGCGGCTCACGTCAGCCGACAGGCCGGCATCAAATGACGCGTACAGGCACACGTTCTCACGCGACACCCTCTCGATCACTTCACCCACGCCAGACCTCGCTTCGGATTCGCCACCTGTTGCCCACCGGACTACGATGGCATGCTACCAATTCGCATGTCGGCGGTCTGCCACGTCGATCATCCGCCGACCCCACCGTCGAGCACTCGGCCATGTTCTCACCTGCCGTTTTCCGCCAACTTCTTCCCCGCTGCGGCGCGATCCTGCTGTTGATCTCTGTGGCCATCGGCCCGGTCGACGCAGCTCCACCAACCTCCCCGCCAAAGCTGGGTTCCAGGAACACCGAGATCCCGTTCGCCTACCTGGCCGGTGGCCAACGGCGGTGGCCTGTGCTGATCGGAACCCCGTCCGACAGCGATCGCCTGCAACTGGAACTCCGCCGCAATGACAAGGTGGTTGCCAGCGGATCACGGATCGAGCACGACGGACTGACCGTTGAGATCGATCGCCGGTCCCGGCTGTCCGTCACTGCCCCACCGAAGTCGAACTCCCGTTTCAATGTTCACCTGGTCCTCTCGCAGGGCAAAGCCAGCAGCCAGCAGTCCATCCGGCTACAGCCAGCTCCTCCAGATCGTCCCATCTCCTACATTTCCGACCTCGTCGATGACCTGATCCGGATGTTCTGGGACGGGGGGGCACGCCGCTGGAGACCGGTCACCCGGGACGTGTTTGACCAGTACTTTCGACGCCTGCAGTGCCAGGGCATCACACGGCTGATTGTCTGGCCCGGCCCGTTTCCGACACTGGCCGACCCGGCCAACTACCCCGAGACCGATTGGCGACGATTCGAAGCGTGTGCCCGCGAAATTCTCGACAACCAGGACCTGACCCGCTCGTTCCAGCAGCAACCCGGATTGCCACCCTGGCGATGGCTGCGGTTCCTGATGAAATTGCGACTGGACCCGTCGATCATGAGAGCCTACGGCGAGAGCGCCGTGGCCCACGGGATCAGGCTCTCCGTCAGTTTTCGCCCATTCGAATCGGGACTGACCAAGTACTACGTGGTGCCCCGGTTCGATTCCGACGGCCGGTTCCTGGGTGAGTTCCTTCCGCTGGCCTCGCCGGCGACGATGTTCCACCCCGAGGAAGTGGGGTTCGCTGGCTACGCCGAATTGCTGAGACGAATGGGTCGAAACGATGAAGCCCGTCCGGAGGCAATCGAATTCCAGGGTGTGTCGGATGCTCGCCGGATCGCCGCGAGATTCGCAGGCGGGCACCGCGATCTGAAACTGAGAGCGTCGCCGTTTGCTCCGATTGACGAATCCTCACTGGTTCTTGTCCAGGACAACGGCCGACAGCGGCTGGTCCTCTTCGAGAAATTTCGCTCGACCGCGTGGAGGCGGTTGCCGGAACTCACAGGATGGCGACTCGAGGCCACCTCCGACGACTCACTCCGCATCTCGGGACTCAAATGGCCCGACGGTCTCCGGTTCCTCTGGCTCGAGGCGGCCACCGACCACGGCCGCAAGATCTCGCTTCCGGCCATCGGCCCCTCGGCAGTGCGGGCCGCAGCCGGCAACCGCCTGGGGCGGCTGGTGCAGTACTGGTCCCTGGCCGGTGACGACCAGGCCGCGAGGAACACCCGCATCGTCGGCATCCCGTTTTCGGGGATGTACCGCACCGAGTTCCAGGCTGTCGAAGCCTCGCACGCCGCCCTGCTGAAGACCGGAAAGACCCTGGTCCCGCTGGAGCAACACCGGCTGGTGATCGATCGCGGAGCCGACTGGTCGGTCGAGATGGTCGATTTCGAGCAGCCTCGGGCGCGGCAGGAAGCGTTGGCCGAGATCGCGACTCAGATGGCGGAGCCGGCCTGGGACGAGATCTTTATCAACACCCGCTCGCACACCCAGCTGGCCGCCTCAACCGGTGATGGCCTGCGGGGAATCAGCTCGATCCTCGAATACCGCCGCCGTGGCGGTTTCTCCCGCGGTGACCAGCCCACCGGCAATCACTACACGCACCTGGCAATCGACCGGGCCGCGGCTCCCCGGGGACTCGCCGTCCACAAGCCGTTCCTGAAACGGATCGGCCAGAGCGGAACCGCATCGTCCATCGAATCGATCACCACCTGGCAGACCCGCGAGTGGTTCGATGTCTGCCCCGAAGACGACGGACGATTCCCCTGGCGGTTCCACCGCAGCCGGGCGATCGCACGGGGAGTCCGCCGGCTGCTGGTCGACCTCGAACGCCGTTTCCCCAGAGCACGGATCCGAGTGGTGATCCCACCCGGCGGGCGGGTCGAGACGGCTGTCCGCCGCGGACTGAAGACCATGAAACGCCCCGAAGGCGGTGTGTACACGGCCGATTTCTACCGCCACATCTGGGGATCGAACAACCACATCGCCTCGATCGGCGAGGGCCTGGGAACCGTCGACCTGTCCGGACTTCGCGTCGAACCGACCTTCCTGGGCATCCGGTTCGCCCCGCCCAACGGACCACTCAACCTGTTCCTCAAACACGCGCTCGATGACCTGGCCGAAAACCGCGGCAGCCGTTTCCGCGGCCCCCACAGCCTGGTCTACGAGGCACAAGAGACACTGCGAGCACCGTACAAGGCAAAATTCACGGAGAAACGCGAGGCGATCATCCGCGGACTGCTGGCTCGGAAGGAGATCCGTGAGGTGATCCTCTACGAATCGGCCGACTGGACATACTTCCTGCCGCCCGACGACCCCCACAAGTACCTGGAAACCAAAACGAAGCCCTGACACCAATGACCGAGAACCGGATCCCCGTCGACGAGGCCCGTCGACTCTGCGAAGTCGTTTTCGCCGAGACAATGGGCGCCCCCGAAGATGTCACCACCGCGGCAACCGACGTGCTGGTTGATGCGGACCTGCGGGGCATTTCCAGCCACGGCATCGCCGTGCTGCCCTATTACCTCGACAAGTGGCAGCAGGGACAGATCGTCGCTGACGCCCGCCCCGAACTGGTCTCCGATACCACCACCACGCGCGTCTTTGCCGGCCACCGCGCCATCGGCCACTTCACGTCCCGGTATGCGATGGATGCGGCCATCGAAAAGGCCCGCTCGGCCGGGATGGGTTCGGCCGTTGTCCGCAACAGCACACACAACGGTGCCATATCGGCCTACACCATCCAGGCCGCCCGATCCGGGATGCTGGGCATCGTCGCCACCGCCTGTGCCCCTCACGTGGCCCCGCTGGGAGGACGTCACGGACTGCACGGCACCAACCCGTTCAGCTACGCACTGCCACGACCCGGATCGGATCCACTCGTGTTCGATCTCTCGACCGGACATTCATCGGCCAAGCTCAAGGACAAGGCGGTCGACGGTCGGTTGCCCGAGGGAACCGCGTTGGATGCCGAGGGCAACCCGACCACCGACCCGGCCGACCTGAAGTCCGGGTGGATCCTGCCGGTCGCCGGGCATGTCGGATTCGGGCTGGCCCTGCTGGTCGACGGGCTGACCGCAGCACTGGCCGACAGTCCCATCGGCAGAGAAATCCCCCTGGTCCACCAAACCGACGGGCCTTACCACGGTTCGTTCTTCTGCCTGGCAATCGATCCCGAGGCCTTTGGAGGAGCCGGAGCGTTCTCGACACGGATCGAGTCGCTGGTGGAGCAGATCGAGGAGCATCCGCCGAGAGATCCGGCACAACCGGTCCGCTGGCCCGGACAGCGAGGCTGGGACCAGGCAAAAGAGAACCGGCAGCTGGGGTTCCCGATGGATGCCCGGCGGTGGGAAGAACTGCTCGAGGAGTTGCGGCAGTTCCAGGTGCCCGTGTGAAAACGTCGACCGGATGTCAGGTCGACGGATAATCCAGGAACACCTTCAGGCAGCCGTCGCCCCGCGAGCTGAACAGGTCAAACGCCTGCTGGATCTCGCTGATCGGAAACCGGTGGGTCACCAGCCCGCTCATGTCGACCCGTCCCTCGCCGATCCACCTCATCGCCAGCGGAAAGTCGCGGTCAAAATCCGGGTTGACGCTGGTGTGCACAGTCAGGTTCTTCATGAACAGGTCCCGCCAACGCACCCCGTCAATCGTCTCCGGCGGCACCCCGAAGTACAGCATCCGGCCGGCATGACGGGCCAGGCTGATGCAGAGGTTGATGGCCTGGTCGGCATGGCCGACCACCTCGATCACCACGTCGACCATCCGGCCGCCGGTCAATTCCGACACCGCCTCGACCGGATCCACCTCGGCATTGCAGACGGTCGCGGTGGCACCGTGTTTCTGGCTGTGAGCCAATCGCGAGGGGAGCAGGTCGATGCCGATCACCTGCCGAGCACCCATATTGGAGAGCGCCATGTTGTAGAGCTGGCCAATGGGACCCTGGCCGACGACGGCGAAGTCGAGGTCCAGAACATTGGGCAGCTTCTTCAGGGCATAGATGACCGTACCCAGTGGTTGAGCCAGCAAGGCGTGCTCCTTGGCAACCCGCGTGTCCACCGGGATGGCCCGCGTCTCGTCGACCACGTACCGCTCGTACAGGCCCCGCTGTTCCAGGGGCACCGCCAGCACCTCCTCGCCGACCTGGTACCGCTCGCCGTTGGTCGCCACCACCGTTCCAATCATCTCGTGCAGCGAATGCCCTTCGAGAATCGGGTACTCGTCACTGCCCTGGAAGAACGGCAGGTCCGAACCACACAGGCACGAGAGCGTGGGCTGAAAAAGGATCTGGCCGGGACCGTCCGGATCGCGCGGCGGAAGTTCGGGTTCGGGAATATCGACCAGCTCCACCTGACCGGGGGCGGGCATGTGTCCGGCAAACACGTTGGCAACTCCTGGTGAGTCGAGAGAGCAATCCATCGGGCCATCCGCAAGGCCCTCTTGCGGTTATACACGCTGCCCCCCGAGCCCGGAAGCAAGCCACCTCGCGGTCGCTGGGGAGTGATCCGGGAGCGTGCTAAGCTGTCCCCCGCATCGCAGATATCAGGAGCCGGACAGAATGAAGTCGCTACGAGTCGCCACCTGCCAGTTCCCGGTCGAACCCGACATCGACGCCAACCTCGGTTACACGATCCGCCAGATCCGACAGTCGGCCGACCAGGGTGCCCGCGTGGTCCACTTCTCGGAATGCTCGCTCTCGGGATACGCCGGTGTGGAATTCCCGGATATCTCACACCTGGACTGGGATGCGCTGGTCGCGGCCACCGGTCAAATCCAGCAGGCGGCCCGTGAAACCCGGACATGGGTGGTGGTCGGATCAAGCCACCGGCTGACCGGCCGCCACAAGCCCCACAACTGCCTGTACCTGATCAACCCGGACGGCGAGATCGTCGACCGGTACGACAAGAGGTTCTGCACGGGTACCGGCGGACGCCGTCCCACCATGGACCTCTCGCACTACTCCCCCGGGGACCACCCGGTCACCTTCACCGTCGACGGTATCACGCTGGGACTGCTGATCTGCTACGACTACCGCTTCCCGGAGCTGTACCGCGAGTACTACACCCAGGGCGTACAGATCCTGCTGCAATCGTTCCACAACGCCCGGGCCACGGTTGTCGACGACCAGTCATACAACATCTGGCGGACGATCGTCCCGTCGACAATGTCGTGCCGGGCGGCCGAAAACCACATGTGGATCAGCGCGAACAACTCGACGGCCCGGCCGAGCCGGTGGCCCAGTTTCGCCGTACGACCCGACGGCCAGATCGTCGGGCGCCTGAAGCTGCATCGCCCGGGAGTCCTGGTCACCGACATGACACTCGACCCCGATCTGTTCGACGCTCCCGGACCGTGGCGAGACCGGGTGATCGAGGGCACACTGCACAGTGGCTCGCCGGTCCGCGATCCTCGCTCATCGGATGTCACCTGCCTGTAGCCATCCGGTTGCCGATCTCTGCCGGCGGCGGGATAATCAGCTTCGGCCGTCGGCCACCCGAAACCCCCTCATCAATTCGCGACCGATTGTCCTCAACCAACCGGTCGCAAAGTGGAGACACAATTCGATGCCCAGTCTCGAAGGCCAGGTCCTTATCGTCACCGGAAGCACCCAGGGGGTCGGCGAGGCAGTCGCACTGGAGTCGGCACGGCTCGGGGCCGCCGGGGTGGTCGTCTGCGGTCGCAACGCGGAGAACGGACAACGGGTGGCCGAGGAGGTGGCCGGGATCGGTGCCGAGAGCCTGTTTGTCGAAGCCGACCTCGCGGATGTCGACGCCACCCAATCGATCATCTCGGCCTGTGACGAACGGTTCGGTCGAGTTGACGGACTGGTCAACGCCGCGGCGATGACCACCCGGGGCACCCTCGCCTCCACCACCGTCGAACTCTGGGACCACCTCTTCGCCATCAACGTCCGTGCCCCGTTCCTGCTGACCCAGGGCGCCGTCGAGATCATGCGCCGCGAGAAGATCAGCGGATCGATCGTCAACATCATCTCGGTGGCCGCCTACTGCGGGCTACCACACATCACCGCCTACAGTGCCACCAAGGGAGCCCTGGCCACCTTCACCAAAAACTGCGCCAACGGTTTGCTGCACGACACGATCCGCGTCAACGGCATCATGCTCGGCTGGACCGACACCCCCAATGAGGACGTCGTACAGAAACAGCAGGGCAGCCCCGACGACTGGTTGTCGATCGGGGAAGAAGACTCGCCGTTCGGCCGCCTGCTGAAGCCCTACGATGTCGCGAAACTCACCTGCTTCCTGCTCAGCAGCGACTCGGGCGTGATGACCGGTTCGCTGATCGACCAGGCCCAGCGAATCATCGGCACGCTGTCGATGCCCGACAACATCACCGGCAAGGATGTCTGAACAACCCGACCACCGGCCAGGCCGACACCCAGCACGGAATCCTCACCATGACCGCGACCGAAACCCGCACCCAGGCCACAGAAATCCAGGACTGGATCGTTGAGATCCGACGCCGGCTGCACCGGCATCCGGAGTTGATGTACGAGGAGGTGGAAACCTCCAAACTGGTCCGCGAAACGCTCGACGGACTCGGAATCGAATACCGCTCACCGATCGCCAAGACCGGGGTACTGGGCTGGCTCGGTGACGGCGATGGACCGTGCGTGGCCCTGCGAGCCGACATGGACGCGTTGCCAATCCACGAGGAGACCGATGTCGATTTCCGCAGCGAAGTCGACGGCAAGATGCACGCCTGTGGCCACGACTGCCACACCGCGATGCTGCTGGGAGCAGCACGGTTGCTCAAGGAACGCGAATCGGAAATCCACGGCACCGTCAAGCTGCTGTTCCAGCCCGCCGAAGAAGGCGGGGCCGGCGGAAAACTGATGTCCGAGGAGGGCGTGCTGGAGGACCCGGCCGTCGAGAGGATCTTCGGACTGCACGTCTGGCCGGAACTCGAAACCGGACAGGCCGGATCTCGCCCAGGCACCTTCCTGGCCGCTTCCAGCAGTCTCACCATGACCGTCGCGGGCAAGGGTGGGCACGCCGCCATGCCTCACCTGGCCGTCGATCCGGTTCACGCCGCCGCCCAGATCATCACCTCCCTCCAGGGAATCGTCTCCAGGGAAGCCGATCCCCTGAATTCCGGAGTCGTCAGCATCACCGCCGTACACGGCGGCGAGGCTTCCAACGTGATTCCCCCTGAGGTTCAGCTCCGCGGCACCGTGCGAGCCCTGACGATGGACAACCTGGTCTGGATCCAGCAACGGGTCATCGATATCGCAGCCGGCGTCGCTGCCGCCCACCGCTGTGAAGCCACCACGCAGTTCCCCGGCAACGACTACCCGCCAACGGTCAACGACCCGGCCACATGGGACTTCGCCCGCAACCTGGCCGGGAGAATGCTCGGTGATGAGCGGATCGAGGAACTCGCTCCGGTGATGGGCGGCGAGGACTTCGCCTACTACACCGAACGGGTCCCGGGTTGCTTCGTCGCACTGGGAATCGCCGATGAGCAGAAGGGGACAGGGATCAGCGTGCACCACCCGAAATTCAAGGTCGACGAGGACGCACTGCCGCTGGGTACTGCACTGCACGTGCAGTTCGCCATGGAAATGCTCGAGGAACTCCGCTGACAGCACCGGTTCACCCGGACACCATGACCCACCGGGTGACATGCCACCAAGGAGACAGACACCGATGACTCTCATGAACCGACTTCTGGCTGTCGTGTTGCTGGGGCTCGCGATCCAAACCTCGCCGGCCACCGCCGACAAACCCATCGATCTCTCGCTGCTGGTCGCCGAGGATCACCCCTGCACGTGGCCGAGCGGTTTCCCGATGTTCCAGCTGAAGCACTACCGACAGATCGGAGCATTGACGCCCTACAACATCGACGTGCTGACCATCGACGGCAACACAGGCACACAGATCGACGTGCCCCCACACTCGATTCCCCGGCCGGGCAGCGGTCTGGAGAACGCGGGGCCACTGGGATCCGTCTTTACCGAGAAAATCCCGGCCTGGCAGTTCGGCGGCGAGGCGGTGGTGATCGACGTCAGCCAACTGCTCAACACGACCGAGAACGGTGTCAGCAGCCTGATCCAGCCCCAGCACGTGCTGGCCTGGGAAAAAACACATCGCAAGCTTCGATTTGGCGACGTGGTGCTGTTCAAGAGTGGCTACACCGACAAGTACTACCGGCCGTTTCCCGCAGGTCGACGATTCGTGGCCGACCCGGTCGAGGGAACCGTTCCCGCCTGGCCCGACCCTCACCCCGACACCATGACCCTGTTGGGCCGACGCGGCGTCAAGCACGTCGGCTGTGACAGCCCCAGCATGGGTCCGCTGCCGGATTTGGCCGAGCCAACCCATATCGCCGGGCTGAAATTCGGAATGATCTTCACCGAGAGTGTCACCCGGCTGAAGCGGGTCAAGCCGGGCAGCTTCTACTGCGTGCTGGGTCCCCGCCACGCCAAGGGGATGTACGGCGAGGGGCGGGCATTGGCGATTCCGCCCGGAAAGCTGGCCACGCGTCTGATCTCATCGGCCAAGGCCAAACGGGCCGTCGACCTGTCGGTCATCAACGACTCGCAGCTGCCGATCACCTGGACCGGACCGGGCATCGGCAACCACCGATACCCCTACATCAAAGTCGACTTCCTCTACGCCAAGAATCTCGACCTGCAACACCACACTCACATGATGGATGCCCAGGCCGGGACCCACCTGGTCCCTCCGTCCTACGCCCTGCCCACCGACGACTTCGACAACGACGACTACTCGGAGGAAGTTCGCGGATGGCTGAAGGAGTACCAGAAGCGTTTCGGCCGGCGGCGAACCAGTTCGATGACCACTGAACAGGTGCCGCTGGGACAGACCTGCGGCGAGGCCCGGGTGATCGATGTCCGCGGCCTGGTCGGTTCAACCGGCAAGGAGCAATGGCCGGCCTCACCGCAGATCACCGTGACCCTGGTGCGAGCCTACGAGAAAGCCCACGGGGCCCTGCGGTCCGGCGACGTGGTACTGTTCCGGACCGGACACACCAAGCGAACGTTCAAGCCACTGCCGGACGGCGTGGGGTGTGTCTCGGATCCGCTCAACGGCAAGGCCGAAGGCTGGCCGGCTGTCACAGCCGAAGTGATCGATTACCTGGATGACCGGGGAATCCGCTGCGTGGGAATCGACGCACCGAGCATCGGCGGAGTCGATGAGAAAACCGCGCTGATGACCTACTGGGCCCTGGGCAGTCGTGGAATGGTGGCTGTCGAGTTCCTGCAGAACCTCGACAAGCTGCCCGCCAACTCCTACTTCCTGTTCGCAGCGATCCCAATCCGCGGCTGCCACGGCGGACCGGGTCGAGCGATCGCCCTGTATTGAACCGAACCAGGCGGGATTTCGACGATGGCACAACTGTTTCCCACCACGGTCATCGGCAGCATGCCGCGGCCACCGTTCGTGATTGACCTGTTTCGGTCAGGGTCCCGGATCGGAGAAAACGATGCCGCGTGGCAACGGCGAATGGACGACGCGGTGCGGTACTGCGTCCACCTGCAGGAACAGGCCGGTATCGACATCGTTTCCGACGGCGAGTGGCGACGCGAGACTTATGTCGACGTGATTGCCGAGCTGTGCAACGGGTTCGAGTGGATCGAACGGGAACTGTTCGGGTACCACCAGGTGGTGACCGAACAATTGACCCCTCGCCAACCGGGAGTGATCGCCGGTGAGGCAAAGTTCCTCAGGGAAAACACCGACCGGCAGGTGAAGGTGGCACTGCCCTCGCCCTACCTGATCGGCCAGAGAATGTGGGAGCCGGGTCACTCCGAGTCGGCCTACCCGACCCGTGAGGCGTTCTGCGAGGCGGTGGTTCCGGTGTTGCGGGACGAACTCCTGGCGATTCGCGACATGGGAGTCAATGTCATCCAGCTCGATGAGCCGCACCTGTGCATCCTGGTTGACCCCGAGGTGCGTGCGAAATTCGAGAATCCCGAGGCCGAGATGCGGAACGCCGTCGACTGGATCAACCAGATCGTCGACGGTGTCGACGGTGTGCAGTTGTCGGTCCACCTGTGCCGCCGCAACTGGGGCCGAAGGGGCTGGGGAGCCGCCGGCGGTTACGAGGCGATCCTCGAACACGTCTCGCGACTCGAGGTCGACCAGCTGATGCTCGAATTCAGTATCCCGGTCGCCGGTGACATGGCGATCCTGGCCGAATTGCCCCAGCAGGTGCAGGTCGGGCTGGGATGCGTCGACGTGAGATTCCCGGACGTGGAGGAGCCCGAGACGATCGCCGAACGGGTGGAGACGGCGATCGCACACATCGGTGCCGACCGTCTGACGCTGAATCCCGACTGCGGATTCGCCCCCGGAAAGGACCACGAGGTGCCGCTGGACGAGTCTTACGAGAAGCTGAAGAGCCTGGCGGCGGCGGCGGAATTGCTGAGAGGGCGACACGGCTGATCAACCGCGACGCCCGGTCCTGGGCCGGGTGCTAGAACGCCGCCCGCAAGATCGACTCGAGATCGTCACGACTGGCTTCCCGGGTGTTGACTCGCAGGATCCGCACCAGGCCCGAGGCGACTTTGGCAAACACGGGCAACTGCTCCTCGGTCACGCCAACGTCACGCAGGCGGGACGGGATGCCAATGTCCTCCTTCAGTTTCTCGACGGCCGCCACTCCCGCCACAGCCGCTTCGTCTTCGGTCAACCCCTCGGTATCCACACCCAGCAGTGACGCCACCACCGCAAACGTGTCCGGATCGGCGTGACGGTTGAAGTCCATCACGTACGGCAACAGCAACCCGTTACCCCGCCCGTGGGACGTCTTGACCGCCGAACCGAGCGGATACTCCAGGGCGTGCACGGCAGCAACACCACTGTTGGAGAATCCGATTCCGGCCAGCAACGCCGCCAGCGACATCCCCTCGCGGGCTTCGAGGTCGTTGCCGTCCTCAACCGCCCGCCGCAGGTACTGGCCGACCAGTTCAATCGCCTTGCCCGCCGTCAGGTCGGTCAGCACGAAACTGCCCTGGTAGACAGAGCGTTCGCCGGCCGGCAACGGGAACCGCTCGTTTGTCACGGCAGTGAATGCCTCGACCGCATGTGTCAACGCGTCGATTCCGCTGTCGGCAGTGACATGAACCGGGCAACTGACCGTCAATCGCGGATCGACGACCGAGAGTCGCGGCCGCAGAAAGTCACTGAGAACAGCAACCTTCATTCCCCGTTCGGGATCACTCAACACGCTCGCCGCCGTCACCTCCGACCCCGTCCCCGCAGTGGTTGGCACACAGGCCAACGGAAACACCGGACCGGGCACAACACAGTCGCCCAGGTAGTCGCGGGGGTGGCCGCCGTGTGCCAGCACGCAGGCGGTGACCTTGGCCAGGTCCATGTTGCTGCCACCACCCAGTCCCAGCAGCCATCCAGCCTTCGCCTCGCGAGCCGCTTCGGCACACGTCATCGCCAAATCCAGTGGCGGCTCCGGACACCCCTGGGAAAACACCTCCGATCCGATCCCGGCCGCGTCCAGTACGTCGGTTACCTGACCACACACGCCGGCCTCGACGAGCATCTCATCGGTCACGACCAGGACCCGGTCCGTTTCGGCTCCCAGCTCCTGAAGATGGTCCCCCAGCGAAGCAATCGCATCGACGCCGAAAACGATCCGGCCGGCCGAGTGGAATGTCCAGGTGGTACGCATCGACGACGAACTCCTTGCTGTCGGTTGCGGGTCCATGTCTGACCCGGGGCGGAGTATGATCGCGATCGCGCCCGCCCGTGTCCACTCTCGACACGATTGTCCAGGCTGACGCTGGTCGAGAACACAAACCCGTCATAGGATAGATTCTTCGGCAGGCTGTCAGCCTGCCCCGCTGATGGACATCTCGGCCCGTTCCCGAGCCAACAACCGGAAACAGAAGAGACCCGAACATGAAACGCCTGAAAATCACCCTGCTGGCTTGCTCGATCGGGATGGCCCTTCTCCTGGCCGGTTGTGGAGATGGAGGAAACAGCGGCACTGACGGACCCGCAGCCGGTGGCGGTGCGACACCCCCCACCCCCCCCACAGCCGCCGAACCCCCGGCGACAATTCCTGACAAGCCGGCCGATCCAGCTGCCCAGCCCAAGAAGGATGCTCCCTCCTCCAAGTCCATCCCCGATGCCACACCCGGAGGTGACAAGAGCAGCCCGGTAGAGAAGGGAAAGAAGAAGGAGATCCCCGAGGGGGCCAAAAAGCCAGCAGCCAAAAAGCCAGCGGCCAAAAAGCCAGCGGCCAAAAAGCCAGCGGCCAAAAAGCCAGCGGCCAAAAAGCCGGCAGCCAAAAAGCCGGCAGCCAAAAAGCCGGCAGCCAAGAAGCCTGCTGACAAGAAGCCTGCTGACAAGAAGCCTGCTGACAAGAAGCCTGCTGACAAGAAGAGCGCAAAGAAAGACGCCACGCCGCCAACCGTGGATTCTCAGATGAGAGCCCTGCTGCAGTTGGCCAACCAAGGTGAATTCGCCAAATCACTGGAACAGATCGAAGTGGTCCTGGCTCGCAAAGATCTCGACAAGGTCGAAAAGCAGAAGCGTCGAGCGATCCCGTTCTTCGCATCCCAGATCGCTCAGGCGCTCGGTCGACAACTGGCTTCCGATGACGACACCGCACCGGCCCACGCGGCCTACCTGACCTCGGCCAAGCACTTCCGCCATCTCCAGGAGAACTTCAAGCCGCTGTTTCCTCAGGAGGCGGGTTTCGGGTCGACGGTTTTCTACAACGAGGCGTGTGCCCTGGCGTCCAAAGACGTCAAGAAAGCCCGGGCGTCGCTGGCCGAAGCGGTTGAGCTGGGATTCAACGACTTCAAGTTGTTGAAGACCGACAAGGACCTCGATCCGCTTCGCAAGGCCGGTGGATTCGACAAGTTCGTTGCCCAGCAGGAAGCGGCGGGAGCCAAGAAAGCCGATGAAGCAATCGGCAAGGAAATGGCCAACAACAAGACCTTCCCGTTCGATTTCACCCTGCCCGACCTCGACGGCAAGCCGGTCTCGCTGTCTTCATTCCAGGGCAAGGTCGTGATCGTCGACGTTTGGGGCACCTGGTGCCCGCCGTGTCGAGCCGAAGTGCCTCACTTCGTCGAACTGCAGAAGACCTACGGCAAGCAGGGTCTGCAGATCGTCGGGATCAACTACGAACGCAGTGCCGACCCGATTCCCGGAATCAAATCCTTCGCCAAGGAACACGGGATCAACTACCCGCTGGTGATTGGCAACGAGGCGACCCAGAACAAGATCCCCGAGTTCCAGGCGTTCCCGACGACGTTGTTCATCGATCGCAAGGGGGAAGTGCGACTGATGGCCGTGGGAGCCCGCCCGCAGTCCTATCTCGAAGCCGTGGTCAAGCGACTGCTCTCCGAACCCGCCCCCGCCGGTGCCAAGAAGGCCGCGAAGAAGAAGCCGGCTGCCAAGAAAGCCAAGGCAAAAGCCAAGAAGAAGTAGGCGGGGACGAGCCGCAGAATGTCCGCCTCGTCGGCGATGATGGGACTCGTGCTTCACCGGGGTTTGACGGTGGACTATAATCTGGACGTCGCCATCGACACCGGACACGACCGGTCCCACCACGACTTCCCCGCCTCAACCATCCGTTCCTCGAGACCCCGCCGGATGGCTCGCCCGTTCTTCCGACGCTCGCGTATGGCGCTGACACTGTGCCTTTTTGCCGGCATGATCCTGGCCGTAGGGGCCGGTTGTCACGAGGCCGAAATCAGCACCTACACGGTTCCCAAACCCTCGAAGGTCTACGCCGACAACCACGAGGAAGGTCCCGATGGGATGCTGGCAGCCATGATTGCCCGCAAAACGCAAAAGCAGGCCTGGTTCTTCAAGATCGCCGGACTGAAAGGTCCGGTCACCGTGCAACAGGCGGCATTTCGCGAGTTTCTGACTTCGGTTCGCTTCGACGAAAAATCCGGGAACCCCGAGTGGACCCTGCCAACAGGCTGGCAACAGCCTGGCGGCGTCTCATCATCGGGGATGAGGTATGCCACGCTGACCGTGGGCACCGAACCGGATTCGCTGGAACTGACCGTCATCCGTCTTCCGCTGCCCGATAGCGACTTTGACGCCTACCTGCTGCAGAACGTCAACCGCTGGCGCAAGCAGTTGCGGCTGGCCGAGTTGTCGGCTTCGGATCTGAAAACCGAAACCGAGGTGATTGCCGCAGGAGACGAACAGGCCATCGCCGTCAAGAACATGGTGGGACATCTCAAGAGCAGCGGCCCGATGATGTCGGGGCCGTTCGCCGGAGGTGGCTCGAGAATGTCCCCCGGCTCCGCTCCCCCGCGAGGTGGAGGGGCAGCGGGTGGAGGAACGGCAGACCTGCCGCGCCTGAGTTACACCAAGCCGGAAGGCTGGAGTCCCGGGGAACTGGAAATCAGTCGCATGGGGATCACGATCGTCCGTCAGGCGGCGTTCGATTTTCGCGAGGAGAACGAGTCGGGCGAGGTGACCGTGACAGCCATGCCGGTGGGTCCCCGCTTCCTGCTGAACAACGTCAATCGCTGGCGCAGACAGGTGGCCCTGGAAGCCGTCGACTCCGACAGCCTCGATGAGCTCTTTGAACCCATCGCCCTGGCCACCATCAAGGGCCGGTACCTGGAACTCGTCGGACCCAGCAACACGATCCTCGGAACGATCGTCGAATCCGGAGGCATGACCTGGTTCTTCAAGCTCAGTGCTCCCAACCGGCTGGCCGGTCGCAGCCGCGAGGATTTCAAGGCGTTCGTCAACTCGTCACGGTTTGGGCCTGAACCGAACGGGGATTCCGATTCGGCGGGAGGTCCCAATGGCCGATAAACCCGAAACGATCAGCGTGCCACGTGCACCCGGTGATGTGTTACCGGAAATCGACGACTCGGCGACACCGTCGCTGGGTCCGACCATCGTGGGCATACTCCGTCCGATCGCCTCGCTGAAGATCGCCGTTGCCCTGTTTGCGATGGCCATTTTCCTGGTGTTGGCCGGCACCATGGCCCAGGTCCACAAGGACATCTGGGAAGTCGTCCGCGACTACTTCCGAACCGATGTCGCCTGGATCGAGTGGCGGGTCTTCTTCCCCAAGTCGTTCTTCATGGGAACGCCGCTGGAGGGATTGACCGACATCGAGGAGGGGAGAGGGTTCCCGTTCCCCGGAGGCTGGCTGATCGGCGGGGCAATGACCATCAACCTGCTGGCCGCTCACGCGATTCGCTTCAAGGTCCAGGCCAAGGGCAGCCGGCTGGTGTCGGGACTGGGCGTGATCGCGATCGGCGCGGCACTGACGGTCGGAGTAATCCTGTGGGGATCGATGCAGAGCGGCAAGGAGAACCAGCTGCTGCAGGAATGGCCGTCGTTGAGAATCCTCTGGCAACTGGCCCAGGGACTGGTCGCCGGCAGCGTGATGCTGGCGGGATGCGTCATGGTCTTCAAACGCCGCGCCGGCGTGGTGCTGCTGCACCTGGGCGTGCTGATGATGATGTACAACGAGCTGCTGGTGGGTGTTTCGGCCATCGAGGGCCAGATGAGCATCCGCGAGGGGGACACGGTCAATTACGAGCACGACATCCGCGCCATCGAACTGGCCGTCGTCGACACCTCGCCGAAGGATCACAACCAGGTCACCGTGGTGCCGTTGACCGAGGAAGGCGTTCCCACGCAATTCCTCGACCCGGATGAAAACGCCGAGGCGATCCAGCATCCCGACCTGCCGTTCTCCATCGAGATCGAGAAGTACTTCAAGAACTCGATGCCGCCTCGCAACCGCCGGAATCCCGCCACCCGATTTGACGGAGCCGGGCGGTTCGTCGAAATCACCAGGGCCCGCGCCGGGACCGGGACCGACACCGGAGGGGAAGTCGATGTCTCCACCGTCGAGGCCGTGCTGCGAAACGACAAGAACAAGAAGATCGGCCGCTACGTCTTCAGCCAGCACCTCAAGCCCCAATCGATCCAGATCGACGGCAAGACCTACGAGGTGGCACTGAGATTCAAGCGGACCTACGTGCCGTATTCGCTGCACCTGACCGACGTCCGCTTCGACAAGTACATCGGCACACAGACGGCCAGCAACTACTCGTCGGACGTCCGCCTGGTCGCCTTTGACGGTTCGGTCGACCGCAAGGTGCACATCTGGATGAACAACCCGTTGCGGTACGACGGCAAGACCTTCTACCAGTCGTCGGTCAACCAGGGCGCGGACGGGGTCGAGCAAACCGGCCTGCAGGTGGTGACCAACACCGGCTGGATGATCCCCTACGTCGCCTGCATGGTCGTCGGCATCGGGATGTTCTACCAGTTCACCCTGGCACTTCTGCGGTTCCAGGCCCGCCGTCACCGCCGGAAAGTCTCGCCCCCAGCCGTCGATCCACCGCCAAAGGCACCGACGGTGGCCGAGCTGGCGTCTGCCGAGAAGCGCACCAACGATCCACCCACCGACCACGCCTCCGATGACACCGGTTCTCCCGACCCACACCAGGTGACGGCTCCCGGGTTCGCTGCGCGGCTTCGGCAGCCCCGGTACCTGTTGCCACTGGTCCTGGTCTTGGTCCTGGCCGCCTGGATCGGCAGCCGTGCCCGACCGGCGCGTTCGGTCGACGGCCTGCCCGACATGCACGCCTTCGGACGCCTGCCGGTGGTCTTCGAGGGCCGTGTCAAGCCGTTCGACACATTGGCACGCAACAGCCTGAAAGTCATCTCGAACATCAGCACCTACCGTGATGACGACAACACGCAACAGCCGGCCATCCGCTGGCTGCTCGACGAAGTCACCAACTCGGACCAAGCCGGCAAACACCGGGTATTCCGCATCGAGAGCCTCGATGTGCTCGCCACGCTCGAACTCAAACGCCGCAAAGGATTTCGCTACGCCTTCCGAGAATTCGAAGAGCACGTGAACCCGCCACCGGATCAACAAAGCGAGTACCGAAAGCAACTCGCCGCGGCAATGGAAACCGCTCCCGAACAGATGACGCAGTACCAGCGGAAGCTCCGTGAACTGCACAACAAGATCCAGCACTACTTTGCCCTGCGAGCTGCACACACCCTGATCAAANCGGGCACCGATGTGTCCTTCGATCGCTTGATGTCGATCATGCGAATGCGNGAGTTGACCGATGAACGGGCCAACTTGCCNCTGGCAGTGCCGTCGGCGGAACTCGAGTGGCAGACACTGTCGCTGGAATCTCTGCGAGCGTGGGCCCGTGACGCAGCAGCCGAATGGAAGGTCGACTCTCCCGGAGCACTGGCCACCGAACTTGTCCGCCGTTTCGGCCAACTGCGAGATCCGGGCTTCGAGGCCAACGTCCTCAGCCGGGCAATCGACCAGGTCGTTGTCCGGGCCCGACAGCAGGGGCTGGCGGGAACACCGGCCGAATTGCGTGTGACAATACAACGCCAGATGGACCAGTTAACCGCCGAGGAAAGGGAACGGTTGGTCGGCCGGGTCCGCCAGGAAGTTCTCGACGGGATCACACAGCAGGTCTCCGGTGTACTGGTTCCGGTTGTCGGCCCACAGGGACTCGCGGCGGAAACGCCGGTCGGCTGCCGGCGACTGGGCGAGATCTTCGCCGCGTGGGAAGCCGGCCAGGCCGAAACGTTCAACCTCGAAGTCGAAAAGCTCCGCGAGGCCTACGAGACGGAGTCCCCAAAAGACTACCGGGGCTGGAAGGCCAGATTCGAACACCACTTCAACAACTTCGATCCGTTCTATCTCGCGATTGGCCTCTACGTCACCGTCTTTCTGCTGGTGGCACTCAGTTGGCTGGCCGCGCCCGAGACGTTCAACCGGGCGGCGTTGTGGCTGGTCTACCTGACATTCGCCCTGCACACCTACGGGCTGGTCTCGCGGATCGTCATCTCCGGACGACCACCCGTCACCAATCTCTACTCATCAGCCGTCTTCATCGGCTGGGCGGCGGTGGTGGCCGGGATCATCATCGAACGGGTGTACCGGATGGGCATGGGCAACGTCATCTCCTCGGCGGCCGGCTTCGCCACATTACTGATCGCCAAGAACCTGGCGGGCGACGGTGACACCTTCACCGTACTGGTTGCCGTTCTCGATACCCAGTTCTGGCTGGCCACGCACGTGGTCTGCATCACCGAAGGCTACACCAGCACCTACGTGGCAGGATTGCTGGGCATCGTCTACATCCTCCGCGGCGTCTGCACTCCGTCACTGTCGGATTCGGTGGGCAAGAACCTCGCCCGGGCGATTTACGGCACCACCTGCACGGCGATGTTCTTCAGTTTCGTCGGCACGGTGCTGGGCGGATTGTGGGCCGACGACAGCTGGGGCCGATTCTGGGGCTGGGACCCCAAGGAGAACGGGGCCCTGATCATCGTGCTCTGGAACGCCCTGGTCCTGCACGCCCGCTGGGACGGCATGATCAAAGACCGCGGGCTGGCCGTGCTGGCCGTGCTCGGCAACATCACCGTCAGCTGGAGCTGGTTCGGAGTGAACGAACTGGGCGTCGGGCTGCACAGCTACGGATTCACCGAGGGCGTGATGATGTACCTGGGAATCTTCTGCGGCAGCCAGCTGCTGATCGCCGGAGCCGGTTGCCTGCCCAAGAGACTGTGGTGGAGCCACAACGTCACGGCCGAGCCCGACAAGTCGCCGACCGCGGCCTGAGCTCGGATCCCCGTGGGGACTGCAGCCGCCACGACCTACGTCCGGTACTTTTTCCGCTTGGCCTTGCGCGCCTTGGCGCTGGCAGGACGGCGACCGTGGTTGGCCTTTTTCAGCTTGCGAGTCGTCTTGGCCATGAGATCGAGGTTCCGTCAGAGAGCCGGTCAGGCGGGATGACAACATCCATCCCGCGGGGAAAGGACGATTGTAGGAGAGAACCTTGGGTTGAGGAAAGGCTGCGGGCTACTTCATCCGCACCCGGCTCATGTACTTCACGAATACCCGGTCCAGCTGGTCCCAGTCCTCACCGAAGGCCTTTTCGAAATCGGCCTGTCGCGTTTCCGGGGTATCCCACCTCAGCACCGGCTTGGCCGAGACGGTCTTCAAATAGGCCGCGAACTGCTTGCGGCGGGTTCGCAACAGGAAGTAATTCAACGCCCACGCCTCGGCGTATGCGTCCGCCTCCGATTCGCCTTCGCGGAACCGCCGGTCACTGCGAACCAGGCTCCTGAGAGACCCCGGCCGGCGACGGCGGCGGACAAAGTCAGTGAACCTCGCCAGCCGCGGGAGGTTCACCTTGCCCACGGTCCGCCACCCCGACCGGCTCCTCAGGTCTGGCGTCTCGAAAAACACCGCCATCCCCTCGACCAACCACAACGGGTTGTCGGCCAGCCGCTGATTCAGGCCGCAGTTGTAAGCGATCTGGTGAGCCGCCTCGTGGACCACCGTGGCGATGGCCTGTGGAGCCGTCGACAGACGTCGCTGGATCTCGACCGCGGTCGCCGCGGGCGGCTGGCCGGGAATCCGGGCAATGTCGTAGATCACGATGCGGTTGGAGAGAATCGAGTAGTAACCGGTCGAGGAGGTGGGATCGAGCTTCGCGTCGACGCGGATGAACTTCGCGAACTGTGCCCGGTCCTTGAGCACGATCGCCACCAGAGGAAACTCGGGTTCGGACAACTCCACTCCCCGGCCTTTCCAGTACCCCACGAACGCCGTCCGCAACCGCTCGAAGAGCCGTCCCGTCCAGCGGGCAAACCGCGGATCAGCCGAGGAGACGATCGTGTAGTGACGCGTGCGGGTCACGTGAAAACCCGGTGACACCGACTTGTCGAGTTCGGCCGCCAGCCGCTTGCCCAGTTCGTCGACCCCCTCGGGCCGGAACGGTTTCGTCGTCGTGACGCGTTTCTCGAGCACCTCGGCTGTCACCGTCCACAACCGCCCGTCCCGCTCCTGCACCAGCAGCCCACCGTCCTGCGCCTTGACTACCACGCGACCCGAGATCGTCCTCGATTTGCCGTCGTCATCGAAGGTGATCTTTTCGAGCATCCTTTCGGGAGGCGCTGCGCCGCACAGCAGCAGCGACAGACTGACTGCCAACGCTGTGGGAAATACGGTGAGAACAATTCGCATCGACACGCTCCCGAACCGGATGACAGAGTCTAGCACGAGTTCGGCGGTCGAGATGCTCCACATTCGGTCGCAGAGTCCTTACGATCCTCACCCATGGCCTCTTCGCAAGACTCCCACGCCGATCGCCCGGTCAACCGGCTTGCCGAAGAAACCAGCCCCTACCTGTTGCAGCACGTGCACAACCCGGTCGACTGGTTCCCGTGGGGTCCGGAGGCCCTCGAGCAGGCCCGCGAACTCGACCGACCAATCTTTCTCTCGGTCGGCTACAGCGCCTGCCACTGGTGCCACGTGATGGAGCGGGAGAGTTTCGAGAACGAGAAAATCGCCGAGCTGCTCAACCGGTCCTTCCTCGCGATCAAGGTCGATCGCGAGGAACGTCCCGACATCGACCAGGTCTACATGAACGCCGTTCAGCTGCTGACCCGACGGGGTGGCTGGCCGATGTCGGTTTTCATGACGCCCGACGGACGGCCGTTCTTCGGCGGCACATACTGGCCGCCGACCGCGTCGATGGGTATGCCCGGCTTCTCCGACATCGTCACGCACGTGGCCGAGGCCTGGAACACCCGACGGGACGAACTGGAGCAGGCGGCCGACGAACTGGCTGACGCCGTGAAACGGGTCGGCGAGGTGACCCGGGGACCGGGGCCGGGTGAACCCCTGGACACCGGCCTGCTTGACCACGTCCGCAAACAGCTCCTGGCGGCCGGCGACACCCGACACGGCGGCTTCGGCAACGCCCCCAAGTTCCCTCACCCAATGGACGTTCGACTGTTGCTGCGCTGCCACCGGAGATTCGGCGACGATGCCTGCCTGGGCCAGGCCCGGCTGACACTCGACCGGATGGCCGGCGGCGGAATCTACGATCAACTCGGTGGGGGCTTCCATCGCTACTCCACCGACGCCGTCTGGCTGGCGCCTCACTTCGAGAAAATGCTCTACGACAACGCCCTGCTGGTGCCGGCCTATCTCGAGGGGTTCGCAGCCACGGGCTGCCAGCGGTATCCCGAGATCGTTCGGGAAACACTCGACTGGGTGCTCCGGGAAATGACCTCGCCAGAGGGAAGCTTCTACGCCACCCAGGACGCTGACAGCGAAGGCGAGGAGGGGAAGTTCTTCGTCTGGAGCGAACAGGAGGTGAAGGCGATACTGGTGGAGAGCCGGGGAGAATCCGACGCCGAGGCATTCTGCTACTGCTATGACGTGACGGCCGATGGCAACTGGGAGAACACCAACATCCTCAACAGGCCCAAGCCCCACGACCAGGCTGCCGCGGCACTCGGAATCGACGAAGGTGAACTGGCCACCACCCTCGCGGCGTGCCGGGAAAGGTTGCTGGAGGTGCGTTCGGGGCGAGTTGCACCCGACCGCGACGACAAGGTACTGGTCGCCTGGAACGGGATGATGATCACCGCGATGGCCTCCGCCGCACGTACACTGGAAGAGCCCCGCTACCGCCAGGCGGCCGAAGCGGCTGCGAGGGACATCTGGCAGAACATCCGTGACGACGACGGCCGACTGGGGCATTCGACCAAGGATGACCAGCCCCGCTTTCCCGCCTTCCTCGACGATGTCACCTGCCTGCTTGATGGACTCTGCGAACTGGCTCGAGACGAACAGGGAGACGAGTTCCGGAAGTCAGCTGTCGAACTGGCCGAACAGTTGCTGACGAGATTCGGCGACCCCGAGGCGCAACCGCCGGACCTCCCGGGAGGATTCTATTTCACCGCCGACGACTCCGAAGCCTTGATCGCCCGCTACAAGCACACCAGCGACAACGCCACCCCGTCGGGAAACGGGATGGCGGCGACGGCACTTTTGAAGCTGTTCGAGTTGACCGCGGAGGACCGTTGGCGGGATGCTGCGGTAGATTGCCTGGTGTTGATGTCCAGCCAAATGGCCCAGCAACCCCTTGCCAGCGGCCAGGCCCTGCTGGCCCTCGACGACTGGCTCGACTCCTCGTCCGGTTCTTCCTCCGACTGACCCCCACCCCTCCCTGGTACTTTCCGACTCCCATGCCCCAGACGCTGATGGAATTCGCCAAGTGGCTCGACGGCCAGGACCACACCTGGCCGGTGCCGCCGCCGGTCGAACCGGTCAAGGCCACCGCGTTCGCCAAGCCACTGAAGGGCATTGCGGCGGTCACCTGGAGCGTCTACGGCACTGTGCTGAGAATCAGTGACGGATGCCTGCAACTGGATCACCCGCAAAAGGTGAGAATGCAGGTCGCAATGGAAAAGACGATCAAGGCTTTCAACATGTGGCACAGCATGAGCCGCAAGCCCGGGGCGGCCTGGCAGTACCTCTACGATCAGTACCGCGAGTGCCTGGAGTTGAAACAGATGGCCGGCACCGGCCGCACGGGCCACTTTCCCCAGGTCAACGCCGCCGACCTCTGGCAGACTCTCATCGGACGGCTGGTGCAGAACGAATACGAGATCGACGAGGATTTCTACGGAGACGAGAACCAGTTTGCCGAGAAGGTGGCGTTTTTCTTTCACCAGTCTCTGCAGGGAGTCGCGGCGGCCGAAGGGGCAGCGGGTGTGCTGACAACGATCGCCGGTTCCGGACGCCGTCAGACCCTGCTGGCCGACGCCCAGCCCTTCACACTCGTCCAGTTGTTGCGAGGTCTCGGACGCAACGCTACACTACCGCCCCTCGGCGAGTTGCTCGACGCCGACGCCATGACACTCTCGTGCCAGCTCGGTCTCCGAAAACCCTCGCCTCCCCTCTATCAAGCCTGTCTCGATCGGCTGGCCGAGGACGGAATCGAACCCAGCGAGGTGCTCCACGTCGGAAGTCGACTGCGAGACGACCTCGCCGTTGCCAAGAAACTGGGAATGAAGACCGCGTTGTATGCCGGAGACAGTGCCAGCTTTGAAGCCAGCAAGGAGGAGGTCCGGGACCCGGACATGCGGCCCGATCGTCTGCTCACAGAACTCACCCAGGTCCTGACGGTTCTCGGACTCGAATAACCCGCTCAACACCCAACGTCCCCCACCACCATGCCTCCTCCATCACTCTTCCCACTCGATCCGCTCGACTTCGACAACCCCGAGTTCGATCTCGAGGAAATCCGCAAGGTGAATCCTCAGCGTCACCAGATGGAACAGTTGACCGCCGTGTTGATGGTCGACGAGGACGCCCGGGGGCTTGTCGGCTACAAGGACGTCAGCAACGACGAATTCTGGATCACCGGGCACATGCCCGGTTTTCCACTGATGCCCGGGGTGGTGATGTGCGAATGTGCGGCTCAACTGGCCGGGTTCTTCGCACGGAAATACAACGTCCTCGGAGGCGATTACCTGGGATTCGGCGGGATGAACGACGTGAAGTTCCGTTACCCTGTCTTCCCGGGCGAGCGACTGGTGTTGATGGCCCAGGTGACCAAGGTCCGACCGCAGCGGAGGGCCGAGTTCGATTTCCAGGGGTTCGTCGGAGACCGGATGGTTTTCTGTGGCACGATGGTCGGCGTGCCGATCAACCGTAATCAGCAGATCGACTGAAGCAAGCCGCCCAATTGGTGTGACCTGCGACGGGTGTCCCCATGAGACCACCACCGACAGAGGACCTTGCGCCCTGGTTTCTCACGCTCGACGACCTCGACGGTGTACTCAACTGGTCCGAATTCTACGGAAACGATCACCCTGTCGAACTCGATGTCGGCTGCGGTCGCGGGCTGTTCCTGGTCAACTCGGCGACGGCCCATCCCGAGACGAACTACTGCGGTATCGAGATCGATTATCGGGAGGGACGGCGGACGGCGCGACGACTCAAGAAGCGGATGATGGCCAATGCCCGTGTGCTCGGTGGCGACGCACGGGTGGCACTCGAAAAACTCGTCAAACCACGATCGGTCGCGGCTGTCCACGTCTACTTCCCCGACCCCTGGTGGAAACGCAAGCACCGGCGACGGCGGATCTTCAACGACGAGTTCCTGGAACTCGTCGCCGGGGTGCTCGTGCACGGAGGAGAACTGCATTCCTGGAGCGATGTCGGAGAGTATTTTCAGACCATACGGAACCTGGTCGATCACCATGCCGATTTTCATGAAGAACCGCTCCCGGACCTGAAAGATCCCGAACACGACATGGATTACCTGACCAGCTACGACCGCAAGGGACGACGGGCCGGATCGGAAATCCACCGCGGTCGTTGGAGATGCACTGCCGGGTGATTCGATCCCTGGACTACGACTTGCCATCGCCTGACCATGGGTGTCACACTGGAGACTTCTGGCAACTTGCACCGATTGACACCAGCGACGGGAATCGAGGCCGATGAAGTCCAAGACCAACCTGAATTCGTGCTGCCACCGTATGATGTGCGTATTGGCCACGGCGGCTGCCGTGGGGCTCGTGACGGCGCACTCGCAGGCATTCGCCCAGGACACCAAGCAGGCTTTTGTCGACCCAAAATCTGCCGGGGTCGACTTTACGCTGCAGGGAGAATACATCGGCTGGGTATTGACCGGATCCCAGGATTTCCGCCCGATCGGCTTGCAGGTGATCTCGCTGGGCGGAGGCAAGTTCGAAGCGGTCGAGTACGCCGGAGGTCTGCCGGGAGCCGGAGCGATCGGGAAGGCCCGTGTGCGGATTCCCGGCCAGCGTCGAGGAAACACGGCCCGGTTCATCCATGGGCCGTTGCAGATCGACGTGGGCAACGACCACGCGATCTTCTTCCAGAAGTCCTTTGACGGGGTGATCGCCAAGCTGAACCGGGTGCACCGGGTCAGCCCGACAATGGGAGCCAAGCCGCCGGAAGGCGCCGTGGCACTTTTCGACGGCGGCTCGACCGATTTCTTCAAATCCGCCAAGGTCACCGAGTCGGGATTGTTGATGGAGGGCACCGAAACGCGATACGCCTACGGCAGTTTTCGCCTCCACCTGGAATTCCGTCTTCCCTTCATGCCATTCGCCCGGGGGCAGGGCCGAGCCAACAGCGGCGTGTATCTGCAGAGTCGTTACGAGGTGCAGATCCTGGATTCGTTTGGCCTGGCCGGAAAGAACAACGAGTGTGGCGGTCTTTACCGATACATCGAGCCGGCAACCAACATGTGTTTGCCGCCGTTGAGCTGGCAAACCTACGACATCGACCTGGACGCCCCGACATTCGACACCACGGGCAACAAGACCCGCAACGCCCGCCTGACGGTACGGCACAACGGAGTGCTGATTCACGACAATCTCGAGGTCAAGCGGAAGACGGGGGCCGGCAAGCCCGAGGGGTCGATGCTGTTGCCGACCAAGTTGCAGAACCATGGCAACCCGGTCCGTTTCCGCAACATCTGGCTGCTGGACCGCACACCCAAGCCGTCGGCCGGATAATCCGTCAGCTCCGCGTCGCGTCAAACCCGTGTTGACCTTGGTCGGGACCGCGCCTAGATTACGCGCGCGACGAGCATTCGCTCGATACGGATTCCCGGAAACCCCAGTTTTGCCGCGGCACCTCTCGCAGTTCCCGGCCACATGTTCCGGAATGGCCAACGTGACACCCACTACTCCGCTCTCCAAGGCGGCAGTCCGTGAGCTGCTGCTTGGCTACGGACTGGTCCCCGGCGATCATGTCCTTGATGCCACCTCCGGCAGCGAGTTCACCGAGCTCCTGGAATTCCTGGGATTGCTCGTCGAGGATTCCGACGAGCGATCCGCGCCTGGTCGCTGTCGACTGGTGCTGGCTCAGTCCGAGGACCGTTCACCGGTCGAATTGTCCCGAATGGCTGCCGGATGGCTGAGTCGTCTGGGCCCGGGCGGCACCCTGTTGCTGGTCGACTCCGAACATCCCGACGTTCTCTCGGCTTTCCCCGGCACCTGCCGCCACTGGTCCTCGGAAGGAACGACGCTCGCGTCGCTGACTATCTCGTCACTGGCAAGACAACCGTCGGAATGGCAAGCGTTCGTCTCGGCCGAGACACCGTCCACGGATCTGTCAGCGGCCTAGCAGGAGAAAGTGGCAATTGAGCCACCCGCCTCCCGCTCGATACAATTTCCGGCTGCGGATCTTCCCCGGTCATTGCTCCCGGATCCTCCCGGCGGTCACGTCGCATGAATTGGTTGCTGCTGTGCCGGATGCTCGGCCTGCTGGCTGCGCTGGTCGGCGGTTCGATGATCTTCAGCTTGCCGTGGGCTTTTCCGGCCTGTGGGCAAACGGGCGCTTTCGAGAGCGACGGCTTCTACGGCCTGTTGGCATCGATCGGCTGCAGCCTGGCGATCGGTGGATCCCTGGCGTGGATCGGCCGCAAAGCCCGCGATGCCCCGATGCTCCGCAAGGAAGCCCTGGCGATCGTTGGACTGGGATGGGTGCTGGCCGGGAGTCTGGGAGCGCTCCCCTTTCTGCTCTCCGGCACCGAGACCACTACCGACGGACCCGGCGGGAAGCCGATCGTGATCCGTGTCGGAGTTGCCGACGCAGTGTTCGAATCGATCTCGGGATTCACCACCACCGGCGCCAGTGTGCTGACTCACGTCGAGGCGGACAGCGACCCGACCACCCCGAACGTTCCCCGCTGCATCCTGTTCTGGCGAAGTTTCACACACTGGCTCGGCGGCATGGGGATCGTCGTGCTGTTCGTGGCGATCCTCCGTCGGCTTGGGGCCGGCGGCAAAGCACTGCTCCGCGGTGAAGTGCCCGGGCCGATGTCCGAGACAGTCAGGCCCCGGGTCCAGCAGGCGGCGATGGTGATGTGGGCGATCTACGTCGCCATCAGCCTGCTCCTGGCAGTGGTGCTGATCATCGAGGGCATGAGCCTCTTCGATTCGTTGTGTCACACCTTCGGCACCATGGCCACAGGCGGCTTCAGCACCCGCAACGACAGCGTGGGCGGCTTCGGCAGTTGGTGGATCGATGGGACGATCGTGGTCTTCATGATCGCGGCCGGGACAAACTTCTCGCTGTACCACCTGGCACTGTCGCAACGAAAACTCTGGCAGACATTTTTCCGCGACACCGAATTCCGCATCTACCTGGCGGTGCTGGCCACTTCGACGATCGGCCTGGCCGCGGTGGTTCATTTCAGCAACGAGGACACCTCGCCGCTCACCTCGCTCCGCGAAGCCACATTCCAGGCCACGGCAATCATGACCACCACCGGATTCGCCACCGCCGACTTTGACACCTGGAACGATTTCTCACGAGGCCTGCTGCTGTTGCTGATGTTCGTCGGCGGCTGTGCCGGATCGACCGGGGGCGGACTGAAGGTCGTTCGCTTCATCCTGTTCGCCAAGATCGTACGCCTGGAAATCGAACAGGCCTTCCGGCCCAACGTGGTGCGGCCATTGAGACTTTCCGGCACAACGATTGACAAGGCCCAGCGACACCAGGTGGTGGTCTATTTCTGCCTGGTGCTGTTGATCTTCATCCTCAGCTGGATGCTGCTGCTGGTGATCCAGCCGGGCAGTCCGTGGCAGGGACAGGAATCGGATCGGCTGATTGATACCGCCAGTGCCGTCGCCGCGACACTCAACAACATCGGCCCCGGACTGGGCGTATTCGGCCCGACCCAGAACTACGCCTTCCTCGCCCCCCAGTCGAAAATCCTGCTCTCGATCCTGATGCTGCTCGGCCGGCTCGAACTGTTCGCCATCCTCGTGCTGTTCATCCCCTCCTTCTGGCGGTCTCGGTGACCGCCCACTCGCCGGAACCCGGTCCGTCTTGACGCTCGGCGGCCGGCCCGCCTAAGGTGCTTGCCGCCCGGGCCACACGGTCGGGCAACAACCCAATCCAGCCGGCAGGGACGCTGCGGATGCGGATCTTCTTTTCAGTTGGCGAACCCAGCGGTGACGAACATGCCGCAGAACTGATCCGGGAAATGCGGGCGCGGCGGCCTGAGATCGTCGCCACCGGATTTGGCGGGCCGACGATGCAACCGCTGATCGAGGAATCCGGTGGCGAACTGGTCTACCCACTGACCGAGTTGGCGGTGATGGGTTTCGTACGGGTCCTCCCGATGCTCGGCCGCTTCTACCGCCTCGTGAAGCGGGCCGAGGCGATCTTCCGCAGCAATCCGCCCGACGCGGTGGTGCTGGTCGATTTTCCCGGCTTCAACTGGTGGATCGCCCGCAAGGCGCGTGCGGCGGGGATCCCCGTCTTCTACTATCTCCCACCACAACTGTGGGCCTGGGCACCGTGGCGGATCAAGAAAGTCCGGCGATTCGTCGACCACGTCCTGTGTGGACTGCCGTTCGAACACGACTGGTATGTCCAGCGGGGCGTTTCGGCCGACTATGTCGGTCACCCTTTCTTCGACGAGGTGGCCAAGCGGCCACTGGACAACCAGTTCCTCGCGGCGTGTCGGAACGGACCCGGCCCGACGGTGGCGGTGCTGCCCGGATCACGGACCCACGAAGTCACCCTCAACTGGCCCCTGTTGCAGGCAGTCACCCGGCAACTGGCCCAAACACACCCCTCGGCACGGTTCCTGGTCGCCAATTACAAACCCGCCCACCGACGACATTGCGAGGCGCGGTTCCTGGAAGATCAACAGGCGGCCGGTGGAGCCGGACGGCTCGAGTTCCACCTGGGACGGACATCGGAGATCATCGAGGCGGCCGATTGCTGCCTGATGGTCTCCGGCTCGGTCAGCCTCGAACTCCTGGCCCGCCAGACCCCCGCCGTGGCCGTCTACCGTGGAACACGATTGACCGAGTTCCTGGCCAGGCGGCTGGTGTCCTGCCGCTACATGTCCCTGCCCAACCTGCTGATCGATGACGAGTTGATGCCCGAGTTTCCCTTTTCGGGGTCCGTCGATCCCTGGATCGAACCGGTCAGCGGAATCCTCGACAACTGGATCACCAATCCGGCCACCCGCGAGGCGGTGATCGACCGCATGGCCGCATTGAACTCATCGATCGGTGCCAGCGGAGCCAGTGGACGCGCCGCCGAGGTGATTCTGGAACGCATGTCTCCCCACCGGTTGGCCCGCGCGGCCTGACGGTGATCGCGACCGTGCCACCCGGTAGTTGGTTTCGCACCAATCCCGCCGCTAAAATCGCGGTCCGGACGTCCACTGCTCACCAGGAGTTCCCATCATGTCCACCGACACCATTCGCATCGGCATCGTCGGTGCCGGAGCCAACACGCGACTGAGACATGTTCCGGGATTCCGCGCCAACGCGGGCGTCGAACTGGTGGGAGTGGTCAACCGGTCACGAGAATCCTCGGAGCGAGCTGCAGCCGAGTTCGACATCCCGCGGGCCTACGACAGCTGGCAGGACCTCGTCGCCGATGACCAGATCGACGCGGTGATGATCGGCACCTGGCCAAACATGCACTGCGAGGTGACCTGTGCGGCACTGGAAGCGGGCAAGCACGTGATGACCGAGGCTCGGATGGCCCGCACGGCATCCGAGGCGCGACAGATGCTGGCCGCCTCAGAAGCTCGCCCGGAACTGGTCACCCAGATCGTGCCCAGCCCGTTCGCCTTTTTCTGCACCGATTACGTCCGCCGACTGATCGATGACGGTTTCCTGGGCGACTTGCGCGAGCTGGTGGTGATCGGGGCCAATGATCAGTTTCAGGACGTCCAGGCACCACTGCACTGGCGGCAGGACCGCGAGATCAGTGGCCTCAACGTGTTGGCGATGGGCATTCTTCACGAGGCGGCACTGAGGTGGACACCCGATTCAACCCGGGTCTTCGCCCAGGTCGAGACCTTCGGACCCGAACGGCCCGACGGCCCGGCAACGATCCCTGACAGCGTGCAGGTGATGACCGAAATCGAGGGAGGAGCCCGCGGCCTGTATCACCTCAGCGGCATCGCCCTGTTCGGACCGGGATTTCACCTGCACCTGTACGGCAGCGAGGGCACCATCAAGGTCGACCTCGGCAACGACACCCTGGAGATCGGACGTGCCGGAGACGACTCGTTGCACGAACCCGAGATTCCCGCAGACCAGCGGGGTGGCTGGAGGGTCGAGGACGAGTTCATCGGAGCGATCCGTGGTTCCGAGTCGATCCGCCTGACCGACTTCGCCACCGGTGTGAAATACATGGAATTCACCGAGGCGGTCGCCCGCAGTGCCGAATCCGGCCAACCCGTTGATCTGCCCCTGGCCGACTAGTCGGTGAACAGGCCGGTCCGCAACGCTTCGGCCGCCAGGGCATGGGCCCGCTCGTTGGGGTGGGCGTCATAGCGGTTGACCGTCAGACCCGTGGCCGCGTGCGGCTCGAGTGTCTCGAGCAGATCCAGGACCCGAACATCGCTTCCGGTGCCCCACTCGGCCCACTGGCCGTGCACGTCGCGGAACGGGTAATCCGGTCCCAGGTTGTGCAGAAAAGGAAACACGACCACATCGAGCTTGGCTCCGTGGGACCGGCACAGCCGGTTGACCTGGTCCAGCTTTCGCTGCATGGCCTGCCACGGATCGCCGTCGTAGTACTCGCGGACGAACTGGTAATAGTCCCGGAAGTCCGACACGGTGAACTGCCTCAGCCGGAAATACATCAGGTTGAAGAAGTACGTGTGCTTCCAGAGAACGAACCTCGGGGCGTGCTGCTGCAAGTCGACGTAATACGTCTTGTGCCGGGGATGGAACGTCTCGATGTCATTCAGGCAGACCACGTACACCACCCGGTCAACCGGAAACTCTCCGGCAAACAACTCCTCCAGTAACCGCTCAACCCAGTGCAGGTCGACACCGGCATTGGAGAGGTTGGTGATGCTGTAGCGACCGGGATGATCGATCTCGAGCGAATCGGCCAGCCGGTTGCTGAACCGGTCACCGGTCCGTTTCACTCCGTGGCCGAACGTGAAACTGTCCCCGACGAACACCACGTGCTCACAATCCTCATCCGACCGGTCAACCGGCAGATCGTGATCGTCACGGTACCGGATGCCCCGCCGTGGTCCCAGTTTCAGGCCGCGCTGATGCGGCTCCACGTGCATCGCAAACCACTTCTTCGACACGTTGGTCATGCTGAAGCTGTCCGTCGTGTCGTAGACCACCGCGAAGTACAGTTCGACACCGGTCAGGGCGACCAGCACGATCCACAGCGACAGTCCCGCGTGGATCCACTTCCTGGACCCAGCCGACACACCGCGACGCAGCTTCACCAGCAGCACCGCCACCGCGGCCACCGCGGCCAGCCAGGCCAGCATGCCGTAGAAGTAACCGTCGGGCAGGAACAGGATCGATTTCAACAACCGCTCGCACCTCTCTCGCAGAAACTCACGCCTCGCCCCAACCTAGCTCGAATCGTCGCCGACCGACAAGACACGCCATGACGAGCAACAGCAACGAGGCGGCGCTGACAACCGCCCCGATCGTCACCGACGCCGGCCGGTAGACCCAGGTGATCTCGTGTGACCCCGCCGGCACCTCGACACCGCGATACATCTTCTCGACACGTATCGGCTCGACAGCCCGACCGTCCACGTGGACCTCCCAGCCCGGGTAGTCCAGGTCGGTCAGCACCAGCCGCCCTCCCGAGGACGACTCGACCCGGGCGGTCACCCGGTTGGCGGTGTAGTCGGTGATTCGAGCCAAACGACCGGCCTGGTCGCCGCCGTCCAGCCAGGCCAACCGTCCACGGGACTCTCGCAATTCGTAGAGGAAAAAGTTCAGGGGTTCTCGTCCGCCCTCGTAGGCCATCTGCAAGAACGCCGCATCGGTGGTCGTCTGCACCAGCCGCGCCGACCACGCCGACGCATTCAGTGGCCTGCGGGACAGCAGGTGAGTCACCCCGGCTCGCTGCAGCCAGCTCACCTGCTCGGGAGTGGCATCGGTCCCAAACGGCAACGGGCCCGGCATCACCAACGACTCGTCGAAATACTCCGCCGGCCCCAGGCCCAGGTAGACCGGCGTCGATGCGACTCCCATCAGGGTCGGCAGGTTCTGGTAGTCGCAGAACAACCGGATCGGACGTCCATCGGGACCCTGCATCCGTTTCAGCCGTCGTGCCACCGGACTCTGGTCAACTCGATCGATCAGGGATGTCTCCAGGAACACGGCATAGGTCTGCGCGCGGCCGACCTGCCACAGGTCCCAGGTCAACAAGGGAAAGAACATCGTGGCCAGCAACAGCCCCAGGCCGCCCCGCCGCACCAACAACGGTCGTGCCATCAGCCACTGCCAGGCCACTCCGGCCAACACCGCCGCAGCCAGTGCCGTGACAATGCTGTAACGACCCGGCCCGGTGAAGAAACCAAATCCGGGCAGATGCCGTGTCACCTCCAGGTGCCACGCCGGCGTGTAGAACAACGCCAGCATCCCCAGCGCCAGCCACAGAACCATCCGCGAATCGGTCCGCCGACCCACGCACCAGCCGACCAGGCCCACCAGCAGCAAACCGACTGTCGGCAGCCCGAAATACAGGTGGGCCTCGACCTGGTTGGTGTTCGCCGGACCCGCATCGTACTTCGACACCCGATCGGCCCCCGCCTCGTACCATCGCCAGGGTGCCACCACCTGGCTCCAGTACCCGAACGGCATGTGCCCGTAACCGGGATCGTATTTCCGGCCGGTGACATTCTCTCTCTGACTGCTCTGTTTCAATTCCCACGTCGGAAGCAACTGGACCGCCGCCAGTCCAAACGACAGTCCGAGTGTCACACCAGATGCCACCAGCAGCCGCCACCGCGTCGCCGTCGATCGCCTGGGCAGTCCTCGCCTCGCCCACCACAGCCTCGCCGGAACATGAAGAACCAGGACCAGTTGCGTGATGAACGCCAGGTGAAAATGTCCGGCCAGCATCTGCACGGCCAGGATCGCCGCCAGCATCGCCAACTCGCGACAACGCGGCCGCAGCAGGAATCGCTCGGTCACCCACAACGCCGCCGGCAACCAGGTGCCACCCAGGATCGCCCACTCGAGCACGATTCGGGGCGGGAACCACCCGTAGACGTAGACCAATCCGGCCAACCACCCAGCCACGTCGCCCAGGCCCAGTTGTCTTGCAAACCGCCAGGTGAACAGGAACGCCAGCAGGTAATGTCCCAGTTGCACCGCGTTGTACGCGGTGCTGACATCCAGCACCGCATACAGCACGTGGAACGGGTAGAACAACCCCGTCTGACTCTCACCCACTACCGGGTAACCGTGTCCCACCCGGTTGTTCCACAGTGGCACCTCTCCGGCAGCCAGACGCTCGGACAGGTACGCCTTTTGAGGAAAGAAATAGGTGTAGATGTCCCCGCCCAGCAACCCTCCACCGGAATACAACGGCCACCAGAAGATCAGCGACAGGCCCAGCCCGACCAGGATGGCCACCAGCCAGCTGCGCCACGAGACGACAACCGGGACGAGATCGACCGAACCCGCCGCGGCCGGTCTCTCGGTCAAATCGATTGTCGGAGAATCGGTCACGGAACGTGAAGTCCTGTCATCGGACCAGATAAACGGGGCTCGACCACGCCATGTGCCCGTCTTCCTGCACAACGTGAACGTACAGGGGATTGTCTCCTTCGTGGAGCTGCTCGGGTCGCGGCCGGAACACGAACGAGACATGGCGAGTGCCGTTGGGAGGCGGCAGGCGGCAGACGGTCAGTTGCTGCCCCAACCCGCCCAGGTCCCACCTTCGACCCCGTGGACCCAACCGGGCCAGGTCGACACGAAACCGTCCGTGAGGCAGCTCGATGGTCATGGTGCCGTGGCGGGGCCGGGCCAGGGTCGTGATCACTCCAGCCACGCCACCGGTCGTGATCGACTCCCAGGCCAGTTCATTCGCCCCTGCCCGGCGACAGCTTTTCTCGATGTTGTGGAAGTTGATCGGCACGAAGTCGGTGATCCGGTTTCGTGGCACCTGGACCCGTCCGTCCCAGATCACCTGCCGACCCCGTCCGCGAACAGTCGCTCCCCGCCAGAGCAGCTTGACCCTGTCACCCACGTCAGCGGATTCCCACGGACGCTCGACCCCGATCACCTCGGTTCCGTTGCGGAACTCGACCCGCTCGATCGGTGCCGTCCCCCGCACGTCAACCCGGAACGCTGGTGGATCGGTGGCATCTCCGCCATCGATCACCGATCCCATCGGCACCCCGTCATCTGTGACGACATCCAGGCCGATCCGGGCACCGGTGGTGGCGTAGACCCGACGCTGCCGGTACGCCTCCCACACGCTCGGGCGATCCAGCTTCTCGGCCAGCACGCACGTCAATCCTCCGTAGCTGCCAAACGTGCTGGCCCCGGGCCAGCTGGCCCCGGGCCGACCCTTGTGGCCATCGGAATTGGCGACAATCGCCACCCGGTACCCCAACTCGAAGGCGTCCTCGAGCATCCATTCGAAGGTGCCCCACGCCGAATGCACCTCGACGGCCCGTTCGAGCCCCTCGCGGTGTCTCGCGAGATCGGCGTAACGACCACCGACATGAGCGATCAGCATCGGGTCAGGACGCGTTCCCTCCAACAGATCAAACAGCTCCTCAACCGAGTCGGCCGTGGGTTCCTTCGCAGCGGTCTCTTCGACCAGTGCCCGGCTGCTGCGGTAAATCGCCCCGCCCTCGCTCGAGAACACCACGTTCCGGTCGCCCCCCAGGCCCGTGTTGCCGCTCCACTCCCACCCGGGAAATGTCACGAATCGTCCCGGCCGGTTCATCTCGGCGGTCACCTCCTGCAGGTGCTGCCAGAACGCATCGGTGATCTGGAAGTCGTTGCCCTGGTGCGACGCGATGTCGATGAAAGCCCGGTCGCGCGCAAACCGGAAGTACTCCTCAACGGTCCCCGTCCCGATCGTCTCCTCGCTCTGTCCGTGCAGGTCGGCCCAAAAGCGGCCGTGTGCCTGGTCCGCACACACCCACACCGGGTTTGTCTCGGCCTCCAGCCCCGTGTTCTCATCCCGGACCTCGACGGTGTGACAACCTGCCTCGGGAAATCCCCGGTGAGCCATCTTCCTCGGCCGCCCCACCGGGTTGCCCCAGCGATCCTCGAGTCGCCAGCGGATGTCGAACCTCCGGCCCGGGAGCACCAACGACGGAGCCACCGCAACCAACCGCACCGGTTCACCGGCGACGATGCGAAACTCCGGCTGTTTCTCCAGTGGTTGGTAAACGTAGGTCGCAAAACGATCGACCAGCATGCGGAGTTCGAGCGTCTTCTCAGCAAACGTCTGCATCCGCCATCCCGGTCCACCACCGGTGGTGTCGCCGAGCGTGAGCGTGATCGTCTCCCCCTGCTTCAGGTACCCCTGCAGCACCTTGACGTGCAATGTCTTGCCCCAGGGCCTGACGTTGTCCTTCACGTCCCACCGCAGGGCCAGGTGTGCGCCGTTGGAGGCGACGGCCGAGGTGTAATTCGCCGCAGACGGATCGTCGAACTGCGGAGTGCCGCAATCGGTTGCGTAACGCATCACCAGCTTCAGCGAACCGGTGTCATCGATGCCGGCAAACCCGGAGGTGTAGGTCAATTGGCACGTCTGCCAGCTGCCGGCCGGAATGTTTCCGACCAGGCTGCAGCGGACTCGGCCCAGATCTTCGCAGTGTGCTGTCATGTTCAATGGCGGGGCAGTACGGGTCAGGACGCCGGGCGTCGGTGGAGCACGATGTAGTAGAGCGTGCCGGAGTCGTCGGTGACCAGCCGCAGGATCTCCCACGACCCGGCATCCTGTTTCAACTCGATCACGTCTTCGACCGATTGGACCGTGCTGTAGGGATGCTGCACATCGATAACGATGTAGTAATCCTGCCCGGCCACCGGCTCGGTCAATTCCACATCGCTGTGCCGATCGTACTTGCTGTAATCGTACGAACGCGCGTGGTGTGTGAACCGGGGGTGAACAAAGTCGGTCGAGAACACACGGGCGGTGACCGGAACCAGTGATTCGACCTCGGCAAACAGCTCGGCGCGTCGGCTGGTCTTCAGCAGGGTCGCACCGTGGTGATCGGAGCCGGAATCCCAGAAGGCCAGGCCCAGCGGCCCGGCACTGAAGAACAGCCCGCAGGCTGCCGCCGACGACATGACAAACCAGCCACCGCGGGACGCCGATGCCGGGTTGCGGTCAACCAGCCGACCCAGCCCGCCGGATGCCGCCCAGTAGAGAATCGGGAGCAACGGTGCATGGAAATGGTGAAACGGCACGACCGGCTGTCCGGGCGAGTCGCCTGTCGAGAACTCCAGCAGGCACAGCATCGCAAAAACCGGAACCCCCACAGCCATGCGACCAGCTCGGGCCAACGGCAACATTCCCACCGGCAACAGCAACGCCAGGGCATAAAACGCCGTCCTGGGACTGAACCACTTGGCCAACACCAATCCGGGTCGTTGGATGGAGGTGCTCAGGATCGCGGCGGGCGTCCCGCCCAGTTCACCGAAGTACTGCGCGTAATGCGGCACGTCCCCACGGAAGGCCGGAATCACCACCACCAGCACCAACAGCAACCAGCCAATTCCGCCGGCAGCGATCCCGATCCCCCAGGCCCGCCGGAGACGATCCGGACCTCCAGCAGCACGAGACGCTCGCCAGGCCCACCAGGCTCCCAGCGGAGCAATCACCAGGCAGAAGTCCTCCTTGGCCGCCAATGCCAGCAGCAGCAGCAGCGCCGCCGTCTTCACCCTTCCCGACTCCCAGCGTTCGATGCCCCACAGCAACAACGGCACGCCCAGGCTGATCGGACGGAAAGTCTTGCCATCGATCGCGATGTCCAGGAAGTGCAGGGGGAATGCCAACAGGTAAGACACCGCCAGGAACAGGGCCAGCACATCCGACCGCGTTTCCCGCTTCGTCAGCCTCAGAATGGCCAGGGCACCGGCGGCCAGTCCCGCCGATTCGCACAGCTCCAGGAGACGGTGAGACGGCCAGATCCAGTACAGCGGACTCAAGAACAGATGAGCCACCTGAGGATGTTCACCCAGGAACAGCCGGCCGTCATCCAGATAGCTGCGGAAACCCTTGCCGTGCCACGTGTTCCACAGGTGCTCCTCGTACATCGCCGAATCGCCATGCGGAATCAGCAGATTGTTGTAGCGGGCCCAGTTGATCGCCGTGGCGGACACCGTGTAAACCGCCACCGCCGCCAGGGCCATCGCCCATGTCCGTCGTCCGGGGGACACGGTCGATTCCAGCGATCGACCACCGACCGGCCACGCGGTCGTCAGCCAGGCCGACAGCCATCCGGCCAACGACATCGCTCCGACCAGCGACACTGTTCGAATTGCCAACTCCTCGAGCCACGCGGATCCGGCCAGCACTCCGGCCACGCGGACCAGTTCCCAGGCCCCCGGCAGCAACCACCAGCCCCAGCCTCGCAGGGCCCAGCTGGACGCCTCGACACCAACACCCCGTCCTGTTCTGTGACCGGCGACCACCGATCCGGACACCAACAGCACCAGCGACACCACCGCCAGGAAACCCGCCACGGACGGGTATCTCACCTCTCGACGAACTTCCCCCGACTCCGCATCAACCATCCCGCCCAGCGCCCCGGACAACTCGCTCCAGGTAGCGGTGCTGAACCACTGCGAGGCGAGAACACGGTCGCTGAGGACCGTCTGCAGGAACATCGCCTGCAGGGCCACGCCGACGACGAGGACCAGCCAGGGCAGCGGCAGGTAGCGACGTGAGGGCGTCGCGGGCATGGGCGGTTCGAGTCACGGGAAAGGAACGGGGACGAAACGAGCAGAGCGGGAGGGACCGCGAATAGTAGAACTTGGGCGCCATTGGGGCCATGCGGGTTTGGTACGCGTGGGCCAACCGATGATTCCTACGTCCCAGATCGCCGTCGTGGTTGATCCGACCGGGTGCAACCGGACGATTCCAGCTATAATTCCGTCGATGCAGCACCCCTATGGTGACATCCCCGAGCTGACCAACCTCGAAGTCGGACGAGGCATCGTCCGGATCCCCGTTGAGCAGGACGTGCCGTTCACGCCACGAGTCCGGGCACTGGTCGACACGCCGGAATTCCAGCGGCTCAGACAGATCACTCAGTTGGGACTGGTGTCGCGTGTCTACCCCGGAGCAACCCACACCCGGTTCGAACATGCCCTGGGTGTCTTCCACAACGCGCTGCGGTATGTCTGGCAGTTGGGCCGCGACCCGAGGTTCTGCGAAACCGTCGACCGCCACACCGTCGAGGTGCTCATGGCCTCGGCGCTGCTGCACGACCTGGGTCACTGGCCGTATTGCCACCCGATCGAAGACCTGAAACTGCCCGGACTGCCGCCTCACGAGGCCTTCGCCGCCGAGTTCCTCTCCGATGGCAGTCCGCTGGCGACCGTGCTGCAACGGGACTGGAACATCGAACCCGGCGAGGTGCTCGACGTGCTGGTGGCCCGTACCGACACCCCCGCCATGCGACTGGTCCGCTCGATTCTCTCGGGACCGATCGACATCGACAAGATGGACTACCTGGGCCGCGACAGCCTGCACTGCGGTGTCCCCTACGGCCGCCACTTTGACCGCAACCGACTGATGACATCCCTGGTCACCAATGAGAACGGGGACGGACTGGCGATCTCGACCAAGGGCCGCACCGCCGCCGAACTGATGGTCTTTGCACGCTACGTGATGTTCAGCGAGGTCTATTGGCACCACGCGGTCCGAAGCGCCACCAGCATGTTTGCTCGGGCGTTCTTTCACCTTCACGACCAACTGGATCTCGAGACATTCTTTCGCAAGAGCGAGGCGGAGACGATTGAGGAACTGCGCCATCGAGCTGACGACGGGCCGTATGGCGGCTTGCTGGAAGGCGTCTTTGGCACCCAGCGCGAGCTCTACAAACGGGTCGGGGAATTCAGTTTCTACGAGGCACCCGAACTGTATCAGCGGCTGGCCCACCAACCCTACGAATGGCTGGTCGGACTCAGCGACGTGCTTGCCGAGGAGGTTTCGGGCCGGATCGGCCAAGCCGTCGCCCCCACCGACCTGCTCATCGACGCGCCGCCGCCCCACCGGGAAATCGAGTTCGACGTCGAGATCTACTCTCCCAAGACCAGGTCCTATCGGAACCTGAGGGACGTCTCGCCGGTCATCGACGCCCTGGCCCGCACCCAGTTCGACGACTACGTCAAGAGGGTCCGCCTGTTCGCTCACCCTCGACTTACCGAACCGTTGTCCGATACCGACCGATTCTCCGAGTGCCTCGAAAAAGCTCTCGGCCGCGTACAACCGGCCGGGACACCACGGGAGGACTGAGGGTCGCTGGCACGGTCGAATGGTGTCTGCTATCCTGCGCTGCTTGCGGTCGTCGTCGGCAAATCGACGGCTGCCCCGGGAATGAGATGACAAGCCATGAGCACCGCCGCGATTCCTCAAGCGATCCCCGGCGCCGAAACACAGGCCGAACGTGCCATCATCTCGCGGTGGCCGTCGATCGCCTCTACAGCCATCGGACGCGTGATCGGTGGCCTGCTGGAATCCGCGCCCACCATTCGGCTGCCCGGACTGCACGTCAACCTGGCGTACGCGCCGGCCCTGCTGCTGGGCCCCGTCGCGGCCGCGGTTTACCTGCTGACAAAATTCACCGGCCAGCGGTACACGTTGACCAGCAAACGCGTCATGGTCCAGCACTCGCTGTCCAGAAGAATGCACAGCCAGGTCGCACTCGAGGACATCGGCGAAGTGGCCATCGCGCCGTACCGACCAGGCCAGGAGTTTTTTTCGGCCGCCGATGTCGTGGTGCAGAACGGTTCGGGTGAAGAACTGATGCGGATGAAAGCCGTGACGAGACCCGGTGTTTTCCGGCAGAACATCCTCGAGAGCCGCGACGCGCTGATCCAGGTCCAGGCCGCCCTGGCAACGATCCAGGCACGGGGCGACGGCTAGAGCGAAGGGACCCCGTGACCCCCGCTCAGTTCTCGATCCCCAGCCGGAAACGCAGCTGCTCGAACTGCTCGGCAAAGGTGTCGGTCGAGCTGTGGACGTGTTCGGCCTCGGTGATGAACTTGATGTCTTCACTGCACGATACGCCGTGCTCGTCGAAGACCTTCTCGAACTCGTCGAGGTCCTGGCCGTAAAGCGTGAAAATCTTGTGCTCGTCGAACTGGACCTCCATCGGGATCCGCGGGTTCAACACCGCAACCCCCGTGCATCCGTCGTCGACGAGCATCTCCTCGAAGTCGTACAACACGCTCTTGAAAATCGGCAACTCGATGCTCTCGCGGTAATAATCCTCGTGTCCGTCGCCACGCGTGTGATGACTGGTCTCCAGGACCACATCGACCTCCTCACCCAGCGGATCAAGCAGGTCAACGAAGAGATCCAGGATCTGCTCACGCGAAATCGAGGCCATCAACACGGGAATCGCAATGCCCGTCCCACCATCACTGTAAGTGTCGTGACGGAAGCCGGTCCGAGGCACGACCTGTAGGTCGTACGACGGGCGAACCGCGTCGGTCAGCACGAAGTTGCCGTAACGGGCAATCTTCAAGTGCGTCTCCAACTGGTCATCGGTCAGGTCTGAGAAACTACTCGCCGCTCGACCTGGAGCCGGTTCACGTGTCTTGGCAGATATGAATTTCTTCAGGAAGTCCATCGGTCCCCGCTCCCCAACCGACTGGATCAGCCGGTGGCCGACCCAAACAAGAAAGGAACTCGTGATCGAACGCCCTGCCTGGCTCCTCGATTGCCCTGTTTGGCTACGCTCCAAAACCTAGCACGCAAAACGGAGCGAGGCTGGATGCCAGGCCGATCTCCGGGAAAGAAATCCCCCAAAAAGGGACAGATTCTACAAATCCGGTTCAACGTGCCGTGTAAGAACTACAAGAGATCCCGGTCCAGACCACCTGCTGGAATTCCAATCGAAATTGTCGAAATTGTCATAAGCCGTTACCAAGATGTGCCTTATGTCACATCTTGCCTGGAACATGTAGACTCTCGGTGATCGGATGGCACGCGGGGTGCAATGATCTGGAGTTGAGTGAGAGAGACGCCGGCTGTGAGAGGCCGGCCCCCACCGGCCCTTGGAGAGGGGCCTACTTCCCACCTCAGCTTCACATCACCACATCACACCTGGACGGGCCGAAAGGACGTGTGAGAAGCGTCCTTTCGGTTTGTTCTTTTAACACGACCCCAACCGAGCTCCGGCCTGGTTATCCGCAATCTCCGGCGCTTGGCTCAGCCGCGGTCCGCGGCCTAAACTGTCCCGGGTCACCTCCGCCCACCCGACGGCAGACTTCAGTTGGCTGAACCAAAGCGAGAAGAACTCAGCGTCAAGCTAAAACGCGGCATCCTGGTCCGGGTTCTGGACAGGAACCAGCGACGCGACCGCGAAGAGGCGTTGGAGGAGATCCGCGGCCTGGCAACAACGGCCGGCGTGCAGGTGGTCCACGAGTTGATCCAGGTCCGTCCCCGGCCTCATCCGGCCACCTGCCTGGGCAGTGGCAAGATCGAAGAACTGATCGACTTGATCGAGGCTCATGAGGCCCAGTTGGTCGTTTTTGACAACAACCTGACACCGGCCCAGAGCCGCAACCTGGAAGAGGCCCTGCAAACGATCATCGTCGACCGCAGCGAGGTGATCCTGGATATCTTCGCCACGCGGGCCCAGACCTACGAAGCGAAGCTACAGGTCGAGCTGGCCCAGCTGCTCTATTTTCGTCCGCGTCTGAAACGGCTGTGGACTCACCTTGAGCGGATCGAGGGTGGTATTGGCACGGGTCGCGGTCCGGGCGAGCGCCAGATCGAAACCGACCGACGATTGATTGACAGACGGGTGGCCGAACTGCGGCGACGGCTGAAGGAGGTCGAAGGTCGACGTCGCCGCGAGGTGTCTCGTCGCGCCGACCACATGACCGTCTCCCTGGTCGGCTACACCAATGCCGGCAAGAGCACACTGATGCAGTCTCTGGCCGGTGCTGACGTGCTGGTCGCCGACAAGCTCTTTGCCACGCTCGACACGCGAACCCGCCGCTGGGAAATTCCCGGCTGGGGCGAGGTGCTGCTCAGCGACACCGTCGGTTTCGTTCGAGACCTGCCACACCACCTGGTGGCCTCGTTCCGATCCACACTCGAAGAAACCCGCCGTGCCGATCTGCTGCTGCACGTCGCCGACGCGGGTCATCCCCGGGTGGCCGACCAGATCGCAACGGTCAACGGTGTGCTGGATGATGTCGGAGCCAGCGAACTGCCGCAGGTCCTGGTGCTCAACAAGGTCGACACGGTCGAGGACCGCACGGACATCGACATCCTGCGTGCCAAGACGCAACACTGCGTCGCGATCAGCGCCACGTCCGGACTGGGCCTGGACCGGCTCTCGGCGGCGGTGTGCGAGATGCTCGGCGAAGGCGAGGTGGAGGTGGAGATCGAAACCGACATCGGCAACGGTCGCCTGCTGGCATTCCTCAACGAGCACGGCCGGATGACCGACAGCGAATACAACGAGAAGACGATGCGGCTGATCTACCGAATCCCCCGGCGATTTGCCGAGCAGATCCACGGCAACGGCACCACGGTGACCGTGCGGTAGTTCTTTTTCTTCCGTCGCGGCGAACCACTATCATGGGCACCATGTCCGAACAGTGTTATCTGGGTGTGGATCTGGGAGCCGAGAGTGGCCGGGTGGTCGCAGGGCTCTTCGACGGCCGTTCGGTCCGTCTCGAGCAACTGCACCGGTTTGCCAACGGCCCTGTCCGGGTTGGCGACACGCTGAGATGGAACGTACTGGGGCTGTGGCAAGGCATCCAGGACGGCCTGGCCGCGGCCGCCGACCGTTTCGGCAATCGGATCCGAAGCGTCGGCGTCGACACCTGGGGGGTCGACTACGTGCTGATGTCGGCCACCGACGAATTGCTGGGACTGCCGTGGCATTACCGCGACAGCCGGACCACCGGGATGCTGGCAACTGCCTGCGAGAGAGTGCCTCGCGAAGAGATCTTCGCGGCAACCGGTCTGCAGTTCATGGAACTCAACACGCTCTACCAGCTTTTGGCGATGCAGCGAGACAATCCCGCGCTGTTGGACCAGGCCCAACGGCTGTTGATGATTCCCGATTACTTCCACTGGCTGCTCTGCGGCAGCCGGGTTGTCGAATTCACCAATGCAACGACGACGCAATGTTACGACCCGTCGAGGAATGACTGGGCCACCGAACTGCTGGGACGGTTTGAGCTGCCCTCGGAGATCTTTCCCGAGGTGGTCCCGCCGGGAACCACGCTGGGCCGGTTACGCGATGACATCGCCGCCGCCGCGGGACTTGATCGCATCGACGTCATCACGCCGGCCACTCACGACACCGGTTCCGCGGTCGCCGCAGTGCCCACCGGCCGGACCGGCTCCTGCAACTGGACCTACATCAGCTCGGGAACCTGGTCCCTGATGGGGGCCGAGGTTCCCGAAGCGGTGACCGGTCCCGAAACGCTTGCGGCCAACGCAACCAACGAGGGTGGTGTCGACGGCACCTTCCGACTGCTCAAGAACATCATGGGCCTCTGGCTGGTCCAGGAATGCCGCCGGGCGTTCTCGCGTGACGGGCGGGACGTCGACTACGGAACGCTGACGCGGCAGGCCGCAGAAGCGGACCCCTTCGTTTCGCTGGTGAACCCCGACGACCCCTCGTTCCTCAAGCCTCCCTGCATGCCGACGGCCATAAGGGATTTCTGCCGAAGGACCGGACAACCCGAACCCGACAGTGACGGGGCAATGATCCGCTGCGCGCTGGAAAGCCTGGCTCTGAAATACCGAGCCGTGCTCGAACAGATCGAGTCACTGACCGGAGAGCCGAGCGAGGTGATCCACGTGGTGGGAGGAGGTTCTCAGAACGAACTGCTCAACCAGTTTACCGCCGATGCCTGTGGTCGACCGGTTGTGGCCGGACCGGTCGAAGCCACCGCGCTGGGCAACGTGCTGCTGCAGGCCCGGGCCACCGGTGCCCTCGATTCGCTGGCCGACATCCGCGAGATCGTCGCCAATTCGGCTCAACCAACCACATTCTCTCCGTCCAACGCCACCGCATGGGATGACGCCCGAAACCGCTTCGACACACTCGGCGGCTGACCTCGCCACATCTCGCACCCGCACACCGCCCCCAACCACAGGAAGCAAGACACCACGATGGGACTCTTTGATCGCCTCAAACGCGGACTCCAAAAAACCAAGGACCTGCTCCGGTCCGATATCCGTGACGTGTTTCGTGACGGTCGGATTCTGGACGAGGACCTGTTGAGGCAACTCGAGGGACGGTTGCTGAAGACCGACATGGGGGTGGCGGCCTCGACAGCCGTCATCAGCCAGCTGAGAGAACAGCACGGTGGCCGGACGGTCGATGTCGAGGCGGTCTTCGCAACGGTCAAGGACACGCTGAAAACCCAGTTGTCCGGAGCGACCGGCCAACAACCCGACTGGGACAACGACAACCCCCTGGCACCGCTCTCATTTGCCTCCGAAGGTCTCACGGTGATCCTGGTTGCCGGCGTCAACGGTGTCGGCAAGACCACCTCGATCGCCAAGATCGCCCATCTCTTGATCTCCTCGGGCCGCAGCCTGCTTCTGGTCGCCGGAGACACTTACCGAGCGGCAGCGGTCGAACAACTGACGTTGTGGAGCCAGCGGTTGGGGTGCGAAATCGTCACCGGCAAATCGGGCAGTGATCCGGCCAGCGTCGCCTACGCCGGCTGCGAGAGAGCGATCGAGGCGGGAGTCGACTGCCTGGTTGTGGACACCGCTGGGAGGCTGCAGACCGATCGCAACCTGATGCAGGAGCTCGAAAAGATCCACAGGGTGATTTCCGGCAAGGTGCCCGGAGCACCCCACGAAAGCCTGCTGGTGCTCGACGCCACAACGGGTCAAAACGGGATCAGCCAGGCGAGAAACTTCACCGAGATCGTCGACTGCACCGGCATCGTACTGGCCAAGCTCGATGGTACTGCCCGAGGCGGAATCGTCGTACCGATCCGGCAGCAAATGGACCTGCCAGTCAAGTACGTCGGAGTCGGCGAGGGTGTCGAAGACCTGGAACCGTTCGACGCCAACTGGTTCGTCGAAGCCCTGTTCGCCGAGGATTCCTGAGCCAACCGGCGGCGGCCCATCACATTGGCGCGATCCGCCGGGTGCCAACATCGACGCCGTACCGGATCGATGCGTCGAAACTGGCCTTCAACAACCGCAGCTTGATGTCGGCGGCGCCGGGATCGTCCCAGAGATTCTCGAACTCCCACGGGTCGGCCTCGAGATCGTACAACTCGCCGATGTCATGGCCGTGGTAGACGGACAGCTTGTGACGACCGTCGCGAAACATCGTGCCGTAGGTCCCCGGCGACTGGTCAACATCACCGGGTGAGTCGTCGGACCTGGGCGTGTCCGGAGAGCCGGTTCCGATGAAAGCCGGATCCAGCGCGTCGTAGTACTCGCTGCGAACAAAATCCCGGTGGTACTCGGGAGACACCTCCCCGGTCAGCAACGGCCAGAGACTGACGCCCTGCATCTGTTCGAGTCCGTCGGCGCCGGCGACATCGACGATGGTGGCCGACTTGTCGAGCAGTTCAACCAGGGCGTCGCTTCGCACTCCCGCCTGCACGCGGCCGGGCCAGCGAAAGATCAGCGGCACCCGCACCAGGCCCTCGTAGAACCGGCAACCCTTGTAGAGCAAGCCGTGGTCACCCAACGATTCGCCGTGGTCGCTGGTGAAGATGACCAGGGTGTTGTCACGCTGGCCGGTCCCGTCCAGGCTGTCCAGCAGCCGGGCCAACTGTTCGTCGACCTGGGCAATCATGGCGTAGTACAGCGCCTGGATACGACGTCCATCGAACGTGTCGGGATCGGCCGCCAGCGTCTGAAAATCGACCTCGGCCAGGGCGGCCTGGGCGGCGAGGTCGCTGTCACGAAAATGCGGCCCGGGCATCTGTTCGGGGTCGAACCGGTCGGCGTAGACCCGCGGCGGAATGAAGGGCGGGTGAGGGTCGTAGACGTTCACGCTGAGCATCCACGGTTCGGACCGTTCCTGGGTGATGAACTCGATCGCCCGCTCGGTTGCCCAGGTTGTCTGGTGCAGTTCGGGAGGCACCCGGTCATCGCGAACACGAAGTTCATCGAGATCCCCGCCCTGCCCGCGGACCCACTCGGCATAGTCGTGGCCCTGGGGCCAGTCATCTCGCGGAGCGTGGCTGAACTTCCAGTAGCGGTAGCCGTCCTCTTCAAGTCGCGGTTCGGTCCGGAGACCGGCACTCTGGAGGTGGAACTTGCCGATCAGCCCGCAATCGTAACCCGCCTCGGACAAACGCCTGGAGACCAGCTTGGGGTGCCCCGGGTAATTCTCGTTCCCGTTGCGGCAGTTGCGGGCACGGCTCGGATAGAGCCCGGTCAGGAAGCTGGCACGGCTCGGCGTGCAGATCGGACTCTGGCAGTAGCAACAGGTCATCGCCGTGCCGTCGGCCACCAGGGAATCGATCGTCGGCGTATGGACGTGAGGGTTGCCCAGTGCGGCGATGGTGTCGAACCGCTGCTGGTCGGTGCAATACCAGAGAATGTTGGGAGGCGAGGTCACCGGACGGATCCGCAGGTCTCTACCAGGGGGCTTCGAGCAAGTCGACGATCTGACGGGCCATCCGGTCGATGACCTGCTGGGAAGCGGTCGCCATCGATTGCCCCGTTTCGGGAGAAAAACTCGAGTCGGTCATCAACGTCACCGCCGGACTGTCGTCGGCCACCACCCGCTGGGCCAGGACTTTCTGGGTTCTCATGTCCGTCCAGGTCACCTCAACGGCCAGCTGCAACTGCAACGTCCGAGGATCATCGTTGCGGGTCTCACCGATGACGTCCTTGTAAGCACCCAGCACGCGACCGATCAGTCTCGAATCGGCCGACCCGCCGGGAACGACCCGGTAGGGCAGCCGTCGCTGGATTTCCTTGTGCACCGCCTCGGTCAATCTCAGGCCCAGACCGGGCCGATCGTCACTGCAGGCAAACACCGGTACCGCAATCGAGCGGACCTGCTCTCGATGCTGAGGACCGATCAGGTACCCACAACCACTGCCGGCGATGATCACAGCTGCGGCCAGGACCGCCAGGCCCGGAACCGAACGGACGATCCAACGAGACCGTGTCCTGTGGATTCGAAGCCGGCGGGACGGAGAAGAGAACATGAGGGCCTGTCGCTCACGGCCTGTCACCAGAACACCACCTCTGTCCGGCCTGCAATCCAGGCTCAGTCGGGAATTTGACGGGTGCTCGGCTGCGGAATCGGCTGTGGAATCGGTTGTCGTGTCGGTTGTCGTGTCGGTTGTCGTGTCGGTTGTCGTGTCGGTTGTGGTGTCGGCTGCCATGACGGCTCGGAGGCCGGGGAATCAGACGGTGTGAGTGGTGTGGGTTCGCTCGGTGCGATGGACGTGGTGGGCGGCCCGTCGGAATCCAGCTTTTCGGGGGCCGGACGCGGCGGAAGCTCTTCGACGATGTCACCGGGCGGTGGTTCGTCGGCAGCATCCGGGATGACGGGCGACGGATTGCCAGCGGCCTGGACTTCACTCATCATCCAGCGGCCATTGGCAAAATCGGGGCCCAGTTCCAACAACATCCGCCGGGCCCGCTCCTCGTGAACCGTGCCGGCGAAACGGGCCAGGATGCGGTTCAGGTGAACGGCCATGGCCTTGGGCAGGTTCTTCTTCCTGTAGAATTCGACCCGCTGCCATTCCCGTTCAGCCCGGGAAGCCTCGATGGAATCCAGCTCCGACTGCAGCCGCTGCTTTTCCTTGATGTCGGGGAACAGGCCCAGCGTACTCCGCTTCAATTGCGCGGCCTCATCCAGAGGCGTCTCGTCGTAGGCCGAACCCTGATAGCCCATCAACCGGACATGGGATCCGAGCAGGAAGGCCGGTTCCAGGTACGGGCTGTCGGGGTAGAGCTTGCGGAGATTGGTCAGAATCCTATCGGCTTCACGGGTGTCGCCTCGCTCCAGGTATGTGGCAGCGGCCAGCATCAGCGCGTCATCGGCCAAGTGGCCAGTCGGATCATTGAGCCAGATCGTCTTGAGTGTTCTCAGGGCACGACCACCGGTGTCGAAGAGGGGCCGCGTGCCGTCGGTCATGTTCGGAATCAACGGCAGCCTGGTGAACCAGTAACCGGTCATGCCCGGTTCAGATCGTCCGGGCGGAACAATGGCATTGGCCGGTCGGATCTCGGAAGCGGCCTTGAAGTTCTGGGAGTCGAGCCAATAACGACCGATCTCGAAAAGTCTCTGGCTGGCACGATCGATGTGCCGGGTCGAGGGAAAGTCGGTGAGCAACTCGGTGTAGGAGTCGTCGGCATTCGAGAATTTCTTGAGATGAAACTGGCTCTCGGCCAACAGGAACAGGGTGTCTTCCCGAAATGCGGCACGGGGATCGACGAGGTTGGGATTGAGGTCATCGCCGATCCGGCGGTCCTTGTCGAGCTTCTTGAGGAACGTCTTTCGGCTCCGCTTGGAGAAATCCAAGAACCTCGCCGGACCCTGACCCTTCAAGTCGACCAACAACGCCTCGGCTTCGGCGTGTCGACCGGTCTCGGCCAGGTTCCGGGCCCGTTCCAGTCGCAGACGTTCGCCGGCGGAGGGTCCTTGGCCCAGGTCAGGATGCTGGTCGGTGTTGACCGTTGCGGCATCCTTGATTGCCGAAAACGACTTGCTCAACGGAGATGTGAGCATGTCAAGGCCACCGACCTGGATCGATTGGCAGCCCGCAGAGCTGCCCAGCAGGCAGGCCGTGAGCAGGGCCGCAACATGGCCGACGTTGGGTTTCATGGTCATCCCTGACGAACTGAAAGGCCGTTGCGGAGCGGCCGGTGGAGATGGATCGGGCTCAGAGGGGAAGGAAACGGAACATCTTGGGGCGACGTTCCAGGACATGGCAGATCGCCGGCGTCACCACTCGCCGCAACTCCGAATACCGTTCCATCGGCAATTCGGAGATCTCGACGTCCGGTTCAGCCAGCCGAGACAACAACGCGGCCGTCTCAGCAGTGATCATGGGGGAACCGTACTCCGGTCTCTGGCAGTGCGAACAGATCAGGCCTCCGGATGAGACCCAAAAGGCGAACTGAGGCTGCGATTGGGGATCGGTTGGGGAATCGGAATTCACGGGGACATCGCACGACACACAGCGATCGACGACGGGCATCTGCCCGATCTCACGCAACAACACCATCTCGAACCTGAGCAGCACCGGGCGGACATCACCGTCCTCGGCGAGCCGCTGCAATGCGAGAGTGGCCTGGTCATACAACACCGGGTGAGGGTCGTAGTCTTCGGTCAATCCTGACAGCAATTCGGCGACGTAATAGCCGGAATAGAGGCTGTGGAGATTGCGGCCGGGGGGCCGGAATCGGGAAATCAGCTTGGCTTCGGTGAGAAGATCGAGGGTGGCAGACGATTTGCGGAGGAACACTATCTGACACGTCGCAAGCAGGTCAAGAGCAGCCTCGAAGGGACCCTTCAGCCGCCGTCCCCCCTTGGCCAGAGCCGCGATCTTGCCGAATTCCCGCGAAAACAGCGTGACCACACGACTGGTCTCGCTGAAATCCGCGACGCGGATCACCATCGCCTCGGTCTTTTCCATGGGAGTCCCATCCGTGTCGGCGACCCGGTCCCGCTTTGCCGACACTGATGCCTCATCTACCACATTCGGCCGACCACGGGAATCCGTGCTACACTGTCACCCCTTGCCGCCCCCGACGGACGCCCTTCCGGATGAGTCTCGCCGGCACTCCCGAATCCACCAAGTCCCGATCGGTGTCGAATCTCGAGGAGACACTGGCACGGGTCGCCCAGTGGATCCTGGCCCGCGGCGTGGCGGTCGACAAGGTGGCCGAGACCATGCGGCAGGCCATCGTCGTTGCACTGCTCGGTGCCCGTCACCCGGGCCTGGAAGCTCCCGGATCCGACCCGGCCACGCGCCTTCCGATCGAACTGTTCGAGAGTCTCGGTGAGTGGTTCACGGAGACCGATCCGGCCGACGTGGCCCAGAGCCTGCTGGAGTGGGAGGTCCGGGAGGCGACCGGAGTCGGGCACGAGATCGCGGTTGATGCCACCGATCCCCCGATGGTCCTGGTCTCATCGCCGACCACTCGACGGGCCCGAGGTGTCTACTTCACGCCGACGAAGTTGGTCGAGAGCCTGGTTGACCGCGCGCTGGCTCCATGGAACAACGCCCCGCGGGACCTGGACCGCGTCACCGTCCTGGATCCGGCCTGCGGTGACGGCCGCTTCCTGGTCGCCGCGGCCCGCTGGATCTGGCAACGAATTGAACAAAACGGCACTCCGGACCCGAAAATTCGCAGGCGGGTGATCACCCATTGCCTGTTCGGAATCGATCTCGACCCACTGTCGGTCCACCTCGCCCGTCACGCGGTCTGGCAAGCTGCCGAGTTGCCCGGCTCACCGCCGAGAGAACTCGTGGATCACCTGGTCACGGCCGACGCGCTGCTTGATTGCCCATTTCCTGACGACGATGTCGACCGTTTCGAACTCGTCATCGGCAACCCGCCATTCGGATCGTTTTCGGGTCGCCAGGCACTGGCCATCGACCCCGATCTCAAACAGAAGTACCTCGCCCGCTGGGGCGGTGACGCCTGGGACACACTGCACGGGATGTTCGTCCGCCGAAGCCTGGAACTCGCCGGCCATTCACTCGCACTCGTGCTACCCACCCAGATCACTCACCTGGAAAGTTACGACGAACTCAGATCGGCCGTGACCCGCGAGATGTCCGTGCACGACGTCAGGGACCACGGGGAGGACGTGTTCGAGGGAGAGGCAGTGGCACCGGTGGTGACACTGATCGCCCGCCGCGACGACACCGGGACAGCCAAGTGGACCGACACGGTCACTCCCGGCTGGGTCACCGAACTCCGCGGCCGAGGCGACAGCCTGGGACGACTGGTCGGGGATCCGGGTGTTCACACTGGAAACTGTGCGAACCGGCTGGTGAGCCCCCTGGCCGACACGTCGACCGAAACCGATACAGGTGTCGGGTTACTCGAAGGCAAGCAGGTGCATCGTTGGCGATGTGATCCGCCGGCCAAGACGCTGAAGCTGGATTACTGCGCCGACGACGGCGAATACTTCACGATTCGTCCACTGAAAACCTACCGCCGGGCCCGATTCGTGATCCGGCAGACGGCCCGCCATCCGATTGTCGGTCCCAAGCGGGGAACCGAGTACTTCCGCAATTCGCTGTTGGCACTGTTCGATCCGGACAACGGGTACGACGTCGGCTACGTGGTGGGACTGCTCAACTCGCGACTGATCCGCTTCCTCTACACGACCTCGGTCCGCGAGTCGGCCCAGGCCTCGTTTCCCCAGGTCAAAGTCGGGTCGCTCCGTGATCTCCCGATCATCTGGCCCGACCTGGACGACTCCGGCCAGCGGGCCGCCTACAGGTCGATTGTCGAGGACGTGGCGAGGTTGCTGGAATTGCGGGGATCGGGGCCGACCGTCGAGACGCTCGAAAGTCGAATCGACGAGTGCGTGATGTCGATCTACGGGCTCAGCGGATCTGCCCGCGACGACGTGTTCGCCTGCACGTGAGCCTCCACAACCGCTTTAACGCACCAGACCCATCCACATGAATGGACGGGTCTGGCGACGCTCCGGCCCCGCATGGACTCAATCGAACCCACGCGGGAAAGTAAACGGGTTTCCCGAAAATCTCCCGAAACGGCCTAGAAGACATCCAGGATGAAGTGATGCCCACGGTGATACGGCCGCTTCTTCTGGTAGAAGTTGTGCCAACCCTGTCGCATCACGGGGATCCGCCAGGTTGGCGAATACCGGTAATAGAGGTGGTTGAAACTCCCCTGGGGCCGCTTGAAGTTGTGGGGATAGTAGACATAGGGGTAGTAGTAGAACCGGTTCCAGTCGGTCGGCTGCCCCTGTCCGGCGGCCTGTGCCGGCGTCGAACTCACCGAAGCAGACCAGGCTACGACGGTGGCCACCAGGACGGCGGTCAGAATCGATCCTCGACGCATTGTCTCGTTCTCCAAGTCATGCAGGTCCGCGCGCCACGCGGGTGTTCCGTTGGTCTATCGACACCCTGACGACCGCTACAACAGGAAACTTCGTCACAATCGGCCAAACCGCACCCCCCGGCCAACAGCGGGGGTTGTTGGCTGAAACGCGTCAAGCTACCCTGCCGCGGCCCAGGGAGACGGATGTGATGCACCAGCCAGACCGGCACGAAAACAACACCGGATGCGGCGGAGTTTGTGACGATTCGCAGATCCTGACGCTCGCGACAACTCCCGGCGGTTTCGGCCGCCTGCTGATGGTCCTGGTCGCCCTGTCCGGTCCGTCAACGGCCGAAGAGAAACCGGCTGCACCGTCACCTCCGGCACCGATCGTGGCCACAGACGTGAAGCGTCATGTCGAGTGGCTGGCCGATCCGGCGCGTCGTGGTCGGTCCGGAGAAGCGGCCCGGCAATCGGCCAACTATCTCCGTGATCACTTCCAACGCCTGAAGCTCAAGCCGCTCTTTGGTGACAGCTACTTCCAGCCACTTCCCGGGCGAAAGGACAAGTCGGGCAAGCCGCTGACAGCCGGTCGGAACGTCGGAGCAATGCTGCCCGGACAAACGTCCGACGAGATCGTGATTCTCAGCGCCCACTACGACCACCTCGGTGTCCGCAAGAACGCGGTCTACCCCGGGGCCGACGACAACGCCAGCGGCGTGGCGCTGATGCTCGAAATCGCCCGCCAACTGGCCGCTCGCAAGACACCTCCGGCACGTTCTGTTGCCTTCGTCGGCTTCGACCTGGAAGAGCGGCTCCTGTGGGGGTCACGGTGGTTTGCGGCCAACCCTCCCTGGCCGCTGGAACACGTCAGGCTGTTCATCACCGCCGACATGGTCGGACGTTCACTGGGCAACCTGCCCCTGCCAACGGTCTTCTGCCTGGGCAGCGAACACGCTCCGGTTCTCCGGACCGTCCTCGACCGCGTGGGAACTCCCAGGGGGCTGGAAGTGGCCCGGCTGGGGATCGACCTGGTGGGAACTCGCAGTGACTACGGTCCGTTTCGCGACCGCAAGGTGCCTTTCCTGTTCTTCTCCACTGGCGAACACCCCGACTACCACTCGACGCGGGACACGCCCGAGAAGGTCGACTACCCCAAGTTGACCCGCATCTCAAACCTCGTCCTGGCCGTACTGGTGGAAGTCGTCGAGGGACGAGCCGATCCCGCCTGGACCGATGCGGTCCAGTCGGGACTCGACGAACCCCGGGCCCTGCACCGGATCACCTCGCTGTTGCTCGAGGAAGAACGGCAGAAAGGGCTGACCGATCTCCAGAAACTGCTGATCAGCACCACCAGGAACAAGTGCCGCCAGATCCTGGACGCCGGCAAGATCACCCCCAGTGACCGCAAGTGGCTGGTCCGAGCCAGCGGGCTGCTGCTGTTCTCGGTCTTCTGAAGCCCCAACGACACCAAATGGGCTCGCCGTCCCAGCTAGGACGGCTGTGACGTATCCGGCTCCGTGGACCGGGCCAGGCGATCCAACAGCAACACGGCAGCAAAGCCGACGACCATCAGCAGCACCGGAACGGCGATGCGGCCGTTGGCAAGTTCCCCCGAATCGAACGGCCACAGCGCTCGCAGCGACCCGCACATCGCGCCACACAACACTGCCAGGGTGGCCTCGCGGACGTTGGCCAGCAGCCAGCGAAGCAACTTGCTGAAGCTGATCAGCCCGAACACGCACCCGCACGCGAAGGCCCCCAGCGCGAGCAGCGTCTCGGAGGTGGCCTGGAAATGGACCACGCCAGAGAGCATGCCGATGACACGGTCGTACTGGCCCAGCACCTTCATCAGGAAAGCCCCGCTGACACCCGGCAGGATCATGGCGCAGATGGCGACCGCCCCACAGCAGAACAGGTGCAATTGCCCCCGGTCCAATTCGCCGGCTTCCGGAGGGAAGCCAACCAGCACGAACGACGCGTTGATCGCGACCACCATCAACACCGCTCGCGAAATCGTCCAGGCCCTGACCGACCGGATGACAATCACACACGAGCCGGCCACCAGTCCGAAAAACACCGCATTGACCAACGCCGGATGACTGGTCAGCAGCCCCCGCATCACCGAGGCGAGGGCCAGGATGCCTCCGGCGATCCCCAGACCCAGCGTGAACAGGAAAGCCAGATCGATCCGACCAGACGCCTCCCGCCAACGACCTCGGAGAACCGAACGCACCAGCGAGGTGTCGCAGCGACTGATGGCCGTCACCAATCGATCATAAATTCCCAGCACCATCGCCACGGTGCCACCGGAAACTCCCGGGATCGCATCGGCCACTCCCATCAACACGCCACCGACCAACAGGCCCAGCCGTGTCCCGTTTGTGGATGGTCGACGGTTCATCTGCGATCCCGAGACAGTCTGGGTGGGCTTGCCCGACAGGAGACAACGCCGGAGAATGGATCCGCGGTGGGCGGCCAGTGCCGTTTACGTCAAGAGCACGGCTGAAGCGGGCGTGCATGGTAGTGATCGCGCCGTGGGGCGCGAAGAGGAGCGGGGAGGACCACGTTATCAAGGGTCCCGGTATCAGGCTCGACCTCGACGTCCGACGCGTCTGGCGCTGTCCCAGCTGCCAGCGGGTCCTGAAGACAGCCGGGCACATCACCAGTCGAACCTGCCCCATCGACGGAGCCTGGATGCAACTCGACGACAGCGCCCAAAGAGCTGCCGGGAGGTTGAATTTCCCCTCGATCGGCGAGGCCGACGGTGCTCCGGACCGTCTCGAAGACGCTTCGGCCGAACCGGCCTATGATGGAGACGACGATCGACCACGCAAACAGTCACGCAAACAGAAACGACGGCGGCGACGAAAATCCGGTGAAACGGTCTCCGAACAGGAACAGGAGCCCGGGACCGACGGCAGCGAGTCTGTAACGTGAGCCGGACGCGGCCGGGAAGCAGGTTGATGATCGACGCGGCGGATATCGAGATCCGCGGCGCCCGCGAACACAATCTCCGCAACGTCAGCCTCAGCCTGCCACGCAACCGGCTGATCGTCATGACCGGAGTCAGCGGTTCGGGAAAGAGCTCACTGGCCTTCGACACGCTCTACGCGGAGGGCCAGAGACGTTACGTCGAGAGCCTGTCCAGCTACGCCCGCCAGTTCCTGGGCCAACTCCCCAAGCCCGACGTCGACCGAGTCAGCGGCCTGGCTCCGTCGATCTCGATCCAGCAGAAATCCGCCAGCCGGAACCCGCGCAGTACCGTGGGAACGATCACCGAGATCCAGGACTATCTCCGCGTCCTGTTCGCCCGGGTTGGCCGCCCAGGGTGTGCCCGGTGTGGGAGAGAAATTCGGGCACAGACATCCGAGCAGATCATCGAATCGATCAGCGCGTTGCCGACCGGAACCCGTTACAGCGTCCTGGCCCCACTGATCCAGCAGCAGAAAGGCGAGTATCGTGACCTGTTTGACGACTTGCTGAAGCAGGGGTTCGTCCGCGCCAGGGTCGACGGTGAAACCGTCTCGCTGAGCGAGAATCTTGGACTCGATCGACAAATGCGTCACACGATCGAGGTGGTCGTCGACCGGCTTTCCTCACGTCGGGGTGGCCGAAGCCGCCTGGCCGAGGCCGTCGAGACGGCACTGCGCCTGGGAAACGGCACGTTGCTGCTGAGTGTGACGGAGGAGACCCCAGGTCGACCCGGCCAACCGTCCACCGGAACCCCCACCGACCGAGACACGCTCTACAGTTCTCTTTACGCCTGCGGTCGTTGCGGAATCAGTTACGAACCCCCCACGCCTCAACTGTTCAGCTTCAACAGCCCCCTGGGAATGTGCTTGGAATGCAATGGGCTGGGCCGACGTCACGAGTTCCTGCCCGAGGAACTCGTGACCGAACCCGGCAAGTCGTTGTGGCGGGGCGCGATCGGCGTGCTGGGAGCCGTCAGGAAAATCGGCCGCTGGCGACGCCATATCTACCAGGGTGCCGCCGCGGCAATCGAGGGGGAACTGGGTCTCGAAACCGATTCGGTGCTGAACACTCCCTGGACCGACCTTCCCGAGGAAGCCAGGCGACTGATCCTGTTCGGAACCGGCGATCGCCACATCACGTTCGCCTGGAGATACCGCGGCGGAGTCTGGAAACACGGTGGCACGTTTGCCGGTGTGATCCCCAAGTTGCTCGAGTCGTACCACAACACGAACAATCCCATGCGGCGGCGGCAACTGGAAAAGGCGATGCGGTTCGCCGACTGCTCGGCTTGCCACGGCACGCGGCTGAACCAACAGGCCCAGGCGGTCTCGATCACGACCGCCAACCGGCAATTCGGCCGCCGGGTCGCCCGTCGCCGTCGGAGCCTCCCGGAAATCTGCGCGCTGTCAATCGGTGACGCGGCGGCATTTTTCGAGGAGATTGAACTCGACGACACCGCCCGGTTGATCGCCGGCGAGGCGCTCAAGGAAATCCGCGCCCGACTCGGATTCCTGCTCCGCTGCGGACTCGATTACCTCGCCCTGGATCGATCGGCTCCGACGCTTTCGGGCGGAGAAACCCAGAGAATTCGCCTGGCCGGACAAATTGGCAGCGGGCTGGTCGGCGTCGTCTACGTGCTCGACGAACCCTCGATCGGACTCCACTCCCGCGACAACCAGTTGCTCCTGGAAAGCCTCTGCGACCTCCGCGACCAGGGCAACACGGTGATCGTTGTCGAGCACGACGAGGAGACGATGCTGGCGGCCGATCACATCGTCGACTTCGGCCCCGGCCCGGGTGTCCGGGGCGGACGGGTGGTGGCCGAAGGAACCGTCGAGGAAATCCAGAAGAACCCCCGGAGCGTAACCGGCCGGTATCTCTGCGGCACCGACTCGATTCCCGTGCCGGCGCGGCGTCGCGAAATCGGCAGCAAGCGGTTGACCGTCAAGGCCGCCCGCCACAACAACCTCCGCGGCATCAACGTGCCCATTCCCCTGGGAGCCTTCGTCTGTATCACCGGGGTCAGCGGATCCGGCAAAAGCTCACTCGCCGGCGACATCCTCTGGCAGGTCCTCAACCGCGAGCTCAACTCCGGCAAGGGCGAACCGGGAGCACACCGCGAGGTGACCGGACTCGAGCATCTCGACCGCGCCATCAACATCGACCAGGCCCCGATCGGACGCACCCCCCGCTCGAACCCCGCCACTTACGTCAAGCTGCTTGACGCCATCCGTGAACTTTACAGCAAGCTGCCCGAGGCCCGGGCCCGGGGCTACAAGCCGGGGCGGTTCAGTTTCAACGTCCAGGGAGGCCGATGCGAAGCCTGTGAGGGTTACGGGGCCAACCGGCTGGAGATGGACTTCCTGGCCGACATCTGGGTCACCTGCCCGGTCTGCGAGGGGAGGAGATTTCACCACGAGACGCTCGAGGTGAAGTTCCGCACCAAGAACATCGCCGAGGTTCTCGAGATGGACGTGCAGGAGGCTCTCGAGCACTTCCGCAACCATCCGCGGGTCTCCCGGCTGCTGGGAACCCTCGGTGACGTCGGACTCGAATACCTCAAGCTCGGCCAACCCTCCCCGACACTCTCGGGAGGCGAAGCCCAGCGGATCAAGCTCGCACGCGAACTGGGCAAACGGTCCACCGGCAGCACGATCTACCTGCTCGATGAACCCACCACCGGTCTGCACTTTGCCGACATCAGCAAACTGCTGGACGTTCTCCACGGGTTCGTCGACGAGGGGAACACCGTCCTGGTGGTCGAACACAACCTCGATGTCATCAAGACCGCCGACTGGGTCATCGATCTCGGACCCGAGGGAGGAGCCGGCGGCGGACGGGTGGTGGTGGCCGGACCGCCCGAGACCATCGCAGCCTGCCCCGACTCCCACACCGGCCGCGTTCTCGCCCCGTTGTTGTCTCCCAACACCGTTCGCCAGAAACCGCGGACGTCGGCGAAGAGACCGCCAAACACAAGATCCGCGAAACAGCGGAAGGAGGCGACAGAAATCGTCGTCCGCGGGGCGGCACAGCACAACCTGAAGGACGTCAACCTGAAGATCCCCCGCAACCGGTTCAACGTCTTCTGCGGCCCCAGCGGCAGCGGCAAGTCCTCGCTGGCCATGGACACCCTGTACGCCGAAGGACAACGTCGTTACGTCGAGAGCCTCTCGGCCTACGCCCGCCAGTTCCTCGGCCAGATGCCCAAGCCCCGTGTCGAAGGCGTCCAGGGACTGTCGCCGGCGATCGCCATCGAACAGAAGAACACCGGCACCACACCCCGTTCGACAGTCGGGACGGTGACCGAAATCTACGACTACCTGAGGGTGCTGTTCACCCGGCTGGGAACCCGCGTCTGCCCGAAGTGCGAGATTCCCATCAGCCGCCAGACCACCGACGAGGTGATCGATCGCGTCCGGAACCTGCCGTCCGGAAAACGGGTCCTGGTCCTCGCCCCACAGGAAGTTCGAGTCGGCCAGGAATACGCCCGGCTGTGGCAGTCACTACAGGAGGACGGATTCCGACGTGTCCGAATCAACGGGACAACCTTCCGGATCGAAGACGTCCCCGAAATCGACCGCCGAAGACGTCACACCGTCGAGGTGGTCATCGACCGCATCACGCCGGGAAACACCTCGCGGACCCGCGTGGCCGACAGCGTCGAGATGGCCCTGGGGCTGGGTCGAGGAGAAATGAGAATCGCCACCGAGAATCTCAATCGGAACGAGTCCGACTGGGAGGTCGAACCGTTCAGCCTGCACGCGGCTTGCGAGACATGCGGTCGGAGTTTCGAGGAACTGACCCCCAACCACTTCTCTTTCAACAGCTCCCTGGGCTGGTGCCGGGCGTGCGAAGGCCTGGGCACTCAGCAGGGCACCAACCTCTCGGCACTGGTCGCCGACGACTCCAAATCGCTCAGCGAAGGAGCCATCGCCGCATGGCCAGACCCCTCTACGGTGCCGATCTTCTCGGCAACTCTCGACGCGCTGCACCGGGAATTCGACCTTCCCCTGGACGTTCCGTTCTCAGGGTTGTCCCCGGCCGCCCGTCGACTGGTGCTCTACGGCACCGGCGACCGCTGGTTCCCCGTCACGCTCCCCGACGGCCCAACGATCTCGATGCAGTACAAGGGGCTCTACCCGGCCATTGAAGAGGCGTCACGGGTCTCGGCGACCTACCGCCGGCGTCTGCTGGATTTGGTGGGCGAGGTCGATTGCGCCTCCTGCGACGGCAGCCGGCTCAGACCCGATGTGGCCGCCGTGCGACTGCTCGGCCAGACCATCGGATCGCTGTGCGGACTGCCGCTCGACAAGGCCCTGGAAGCACTCCGCCGCGTGCGGCTGAGTCGTGACGAGAAGCGGATCGCCGGGGACCTGTTGCGGGAAGCGATCAGCCGCCTGAAATTCCTGGTCGACGTCGGACTCGATTACCTCAGCCTCGACCGCCCATTTCCCACGCTTTCGGGAGGCGAGAGCCAACGAATCCGGCTGGCCGGCCAGGTCGGTCGCGCCCTGACCGGGGTGCTCTACGTACTCGACGAACCCACCATCGGCCTGCACCCCCGGGACAACCGTCGGCTGCTGGGAGCTCTCCAGCGTCTTCGGGATCTCGGCAACACGCTGGTGGTGGTCGAACACGACCGCGAAGTGCTCGAAACGGCCGATCGGCTGGTCGATTTCGGACCTGCAGCCGGGCAGCACGGCGGCAAGATTGTCGCGCAAGGACCGCCCGAGGAACTGGCCGGCAAGACCCGGTCGTTGACCGGCAAGTTCCTCTCCAACCGTCGCACGATCTCGATCCCCGCCAACAGACGAATGGCTTCGGCCCAAACGCCCGACGCCGATCCTCCGGGTGGAGCCTGGTTGGAACTCGACGGGGCTCGACTGAACAACCTCGACAACGTCCAGTTGAGGATCCCCCTGGGCACCCTGACCTGCATCACCGGGGTCAGCGGATCGGGCAAGAGTTCCCTGATCGAAAACACCCTGGCCCGTGCCGTCTCCCGGCAACTGCATCGAACAGGAGACACACCCGGCCCATTCTCCGCACTCCGGGGAATCGAACACCTCAACAAGGTGATCGTTGTCGACCAGCAGCCTCTCGGCAGCACGCCCAAGTCGAACCCGGGCACCTACACCGGTGTCTTTGATGAGATCCGCGAACTGTTCACCCGGTTGCCCGAATCGAAGGTCCGCGGCTATCGCCCGGGGCGATTCAGTTTCAACCGGGCCGGCGGCCGGTGCGAGGCCTGCGAGGGAAACGGTCAGAAGTGCATCGAGATGCACTTCCTGCCGGACGTGTGGGTCGAGTGCGACGAGTGCCGGGGGCGGAGGTACAACACCGAGACGCTGGCGGTGACCTACCACGGCCACACGATCGCCGACGTGCTCGACATGCCGATCGCCGGGGCCCTGAAACTGTTCGAAAACATTCCGCGGATCCGTGCGCCCCTGGCCACGCTGTGTGCGATTGGCCTCGACTATCTCACGCTGGGACAACCCGCCCCGACGCTCTCGGGGGGAGAAGCCCAACGCGTCAAGCTCGCCGCCGAACTCGCACGACCCCAGGCCGGACGCACGCTCTACCTGCTCGACGAACCCACCACCGGGCTGCACTTCGACGATATCGACAAGCTGTTGAAGGTGCTCGAAAGCCTGGTCGAGGCGGGAAACACGGTGGTCGTGATCGAGCACAATCTCGACGTGATCAAGACGGCCGACTGGATTGTCGACCTGGGTCCGGAGGCCGGTTCCGGTGGCGGTCGGATCGTGGCCACGGGAACCCCCGAGGACGTCGTCGACCAGGCTCGAGTGGCCAAGCGGCGAGGTGAACCCAGGTCGTGGACCGGAGAACTGCTGGGCCCGGTGCTGCGATCCGGCGAACGGGCTGACCGGGACGTGTTCAACGTCAAGACCGTCGCCGAGAAGCGGGACGGCGACCTGGATTTCCGACAGATCGGTCGCGAAGCGCGGATGCCATGGGAACGGGACGGTCGCCGTTGGCACACCACCGACCGTATTGCCCACAACGGCCAACCCGCCCGCTGGGAGGGCGGGGTGCTCGAAACGGTCCTCGATCAACTGGAAACCTGCGGCGACCTCCGCGCGGCCGATTTCAACTCTCGCAGCGTCGTCACGATCAACGGACAGGTGAAGAAGGACGGATGGTTCTTCCATGCCCTGACCGGTGGAGAATGGCTGGTAACGCTGAAATTCCGGGTGCGACGCAACACGTTTCACCGCGAGGAACTCCAGCAACAACTCGATCTCAAGCCGCTCGACGACATCGACGAATTGCCGATCTACGGACGGGGATCCCGCGTGGGTGTCAAGAACATCAAGGGACCGTGGCAAGAGGTGACACTGAAGGTCCACTGGCTGCGGGAAATTGACACCCCCGAATTCCGGGCATTCCTGGCGACAGCCCAGGACTCGTTTCTCGAGCACACCCGCCGTTCGAAACAGGATCCCGAGAACCTGATGCCCTGGAAGGTGCTGGGACAAAAGTGGCACCAGATGCGGAAGGGGTTCCCGGCTGGCAAGCGGGTGGGGTGGCCCGAGGGTCTGGTGGAAGAACTCGCCGACGGATTGAACACCACTGCCGGGAAACCGGTCACCGACTGGACCGGTCGCATGTCGGTCTCGTTCCGGCTCTCAGAGACCGGTCCGGTGTGGGCACAACTGTGGACCAAACGGGTTCACTCGGTCGACCTGGTCCTGTTTGGTCCCCCCGGGGCGATTCCGCTGGGGCGGGTGGCCTCACTGGGTTCCAGACGCGAGATCACCACCTACAAGGACGGGCGCGACGCTGTGAAGATCTCGTTCCGATCGCTCAAGCAGGCTCGCCACGCCGACCTCTCGCGGTTCCTGGAAGAACACCGGGCCGCGTGCGAAGCCAACCGGGACGGCTAGCCCAGCCAGCGACAGGCATCCTTGGCAAAGTAGGTCAGGATCATGTCGGCTCCGGCCCGCTTGATCGCCAGCAGGCTCTCCAGGGCCACACCCTGCTCATCGATCCAACCAGCCTCGGCAGCCGCTTTGACCATCGCGTACTCACCGCTGACATTGTAGGCCGCCAGGGGAACACCCGGATGAGCCTGTTTGACGCGATGGATGATGTCCAGATAGGCCAGGGCCGGCTTGACCATCAGCAGGTCGGCTCCCTCGGCCACGTCCAGCGCCGCCTCTCGCAGGGCCTCGCCCGCATTGGCCGGATCCATCTGGTAAGTCCGTCGATCACCGAACTGCGGAGCACTCTCGGCCGCATCGCGGAACGGGCCGTAGAAGGCCGACGAGTACTTCACCGCGTAGCTGAGAATCGGCAGGTTGGTGAAACCGGCCGCATCGAGCCCGCCACGGATTGCCCCGACCATCCCGTCCATCATTCCCGATGGCGCCACCATGTCGGCACCGGCCCGGGCATGGGTGACCGCCTGGGTGGCCAGGATCTCCAGCGTCGCGTCGTTGTCGACATCCAGGGTTCCATGGCGGTCGTTGATGATCCCGCAGTGGCCGTGGTCGGTGAACTCACAGAAACACACGTCGGTGATCACCAGCAGGTCGGTGCCGCTGGCCTTGATCGCCCGCACCGCCTCGGCCACGATTCCCTGGTCGTCACAGGCATCGCTGCCCACCGCATCCTTCTCGGCGGGAATCCCGAAGAGGATCACTGCCGGAATGCCCAGCGATGCGATCTCCTTCACCTCCTCAGCCAGCAGGTCAACCGTCAACTGGCTGTGGCCGGGCATCGAGGAAATCGGCAACCGCTGGTTCTCACCATGCCGGATGAACAGCGGCAGGATGAAGTCCGACGGAGACAACCGGGTCTCGCGGACCATCTCCCGCAACCGGGGATGGGTTCTCAGGCGACGCATCCGGACATTGGGAAATGTCGCAGAAGCGGCCGTTTCGGGTGTGGTGGATTCTGGTGCGGTTGAAGCCATGGGCTGCCGTCAGCAAATTTTCGACACGGTGGCACTCACTCCGTTGTACCCCCCCGTACGAACCCGTTTCAAGCTTCGTCTTTTCCGGTCACCAATCGGCTGATCTGCCGGAATTCGTCGGTCCCGGCCACCTCACACCACTCGAACAACACGCTCTCGGTCGTCAACACGACAATTCCCGAATCGGCGAGTCGTCCGAGAGCGGTCTTCCAGTCGAGCTTGTGCCGGCTGGCAACCGCATCGGCGGGAACATAGACACGGTAGCCCTGGGCGGCCAGGTCCAACGCCGTCTGGGTGACACAGACATGCGCCTCGATGCCGCAGACGACCACCTGGTCTCGCTGATCCCCATCGCCGCCCGCCGCACCCCAGTCCAGGCACTCGGCACAACTGAACCGGAGCTTCTCGGGGATCTCGCCCAGCAGGCCGGCCAACACCTCCGCAGTCGGCCCCAGTCCATCGGGATACTGCTCGGTCGCGGCGACCGGCACATCCAGCACCTGGGCCCCTCGGATCAGCCGCCGGCAGTTCTCGACCAGCGTCCCCGAGACCGGGATGTGATCCAGCAATTTCTGCTGCACATCGACCACCAGCAATCGGCTGGCGGTTCTCGATAGCAGTTCGCTGCTGCGGGGCGGGCGAGTTTCCGGCTCGATCATGACCGCACACTCTGACCGCTCGAGCGGCGTGCGTCAAACTTCGGGGACCGGTCCCTCTTCAATCGTTGCGGCCTGCAGGCAACTTCGATAGTAATGAAGTGGTCTGGCCACCTTCTCACCACGAGTCCCCCCATGCCCGATACGCTCCGGATCTGTTTGATCACCACCCTGATCCTCGGGATCGCCTCGACCGCTCCGGCCCAGGAAAAGAAGGACGACAAGAAATCGCCCATGACTCCCGCCGAACGACAGGCCCTGCTGAAGACCTTCAACGGCGAATTCGTCGCGATCACTCCAGGCAAGGGGAAGTTCCCGGCCACGTTCGTGATGGGCACCAAGGGCGGTGACGCCAGCGAACGACCGCCCCGGACCGTCAAGATCGCAGGTGCGTTTTCGATGGCCAAGTACGAGGTGCCCCAGAACCTGTGGGAAGCGGTCATGGGCAAGAACCCCAGCCGCTGGACTGGCCCCAGGAATTCCGTCGAGATGCTCAGTTGGCAGGAAGCGGTGGTGTTTTGCCAGAGAGCGACGTTGATGATGCGAGCCGAAAAGTTGATCGGGGCCGACGAGGAGATTCGGCTGCCGAGTGAGGCCGAGTGGGAATATTGCTGCCGGGCGGGAACAACAACCGCCTACAGCTTCGGCGACAAGGCACAGGCCAAAGGCGACACGGGCAAGAAAGCCGGGCTGCTGGATCCCTATGGCTGGCACAACGGCAACGCCGCCGGCAACGATCCCCCGGTCGGAGCACTCAAGCCCAACCCCTGGGGCCTGTACGACATGCACGGCTACCTGTGGGAATTTGTCGCCGATGCTTGGCACGCTGACTACAAGCGTGCTCCCACGGACAGCAGAGCATGGGACGGCAACAAGAAATTCGTTTCGCGGGTGATCCGGAGCGGATCGTGGCGAGACCGGTACCCGTCGCTGAGAAGTGCCGCGCGACTGCCGCTTCCCGATCACGTCAAGAGCGACGCGATCGGCCTGAGGTGCGTCAAAGCGGCCGTGATCAGCGGCGACAAGAAGAAGGTGTCGAAATAGCCCACTACCGGGCCATCGACCTCGCTGCATCGGAGCTGCTGCCGTGAACGATTCAACGCCGAACCCTCCCGAAGAGACACCCGCCGAGACCGGCTCGGATCAGCAGGCAGAATCCTCGCCTGCTCCCACGACCGAGCGGAAACGGCCGAAGCTGAATCCCACAGGTGGAGAATCGGCCCGCCCGATTCCCTCGAGAACCAAACCGGTGTCCACACAGGCCGAAGGGGAACCGACCGTCGAGGAGAAACTGGCCGACGTGGCCGCCGAGGCGGCCGAATCGCCGACAGAGTCGGCCGAGCCACCGCCAAAAGCGCAACAGGCCGCCGCGCCCCCGGTTGACCTTCCCCCCGATGACGACCTCGACGCGGAAATCGAAGCCGAAATCGAAGCCGCCCTGGCCAGCGACGACGCCAAGCTGATCGACCTCGCCGCCCAGGCGGTCTCCAGCATCGACACGCAAGGCGAGGACACAGCGAGCGAGCGGATCGAATCCGAAGAGGATCTCGAAGAGGGAAGCCGGCTGAAGGGAACCATTCAGGCCATTGACTCCGACTACGTCTTCGTCGACATCGGCATGCGTGCCAACGGCATCGTGCCCCGGCGACAGTGGGACAAGAGTGAGCCGGAGGTCGGACAGGTGATCGACGTCGCGGTCGAACAGTACGACGCCGATGAGGGCCTGATCCTGCTGAACCTGCCGCGTGGCCGACGACGGGTGGGCGGAGACTGGAATGCCGTGACCATCGGCATGAAATGCGACTGCATCGTGACCAAGGCCAACAAGGGTGGGCTGGAAGTGCAGGTCGGTGCCCTGCGGGGTTTCCTGCCGGCCGGACAGGTCGACCGCTCCTACGTCGAGGATCTCGAGCCCTTCATCGGACAGAAACTCTCGGTCCAGGTGACCGAGGTCGATTCGCGGAAACGCAACCTGGTCGTCAGCCGCCGTGCTCTGCTGGAAGAAGAATTCAAGGACGCAGCCGCCGAGTTGTGGAAACAGCTCAATGTCGGCGAGATCCGCAACGGCACCGTCAAGACACTCAAGGAATACGGAGCCTTCGTCGACCTCGGAGGACTCGATGGATTCCTGCACATCGGCGAGATCAGCTGGTCTCGACTGAACCATCCCGAGCAGGTGCTGACACAGGGACAGTCGGTCGAGGTCAAGATCCTGGAGATCGACAAGGAACGCAGCCGGATCAGCCTGGGAATGAAGCAGTTGACCAGCGATCCCTGGGGAGGAGCGGTCGATGTGTATGCCGTCGGCCGCCAGGTCAGCGGAACGGTCACGCGGATCATGGACTTCGGCGCTTTCGTGGAACTCGAACCCGGCATCGAGGGCCTGCTGCACATCAGCGAACTGGAACACACGCGGGTTCGTCGCGTCAGCGATGTGCTCAGCGAAGGCCAGCCAGTCGATGTGCAGATCCTCAACGTCGACGCCAGCCAACAGAGAATCTCTCTGTCGCTGAAGGCCCTGACTGAGCGGCCGGCTGGAACCGGTCGGGATGAACAGCCCGAGGAAGACCTGCCGCCAATCGAACGCATCGAGCGATCAGCTCTGAAGGGCGGCACCGGAGACGGCGGGAACCTGTTCGGCAACCCGAACGACTTCTAGGCCCGTCTCAGACCAACAGGTGCGATTCCAGCAGCATGCGGATCTTCCGCAGCTCGAGCGCGCGATCGAGATCGCCGTACTGGTCGGGGAAAAAGTCGACCGAGAGCGTGCGATCGTAATTCTCGCGCCGCAGCTGGCTGATCAGACGACCGTAATCCACCTCACCCAGTCCCACCTGGACCTGGATCTGATCCGGCGTCGTGTCTCTCAGGTAGACGTGGTAGACGTAAGGATAGACCTGGTCGTACGACTCGCCCTTGTGTGGGCCGCAGATGTAATAGGAGGGGTCCAGCGACAGCCCGACACCCTGGACCGCCTGGCAGAGTTCAACGGCCGTGTGAGCGTCCTCGGTCAGATGGCCGGTACGGGTGCGAATCGACAGTTGCACACCAGCCGCATTGGCCACCTGCAACAGATCCTGCAATCGCTCGATCTCGGCATTGAACGGTGTTCCCAGCGGCGTCGACGGCACAGTGATCTGAACGACCCGCATCAGCTTCGCCAGCCGGGTGATGGCGGCAAAGGTCTCGAGATCGACGACCTGTTCGAAACAGAACGCGACCGGGGTCAACCTCGACGAAGCCCGAAAGTTGTTGGCGAACCCCTCGAGATCCGCCACCACATCGGAGGGCTTGAGATGATCCCCATCCTCGTCAAACCAGAACTCGACCCGGCTGTACCCGTAGTCGGTCAACAGGCTGCAGGCGTCCAGGAACGGCAGGTCACCCAGGCAGCGAGAAGTCACGGCAATGTACACGTGGAATGCTCTCGACCACTGCAACGTCGGTTCAAACGGGAGTCACTACAGAACGGCGACACCACGGCGGGCGGTAATCTAGTCCGATCACAACGATGCTGCAAGATCGATGAACTGGAGCAACTGGTCGGATTCGAACGATTTTCCGCATTCTGTGGCCTCGGGCGACCTGCTGAGCCGATAACAACGCTACGACGTCCGCTGCTCGGCAGGGGCATCCGGAAACCAACCGAACACATCCGGCACACTACATTCGGTCTCGAGACCGAGGGGGTCACTGGAAGATGAAAATGCGAATTGCCTTGAGCCTGGCGACCTGCCTGGCCGTTTCCCTGGCCGTCGGCTGTCAAAATCCTCGCGGTATCGTGCGGGGCCAGACCCCGGCCGGACACACCGTGATGCACGAGGGCGATCACGAACCACGCGGAGCCTTCCACGGGGGGCACTATCACACGTACGAGTACAAGGCCCCCAAGAATCTGAAGTCCCCGCCGGCCAACCAGCCACCGGCGGTCGTGCAGTATCCGTACTACACGTTGCGTGGGCCCACCGACTTCTTCCAGAAGTAGGATCGCGGCTCGGCCGGACACCGGCGGATTGTGTTTGACGACCTAGCTGGTTTCGGCCGCAAACCGAAACGGCTCGGCCGTCACCTCGTACCCCGGTCGGATCGCGACGTTGATCAACAACCCCAGCGCGATCGCCGTCGCGACCAGGCTCGAACCACCGTAACTGACCAGCGGCAGGGTCATGCCGGTGATCGGCATCAACCCGACTGTCATGCCGGTGTTGATGATCGCCTGTGTCGCCAGCAGGGTGACGATCCCGGTTGCCAGCAACCGCCCGAACGGCTCGCGCGTCGACGCGGCAATTGAAAGTCCCTTGATGATCAGTACCGCATAGGTGGCCAGTGTCAGCAGGCTGCCAATCAGCCCGAATCGCTCACCGATCAGGCAGAAGACAAAGTCGGTCCGAGCCGCCGGCAGATGGTAGGCGGCCGGATCGTCGACCGGCATTCCGGCCAGGTCACTGCCCCAGGTCCCACCCAGCGACAACATTCGCTTGGATTGGAACAGGTGGTACCCGTCGCCCCGCGGAGCCGGACCGTTCTCGACCTGGGTCAACAGCGAAACCACCCGCGACTTCTGCTCGACGTTCATCCCCAGCCACAGCACCGGGGTCACCGCCACCCCCATCATCCCGATCAGCACAAGGTGCCTCACGCGGGCCCCGGCGGCCAGAAGCATCGCGAACAGCATCGGCAGGAACAGTAACGCGGTCCCCAGGTCGGGTTCCTTGAGAACCAGCACCAGCGGAACGAGCGTCAAAAGAAACGGGATGAACAGGCCCAGGAAGTGGCGGAAGTTGCGCCGGAACATCAGGTAGTGGGACAAGGCCAGGATGTAGGTCAACTTGGCGAGTTCCGACGGCTGCATGTCAAAAACACCCATCGGAATCCAGCGGCGAGCCCCATGGTGAGCCGGCATCAGGAAAACCACCAGCAACAGCACGGTCGTCACGCCGAACAACAGGTAACTGGCCGGACGCAGCGAACGGTACGGTACCCAGGCGGCCATGATCAGTGCCGGAACAGCCAGCGCCATCCAGATCAGCTGTCGGTGGAAATGGAGCCCCGATCCGACCAACTGATCGCCTCGCGAGATCCCCGCCAGTCCGAGTGCGGCCAGTAGTGAGGCCGCCGTGACCACACTCCAGGGCACCCGTTTCAATCCCTCGCCCAGCTGCACCGCTTTTCTCCCGTGTTTGACCACCCAGTCGGCGACCGGCTACTGTCGGGCGACGAGGTTGTAGTCGATTCTCTTCTCACGAGGAACCGCAGGTGGTCCCCCGGTTGTCCGGCCACAAGAGACTCATCGGCCACCTGGCGCTGGTCGTCGCCGTGGCCGGCCTGTGGTCCGCACTGGCTCGCCGCCCCCTGTGGCACACCGATCTCTGGGGCCACCTGGCCTACGGCCGCTGGATGATCGAACACGGTGGCGCAACCCCGACCACCGAACCGTTTCTGACGCACACAAGCGACCGGCCACTGGTCGACACGGCCCGCTGGAGCCAGCTGATCGCCTTCCAGCTGATGCGGGCCGGGGGGGTCGAAGCCCTGCAGCTGGTTTACGCCACGCTGGTCGTCGGGTGCGCCCTGCTGACCGTCTCACCCGTCCTGGCATCCCGGCACCGCCAAAGAATCCCTGCAGCGATCTGTGGAGCCTCGGTCTTCCTGGCCGTCGGCTGGCAGCAGCTGCTGATCATCCGTCCTCAGCTGGCCGGACTGGCCTGCTTCGTGGGGTTGTTGGCCCTGCTGCACGACCCCAGGCCATCGATATGGCGGGTGATCGTCGTCGGAATCGTGATGGGACTCTGGGCCAACCTGCACGGATCATTCGTCATCGGCTGGTTGCTGCTGGGGTCACATGCGGTTGGGCGGGCAGCCGATCGATTCCGACGCACCGGCCGTTGGCCCTCCTGGAAAAGCGATCGGGTATTCGCCCATCGTCTCCGGCAGGCCGCCGTCGGGTTGTTGGTGCCGTTGGTGGCCACCCCCTACGGTCCCGGCCTGCCCCTGTCGATCTGGCAAATCGGGCAGCATCCCAACCTGGCTGACATCATCGAATGGCAACCGCTGCAATGGCACCAATCCCAGGCTCGAGCGATGCTTGCCAGCATCGTCCTGGTCGTCTGCGTGGCAATGTCCGGCCGACGCCGGGTGCGATTCTCCAACTGGTTGATGCTCGTCGCGCTCGGTGTGGCCACGTTGTCGTGTTCACGAATGATCAACTGGTGGGCGCCGGTGGCCGGCCTTGTCCTCGCCCTGCAGGCGGCCTCTATCAACACGAAATGCCCCGTCGCAACGACGCTGGCTTCGTCGGAACGACGCACCGTCCTGCTGGCCAGCCTGGTTGTGGCCGGAGTCGCGATGAGCTCCACACCCGCGGTACGTGGACTGCTGACCGAACGCGAAACGCTGCAGGCGCGTCGGCCGATGGTCTCGGCGTCCACGCCGGTCGAAGTGACCCGATGGCTGGCCAGTCACCCCCCCGGCGGGATGGTGTTGGCCTCCTACGAGTGGAGCGACTTCCTGCTTTGGCAGGGACCGTCTCAGATTCGTCTGCTGGTCACCTCGCACGCACACCTGGTTCCAACGGAAGCCTGGACCGACTACTTCGAGGTGATCGGTGTGGCCTCCGACTGGCGACAACGGCTCCGCCGTTACGACATCCGCACCGTGGTTCTCGATCGACACCGCCAGGGAAAACTGCTGGCTGCGCTCGCCACCGATCCCGGCTGGCAGCAGGATTACTCCGACGCACTCGCCGAAGTCTGGTCACGGAAGCCGTAGCTGAAGGCACCCAGCAACGTGCCACGTGGCACCTCGTGGCACAGCGAACACTGTTTGACAGCTCGCACGGCCCCCATCATTTTCACCTGGCCACCCTGGCTGCGAATAACCAGTGGCTCGCCGTTGCGCAGCTCGCGAAGGGCGACCGTCTCGAACCCGTCCAGTGGTCGCCGCTTGACCTCCGACAACTGATCCATCCTCGGCAGGTCTCTCGAAACGTACACTCGCGGCTCGGCACTCCTCAGCAGGCTGACCAATTCGACCCGCTCCAGCTTCCACCCGGCCTCATGTTTGGCGGACATCTCGTCTTCCGCCTTGTGACCGAAGGTCACCCTGTGCCGATCGAAGTGTGCGACCGCGTGTGGCCGAAAACCGGTGACATGCTCGAGATCGCGGACCCAACCAAAGCTCACCGGCTCCGCAAAATCAAATGACAGGTTCTCGTGCAATTTGTTCAGCGCCTTCCGCGGCACGTTTTCTCCCTTCAGCGGCAACCACAGATCCGGTCGATCTCCGGTCGATCCGACATCATCGGTCTCCGGGGCAACCGGTTGCCGCCACGTACGGAGTTCCGCCAGCCGCGCTCCTTTGATCGTCGGTGCCAGCATGCGACCGATGCCGAAACCTTCGCTGCTGACGAAATTCCACACCTGGCTCGCGTGTACCATCTCCAACGACGCCCGCCGGAAATGGTATCCACTCGTGAAACCCTTCATCCCGTTCTCGAAAATGCGTTCGGAACGCTCGAGGGCAGCTTCTCCAGACTTGGTGAGCAGTGGTGGCTCGGTCGGAACGGCCGCCGCCGGTTCCAACCGTTCGACGAGTGAGGTGAACGGGAATCTTCGCCGCGCGTCCTCGGCCTGGTTGATGCCCCGGACGCCAGCCACAACGATCATCGCCAGCACAACGACCGTCGCCACAACCGAAAAACGCCCGGTCGACCACTTCCGCACGCCGCCGACAAGGCTCAGCACCAGCAACGCCAACACTTCCAGCACCAGGAACGGGCTCATCGTGAACACGGACACAACTAGCAGCAACAAATAGAGTCCCCCCCAGACCCCCAGAACCACCACGCTGTCTCTGAAACGGCGGTTCGCCCCGACCTCCGAGCCATTTCGCCGTCGCCGCATCCAGCGTTGAACGCCAAAGGACAATGCCAGCACGATGACCGAGAAACACAGCATCAGGATGAAACGTTCGCTATAACGTTCCGCCCAGTTGTCGAAGTCGCTCATCAAACAGGCTCGTCGGCAGTCAGTGAATCCACACGACAATCATACCACCGGGAACCGGTATCGGGTTCAGGCAATCGTCTCGGCCAATGCCGACCGGAAGCCGGTTTCGTCCTCGTCATCGATCGCACGTGCCACCTTTTCCAGACACCCGATCAGTCGCTCGGAAACCGGAATGGCCGTCCCCGGCTCCGGCATTCCGGGCACCAGCCGATCAACGATCGCTCCGGCCAGTTCGTCCAGCCCTTCGCCGGTCAATGCCGAGACCATCAATGCGCCATCGGGCAGCGCTCCGTCGGTGGCATCGTCCAGGTCACACTTGTTGGCCACCACCACGGCATCGGGCCACTCGTCGACCAATTGCCGAGCCTGCTCATCAAGCGGGTGCGATCGATCAACGACCAGCACGACCAAATCCGCAGCATCCCGTTCACGTCGGGCGTGCTCGACACCGACCGTCTCGATCTCGTCGTCGGTGGTCCGCAACCCCGCCGTGTCGGCCAGCCGAACCGGCCAGCCGTCCAGGGCCGTGCGGCCGGTGACCACGTCGCGAGTCGTCCCCGGCTGGTCCCAGACAATAGCCCGACCGAACCCCAGCAACGCGTTCAACAGGCTCGATTTTCCGACGTTGGGCTCACCGGACAGGACCACGGTGGGCGGATCGGCCAGCCGACGGCCCAGGACGGACCATTCGAGCAAACCGGCCACGCAGGCAGCAGCCTGGTGGCGCTGATCCCAGTCGGTTGCCGCCAGGCTTTCAAGCGTATTGATCAAAACGCCAGACTGTTGGTCGAGCAGGATGGCGGCCACCTGCCAGGTCGTTGCAGCGGCCAGGGCCTGGGCCAGTTCCACCTCGATCCGACTGGTCGGAGAGCCAATCGGCTCGACGACCAGGTCGTCCCAGTCACAGCAAACCGCCCCCGACCCGACCAAATCGTCCAGAATCCTCTGGACCGCGGCTTTACCCCCGTGGCAGTGCAACTCGACCCGGCTCTCCCCGGTGCAACAAACCACGACCTGTTCGTTCGGCAACGCGTTTCGATCACCACCCCAGAACCCGTAGCAGATCCGGTCCGGTTCCTGTTCTGCCAACAGCCGGCCGTTGACAGCCTCGAACAACCGGTGGCGATCGATGAGTTCAACTCCCCCAGAGACTGACAGGCTGGCGATGGCGCCACGTCCGCCCGGGGTCAGGACCGCCACGCGAGCGGCGGTCACGGGGACATCTCCGACGTATCCACTCGAAAGACCTCGGCCAGCCCGTGCAATCCCAGGTGGGGCACCAGCCGGGCTTCGGGAAGGGCCGAGGCCAGCAACGGACCACCCCCGCCGGTCAGGAACATCTCGGCCTCCTTGTCTCCCAGCGTGTCCCCCAACGCGGCCGCCAGTTCGCGAACCGCGCCCAGTTGGCCATAAAACAGTCCACTCTTGATGGCGGCCGTGGTGTCACCGCCAACCACCGGCGGGGGTCCGGTGCCCAGTTCTTCGAGGGTGACCAGCGGAAGCAACGTGGTGTAGCGTTGCAGCGACCTGGCCAGCAATCCGAAGCCCGGCAAAATCGCCCCACCCAGGAACACGCCGTCGGCATCCACCGCATCGACGGTCGTGGCTGTGCCCGAATCGACGATGATCAACGGACGATTGTCGGTAGCCAGCCGATTGGCCGCGACCGCATTGAGCAACCGGTCGATTCCGGTTCGTGAGGGTTCCTCCAGCCGGACCTTCAACGGCAGCCGATCAACATCATCCAGCACGCACGGCCTGGACCAGCCGTCGGGCCAACCGGAGACCAACATGTCGCGCGCGTCCGGGTTCGATGCGGCCACGATGCTCGACGAGCGGATCTCGAATTCGCCGGGCCATCCACCGATCTCAGCCCATGGAACCGGGCCATCCGGCGCCACGGCCATCGACTCGATCAACTCGGGCAAGTCACCGGCTGCGGTGGCCAGGTCGAACAACCCGAACTTGATCCGGCTGTTGCCGACGTCGACGGCCAGCAGCCTCGACGGGATGGATGTATTCACGACCGAGCCGCCTCGATGCGTTCGATCAACGCGTCGACGAAGCCCTGCGTATCCAGTTCGCCCCCCAGGTCACGAGTCAGGCAACCATCGGCCAGCGTACGGTTGTACGCGGCCTTGATTCGGTCGGCCGACTCACGACAGGACGGATCATCACGGGTCTCGGCGAGGTGATTGAGCATCATCACCGACGACATGGTCACCGCCAGAGGATTGGCCACTCCCTGGCCTGCGATGTCGGGTGCCGAACCGTGAACCGCCTCGAACACCGCCAGGTCCTCACCGTAATTGGCACCGGGCACGACCCCCAGCCCGCCGACCAGACCCGCACACAGGTCGCTGACCACGTCTCCGTACAGATTCTCCAGCAGAAGCACGTCGAACTGCGACGGGTCCTGCACCAGCTTCATGCATCCCGCATCGATGATCACCTCCTCGTACTCGATGTTCGGGTACTCCGACTGGTGCACCTTCCGGGCACATCGCAGGAACAGTCCGTCGGTGATCTTCATGATATTCGCTTTGTGGAAGACGGTGATCTTCTTCCTTTTGCGGAGAGTGGCGAACCGGAAACCCCAACGGGCGATCCGGTCGCAGGCCGTCTCGGTCGCCACCTTCATACTCATCACCACATCGGGGGTGACCTGGTTCTCGACCCCGCTGTAAAGGCCCTCGGTATTCTCGCGGATGATCACCAGGTCCACGTCATCAAACCGGGTGTCGACTCCCGCGAGGTTGCGAACCGGACGGACGGCGGCGAACAGGTTGAGGCGTTGCCTGAGCTGAACGTTGACCGAGGTGAAACCCTCGCCCACCGGTGTCGTACAGGGTCCCTTCAACGCCACACCACAGTGCTGGATTGCTTCGACAGTCGACTGTGGCAACACCTCCTCGCCCTGCTCCAATGCCGCCAGGCCGGCACGGTGCACCTGAAACGAAAGTGGTGCGGCGACCGCTTCGAGAATCTTGCGAGCGGCGGCAGTGACTTCTGGACCGATCCCGTCTCCGGGAATCAATACGACATCATGTGAACTCATCGGTCGGTTGCCTCAACTCTCGGCCGACCCCAGCACCTTACGGACCCGTTTGTGGACAACACGTCCATCACAGGTGACCAGCGTCCCGACAACCACCTCGTCTTGTGTTTGGACATCAATCTGGCCGTCACGACAGACGTGCAACAGGAAGTTGGCCACGTTGTTGGCGTACATCAGGCTGGCATGAGCCGGCACGGTGCAGGGGAGATCCAACGGGCCGAGGATAATCACCCCGGAATCGGAAGTGAAGTTCTCGCCCGGCCGTATCAACTCACGGTAGCCTCCTCGATCGGCAGTCAGGACCGCCATCACCATCCCGACGAGTCTCGGCCAAGCCAGATGCCCGGCCATCGAAAACCTCTTTTCACGAGGACAAATGGGGGAGTCGAGATCAGCCAATGCGAGAGGAAACCGATGAGACTCGTTCGGGGATGGGTAGAGCCAGCCGACCGATCCGGTAGGATGCCGGAACACGGATTGGCACACACCGGCCGTCCAGCCATCCCCTCCCCGGAAACGTCCTGATCTTGGATTCCCCGTCGGCACCATCCGTTCTGCCGGCTCTGTCATTCGACGGGGTCACTGTGGCTTTCGACGCGCGACACCCCGTGCTCGAACGGGTTGATCTGACAATCGCCGACGGCGAATTCGTGTCCCTGGTCGGCCCCTCGGGCTGCGGCAAGTCGACGGCACTGAGACTCATGGCCGGGCTGTTGGAACCCACCTCCGGCACAGTGGAGCGATATGAGGATTCCCGGGTTGCCCTGGTCTTCCAGGAACCCAACCTGTTGCCGTGGCGAACGGTCGAAGAGAATATCCGTCTGCCGCTGGAATTGCTGGGCGTGGAAGCGACAGAGGCCCGGCAGCGGGTCGGCGAGAGCCTGGAGCTGATCAGTTTCGGCCCGGCCGACGCGGTCAAACGGCCGCGAGAACTGTCGGGAGGGATGCGGATGAGGGTGTCGCTGGCACGGGCCCTGGTCACTCGACCCGATGTGTTGCTGCTCGACGAACCCTTCGCCGCGCTCGACGACCTGCTCAGAGAACAACTCAACGAGGAGTTGCTCGAGATTCACTCGGCTCGCGGCACCACGGCCATTTTCGTCACCCACAACGTCTCCGAGGCGGTGTTCCTGGCCGACCGGGTGGTGGTGATGCCGGCGACCACCGGGGATGAATTCGTACACGTGCCCGTCGGGTTCTCTCGACCTCGCAACGCCGCACTACGGGCCACCGCCGATTTCGCACAACTGGCCGGTGACGTCTCAACCACCCTGCGGAATAGTGACCGGGAGGAGGCGAGGTGAGCCCGTCATCCTGGTTCCGCCTGGCGGCCTGGTGGCCACCGCTGTTGCTGCTTTTGGTCGTGTTGACCGGGTGGCAGACGGCCGTGTGGTGGTTCGACTGGCCGGTGTTCCTTGTCCCCGCTCCCACCGACGTGGCCACTGCGGTGGTCGAGGACGGTGACCGATTGCTGTCCGCGACCGCCCGAACCGGAGTGGCCGCCGTCGCCGGGTTCGCCGCCAGCCTGCTTGGCGGTGTCCTGATCGCCGTCATCTTCTCGCAATCCCGGCTCGTGCGGGCCAGCTGCTACCCGTATGCGATCTTCCTGCAGACGGTCCCGATCATCGCCATCGCCCCACTGATCATCACCTGGTTCGGCACAGGGTTCGCCAGCGTCGTGCTGGTGACACTGATCATCAGCCTGTTCCCGATCATTGCCTCGACCACCTCGGGACTGCTCAACATCGACGAGGATCTGCTCGAGCTGTTTCGACTCTACCGTGCCGGCCGCTGGCAGGTGCTCTGGAAACTGAGACTCCCTCACGCGGTGCCCTACCTGGTCACCGGGGCCCGGACCAGCAGTGGAATGGCCGTGATCGGAGCGATCGTCGGCGAGTTCTTCGTCGGCCACACAACGACCCACTACGGGCTGGGGTACCTGGTCCTCAGCACGTCGCAGAACCTCAAGACGGCACACCTCTTCGCCGCGGTGATCGCCTCGGCACTCCTGGGAATCGCCCTGTTCGGAATTGTGACCTTGACCGGCTCGACACTGCTGGCACGGTGGGGATCGGGCGTTGAGAAGTAAGAATTGCCAACGACGTGACAACCGTCCCGTGAACAACAACAATGACCCAGCCACAACCCTCCCGGACACCCTCGCATGCCGTCCACCTCCTCTCGCCGGCTTCGACACTGGCCGCTTGTAGTGCTGCTGGCCTGTGCAGGTTGCGGTGAAACGCGGCCTGTTCCCGAAGATGATTCTGCCGACAAGATCGTCCGGCCACCCACCGCGGTGTCTCTGCAATTGAACTGGTTTCCGGAAGCCGAACACGGCGGGTTCTTTTCTGCCGATGTCCACGAGCTTTACGACGACGCCGGGTTGGATGTGGAAATTCGACCCGGAGGCCCAGGGGTCCAGGTCATCACCCAGGTCGCCACGGGGCGGGTCCTGTTCGGTGTGACCAACGCCGACCGCGTGCTGGTCGGCCACGCCGCCGGAGCCAAAACGGTGGCAGTGATGGCAGCGATGCAGGTCAGCCCACGGTGCGTGATGGTCCACGAAAACTCGGGAATCGACTCGCTCGAGAAGCTGGGACAGGTCAGTTCACTGGCTGTCAGCAGCACGGCCACCTGGTCGCTATTTCTGCAGAAGAAAATCGACCTGAGCGGAGTGCAGCTGGTGCCTTATGCCGGCAATGTCACACAGTTCCTGCTCGATGACGACTTCGCACAACAGGGGTATTCGATCAGCGAGCCGTTTGTCGCTCGTCAGAAATCCGTTCGCCCCCGCGTCCTGATGGTCTCTGACCTCGGTTTCAATCCCTACACCAGCGTATTGATCACGACACCGGAAGTGATCAAGAATCGGCCTGAACTGGTGACCGCCATGGTCCGGGCATCGATCGCCGGATGGCAGAAGTACCTTGATGATCCCAGCCGGACCAACCAGGCGATCCACGAACGAAACGAGGAGATGGGCCTGCCGATTCTCGCTTTCGGCGCAAAGGAGTTGCAGGAGTTGTGCTCGACCGAGGACACCCCCCGCAAGCAACTGGGGCAGATGAGCGAAGCACGCTGGAAGACGCTGCTGGATCAGCTGGTGGAAGTTGAGGCGATCAAGCCCGGAGCAGTGAACGTGTCAGAGACCTTCACGAACCGATTCCTGGAAAGCGAGTGACCTCACGGACCGGGCCAATCCGTATTGCCATTGCTGATCCCCGACGGGAAAATGACAGCGGTGGGCCGGGGGAATCGACACAGCATGCCAGGCATCACGACCAACCGAACTCACGACGGCCCGTCCCACAACACCCCGGACGGAGGCCGTTTCTGGACCGACGAAGATCGCCAGGCCGTCGGGGAACTGGTCGAAAACATCCGTCGCGTCGAGCAACACGCCTTCGAAACCGGCGACCGGCCGTTGATCGCCGACGCGCACAGCCTGCTGAGCGGGCTGGTGCAGCTCTACGACCTGCTCACCGCATTTCGCAACAGTCCCGACGGTCGCATCAAGGGGCCCCAGGGCGTGGCCAAGAAGCTGGGACTGACCCGTAACGGAGTCTACTGCCGGCTGGAAATGGTGGGCCTGGATCCCGAGGACCTGAGAAACCCTCCCGGGGACGTGCGGGACCTGGTCGCCCGCAGCCGCATTCTCGGACCGCTGGCCGACCGGTTGCAGAACATCGCCGGTAAGATCTAGTCCGGGAGACCCGGTGCGATCTCCGTTGTTGTGCTGTCGGTCGTCCAGACAGTCAGCCCGTCCAGTGAACGGCCGTCGGTGCCTGGGCGCCCACCCAGTGCCCAGCCGATGCCAAACAGCAGGGGATTGGCCACGACGCCGACCCAGAACGTGTCCAGCACCCGCTCGTGCAGCGCCGGGAACCACGAGGCGGCGGCCCCACTGCCAAGTGCCACCCAGCCGGTGACCAGTGCAACCGACACAGCGGTGGCGGTGGCGGCCGAACGGCCGGTGGCCCGACGAGTGAGCAATCCCAGCAGAAACAGGCCCAGCAATCCGCCACCCAGGATGCTCAGCAGTTTCGTCTGAACATCTTCGACTCCCTCAGCGGTCCGCGACGCGTGGATCAGCAACCCGCTGCCGATCATCACCGCACCGGTCACCAGGCTCAGCCCTCGCCCCACTCGCCCGTAGTGGTGGTCGTCACGATCCCGCCGCCACAGTCTCCGGTAAAAGTCATTGGTCAAGGTGGCGGCGATGGCATTGATACTGCTGTCGAGTGTCGACATGGCGGCAGCGATCAGTCCCACGATCACGAATCCCGCCACGCCGGCAGGAACACGAGTGATGATGAAGTGCGGAAAGATCTGCTCGGGGGACAGACCGGCGACGGCCGGGTCGGCCTGGAACCGGTAGAAGACGAACAGCGCGGTGCCCACAAACAGGAAATAGCCCCAGACGGGAAAAGTCAGCAACCCGCCAACCCACAACGCCCGGTTGGCCTCGCGGCGGCTGCCGGCGGCCATGTACCGCTGCACCGTCGTCTGGTCGGTTCCCATGATCTGCAGGAACACGATCAGCTTGGTCAGCATCGTGGCGCCCATCGTGTGGCCGCGCACGTCGCCTTCGGACACCCCGAAGCTCATCTTGTCGTGTTCACCGGCCACCTCCAGGAGTCCCGACAACCCCTCCGGAATCCCGTTGAGCAGAATCGGCAAACAGATCAACCCACCGCCTATCAATGCCACGCCCTGCAACACATCGGTCCAGATCACTGCCCGAAGCCCACCCAGCACGGTGTAACCCGACACGATGACACCGAAAACGATCATCACCACATCGAGCACCCAGTCCTCGCGACGGCCAATCATCAGCTGGATCGACTCGGAAGCCACGAACAGGATCAGGCCCATCCGTGCCAGGTGGAACAGGATGAAGGCCCCGCCGGCATAGAGCCGGGCCCAGAGCCCGAAGCGCCGCTCGAGATATTCGTAGGCCGACTGCAGGCCACCGGCCCGGTAAAAGGGCACGAACAGCAGCCACGCCACCGGGATCGCCAGCAGGTACATGGCGTTGGCCGGCAGATGACGCCAGTTGGTCTGGTAGGCCGCCGCCGGCAGGGCCAGAAAGGTCATCGAGCTGACGATCGTGGCCATCAGCGAGAAACCGACAGCCCAACCGGGCAACGAGCGATCTGCCAGGAAGTACCCACCGGCAGTTCGGCTCTTCCGGGAGCAGACGACCCCGATCGCAGCGATCAGGGCCATCCCCAGGCCAATCACGACCAGGTCAGCAGTGCGGAGTGTCGCGGGCAAGTCACCGCCGCACCGACCGAAAACACTCGGCCGGCACGCTCCCTGAACAACGTCGGATCTAGTTCTTCTTCTTGCTCGGCTTCTTCTTGCTCGTCTCGATCGCCAACAGATGCACCTCGAAAATCAGCACCGAGTGCGGTCCGATTTCCTGTCCAGCACCCCGGGCGCCGTAGCCGAGCTCGGAAGGAATCACCAGCCGGTAAACCGAACCGACCGGCATCAGTTGCAACGCTTCGGTCCAGCCCCGGATCACCCGGTTGGCGGCAAACTTGACCGTTTGGTCGGCTTTGGCCGGAATCTTTCCCTTGAACGACTCATCGAAAACCTTCCCGTCAATCAGCATGCCACGATAGTGTACCTCGACGGTGTCGGTCGCCTTGGGCCTGGCACCTTTGCCGGCCTTCAGCACCTGGTACTGCAAGCCACTCTTGGTCGTCTTGACACCCTTTTTCTTGGCATTGCCTGCCAGGAACGCCGTACCCGCCTTCTTGTTCTTTTCGGATGCCGCCTTGGCCTTGTCCGCCTGCTGGGTCTGCATCTCCTGCTGGAAGGCCGTCAGCGCGGCCTGCAACTGCTGGTCACTCAGAGCGGGCTTCTTGCCGGACAGCGTATCGGAGATTCCGGCAGCCAACAGCTTGGGATCGATGTCGAGACCCTGCCGTTTGAGTGCCTGGCCGATCTGCAGCCCGATCGCGTAGCTCGCCTTGTCACGATTGGTCTTCAGAGTCGATCCGGCCGCACCCTTTTTGGCCGCACCTTTTTTCGTCTTCTTGTCCTGAGCATCGACCGACGGTGCGACCGCTGTCAGCAGAACCGCGAAGCCGAGAGTCAGCGAGAGAGTCAGTTGTCGCATGCCTGTGTACTCCGGCCGGGTGCGATGCGCGATCCGCAAAGTGCCCGGCCGGCACGAGCGGTCGCTCGATAGAGCTGACGGCCCCACCACGGCTCGACCACGGCACTCGATGCCAGTGAATCAACACGGCGGGAACAACCGGGTCTACCCTACCGCGTCGACATCACGCTGGCCAGTCCGGGCCTGTGCCCACCACAGGGCACCGAAAACCCCCACCATCACCACCGCCGCCCACTGGTATCCCGTCCAGCCGCCCCACAATTTCGCCTCGGGGCGGATGAATTCGGTCGCGAAGCGGTAGGTCGAATACACGACCAGGTAGAGCTTGAACAGTTGTCCGGTAAGCATCCCGTCACGCCGCAAAGATGCCAGCACGACGGCACAGCCCAGGTGAAACAACGACTCGTAGATCTGTGTCGGATGTCGCGCGATTCCGTCACCGAAATCGACGCCCCACGGCAGGCCGGTGGCGATGCCGTGACAGCATCCGTTGGTGAAACAGGCCAGCCGTCCGATTGCCACCGCCACGGGAATCGAGACCGCGAAGCTGTCACCGGTCGAGACCTTCACCCGGCTGTACCACTTGCCGAACTCGACCCCCGCGTACCCTCCCGCCAGCCCCAGCATGATGGTCTTCCCGTCGGAAAACAGCGCCCGGCCGCTGAGCACCGCCGGCCAATCGCCATCAACGACGTAGGAAAGAAAAAACGGCAGCTTCGCCGCCAGGAACGCACCGGTGAATCCGCCCAGGCCGACCATCACGCGCTGCCACACCGTCAATCCCAGTCGCGCCTGTCGGCCTCTGGACAACCAGACCGCAGCGACCACGGCCGCCATCATGATCGCCGCGTAGATGATGCGACCGGCCACGATCAATTCTTGGCCGCATCTGCGGTCAACTCGGCCAGCCGGTCCAGCGTCGGCAGTGGAAGATGACCCTCGCGATACAGCACGTTGTACGCACAGAAGGGAATCACGTGTCCGGAAGGCAGCACGTGATGGATACAGCACTTCATCACCCGCCGCACGTCGAAGTTGTAGGCGTCCAGGAACGAGGTGATCGTGATCCGGAAGACGTCCGATGGATCCAGGTCCTCAGCCAGGCCCCGCTGGAAGAATTCCAGGGCCAGCGGATCGGCGGCGACATCGGGTCCCTGCGGAACGATCGGTTGACCAGCCAGAACCGGGAGCTCGGGCGCCACGAGCTGGTCGATCGCACCCGGAACCGAACAGCCCTCGGGCCCACAGTGCCCCAGACGCTCAAGATACGTCTCGATCAACTGCCGCGCCCGGGACCGGTTGAAAGTGATCCCGTTGGCCAGTAGATCACTGTGCTCGCGGGCATCGATGAGCCGCATCAGCGGGATCCAGCGGCCTCCCGAACGGTAGGCGTAGGTCAGCGTGTGGCAGTTGGGATGGGCACACGGCAGCGGCATGAAATCGTCGGCCACGAACCGGCCATCGGTCTGCTGCTCGATCAGCTTCACCACCTCCGGAAACGTGACCCGGGCCTCGATCGTTTCGGGCAGCACGTGACGGCCGCTGTAGGTGGCCGGCTGCAGGCTGACACCGGTGATCCACGATCGGTCCAACCCGAATTCGATGATCGCCCCCAGCTCATCCTCGTTGACCCCTCCCTGGACGGTGGTGACCAGGGTCGTTCGCAACCCCACCTCACCAAAGGCCTCGATGGCCTGCCGCTTCGTCTCCGCCAGCGGCTCTCCCCGCAGCGACTCGTAGGTCTCATCTCGAAACCCGTCGAACTGCAGGTAGATCTCCAGCCGGTCACGATAACGGGCCACCGCATCGAGGAAGTCGCGATCCCGGGCGAACCGGATCCCGTTGGTATTGATCATCACGATGTCAATTGGCTGCCCACAGGCGTAGTCGAGGATCTCGAGGAACTCAGGGTGGATCGTCGGTTCACCGCCGGAGAGTTGCAGCACCTCGGGACGACCCTCGACCTCGACCAGACGGTCGATCGACTTGATGGCGTCCTCGAACGAAAGATGCTGCCCACCGGGGCCACTGGAGGCGTAGCACATCGGGCACGAGAGATTGCAGGACCCAGTGATCTCGACCAGTCCCACGCAAGTGTGCTGTTCGTGTTCGGTACACAACCCGCATTCGTAAGGACATCCCTTCCCGGTGGCCGTGACACCAACCTGTCTCGGCACCTTGCCCGGGACACTGAATTCGAGCCGATCAAAGCTGTGCACATCGCCGCAGACGAAATCTTCACGGGAACCGTGGGTCGGGCAGTGCTTGCGGAAATACACCCGTCCGCCCCGTTCGATGATCTTCGCCGGAACCAGTTCCAGGCACTCCGGACACAGGCTCTGCGTCATGCCAAGAAACGTGTGATCGCGGAAGGGCATCGGCATGACAGAATCAAACTTTTCGCGGAAACCGGCGACAGGAGTCTTAGAAACGCGTGAAGAGAACGGCACAACCAACGAAAAAGGCACCCACGGCGGCCACCAGCACCAGGATCGCACAACCGACCCCGGCCAGGGCTCTTGACCACCCTCCGCTGGTTGAATCGTTGTCGGCCAGCGTCCACTGCGGATCGACCGTATCCAGCGGAGCCTCGCAGGAGATGCAGGACGTCGAACTCAACGGAGTTTCCGCTCCGCAGTGCGAACAAACGATGGTCATTTCGTTTGGGCTGGTTTCGGCGTCGCGGGGATCCTCACTCATGATTCACGACCTTCTCCAGCCACTTTGCGGAAACGATTGTGTGATCTCCCAGCCGCCGGACACAAGTCCGAAGACGCCAGAAACCACTGCCGAAATACCGGACATCCCCGTCCGGAATGTGACACGGATTCACTGAGTCCCGGCTGTTGGCGGCAGTTGCAAACGACCGGTTGAACTCGTAGAACAGGGGCTTGTCCTCGGGCAAGCCGCGCGGTGTTGGTCGGCCCCTGTTTCTGCATTTTTCCTCGGTCCACGCCCCCATGCCCACTGCATTGATCACTCCCGAAGCCCTCTACGAACAGGCTGGTCCACACGTCGACCGCTTGGTGGGGGCGGGTTTTGAAGTGAAATATCCCGAAGATTCCACGTTCACACGGGGAAGACCTCCGGCAGAGACGATCGCCGGGCTGGAAGGTATCGATGCGATCCTTGCCGGTGGAGAGCAGTTGACGGCCGAGGTGCTGGAAGGCTGCCCGGGCCTGAGGGTGATCGCCCGCTGTGGAGTGGGTTTTGACAAGGTGGACATTCCTGCCGCGACACGGCTGGGCCGGGTGGTGACGATCACACCGACGGCCAATCACGCCGCGGTGGCCGAGCAGGCACTGGCCCTGCTGTTCGGCGTCTCCAAGCGAGTCGCCATTCATGACAAACTGGTCCGCTCGGGTGGCTGGAGCACCGAGCCGATGCGGCCGATTCGCGGACAGACGATGGGCATCTTCGGCCTGGGTCGTATCGGCCGCAGCATGGCCGTGCGGTGTGCCTCCCTGGGCATGACGGTGATCGCGACCGAGAAGTATCCCGACGAGGCGTTCTGTTCCGAACAGGGAATCGAACTGGTCGATTTCGACACACTGCTGTCACGCAGCGACGCCATCAGCATTCACTGCCCGCTCAACGACGAAACTCGCGGTCTGTTCAACGCGGACGTGTTCTCGAAAATGAAACCCGACAGCGTGTTGATCAACACGGCACGTGGCGGGATGATCGTCGAGAGTGACCTGCTGAACGCTCTGCAGAACGGGCCGCTGGCCGCGGCCGGTCTGGACGTTTTCGAGCAGGAGCCGGCCACCGCCGACAATCCCCTGTTCGCTCTCGACAACATCGTCGTCAGCCCTCACCTGGCCGGAGCCGACACGACCAGTATCCAGGACATGGCCAACGAGGCCGCTGACTGTATCGCTTCGTTGTACGAAGGAAGCTGGCCGGGTCCGGCAGTGGTCAATCCCGACGTCCAGGCATCCTGGTCCTGGTAGAAACTCACCCGCGTTCAGCCATCCCGTTCGTCTTCGTCCTCTACCTCCAAAACTCCCGAGTCACTCGTCATGACGGAAGTCTTTCCGCTGATTGCCGATCTTCACACCGTCCGCTGTGGCAGTTGCAAGGTCCTGGTCGACGATCCCCTGGTCGTCAAGTGCTCGATCTGCGGAGCCACTTTCGACCGGGTCGTTTCCAACCACGTCGGGCTGGCCAACCGCCTGAACAGCGAGCGGTCCGGTGCCGCGACCGACGAAGGTGGAGCGGAGGCCGAGGAAGCAACCGCAACCGAGGAACTGGTGGCGGTGCCGCGGGGCCTGCTGTCGGAGTTGGCTGGGGCACTCTCGGAAATCGAAGGCGCCGGCCAGGTTGCTGCGGCAACGTCGAAGCTGGCCGAAACAGCACCGGCAGTCGACGCCGGCGACGACGCCGGGGCCGCAGGTGAGGCCGCTGCGGCAGCGAGGAAGGCTGGATCTCTTGACTGAATTCATCAACCCGGTCAAACAGCGGCTGTCCGAAGGCAAGGTCGCCTGGGGCGTGGGTCTGCTCGACTGTTCGGATATGCTCGCCAAGCTCTCGGTCGACACCGGTCCCGATTTTCTCTGGATCGATCTCGAACACCGCGCCTACGGGCCAAACGAGGTTCGCTGGGCGCCAATCATCTGCCGACAGGCCGGTGTGTCACCGATGATCCGAGTCCCCGGCCTGGAATCCAACTGGATCAAGAAGGCTCTCGACATCGGCGCCAGCACGATCATGGTCCCGCAGGTGGACACCGCCGAGCAGGCGAAGCTGGCCGTAGAGTACTGCAAGTACCCCCCTGAGGGATCTCGCGGCGTCTCACCGTTGTGGCCGATGATGATGAACGTCTCCTGGGACGATTACCTGCCGGTGGCCAACGAAGAAACAGCGGTGGTCGTCCAGATCGAATCTCCACTGGGACTGGAGAACGTCGACGAGATTGCAGCGGTTGAGGGCGTTGACGTGGTGTTTGCCGGTCCGCAGGACATCGCTGCTTCGATGGGAGTCATCGGCCAGCCACGGCATCCGGACGTCGTCGAGATCCTCGACGGGTTCCCCGAGCGGGTGGCCCAGTTCGGCAAGCCGGCAGGTATCACTGATGTCGGTTTTGAACACTCGGCCAGGTGGCGAGACCGCGGCTACCGGTTCATCAACATCGGTACCGTTGTTCACCTGGGAATCGACGGTGCCAGCGAGGCATTCGAGCAGCTGCGAGGCGGTGAGAACGGTTAGCGACCGTCGCCGGCCGGATGTCTCGACCTGTTCGCAGTCGTTCACTAGGATGCCGCCCGCCATGGACGCCAGCCGCATCCGCAATTTCTCGATCGTCGCTCACATCGACCACGGCAAGAGCACGCTGGCCGACCAGCTGCTGCTGCAGAGCGGTGCGATCACCCAACGCGAGTTCCGCGAACAGATCCTCGACGACCTCGACATCGAGCGGGACCGCGGCATCACCGTCAAGGCCCGCACCGTCGCCCTGGTGCACGAGGCCGACGGTCAGCAGTACGAGTTGAACCTAATCGACACTCCCGGGCACGTCGATTTCCACTACGAGGTTTCCCGCAGCCTGGCGGCCTGCGAGGGAGCCCTGCTGCTGGTCGATGCCTTCCAGGGCGTCCAGGCCCAGACCGTCGCCAACGCTTACGCCGCGCTGAACTCCGATCTCGAAATCATTCCGGTGATCAACAAGATCGACCTGCCGGTCACCCGGATCGACGAGGTGCTCGAAGAAATCGAGACCGTGCTGGGGCTGGATCCCGACGAGGCCCTGCTGGTCAGTGCCAAGGCCGGGATCGGGATCGAGGAGGTCTTCGAGGCGATCCGCGACCGCGTGCCACCGCCACCCGGACAGCCCGATCAACCACTCCGGGCCCTGGTCTTTGACAGCAAGTACGACAGCTACCGGGGAGTGATCATCTACATCCGCGTGATGGAAGGCGCCATCGCCACCGGCGACATGGTGAAGTTCATGCGAGATGGCGGACAACACGAAGTGCTCGAGCTCGGACAATTCCGACCCACCATGACCGTGTGCGACCAACTCGGGCCCGGGCAGGTCGGTTACCTGGTCACCCGCATCAAGGAACTGGGTGGGGTGCGGGTGGGCGAAACCGTCACCGGAGCATCGCAGACCGCCAACGAACCACTGCCCGGATACCAGGAACCCCAGCAGATGGTCTTCTGCGGCATGTACCCCACGCAGGCGACCGATTTCGAGACACTCCGAGAAGAACTCCAGAAACTGAGTCTCAACGATTCGAGTTTCACGTTTCAGCCGGAAACCAGTGAGGCGCTGGGATTCGGCTTCCGTTGCGGATTCCTGGGCATGCTGCACATGGAGATCATCCAGCAGCGGCTCGAGGGGGAGGCGGGAATCGAGCTGGTCCAGACGGCACCCAACGTGACCTACGAGGTACTCAAGCGAGATGGGGAACTCATCCGGGTCGACAACCCGCAGGATCTGCCCGACGGGGGCGTGATCGACGAGCTGGGTGAGCCGATCGCGCGGGCGACGTTCATCCTGCCGGCCGAGAACATCGGAACGATCATGACGCTGTGCGAGGATCGTCGCGGCCAGTACCAGAACACCGAGTACCTGGGCCCGCAGCGAGCGCAGTTGACCTACGAACTGCCGTTGGCCGAAATCGTCTACGACCTCTACGACAAGCTGAAGAGTGCCACCAGGGGCTACGGAACGCTCGACTACGACATGCTCGGATTTCGCGACGCCGACCTGGTGCGACTCGACATCCTGGTCATGGGCCGTCGGGTCGATGCGCTCTCAACCATTGTCCACCGCTCACAGGCCGAGCGGCGGGGACGTTCGCTGGTGAAACGGCTGAAGGAGGAGATCGCCAAGCACCAGTTCGAGATCCCGCTGCAGGCGGCGATCGGCACACGGGTGATCGCCAGAGAGACAATTCCGGCGATGCGGAAGAACGTGACAGCCAAGTGTTACGGTGGCGACATCACCCGCAAGCGAAAGCTGTGGGCCAACCAGCGAGCCGGCAAGAAACGGATGAAGCAGTTCGGCGAGGTCGAGATTCCTCAGAAGGCATTCCTGTCGGTCCTGGACTCCAGCGGAGACCACTAGATGTTGCGCCGCGGCAGTGCGATTCGAGGTCTGCTCGAACTGATCGCCTGCACCGCGATCTCGGTCTCGCTGCTCAAGGGATTCCTGGTCGAGGGCTTCCTGATTTCGACCGGGTCGATGGCTCCGCACCTGCTGGGGTACCACAAGCACGTCGTGTGTCCCGAATGCGGTTTCGGTTTCGCTCGTGGCACCGACATCGACGACCCGTCCAACCAGCCTCGGGTGGCCACGTGCATCAACTGCGGCCAGACGGAAATCGACGTCGCCGAAGTGCCCCGCAACGAAGGCGACCAGTTGCTGGTGCACAAGTTGCCCTGGGTCTTTTCGGAGATCCGTCGCTGGGAACCGATGGTCTTCCGGCGTCCCGACCGAGCCACCACCGCGTTCGTCAAGCGGGTGGTCGGGCTGCCCGGTGAAACCGTTCAGCTTGTCGGCGGAAACATCCACGCCAACGGCCGGATCTGCCGCAAGACACTCGCTCAGCAACGTGGCCTGGCGGTGCCGGTCTATGACGACCGTTTCCGGCCGCGAGCCGGCACGAGTCGATGGACCGCCGGACCGGGCTGGACCGATCAACACCCCGCCTTCCGTTTCGCCGCGATGGACACTCGCACCAGCTGGCTGATCTACCGACACCAGGACATCGAACAACCGGGAATCGTCCGCGACCGCTACGCCTACAACCCGCGAGAGCCTCGATCGAGAACCCGGACGGTCAGCGAACTGCTGGTGACCTTCGAGGCGATCACCAGCGAAACGCCACCGCGGTTGACAATCCAACTCGACACCGGACAGCACCGCGTGTCCTGGGTTCGTGATCCCGTGGCCGGGAAACAGTGGCTGGTTGTCGACGGCCGCCGGATGAAATCGGTTCGGTTGGTCCCCGTGGAACCCGGCCGGCGGCGGACCATGGAACTCTCGACGATCGACCGCACGCTCCGCGCCGCAGTGGATGGACGGCTGGTCCTGCCCCCGCTGGCGTTGTCCAACTCGCGTCACCGCTCGGGAACCGGTGAGGCGGACCTGCTGAAACTGGGGGCCGCGGCGGGAGATCTCGAAATCCAGAACGTGCGGATCGATCGGGATGTCTTCTACCGGGACGCCGCCGGACAGCACGCCACCACCTCCCCCTGGAAACTGGGTCCCGACGAATTCTTCATGCTGGGCGACAACAGCCCCGTCTCGCTCGACAGCCGCTCGTGGACTCTCCCGGCCGTACCGCGACGCCTGGTGATCGGACGACCGCTGCTGGTCCACCTGCCGTCTCAACAGTGGTCCATCGAATCGGAAGAAGGGACTCGACACATCCGCATTCCCGACCTCAGACGCATTCGGTATATTCGCTGATTGCGTCCCTCCAACCCGGAATCCTCCGCCGCCAGGCACTGATGTCCCGATCTGAAGAACCAGCCAAGACCCAACAGAGGCCTGGCAGCAGTGCCACGGACCTGCTGACCGGGGTCGAACCGGAGCGGACGGGAGGGTGGCGGGAATCCATCGAGTCCTTCGCAATCGCCTTCATCCTGGCCTTCGTGTTCAAGACGTTCGAAGCCGAGGCATTCGTCATTCCCACCGGATCGATGGCCCCCACGCTTTACGGTCGCCACAAGCAGGTCGACTGCGAGAAATGCGGGCACGATTACGCGGTGGGTGCCAGCGAGGAACTGCAGGATGACTGGTTTCAACCGAACTTCCGCATCTCGGCGTCCTTCTGTCCCAACTGCCGACACAAGAACAACATCAAGGACCTCCCGGTCTTCAAGGGCGACCGGATCCTGGTCAACAAGTTCCCGTTCGAGTTCGGTGAACCGAGCCGCTGGGATGTGACGGTCTTCAAGTATCCCGAACAACCCAATATCAACTACATCAAGCGACTGGTCGGGTTGCCCGAGGAAACGATCGTGATTCGCCAGGGCAACCTGTATCTCCAGGCCTCCGACGGCACACGTCAGATCCTGCGGAAGGACGACCCGCTGAAGCAGAACGTGCTGCAGCTCAGCGTCTTCGACAACGACCATCCCGAAACCGAACTGCACCGGCGAGGGTGGCCAAGCCGCTGGGCCGGTGTCGACCGCAATCTCGACGATCCCCGAGCCGTGGCCGGCTGGGCCGAATCGGCCCCGGGCTCGGGCTGGACGCAGTCCGACGACGGACGCTCGTTCACACTGGGCTCCTCGAACAAGCTGTCCTGGCTCAGGTACCGCCACTACGTGCCAGAACCCGAAACGTGGGCGAGCCAGGAGCAACTCGCGTCGCGGCCGCGGCCTCAGCTGATCACCGACTTCTGCGGCTACAACTCCTATGAGGGTGCCCACGGGACCGGACTCTACGAGGACTGCTACTGGGTCGGTGACCTGACGCTGGGTTGTGAAATCAACATCGGGCAGGTTGGTGACAGGGGGCGGTTGCTGCTGGAACTGGTCGAAGGACGACGCCGTTTCCGAGCAGATTTCGACCTGGTTGCCGGAGGCGTCCGCGTGACAGCCAAGGTTGACCTGAACCGGGCAGAAGACGAGGAGGAGGAGCTGGGGCGTTCCGAGAATGTCCGGCTGGGAACCGGACGACATCGGCTCCGATTCGCCAACGTTGATGACCGGCTCTGCCTGTGGATCGACGACGAACTGGTGGAACTGGGTCCCGGATCATCCTACCGGCAAAATGCCACCGACTTCCCCGGCCCGGGAATCGACGACCTGGTGCCGGTGGGAATTGCGGCATCGGGAATCCAGATGGCCGTCACCCACCTCCAGTTGTTTCGGGACATCTACTACCGCAGCGAGCACGTCGAAGATCCCTACGAAGCAGACCCCACCGGGGTGGATGAAAGCAGCAACGAAAGCGGATTGACCGCTTCCCTGGACGACCCGCGCGGATGGCAGGAACTCTACAGCAGTACTGCCACTGAGGCGGTGTTCCGGCTGGGGCCCGACGAGTTCCTGATGCTCGGAGACAATTCCGCCAAGAGCAAGGACGGACGACTGTGGGGAAACCGCCGCGGAGCCGCCAGGCGACACGCGGTGCCGCGGTCGGCGCTGGTCGGCAAAGCCTTCTACATCTACTGGCCGCACGGTGTGCCGTTTCTCAACAATGGTCGAGGTTTCCCCGACAGCGAGAACTCGCTATTGAAACACGTTCCGGTGTTCAACCGGTGGTTCTACCATGTCAAGCTCACCAACGAGCAGCCGACACTCTCGGACTACCCGCAGTTCCGCGTGCCCTTCTACCCCCAGTTGAAACGCATGAAACGGATCCGCTAGCCGGTCTCCGGCCGGATGCGGGTCACGGAGGATCCCGTCAATGCCACTGCTGGACTGCCGAGGACTCGTCAAGGATTACCCCGGCAAGCGTGCCGTCGACGGCGTCGACTACACCGTCGAACGCGGCGAAATCGTGGGCCTTCTCGGACCCAACGGGGCCGGCAAAACCACCTCGTTCCGAATGACCTGCGGCCTGGTCACGCCCACCAAGGGACAGGTCTTGCTGGATGGCACCGATGTCACCAACTGGCCGTTGTTCCGCCGCGCCCGCATGGGACTGGGTTACCTGCCCCAGGATGACAGCGTGTTCGGCAAACTGACCGTCGCACAAAACCTGCAGGTGGTGCTCGAGTACCTCGGCATCAAGCGATCCGAACGAAAACAGAGAATCCACGAACTGCTCGATCAGTTCGGGATTGCCGACCGTCACGCCCAGATTGCCTCGACGCTCTCGGGTGGAGAGCGGCGTCGGCTGGAGATCGCCCGCTGCCTGGCGAGTCGGCCCAGCCTGATCCTGCTCGACGAACCTTTCGCCGGAGTCGATCCGGTGACAATCAACAGCATCCAGAACATCATCGTCAGGCTTCGCGAGCAGGGGATCTCGATCCTGTTGACCGACCACCGCGAGCAGGAAACGCTCGGAGTGACCGACCGGGCCTACGTCATCTCCCAGGGCAAAGTGCTGGTCAGCGGAACACCAAGCAAGGTGTTGTCCGACCGCCGGGCCCAGGAAGTCTACTTCGGACAGCAGGATCCGTCGGAAACGAACCTCGCCGCGTGACGCCAAAGGCGAAACGACGTCAGAGCCAGAAGGAGAGCGTGTCGAGAACGACGAACACGATCCCCATGAAGATCATGATTGTCAGGAACATGCGACCGGCTCGCGAGAGGATCTTCGAGGGCAGCTCGTAGCGGCTGGCGCTGTAGACGAGGCTGATCACAATCGCCAGGGGGAACAGGTACCAGGTGCTATGGACATCCACCGTCTCATCTCCCTCGAACGAATTCAGGCCGCCGATTCCTCTTCGGCCAACTCGTCTTCGTCACCGTAACCGTAGGCCGGTCCCTCGTACGCATCCCAGATCGCCAGCAGGTTCAGCAATCCGGCGATCCAGGTGAAAACCTGCGCCAGTTCGAAATGACGTCCCAGCCGCCCGTGAATCTCTTCCAGGGCCTTGTCTTCCAGTGGAACCTGGTACCAGTCCCAGAATTGCCGGGGGACGGTCCCTTCGAGCATGCCGTCCCGCTCTCCGTCCCTGACAGAACAACGAACGTAGCGGAGCGAATTGGAGAACTCTCGCTGGAGCTGTTCGTTGTCACGCCGCAGCTCGGTGAGCGTGATCTCCCCGTGAGCAAACACGCGGGGAGTGACCGTCGGTTCATCGAAAATCGCCAACGACACCGACTGGCCGTCACCCAGGACACCCTCGAACGTCCCGGTACAGATCCCATCCTCTCGACTCCAACGAATTTGCCCAAACACATCCTGGATCGGTTCCGCCGCCGGCTCGACCTCAGCCTCCGGAGCAATCGACTCGGATTTCGAGTTGTACCGGAGCCGGCCGGTGAACCGGGCATCGAGCACCTGGTCGACACCGCTCCCCATGATCCGGTCACCTCGCAATTGACGGCCCACATGAAATTCGTCGATCGGCGGCTGCGTGTACCTCAACGCCTGGTAGCGGGCCGACAGCGCCGGCAAACCGACCAGGACCTGCGAGTAATACCCGACGGTCCGGTTTCCACCGCCTTCCCATTTCCAGTAAACGACCGTCCACTCGCTCATCGCCATGCCCGAGAAGAACATGCCGAGAATGCCGAAGAAGTAGACCAGGGACTTGAAAATCCGTCGCTGGTAAAGGTGGCCGGCCCCGGGAACCAGAAACGCAAGCACAGCGGCCAGCCATCGGTTCTTCAGGTCAACCTTCGGCGACGTCATCAGGGTGGAAAGCCTGTGGGCTGTGGACAGGAGACGGGGGCACATTGTAAGTCGCGCCCGAAAATGCAGCCAGCCTAACCCAAAAGCCAACGACCGGCTTGTCTCGGCAACCAACCTCTTCCGCAAACCCGCCAATCCGCTATACTCCGCGCGCCATGGTGAATGAACTGCATGCTGCGGAACTGGCCGTACGGGAGGCAATGGGTCTTTGCCGCGCCGTACAGGCCACAATCGATGCCGGTGTTCTCGAAAAACGTGATCGCAGCCCGGTCACGATCGCCGATTTCGGCAGCCAGGCCCTCGTCTGCAGATCGTTGGCAACGCACCTGCCCGGGGATCCCGTGGTCGGTGAGGAAAACGCCGGCGTGTTGCGGCAACCCGACCAGGCCGGGTTCCTCGATCGCGTCAGAAGTGAACTGGCCGCCCGAGATGTCGTGGCCGACGGAGAAACCATCTGCAACTGGATCGATCGTGGTGCCGCGGCACCGAGTGACCGCTTCTGGACGCTCGATCCAATCGACGGGACCAAGGGGTTTCTCCGGGGCGGTCAATACGCCGTCGCCCTGGCATTGATCGTCAACGGCCGGGTCGAAATCGCCGCCCTGGGATGTCCAGGGATGGGAAATGCCGACAGCGGCGGGTTGGTGTTTTCGGCCATCCGGGACGGTGGCACCCGTGTCGCTCCGGCTGACGACCCGGGTGATTCGCGGCCCGTGAGGGTTAGCGATTGTGGCGAGACGGTCACGGCACGACTATGTGAATCGGTCGAAGCGGGACACAGCGCCCACGACCGTTCGGAGGTGATCGGCGGGACACTGGGTCTGCAGGCCGAACCGGTGCGACTGGACAGCCAGGCCAAGTACGCGACGGTGGCCGACGGCGGGGCGGAGATTTACCTGAGGTTGCCCGTCGACGCGAATTACCAAGAGAAGATCTGGGACCACGCGGCAGGGTCGCTGGTGGTCACCGAGGCCGGCGGAACGGTGACCGACACCCAAGGCCAGACGCTCGACTTTTCGCTCGGCCGCACCCTGTCAGCCAATTCCGGGGTGGTCGTCACCAATGGAACTCTCCACGAACAGGTCTTGGCCGCCGTGATGGCCTCCGAAACGAAACGGGATTCCACCGATGGGAATTGACCCGGCGGGATGGACTCTGCTGGTTGTCGTCGGCGTCATGGTGGGACTGGCCGTGTTGAAAACGGCCCCCGACCTGGTGCTGCTGGGCGGATTGGTGCTGCTGGTTGTCCTGGGCGTATTTCCCGAGACGTCACTGGCACTCTCGGGGTTCGCCAACGAGGGCCTGGTCACAGTGGCGGTCCTGTTCGTGGTCGCCGAGGGAATGAAGCAGACCGGCGGCCTGGGACCCGTGGGACGGTCACTGCTGGGACGTCCCGGCAGCCTGCCTCTCGTGCAGGCGAAGATGATGCTGCCGGTTTCGTTGGCCAGTGCCTTCCTGAACAACACTCCGGTGGTAGCCATGGCCTTGCCGGTGGTCAGTGATTGGGCACGCAAGCACCACGTGGCCGTGTCGCGACTGCTGCTCCCGATGAGTTACGCCGCCATTCTGGGAGGACTCTGCACGCTGGTCGGCACCAGCACCACGCTGATCGTCAACGGGTTGATCATCGAATCGGAACATCCCGGTCTCGGTGGCAGCGGATTGGGAATGTTCGAGATCGCCTGGGTGGGGATCCCGATCGCCCTGATCGGCCTGATCTACATCCTGGTCTGCTCGAAATGGTGGCTGCCCGATCGCCGATCGGCCATCGCAACCGCGTCGGACCCGCGGGAATACACCGTCGAGATGCTGGTCACGCCTGACAGTTCACTGGTGGGCAAGTCGATCGAAGCGGCCGGTCTCCGCCACCTGCCCGGGATGTATTTGGTCGAAATCGACCGAGATGGCCGGGTGCTGCCGGCGGTCCCGTCGAACGAAGTGCTCGAGGCTGATGATCGGCTGGTGTTCGTCGGCATCGTCGAATCGGTCGTCGACCTGCAGAAAATCCCCGGCCTGGAACCCGCCACCGACCAGGTGTTCGAACTCGACGGACCCCGTTCTCATCGTCGACTGGTCGAGGCGGTGGTGTCGGAAGGGTGCCCGCTGATCCATCGTACGATCCGTGACGGACGTTTTCGCAGCCGCTACGCCGCAGCGGTGATCGCGGTCGCGCGACACGGAACCCGGATCAACAGCAAGATCGGGGACATCCACCTGCGTCCGGGCGACACGCTGCTGCTGGAGGCGCACCCCAGCTTCCTGGAACGACAGCGGAACAGCCGCGATTTTTACCTGGTCAGTGCCGTCGATGACTTCACGCCGCCGCGGCATCACCTGGCATGGCTGGCCCGGGCCGTGATGCTGGCCATGGTTGGTGCCGTGGCATTGGAATGGTCCGGGATGTTCGAGGCCGCGCTGGTCGCATCGTTCGTGATGCTGATCACCGGTTGCCTGAGCGGAGCCGAGGCCCGCCAGGCGATCGACTGGAGCGTCGTGCTGGGAATCGGGGCAGGCCTGGGAATCGGTGAAGCGATGCGAGTCACCAACGCCGCGAGGATCGTGGCCGGCTCACTGTTCGATGCGGCCGATGCCGGATACGCGATGGCCGGCGACACGATCACCGCCCACCCCCAGGTCTTGCTCGCACTGGTGGCCGGATTGACCCTGGTCCTGACCAACGTGATCACCGCCAAGGCCGCCGCCGTGCTGATGTTCCCGATCGCCACCGCAACCGCCGACGCCGTGACGGCCAATCCCATGCCGTTCGTCGTGGCCGTCGCCCTGTCAGCCGCTTCGAGCCTCGCCTCACCGATCGGGTACCAGACCAACCTGATGGTTTACGGACCGGGCGGTTACCGGTCCGGAGACTACCTGAGGTTCGGCGGGTTGCTGAGCGTGATCATCTGGATCGCGATCGTACTGCTGGTCCCGTGGGCCTGGCCGATGTAGAACCCGGGCGTCACTCCCGATCCCGGATTCCCAGCCGAATCTCGTCCGAATTGGCCTTCAACTCGGGAGCGTACATCGCGCTGCCGAGAGTCGGCAACGCGCTGAAACGGCCGGGGATCTCGGCCCGCACCCGGTACGAGACACTGTGGCGACCACGACCGAGGGTCCTGAAGAAAAACGCAACCCGGTCATCCCGCAGCTGACGGTACACCGACGGGTACCCCCCCGTGTAACCGCTCTGGCGATCCACCGGCTCGAAACCAGCCGCCTTCGGATCCTCGAACACCAGGTACTCGTAGTCGTTCTTGCTCTCGATCTCCAGCTCGATCTCCACCAGGTCACCGCTGGTCAACTCCCCCAGGTGGGCCAACGGCTGGCGATCGTAGACCAGCCTGGCCTGCTTGAGTGCCTGGCCCCGGCCGCCCGGCACGTCGGCAGTAGCATCCTTCCGCTGGACCAGCCGGTAGTACTTTCGCTGCACCTTGATCTCCAGTCCGGCCCTGGTGATGAGATCCTCGGTCGTGAAGTACGACAGCCAGGTGTTGTAGTACACCGGCCCCCGGCCGCGACGACGGACCTCGATGATGTGCTTTCCACCGGCCACGTCGGCCCCTTCGATCACCACGGCATTGTCGAAGCTGAAGAGGTTCCCAGCATCGACCTTCACCGACTTGGCCACCTTTCCGTCGACCACCACATCGATCGTGACATCGGGAACCGATTCCCCGCTCCGCTGAAGGAACTCGGCCAACGACTCGATGCACAGCGCCGTGTCGCGGGTGCTGTTCCAGTAGGTCGCATGCCGACGATTGTTGACCAGGTACTTGGCCAGGCGCGATGCGCGGACGCCCTTGGGATCGGTCAGGGCCAGCAGCTTCAGGTAGATCGCGTTCGCCTCGATCCCGTTCCCGTACCACCGCCACCACATCACCGAATCGGGCAGGTGCAACCACGCGGTCTGATTCTCGTCGTCCTGCTGCAGGAACTGGTCGATGTTGCGGACAACCATCGCCAGCCGTTGCAGTTGGCCACTGGCGTGGAAGGCCAGTCCGATCAACCCCTTGGCATAGACGCTCAACTGGATGCGGTCACGGTACAGAAAGTCTCCCATCGCCTCGTCGAGTGCGTCGGCTTCGACCAGCACGCGGAAGACCAGCGCATCGAGATTGTCGGCGCGAAGCTTGTACGGCTTGGTCTTGGTGGCCGCATTCTTGAGCTTCTGCACCTCGCCGGCCTGGCGTCTCTTCAACCAGGCCACGCCGTTCTCATGAACCCCCGCCGCCACGGCCGCACCGTTGGCCCGGGCCAGGGTCAGCCCGTGGACGACGGTGGCAGTCGTGTGGGCACTGGAACTTTCTCCCGGACCGGAGAACCAGCCCCAGCCCCCGTCGGACAGCTGCATCTCCGACAGGGCCTTGACGCCCTCCTTGACCAGCCTGGCCACCTCGGCGTTGTCGAACACCGGGTTCCGCTTGAACCGCTTCCAACGCTTGGCCCGTTCCCCCGCCTCGCCCAGTTCCCCGGCATTGAGGTTGGTGCGTTTCTTTCGAACGGCCTCGAGATCGATCTTCATCTGCGTCAAAAGATTGTGAGTGACCAGGGTGGGAAGAAACCGGTTGAGCGTCTGTTCGGTACAGCCGTACTCGAAGTCGACCAGGTAGGGCAGGGCGTCGACCAGCGATCCCGCCAGAGTCGGCGAGTAGCGGATTTCCAGCCGCGAACGATCGGGCCGACGCGCTTCGGGAACGGTCAACTCGAAACGCGTCGACTGACGGTCACCACGCAGGACTCCCGTCGTCGAGACGGTCTTCTGCATCCCGTGGATCTTGACCGGAAACGTCAACTCCATCGCGTCGCTTTCGACATCGGTCAACGCCGCCATTCTCACCTTCGCCTCGCCCGGGGCCGTCACCTTGACCCGCCAATCGACCCGCACCTCACCGCCGGCAGGAAGACGAACCCGTTTCTCCAGTGGATCGACTGGTGCCAGCGTGCCACCATCCACCGCCAGGCGAACCACCGCGGTCTTGTCGTCGTCGAGATAATTGTGGACGTTGGCCGAAACGACCACCTCGTCCTTTTCCGTGAAGAACCTCGGAGCCTGCAAGCGAACCAGCACGTTCTTGGTCGTCAGCACACTGGCTGTGCCCTCGCCAACATTGGTCCCGTGACCCATCGCCCAGGCGCGAACCGTCCATGTCGTCAGGTTCTCGGGCATGTCGAGCTTCAGCTGCGCGTGTCCGTCCTTGTCGGTGGTCACCGATCCGACCCACAGGGCCGTGTCGGCGAACTCCGAACGAACCATCGGCGTGGCCAGGTCGCCACCGGGTGGCCCGCCGCCGGCATCGGCTTCGGCGACAGCCTTGTCCATCGCCATCTTGGGCGCAGCGGCCCGCATCGCCATCGGTGCACCAGGTCCCCCTCCGCCAAACATTCTTCGACCCCGCGACATCTCCTGGACGACCAGGTTCCCGAAGACTCCCAACCGGGACATCGACATCTCACCGGGTTTCACCAGGTTGCCGGTCGAGCGGGTGAGGTTGGAGGCCGTCCGCGGGTAGTGGGAACGACGGAAGTTCCAGAAGTACTTCCGGATCTCTCCGACATTGCTGCCCCCCGAGATGTATTCGACACTCTTGTCGTACATCGTCAGAACCAGCGATCCGCTGAACGGCTTGCCGCCCGCATCGGTCAGTGACACGTCGAGCGTCGCCGGATCCCCCGGCCGGTACTCCTCGGCCGACGGCTTGACCGCCACGTTGATCACCCGCTTCTCGGGCGGCACGAACAACTGGCGGACCTTCGAGTGCAGTTTTCCGTCCGAGACGGTGATCGCCTCGACGAAGATGTTCGGCCGGTCGCCAGGCCCGATCGGAACCTCGATCTCGGTGCTCTTGCCCCGGATCCTGATGACCTGTGGCCGCTGGTAAATCCCACCCTCGGGCCGTACGAACAGCAGCACGGTGCTGCCACGGCGATCGGTGTTGAGCATCAGGCGAGCCACCTGGCCCGGCTTGTACTCGCGTCGGTCGGCGGTCAGTTCCAGGTCATCGAAGCGGAAGTCATCGCCATCGAATTCCGGACCACGGACCACGAACACCTGGGCGCCCTCGATGAGGTGATCGTCGTCGTCCTCGATTTCGCACGTGATGCGGTACTGTCCGGCATCGGTAGCCTTGAGCATCAACGTGGTGCGACCCTGGTCGTCGGTGGCGACATCCCATCTCCGCACCCGCTTCTCCTCGGGACGCCCCTGCTTGTCGTAGCTGATCCGATAAAGCGTGAAGCGGCCCTTCCCGGCAACGGGGCGGCCGTCCAGCGTGCGGGCCTGGACACTGGCCCGGATCGTCTGCCCGGTGCGGTAGAAACCCCGGTCGACCCAGGTCACCACGCGAAACGGCTGACGGGCAACCATCACCGAACCGGTGCCGACAATCGTCCGCCGCGAACCGTCGACCACCTCGGCTGTGATCCGGTATCGGTGATCGAAGTCGGGGTGGAACCGCTTGGCCACCGACGTGTCGATCTCCAACTCCACCGTCCCGTCCTCGCCGATCTCAGCCTCGTTCTCCATGACCAGTTCGGGAGGATGGTGCGGCCGGCCGAACCACGGTGGCACCGGGCCCGGACACCCCCACGTTCCCCAACCGGGATACCACCTGTAGGCATCGGCGAACCACCAGTAGCCCGGTCCGTAGAGCCAGTCCCAGCGGCCGACGGGGAACCAATGGTCACTGTGAGCCTCGCGCTGGACGCGGTACTTCACCGTCGCCCGGCTGACCGGGCCACCGAAGTAGTACTTGGCCACGATCTTCGCCTTGATCTTCTTGCCCAGCGACACAGGTCGCTCGGGGGCCTCGACGGTCACCTCGTACTCCGGTTTCTTGTATTCCTCGACCCGGAACGACCCGCCGCCGCCAACCGAACGCCTGTTCTGCCCGACAACCAGCAGGTCGGACTTCTTGGGAACGATGCGGATGTTGTAGTGGCCCAGGTTGGCGTCATCAGCCAGGTCCAGTTCACCGTCAAACCCGCCCCAGGCGTCGGTGGTGAACTGGCGTTCCAGCAGTTCCTGGTTGCGGGGATCGGTGACACGAATCGTCACCTTCCGTCCGGCATACATGCTCTGCTCGTCCTTGTCGTAACGCGCCTGACGAATCCAGAACTTGAACCGCACGGGTTGACCGGGCCGGTAGACAGGCCGATCGGTGATCACGAAGACACGGGTGTTGTCAAAGACCCGGGACACGCGGCGACCGAACCAGGCTGAGCGGAACCCGAGGTACGCGCGGCGGCCACCGGCTCCACGAGCCACCACCAGCCAGCGGAACCGCTGCTGGGGAGCGGCGACCGGCGGCACCACCTGCCCCTGCCGGTCGGTGACCTCGGCAAACTCCTTGACGTTGATCTCGACCCGACGTTGCTTCTGGATCCGCCGCTGTTCGTAACCGAAGAACTCGACCTGGGCTCCGGCGATCGGCGAGCCGGTGACCGCGTCAGCGACGAAGTACAGGTCGCCACCGTTGATCCGCTTGTGCGCCACCGCCGTGTCACTGATCCAGACCAAAATGCGGCTGACGTTGCCTCCGGTCATCCGGGCAGTCAGCAGGTAGGCACCGGCCTGTTTCAGCGGCGTGGTGAGCGTGACCATCCGGTCGAGGTGTTCGGGGCGAGGAACCAGTTTCTGGGTCCAGGAGGCGACTCTCTTACCGATGTACTTCTGCTGCTTCTGCTGAACCAGTCGAAAACCGATGTTCTCGACGTTCAACTCGTTGTAGTCGAACTTCAGTGGCTTCCGCTTGATGTAGGCCTTGACGTCGGCCAGCAGCTGGTCGACCCGCACCCGGAACGCCTCGAGCTTCAGCTCGTTGCCGTTCCGGAAGCGAAAATCGAGTGTGGTCGCGGTACCGGCCGCGGCAACCGTCGCACGCTCGAACTGACCCCAGCGGCCGACGATCTGGTCGAGCTTCTTGCGGCGAAACATGTTGTTGCCTGGCCCGAACCGTTTGATAGCCTCGCGCCAGGCCGCAGCTGCTCGAGGATACTGCTGCCGATTCTCGAAGACACCGGCCAGCAGGTCGGCCGCTGAGGAGGCGTCTCCGCCGCGGCCCTCGCGGGCCGCTTCGATCAACAGCTGGATGTGATTGTGTTCAGCCGGCAGATCGAAACGCCGCACGCCCGTCGCCAACCGCGCGATCGTCTCGTTCTCGGCCAAGGACCTCACTGCCCACGGACCTGCCGGCGGTTCGTCACCGTCGCCGGACTCGCGGGGCTGGATGCCCGCCTGCCGCATGGTCTGGACACCGAACTGGCTCAGGAGAAACCGGGCCCGTCTGACCAGCGTCGATGTCCGCAGCCCCGCGTCCACGCGGGCGGCCTCGGACAATGCCCACCGCCATCGCTGGCCATCGCTGGCCGCCGCCTTGTACGTGCGGGAATCGTCGTGATAAATCGGGCTGTTCTTCCGATCGACCGGTGCTCCGCGGGGAGTTCCTGAGAAACCGGGACGGTAGAACCCGAACCGATTCTCCTCGAAGTCCGGCAGCTTCGTCGTGTCAGTCAGGTTGGCCAGCCTCCACGACTGCCCGACTTCCCGACCCTGCATCAGGATCCTGGCCAGTTCGACGTGAAACCGACCCCGCTCCTGCTGGCCAGGTTGTCCGGCTTCAGCGGCGACCAGCGGAACGGCCTGTTCCAGCCAGCCAAGAGCGATCGTGCGGTCCCGTTGGAAGGAGCTGACGAAACGGGCCCGGACACGGCCGCGACGGATTCCGCGCGAACCGCCTCGCTGGTACTCACCGGCGACGACCTGGCCATTGTGCGGACCATCTGCCAGCGTCTGGGCGGCGGCCAGCAACAACCGCCAGTTGCCACGGTGGATCGAGACCACCTTGTCTCGCAGGGCATCCACCTCGGGTGTCCGAGCCAACCGGCCCAGGCAGACGATGGCCTGTTTCAGGTCACCGCCAACCTCCGTGGCCGAGGTCCCCGGCTGCAGGACCAGCCGGCTGTAGATCTTGTACGACTCGTTGAAGTTGCCGGCGGTGAACAGCCGCTTGGCCATGGCCCGCTCGGTCGCCTCTTCGGCCACCGCGTTGGCGATTCCGGAATGGGCCGGAACCCCCGACGAAACAACGGCCAACCCGGCCAGCAGCAAGGGAGAAACCAGACCGCCAAGGACCAGCAGCCTCCAGGGAGCGGTGCGTAGGGGGTGTATCACGTTCGCTTCTCCTGGCCCGCGGTGCCTGCCCCGTTCTTCTCGATCGCGAACCGGGTCACGGTTAGACGCTGCCGAGCTCCCCCAAGTTCCCCGCTGCTACACAAAATCACAAGAGCAAGGGGAGGGAAGTTGAACAGGGAAAAACCGCGAGCCGGCCTCCTGGATGGAGACCGGCTCGCGGAGGGCATGGTCGGGTCGGGAGTACGACCCACCGTTCAGGGCATGTTGTTGAAGGGCCCTGGTTTTCAATGACGCGGGAGGCAAGCACCCCGTTGCCGATGTCTCAGTCCTTGCAGGTTTCGCAGTCCCTCGGCTTCGAACAACTCGACTTGATCTTCAACGGAATCGTCACCCGCACGGGTACCTTCCGGGTGACAGTTCTCGGAATACAGCGGGTCACCTTGTACTCGACCTGGCGAGGCACCTTCTTGGGACGGTTGACGTAACGCGTGTAGCAGACCTTCCGGGGAGCACAGTAAGGCACGCACCGGGTCTTCGTCTCGGTCCGGTGGCCGTGCACCTTGTACGGCACACGACGCGTCTTCTTTTCTCGGATCACCTTGCAAACGGTATAAGGCACCCGCTTTTCGTGTGTCTTCTTCTTCCACTCGCAGACAGTGTAGGGCACCTTGCGGGTCCGGCATTCCCGGACCACCTTGCAGACCGTATAGGGCACCTTCTTGGTCTTCCTCTCGCGGATCACCTTGCAGACCGTGTAGGGCACTCGCTTCTTCACGCAGTACGGCTCGCGGCGGCACACCGTGTAGGGCACCCGCTTGTGCTTGATCTCGGTGACGTGCGTCTTGCACGAGACCATCTTCTTGACCCGCTTGGGGACCCAGACCCGCTTGCTGACCATCCGGGGTGCACACGCCACCTGTGCCGGCTTTTCACAACCCGGCCGAGTCGGTCCACTGCACTTGGGGACCACCGGCGTACGACAGGCGACCTTCACCGTCTTCCACTCGCCTCCGTCGACTTCCACTTCCTTCCGCAACGTCACCGGCCTGCAGACTTTCCAGGTCACATCCTTGTAATGTGTCTCGCGGACCGTCTTGTAGTGCGTCTCGGTCTCCTCGCGGTACTTCGTCTCGTGGACCTTCCGGCAGACGGTGTAACTGACCTCGCGGACCTTCTTCACCGGCACATGGCGACAGACGGTGTAGGACTCCTCGCGGTACTTCGTCTTGTGCACCGCGTAACGGTGAGTGCACCGAATCGTCTTGTACTTCGTCTCGGGCACCTTCCGACACACCGTGTACTTCTCGATGCGGTACTTCGTCTCGCAGGTGGGGATCTTCACCGTGTAGTTTTCGTGACGGTACTTCGTCTCGTAGATCGTCCGTGTGCACTCGAGTGGTATTCGCTCGCAGACGGTGTTGAAGACCGTTTTGTAGACCGTGAATTCCTTCGGCTCCCAGACCGTCTCCTTCATCGTTCGGTACTCGGTCTTGCAACGGACCTTCGCCGTGCAGTACTCGTCACTGGCCCGACACGCACTCGTCGGGCACGCCCGATAACTCGCTGCCCCGCAATACCCCGCCTCGGCCGAACGACCCGTTGCGGCGACCAGGCCACAACCGAGCACCAACATCATCGACCGCAGCAGCCCGGCGAAGTTTCGGAAGGTGTTAGGGGAAAACGGCATTGCAACGGAAAACGAGTCGAGTGAATGAGGCTGGCTGGGAAAAGGGGGACCGGTACGACCACACCAACCGGTGAAACCGCCTATTCTTTACTCGGCACTCTGGCCGACAGAATCCAGAGAACCTTGAGGCTTTGCCCAACCTGCCCAGATTGACACTTCCTTGGAGTGGGAACTCGGACCGGGCACGCCCCCGGAGTGCCACGACTTCAGCGACATCGAATTGCTAGGATGGCTCGTCCGAGACAGCCACACAGAGGAACGGGAATGAAGTTCGCCATTTGCCAGGAACTGTTCGAGGGGTGGGAGTGGGAGCGTCAGTGTGAGCTGATTGCCGAGATCGGTTACACGGGAATTGAGGCGGCACCGTTCACACTGGCCTCGACGATCTACGAACTCTCAGCTGACCGCCGCGTGGAACTGCGGGAACAGGCCGAGGCCCACGGGCTGGAGATCATCGGGCTGCACTGGCTGCTGGCCAAGACCGAGGGGTTGTACCTGACTTCCCCCGAGGCACCGGTGCGGGACGCAACGCGCGACTACGTGGTGGCGCTGGGAGAGGCCTGTGCCGATCTCGGCGGCGACCTGATGGTCTTCGGATCGCCGGCCCAGCGGAACCTGCTCGAGGGCGTTTCGCGTGAGGAGGCGATGGGCTACGCCGCCGAGGTGTTTGCCGGAGCGCTGCCGCGGCTAGCCGAACTGGGTGTCAGCATCTGCATGGAACCGTTGACAACCAACGAAACCGATTTCATCCGCACGTGTGCCGAGGCGGTCGAGTTGATCGAGCGTGTCGAGAGTGCCACGGATGCCAGGAATTTCCTGTTGCACCAGGACGTCAAGGCGATGGTTGGTCAGGAAACCGACCCTGTTCCGGAACTGGTCCACCGCCATGCCGACCGGCTGGGTCATTTCCATGTCAACGACACGAACCTGCTGGGTCCGGGAATGGGCGAAACCGATTTCGTCCCGATTCTCGGGGCCCTCGAGGAGATCGGCTACAACGGCTGGGTGTCGGTCGAGGTCTTCGATTATGCCCCGGGTGCCGAACACATTTCCCGAACCAGCTTCGAGAATCTCCAGCAGGCGCTGGCTGCCAGCCGCGAGAACAGGGCGTCCTGAAGCGACCGCCACGGGTCACTCGAAATCCGACACCTCGTCGTCGTCAACCGGTGCCGTCGGCTGCAATTCGCCGAGCGCCTGAAGAGCTGCCAACTGCTCGGCCTCCTTCTTGTTGGGACCCCATGCCGCGGGAAAAGTCTCGTCGGAAATCCTGGCGGCGACCTGGAAACACTTGGCGTGGTCCGGTCCCTGCTCGTCCAGCAGCAGGTAGTCGGGGGTTTCCCCGTAACGCTTCTGAGCCAGTTGCTGCAGAAGGTGCTTGTAGTTCCGGGAATCGGCGTCGGCCGCCTCCGCAATCCGTTCGCACAGGCAACGCTCGATCAACGCTTCAGCGGCCTCGTATCCCTGGTCGAGATAGACTCCGGCAATGATCGCCTCGAGGGTGGCAGCGAGAATCGACAACGGGACGGTGTCGGCCGAACCGGCCCCGCCGACGAGTCCCTTGCCGAGCTTGAGGAACCTGTGGAGTCCAAGTTCCACGCAGACCTCGGCGCAGGTCGCCCGACTGACAACTGCGGACTTGATCCGCGTCATCTCGCCCTCGGGGCAGTCCGGAAATGTCCGGAACAGGTAGTCGGAGACGACAAGTCCCAACACCGCGTCTCCGAGAAACTCCAGCCGCTCGTTGCTCTCCAATCGCGTCGGGGCGGTGGAAGAGTGCGTCAGGCAGCGGCGGAGGATTTCGAGATCGTCGAAGCGGACGCCGATCGCCTGCTGGCACCCGGCCAGTCGCTCATCCCATCCCGGGTTCTCGTTGTCGAACACCATGTCGGTGACACCTCACCGGAAATTCTCAGCCGGCCCGCAAACTAGGTTGGCCTCCTGAGAAAGTCAACGAGTCTCCAACACATCTGGAGGGTCAAGACGTAAGCACGTACACTGGTAGCAGACGATCCGAGGCCACCAACGGTGGTCCGATGCGGTGCCAAGAGGAACCTCACCATGAAATTGCTTCGTAGCAGTACCCCCTGGTTGTTTTCGTTGATCTGTGGCATTGGCGTTGTCGCCGTCGTCGGCCTCGGCCAGAGAGCCGACCGCGCGAAGGCCGCACCGGTCGCCGCCAACATCACCCAACTCTCGAACGTCTTCCGCGACGTCTCGAAAAACGTCTTGCCCAGCGTGGTGTCGCTGAGAGTCAAGCAGAAGGCACCGGCCGGCCGCAGTCGCGAGGACGCCGAGAAGTTCTTCGAAGAGCATCCCGAGATCCCCGAGCGGTTCCGCGAGTTTTTCCGTGGTGGACCCAACGGGCAGATGCCCCGCGGCCCCCAGGGCATGGGATCCGGATCAATCATCGACCGCAGTGGAATCATCCTGACCAACAATCACGTGGTGAAAGACGCCGAGGAGGTGGTGGTGCGTCTTCACGACGGACGCGAGTTCACTGCCATCGACGTCAAGGGCGACCCGCGAACCGATGTCGCGATCGTCAGGATCGAGGGAGCCGGCAAGCTGCAGCCCCTGCAACTGGGCGACAGCGACGCGACCCAGGTCGGTGACTGGGTCCTGGCCTTTGGCAGCCCGTTCGGACTGGATCTCTCGGTCACCGCCGGCATCATCAGTGCCAAGGGCCGTGGACCCGGCATCGCCGAACGCGAGGACTTTCTCCAGACCGACGCCGCGATCAACCCGGGCAACAGCGGCGGACCACTGATCGACATGAGTGGTCGCGTGATCGGCATGAACACCGCCATCGCCACCAGCACCCGCAGTTCGGCCGGTGTCGGTTTCGCCGTACCGGTCAACATGGTCCGCTGGGTCAGCCGGCAGTTGATCGAGGAAGGCCGTGTCAAACGCGCCTGGCTGGGCGTCGGTGTGCAGCCAATCGATGCCCAGGTTGCCCGACAGTTCGACATCCAGATTGGTGCAGGAGCGATCATCGGTGGCGTCATGCCGAACTCGCCCGCCGCCAAGGCGGGCCTCTCGCCCAAGGACATCATCCAGTCATTCGACGGCAAGACGATCAACGGGCCGAGAAAGCTGCAGTCGATCGTCGAACGTCTCGAGGTGGGCAAGACGTACCCGGTGAAGATCCGGCGAGACGGCAAACAGCAGACCCTCAAGGTGACCGTCGCCGAAATGCCCGCAACGTCGGACCGGATCCGGCAGCGATTCAGGGAGCGGAAACGGCAGCCGAAGAACCGACAGCCGGAGTGACCACCATCGGGTGGCCCAGGGTCGGCAGTTTTCGGACGTAAGCCAGCAGCAGCCTGTCCGCATCGGGGATCGATTCTTCGATGCGCGGACCAAGCAGCCCGGCGTACGGCCGCTCGGCCAGGTTTCCCAGGTACCGCCGCAACACCTCTGGACCCCGGGGATGGCCGTGCAAGAGAAAATGCACCCAGGCCCAGGCCTGTTCGTAGTCGACCCGTTGCATGTCGGCAACGTGCTCGAGTTGTTCCAACCGTTCCAGGTCCGGTTGCCAGCCGTTGGCAACCGCCGCGGCCAACCGGTCGGAGTACTCGGTATTGACCCCTCCGGGCTTGGGACCCACCACCTCGAAATACTCGGCCAACCCCTCGTCCAGCCACAGCGGGACTCGCTTCAACGACGAATGGAGAATCCCGTGAGTGAACTCGTGGCGGAGATCTTCCTGGATCCGGTCACCCCAGAATGTGTAGACGGCCAGTCTCCGGGGGGTGCCCACAAAATACGCTCGCCGGCTGGGCAACTGCGGATACGACGATGCCAGGAAGGACTCGTATTCGCGGCGGCTGGCGAACACGTGCACGACCACCTCCCGAGACGGCTCGGGCAATGACAGTCCCGAGACAATGTGACGTTCCAGCCGTTCAAGATCGTCGATCAGCCAGTGGTCCTTCTTCAGCGGCACATCACTGAGCAGGGTGAACCGCTCGGCCTGGACCGAATGCCTGACCGGCGGTTCAGCAACGTTGCGGGTGTTGGAGAGGCACCCGGCAACGGCCAGCGACACCGCCGCCAGCCACATCGCAGCACGTGGCCCCACCTTCGGCGACGCGGTTCGGACGGGCTTCCCCGTCCAGGTCGGCAACAGCAGCAGCGGCCGATCAGGATTTTCGGGATCGACGAGCACCTGGTCAGATCCGAGATCATCTATCGACACGCCGGAGCGGACAATGCGATCCCTCAGAATTCCGAGCTCACGTTCAACCGATTCGTGATCGGGCCACTCGGCCAACGGTACCGCCTGATCGGGCACCGGTACCACCAGCACACCATGACGTGGCGTCTCGACGTACAACCACGGACGAGCCACTGGCAACCCGCGCCGCCACAGCGCGTGGCCCAGTTCCCACGCATCCCGAGCCGAGCCACCATTGGCCGCCCGGTCGAATCGGAGCATGCTGGTCATCACCGCACCACGACCGGTGGCCAGAGGCACGCCGGTTCCATCAGGTGGTGGCACCGCTGCAAGCCGATCTCGGAGATGTTCGAGCTGACGCTGGCCGAGAAAAACCAGTCCCCGACAGGTGGCCTCGGCAGAATCGGCAATCAACAGTCGCCGGTTGCCACGCGCCCAGTGCCGGTCCATCCGCCGCCACATCCGTTCGCGACGACGACAGAACATTGGACGCCAAGTCGCGGCCCATTCACGCCGTGTCACCTCGTCGAAGGCGACAGCCGCAGACGCCTCCATGTACTTCTGCAGGAACACCCATCGTTCTGACGGCGTGACACTCGATCCGAACGCGGATGCCAGACGAGCCAGCCCCTTCAGCCGCCGCGCGGTGGTCGGGCGGTACCTCGAGAGAGGGTGCAAGTCGATCAACACCACCCGCGGTCGCTCTCCGTCCCAGGACTGCACCAGGAAGTTGCCGGCGTGCAGATCGCCGTGCCAGATTCCGCCGTCGTGGAGTCGTGCGAGGATCTCGGCGACCTGGCTCACCACTTCCCGCCTGAGAGCCGGTCCGATGGCGGGATCGTTGTCGGACAGCAACTCGTCCAGCGGTCGCGATTCGGGAACACCGACGGTCACCAGCCAACTGTCACGGTCGTGCCCCGGCCACAGGGGTCCGCCGATCGCGACCACCTGGGCAGTTGGAACACCCAGGTCGGCCACCGCCACCATCCCACGATACTCACGCCGTGACGTGGCCCCCCGTGCCAGACGCCGCCACCGCGCCTTCCAGTCGGCCGCACGGTAACGCTTGATGTAGAGCGAGGCCCCGGACGGGTCGTCAGGCAACTCGAGACGATAGACCGTGCGGTGACGCCCGGTCTTGACCAATTCCAGCACGCCCTCCTTCTGCCATTGCTCCAACGGCAAGGCATCGGGATCCCGCGGGCCGGGCCCGAACAGGACTTCGGCCAGGGACGGATCAACATCCCACGCAAAAGAGACACCGCCTGATCGCTGCAGGCCACTGGTGGAAGCCGGTCCGATGATCAAGGGCCTCGTGGAGGTTGGGTGATCTGGAGTGCAGGAGAAATTGCGGGTTGCCCGACGGTCACTCTCGCCTCGCCGTTTCGTCGTCCCTGGCCCCGCTTCGAGGAATCAGTCCACGCGGAACCAGCCGTACCGGAATCGTCCCCAGGTGGTCACCGGAATCGTCGGAAGAGGAACCCGGTGAGTCACCTCGGCGAGTTCCCGAACGCGTCTCCGGCAACAGGTCGGCATGACCGTGATCCTTCATCGCCGCCAGCAGTTGCGGATGCTTCTCCCAGTCATCGAGACCCCAGTCACGAACATCGACGTAGGGGTCGACCAGAGAGACCTCGATCTTGGGGATCAGCAGGAACTGTTCGCCGGTGCGGACCAAGTGATAGTGGTGGGCCGAGAAGACAAGTCCTCCCCCCACGGCCATACCAAACAGAAGCGTTGTGAGTCGGCGCATGACTGGTGGAGGGCAACGGCGTCGGGGGCCAGGGAATGCCGACTCGCTCGGGCCGGCAGCGGATCGCGGATGGTCCCAGAAAGCCGACAACCGGGCAATACGGGTTCAAACCGGTCCCAGCCTCAATCCCTCGAGCCGTCCGATCCCGCGGAGGAACTCGTCGGCATCCATCACTCGACGCCCCTCGGGTTGCAGTTCGAGCACCCGCACCGTCCCATCACCGCATCCGACCAGAAGCCCCTCGACCCCGCTGCCAGCCACCACTTCTCCGGATTCCACCCCCTCGAGATCCGGTCCGGTTTCGACCGACTGGACAATCAACCGGCGGGGCTCCGAGCCACCACCGTGAAGAAACGTGAACGGGTTGGGCCAGGGCTGCATCGCCCGCACGTGACGATCGACGGCCACGGCATCGGCCGACCAGTCGATCGCCGCATCTGCCTTCTTCAATCTCGGTGCGGGCGTGGCCCGATCCTCGTCCTGGACCAGGGGATTGACGGTGCCGGCATCCAGCCCGTCGACGACCTGGCTGGCCAGTCCGACGGCCAGTTCCGACAGGCGATCGTGCAATCCCCCGGTCGTTTCGCGTGGGCCGATTTCGGTGCGGACCACGCCCAGCAACGGTCCGGTATCGACTGCCGGCTCAATCTGGAACACGCTGACCCCGGTCTGGGTGTCACCGGCCAGGATGGCGTGGTGGATCGGCGTCGCCCCCCGGTGACGGGGCAACAAGGAGGCATGCAGGTTGATCGCCCCCAGTCGCGGCACCCCGATCAACTCGGGACGAAGGATCTGTCCGTAGGCGGCCACCACCGCCAGGTCCGGAGCCAGGTCCGCGATGGCCGCAATGGCGTCGGCCGCATTCACTTTCGGAGGCTGCAGGACCGGAATGCCCTGCTCGAGGCACGCCGACTTGATCAACTCCAGCGGATGGCGATGGTCGTGGTGACCCGGCCCGCCACGGTCGGGCTGAGTCACCAGGCCGACGACCTGGTGAGGACCATCGGCGAGGGCCGCGAACGCGGGCACGGCGAATTCGCCGGTGCCCATCAGCAGCAGCTTCAGAGTCACCTCACCCTCCGAATCCGTCGCGTTCCAGGGCCGACAGCTGCTCGGCCAGTTCCTCGTCCGAGGGACTCTCGCCGGTCGACTGCTGGTGACGGAAAACAGTCACGAACTCATCGATCTGCGGCTCGAGCCCCTGGCGATCGGTTTCGCTCATGCGGTCGAAGAACATCACCCCGTCCAGGTGATCGGTCTCGTGCTGCACAACCCGCGCCGGCAGTTCGTCGAGGTCCATGGAAAATCCTCGCCCGTCCAGGTCATACGCCTCGACGGTGATCTTCTCGAACCGCTTCACCTGGCCATATACCTGCGGGACACTCAGGCACCCCTCTTCTCCCTCGGTCGAACCCGACTGCGCCGAAAGTTCGGGATTGAGGAACACGAGTTCCTCGTCGGCGAGGTCGGGATCACCGCTGATATTGATGACGAAAAAGCGAAACGGCAAAGCGACCTGGTTGGCCGCCAATCCGATCCCCTTCGCCTCGTACATCAATTCGAACATCTCCTGCACGGTCCGTCGCAGGGCGCCGCTGACGCGGGAAACCGGGCGGGACTTCCAGCGAAGCGACGGGTGAGGGTAATGAACGATCTGCATGATGTGGCCGATTATATGAGCGTCGTCGTGAGTGAGCGAGTGCAGGAGATCCCGCCAAAACCCCTATTGACGCCCACCCCCGCAGGTCCTATCGTCCCGCCGCTCTCACGACTCTCACCCAAGCTCCACAACTCCCACAGTCTTTCACGACCTGTCGGCGGTGTCCCATTTGGGTGCCGTCCTTTGGCGCACGGATCTTCCCATCGAAATATCGCTTCGGCCTGATCGGAAAGGATGCCCAGGATGAAACGGACAGCGAGTCTCTTGTTGGCGGCGGCCCTCTGGGGCACGACCACCGGATGCTATTGCATGCCCTACGGCGGCGGTATGGGCTTCCCGCTGGGATGCCCCCCGACCCAACCGACGCAGATGATGCCGACACCGGTGCCATCAACCGGGTACAACATGATCGACGCCGTGCCGGTCGCCAGCCCGGTCGCCACGCCGGCTGCCACGCCGGTCATGATGATGCCGACACCAATCACGACTCCCACGCCAGTGGTCGTCGAGTCCCTGCCGACCTTCCGCTAGGTCGAGCAGCCGACACCGAAGCGAACACCCGACCCGGGATCGGCCCCGTGCCGTGCCCCGGGTCGTTGTGCGCGCCGACCGCCGTCACTCACCCGCGACGCTCGTCTCTTCGGCCGACGGGAACGTCTTCGGCACCGCCAGAGTGACCTTGCCGGTGGCCGACCATTCGGCTCCACGCGAGACGATCGTCTGGAAGCCGACACATTTCATCGAGTAGTCGGCGTGTCCCATCACGGTGGTGAAGACTTTGCCCTTCCCGTAGGGGATCCACCAGACCATCGGCTCGTGGACACCCGTCCCCCGTTTGGCCTTGGCCGAAAACGCCGTGGCCAGGATGTGCATGTTCAGCGCCGGACCACGCTGCCCGTGGTACAACTCGTCGCGGAAATGCATCCACTCGGCCGGGATCCCCGCCATCACCGGGTGGCGGCGGTCACGGACGACAACCGAGAAGGGGTGCTGCGGGCCGTGACCGGCACCCGGCCCTTTGCCCTTGGCCGTGCGGACCGTCTTGCCGGCCTTGTCCAAAGTCACCCGTTCACCGTAACCGGCCCCCCGCCAGCCCAGGCCGATCATCTTGTTCCATTCGCCCCACTGCGGAAACGCGTTGTTGGCCGCGTGGACGATCACCAGCCCGCCACCGCCGGTGACGTACTTCTCCAGCGACGCCTGGACGGGCTTGGGCCACAGTTGACCGTTGTAGTTGGACAGCACCACATCATTGGCCGCAAAGTCCGGTCGGAACTTGGCCCAGTCGGCCTCTTTGCCGTTCCGTGCCGGTGAGGTGGCCACCGTGACGGTGAACCGTCCCGACTTTTCCAGGAAGGCCTTCAGCACCGGCGTGGTCGCCTTCCAGTTGTGGTTGTTCTGCCCGTCGACGATCAACAACTTCAGCTTCTCGGCAGCCGACGAGTCGGAAGCCAGCAGCACCAGGACCACCGCAAAGGTGGTCAGCAGCAACGAAACTCGGCGTATCATGGTGACTCTCCTTGGAGTGCGAATGTTCGATTCTCAGGGATTTCTAGTGGCCACCGGCGGCCGGTTGGACAGCTTCCAGGGAAGGCAACGCCTCCTCGCGGATCCCCCGGACACGCGGCCACAACAAAAGACCTTCGACGATCATCCAGGCCTGCACCACCAGGGTGGCGACCCCGAAGCTCATCAGCAGGTGGTCGGATTTGTCCCACCAGCCCCCGGAGTGGAACATGTTCCACAGCATCGCCCAGGCGGGCATGATCAGCATCACGATCATCGGAACCACCACGAAAATGACCGGCTTGTTGCGACGCCACAGGTAGAAGGCGGTGACCATGAAAGCCAGGCCGGCCAACAGTTGATTGGTGGCCCCGAAGAGTGGCCAGAGAATGAGACCGCCGGAACCCGGGCCGAGGTTTCCCGAGGGGATCATCGCGACCAGGCCACCCAGGCCGACTGCCAGGCCGGTCGCGGCGTACTTGTTGGTCAACGGGGTGATGCGAAACGTCCCGGCCAGCTCCTGCAGCACGTATCTCTGCAGCCGCGTGGCCGTGTCAAGCGTCGTGGCCGCAAAGCTGGCCACCAACACCGCGATCACCGCGATACCCAGTTTCAGGGGCATCCCCAGCGCGGCCAGGAAGTTGCCGCCGCCCTCGATGAACGCACCAACCTTGGCCCCCAGCTTGAAGGCTCCCCAGCCCTTGGCCGGGTCGTAACGTGTTCGCCAGGCCGACTTGCCGGCCAACTGTGTCTCGGACTCACCGGCCTGAACCATCACCGGTGAGTAGGTGTAGGCGGCTCCCGACCCGGACCGATCGAACTTGCCCATCCCCACCCCGGCACAGCAGGCCAGGATCACGATCACCGCAAGCCCCCCCTCCAGCAACATCGCCCCGTAGCCGACATACTGCGCGTCCATCTCGTTGGACACCTGCTTGCTGCTGGTGCCGCTGGAGACCAGGCAGTGGAACCCACTGACCGCTCCACAGGCGATCGTGATGAACAAAAACGGCCAGATCGGAGGCGCATCTACGGGGATGTCCTTGGAGATGGCCGGGGCACTGGCAACCAGGTCGGCCTGGCCGGTGGCACCGGCCACAAACACGCCCAGCAGCAACAGGCCCAGTGCCAGCACCAGCTGGTGGCTGTTGATGTAGTCGCGAGGCTGTAGCAGCAACCACACCGGAAGCACACTGGCCACGAAGCAGTAGATCAACAGCACGATCGTCCAGATCATCACCGTGTTGGGGAATGGACCCAACCGGGTCACCCCCAGCATTGACTCGAGATCCAGCGGCAGGTGATAGGCTCCCACCCACACCGCGACGTACATCACCACAAGCGCCACCAGGCTGGGAACCAGCAAGCCGCCGCCGCGACGGTAGACCCAGATGCCGATGCCCACGGCGATCGGCAAAGAGATCCACACCGGCAGCACGCTCTCGGGGTAATCCGCGAAGATGCTGGCAATCACCAGGCCGAAGATGGCCAGCACCACCGTCAGCGCCATCGCCAAAATGACCAGGAACAGCACTCGCGCCCGTGGAGAAATCAACCGGCCGGCAACCTCGCCGACGGTCTGCCCCCGGTTTCTCAGGCTGACGACCAGGGCCCCGAAATCGTGAACGGCACCGATGAAAATCGAACCCAGCAGCACCCACAACAGTGCCGGCAACCAGCCCCAGAAAACCGCGATTGCCGGTCCCACGATCGGTCCGGTCCCGGCGATGCTGGTGAAATGGTGCCCGAAAATCACTTCCTTCTTTGTGGGGACGAAATCGACACCGTCCTCCAGTTCGCGGCTGGGAACCACCGCCTCGGAGTCGAGATTGAAGATCTTGCCGGACAACCAGCGGCCATAGGTGTGGTAGGCCACCAGGTAGCCGACGAAGGCCCCGACGGCAATCAACAGCGTCAGCATCGTGACGGGTCCGGAACAGTTCGGTTCGGGCGTGGTGATCGAGAACGATCGGCAGCAGGTCCCTTGCAGTCCTCCCAGGCCGACGTGGAGGCAACGAATCTCAAAGATTCCCTTCACCCATCGGCGATCCACTCAAGTTAGCCAGCCCGGGTGGCTCTGGCAACAAGCCGGGCCCACCCCGGTGAACAACCCGCACCGCCGTCACAGGCCACACATCCGG
>PBOJ01000013.1 GCA_002724315.1 Planctomycetaceae bacterium | reverse complement strand
CGGCCGGAACTGGTGGCTGTTGGCCCTTCCGACGCCATCTGTCTTTTTCATCAAGGCAAAAAAGGATCGGCGAACGCATTGACCATGCTCGAGCCGGGCATCCCGCTCCGCTACGAGGACGGCAAGGAGATAACCACCCGGGACTTCCTTCCTTACGGCAACATCACACTCTGGCCATGTGATTGGACCGGGTCGGATGCCTGCGACCTGATCGTGGCGGGGAATCACTACAACTGGCTTCTGGAAAACGTCGGCTCCGACGCCAGGCCTGTTTTCAGGAAGCCACGAAAGTTCATGGACCCCGACGGGAATCCCATTTCGGTCACGCACCACGAAGGCCACGGTGCGGGCTATGACTGGGACGCCGACGGGCGGTTGGACCTGATGGTCGGCGGGGAGAGTGGAGCAATTTATTTGTTCCACCGGGATTGGCTCTCTGGCATCAAGCACAAGGTCACGGTGAGGCGGTGAACGGCTCACCTGTGGCACCGGAACCCGGGCCTGCTGAGGGCCGGAATGCTCTTTCCTCGATCAGGAGTTCTCCGAAATCTCGCGGATTTCCGCGAAACCTCACTATTCCGGGAAGGTTATTGACCCGTGTGGTGTCCCGTTTCGAGCGGAAGCCGCCGTTGCCTACCGCGTGATCTGGATGTCTGCCTGTTCACCGACAGTCGTTTGGATCGTACGATCTACTACGAGAATCCTCGGACAGAAAGTGAATCATGAATTCAACAGCAGGATGTTGTTGCCGGTTGTCTTTGTCCGTGGCACTGGCTGTTGGGATGTTGTCCTCATCCGCAACGGCTCAGTTGGCACCGCCGACTGGAGCCTCCTATGGCGGCAGTGTGCCGAATAGCAGGAAAGTCGTTTCCGGTATCGCGTGGTATGGCGTGCTCTCAGAAGGCCTGGCAGAGTCGAAACGAACTGGGAAACCGGTTCTGTTCATTACCGCAGCGCCACAATGTGGGGGCGTTCCGGGCATGTGGTGACCGGGTAAGCAAAATATGGACAGGAGTTTCTTGTCCAACAAACAACTGATCAAGATTTCTCGAGAGTTTGTCTGTATTCGCACGGCAACCTATGAGGACAAGGAGGAAGCGAGCTTCCTGAAGTGGGCTTTTCTCCGATCTCCGTCGGCGGATCTGAGAAATTTCGGTTTCTGCATCTTGTCACCTGGCGGAAAAAGACAACTCAGGCGTAGCCGGCGAGGTCCGAATTTCGTTTACGAGAATTCGGCCGCGATGGCGGCGGACCTGGAATTGATCGCCAGGCAGTTTTCCCGGAAAACGACCAGCAGCGATCCGGATCTGGCCGTCCCGCGAATGAAGAGTGTTCGCCTCGGAATCAACGTGGCGAGTTGTGATGGTCTTCCCAGTGTCGTTGTCTTTGGCAAGAACAAGAAAGACGTGGATCAGTTGAACTCAAAATTGAGTAGCGTGATTTGGGACGAAACGCTGGCGGGCAAGTTCATTTACGCATCCACCACGAAATTCGCCGATCTGAAAATGGTCTCCGGCGCCACCATGAAACCCGGGATCCTGGTGATCGAACCAGGTGTCTACGGCATGAGTGGTCGAATGATCAAGATGATCGGCGCGAGTGTCTCCAGGCAGGATCTGAAGAGAGACTTGGTCGTTGCTGCGGACACGTTCACTCGACGGTCCAAGAGTCACGGGCTCCACGTTCGCAACGGCCGCCGTGGTGGCAAGACGTGGAAGACGGAAGTGCCCGTTCCCAATCGGGTTCGCTCGCGGCGGCGGAAGAGATAGAGACGGCCGGCGTGCCCGGAACCCTCGTCGGTCACACGTTCCGCGACGGGCTTTCGACAATCGACACGGCTGCGTCTACCCGGCGAACAATTGCCGGGATGTCCTGCCTGAGATTGGCCGAGAGCCGTGGCCAGACTCTGGTCCGTTTGACGCACAGATCAAATGACTCCGCCCGCCGAGTTCACCACATTCAACACGAAGAATGCTAATAGCAGCAGAAATCCCAGGGTAATCGCCGACCCGATGTGCAAATTCGCACGGGGCTGTTTCCGGGATGCCAAGATCAACCCGTACACCAGTTGTGCGGGTGCGATGAACACGCAAGCCCCCATGTAACCCAGGCAGGGAAGAGCTAGTGCGCCAAGTGGACCCATATTGTAGACCAGCAAACCGCAGGGCAGACACGGGATCAACAGCAGTGGAGGCCACGTGGCCCAGAGTGGATTTCGGGGGGGCTGTGCGGAGACCTCGGTCTCCGATGGCGGGGTTGTGGACTTCGGTGTCTCGGCCACTCCATGCGGAGTTTCGGGTGTCATGACAGTCTCATCCTAATTCTGGCTCGGACCGGCCTGCGGAAACGTGGTCCATTCACTTGTCTTGGATTTTGCGTGGACGATTGTCACTGCCAGGATCAGCCGGACCCTGGAAGGTCCGGCGAGCGGGAAGGCCTGGTCACGCCAACAATTCATCCACGGGTTCTGACTCGGGCATGATACGGACGGGCCTGTTCAGGTCGTCGTAAACAGCCTGGTGGTGGTCGATCCCCAGTTGGTGATACAGGGTTGCCAGGATCTCGTGGTAGTGCACGGGCCGCTCGAGCGGTGTCTCGGAATGCCGCGATGACGAACCGAGGACCTGGCCACGTGTCAGACCACCACCGGCGACCAGCAGGGAAAACACGTCGGGCCAGTGATCACGGCCGCTGTTCTTGTTGATTCGCGGTGTCCGTCCCATTTCCCCCATCATCAGCACGAGCACCTCGTCCAGCATGCCTCGTTGTTCGAGGTCAACGAGCAGGGCAGAAGCGGCCTGGTCCATGGGGGGCAACAGGGTGTTCCTGAGGGTCTTGAAATTGTTGTTGTGTGTGTCCCAGGAGTTGTTTCGGGAATAGTTGACCAGCACATACGTCACGCCGGCTTCCACCAGGCGGCGTGCCAGCAAGGTGCCCTGGCCCATCGCATGGGCTCCGTACATTTCCCGAACCGATCGCGATTCACTGTTCAGGTCGAATGCCTGTTGTCCCTGCTGGCCGAGTAGCAGTTCGAATGATTGTTGTCGAAACGCGTCAAAATTCTCTGCGGCGGCCAGTCGCGAGGCGGAACTCTGTCGGCCGGCGAAAGCCGCCAGCAGCTGCCGGCGGCCGCGCAGACGAGCAGCAGAGACATCGTCTGGAAGCGTGAGGCCTTTGGGAGTGCGATAACGTCCCGTGGCCGTTTCGGGGACGACACCCGAGTCGAAAGCGTCACACGCGGCCCCCAAATGGACCGGGCCGGTGTAGCGAACACGGTTGCCGAGCTGTTTGGCGTTGGGAATGGCAACGAAATTGGGGACACCGGCGGGAGTGGTAGTCCCCAGTTGGTGTGCCACCACGGCGCCGACCGAGGGAAGGTGATTGACTTTCTGGAGGGACACGCCGGCGGCCTGGTTGTCGTATCCGGTCAGGACCCAGTGCAGACCGGGACTGTGGTCACGGCGTGCGTTGTCCATGTAGACGCTGCGGACCACGTTGAACAGGCCTGTCTGCCTGGACAAACGGGGCATGTGTTCGCCAATCCGAAACTCGGGCAGCGTTGTGGCTATCGTCGAAAAACTGCCCCGGATTTCTGCGGGAGCAGACGGCTTGGGGTCCCAGCTTTCCAGCTGGCTCATGCCCCCTTCCTGCAGCAGGACAATGACCGCCCTGGCGGGTGCAGGAGGGCGTTTTGCAGGTGCGGCGGTCGCAGAGCGGTTGAGGTGGTGCGTGTTCGCGATTCCGGCCGCACCCATCGCGAGATTGGCGCCAAGAAAACTCCGCCGCGAAACACCCGCTCGTAAAATGGACATCGCTTGACCTCAGCAGCCTTCCAGCCTCGCCACTATAGCAGCCCCGACGTTCAGCCTGCTGGATTTTGTGCCGGACCTGAACCGGGCACTCTTCGGCGATCACGGACGCCGGTTCCGCGACACCCGGAATAGGCCGATCAACGCGGCCGTTCGACCTTTCTCGCCTTCTTGGTGACGGTGATCGGCACGCCTTCAACTCGCCAGGCGCCTTTGTGAACCACGTCAACAACCAGCATTGTGTTGGGACCAATCAGAGCCATGTCCTGCATGCCGGCATGGCGGGGACCATTGCCGGGTCGATAGTAGATGTGTTCGTCGCTCCAGAATCCGCCATCGCCGTTGGGGCTGAAGATCACGCTGCCATCCGGCCGGCAGCGGAGTACGGCCAACACGTTTTGTTTGGTCAGCAGAGCGCGGGGATAAATGCCGGCGATCAAGCGGTCACCCACGTGGATTCGCTGCGGGTCGCTCCAGTTGGTGCCGTTGTCGGCCGACCAGGACACCAGCAGGGGCTGGTCGAGGTTCTTGCGGCCGTGTTTGTCGACGTAACCATGGATGCCGGTCCGCATGAACACGGCCAACAGCCCACTGGGCAAACGGATCAGATCGCTTTCGTTCTGTCCCTCGAAACCCAGCTGAGGGTTGTAGCTCACCGTTGAGAGATATTGCCAGCTCTTGCCTCGGTCTTTCGACTGGACGACGATGACCCGCGTCTTGATCCAGGGAGTCCGCAGCTCGAAGCCGACCGGAGAATCCTCGCGGATCCGGTCGCCATGCATGCGGCCGTACATCGTCATCAGCAAACGGCCGTCGTCGAGTTCGATCAGTCCTCGTACCGGGTAAAAGAACCTGGCCAACGGCACCTGGAAACTGGCTCGGAATGTCTTGACCGTTTTCCAGTCATCGGTCGACACCCGAACCGGCAGTGTCGATTTCCCGCTGAGCGGATCCGGGAAATTCAACCGGGTTTCGGGCGAGCCCCCGTTGGGCATCGAGATGATCGTGCCATCGCGCAACTGGCAAAATGCCTCGCCAATCGGTTCGCACGCCTGCCAGGTCTTGCCCTTATCCGCCGAACGCTTGTTGTTGAGGATCCAGGTGCCATTGGCCGTGGCCATGAAGAAGGCCGCGTTGGTCGGAATCGGGCCCATGTCAATCCGTTTGCCGACGGTGACTTCCAGTTCCGGCAGCTCCTGTCCCCGGTTGCCGGCCGCCACGATTGTCGGCTTCTTCAGGTCACGGGGGCGGGCTGTTCCCTGGTCGGCGTCGCACGCCAGGCGGAATCCGGCGCTGAGGAGCCGCATCAGGTTCGGGCCCTCGTTGAAATTGCTCCAGGCGTCGGCACCTGTCATTCGAGACGGCGAGTTGAACGCGCTGCCCCAGCCTCCCCATCGGCCACGTCCATGTGAGTCGGTCCGACCGTCGTTGATACAGTACTGCCATACGTTTCCGTGCAGGTCGTAGAACCCCCACGGGTTGGGCGGATAGGAACCCACCGGGGTGGGGTGTCCGATCAGCGACCTGCCAAAGTTCATTTTCCGCACGTCGGGTTGCTCGCCCCACCAGAAACGCTGGTCGGTCCCGGCTCGGTTGGCGAATTCGAACTCGTAGTAGCGTGGCACCCGGTAGGTTCGTCCTTCCCGCTTGGACAGCCATTTGCAGAAGGCCACGGCGTCCTGGTTGTTGACACCAGTCACCGGCAGGTTCTTGCCGTCGAAACCTTTCATGTCCCACGGAGCACCGCTCTTGTGGAGCCAAAAGAAGTCGACAAGTCTTCCCTGTGGCTTCCGGTGGTCGGTGTCTTCGACAAACTGGCGGTACATCCCGTTGGTCACGGGAAACTCGCCCAGGTAATAATCCCCCTTCATTGCCACACGGAGCGGAACCCGAGGCCGGTTCAGCGCGAACGCGACGTCCGGTGCCTGGCCGGACAGCGGCAAGCGGTTGTAGCGAGTCATGTCCGGTGTCCAGGAATCAAAAGGCTTGGCTTCCACCTCGATCATCTTCATGCCGAGGGAATTGACGAAGGTCCTGGACTTTTTCCGGGGTGGTGTTTTCGCCCGCCTGGCTGTCGCAGAGAGCGGTTTCCAGTGGACGGCTTCCAGTCGCGTTCGGCCGTTGACCCAGTTGGCACAAATGCTGATCAGCGTCCCGTTGGGCATGGCGATGGTGCCGGGATAACAGGATCCGCTGTCGATGTCCTTACTGTTGCCCTGGCTGAGAATGTAGGTCTCGTCTCGCCAGGTTTTTCCGGTGTCGTCGCTGATCCTCGCGCGGATTCCGGTGTTTGCCACGTCGTCGGGATAACGGTGAAGGAACTCAAGTACCAGCGTGCCGTTGGGCAACAACGCCATGTCGCCGGAACATTGCAGGAACGATGTCACCTGTCGCTCATCGGTCCAGGTGTGACCCCCGTCACGCGACTCGCCAATGAACATGTTCTTGACCCGGTTGGTCCCTTCGCTGTTCTCCTTGCGTCGTTCCTCGCTGTCAAACTCTGGCCGGTAGCCGGAGAGAAGCTTGGCATCCATCGGTTTGACCGGGTCACCCGGCAGGCGGTGCCATCGCTGTTTGCGGACGCACTGAAGCAAGTTTCCGTCGGGAAGTTCGAGCAAATGGGCCTCGCCACCGTACATGGTGATCAGGCTCTGTTCCCGCCAGGTCTTTCCTCCGTCTTTGGAGCGAAACAGGTGCGGGAAAGATCCTTTCAGGACCAAGGGTAGCGGGTTGCCGTCTTCGTCGTTGATCGCGTCAGGCCCGGCGCGGAGGTCGAGTGTTAACAACAACTCACCGTCGGGTCGTTCGAGCAGATCGGAGTTGTAGGCATACGCTTCGGTGTAGGGGCCCAGGTCAATCTTCGGCTGCGTGACGGACCAGGTTCGCCCGAGATCCCCGGAGTGCGCGATCAAGACCCGATGCTTGCCCGGAGGCATGAACACAATTATGAACGTGTCATCACGCAGGATGGTGAAGGCGGACATGAACCGCATGTTCTCGATCGAGTACGACTTCGATTTCCAGGTCGATCCGCCGTCCCTGGAATGCAGCAGGGTGCCCTCGAGGCCCGCCCCCGTGACGTACAAGTCACCGTTGGACGTTCGGCGGATGTAGCGGGCATGCCCGGACCCCGGAACACTCTTGACCAGTTCGATTCGCCGGGCGGGTAGGTATGTCACGTGGTCTTTGGATACGACAGCGATACGATCGCTGGTGCCGTTGGGACGCAAATCGACCTTGTCGGCCCATGCCGTTGAGGGAATGGCGAGCGAGCAGATGACGACGACGAACGACATGCGGGGACGCGAAGTGACTCTCATGCGAGAGCTCCTGTAACTTTTCGTAGCCGAAAAAAGGGGGAAGGCTCGACGGTTGTCCTGCAGTTCTGCCACGCGGCAGCGTCAATTGCCTGCACGTCGTCCGAAGTTGGCTGTCAGTTTGTCACCGCACCGGGCTCAATATAACGGAATCTCGCTACACTGACGTCGTATCTTGGTCAGGTGTTGCTTTGCGGTCCTGAACAGATACCGGACGAGAGNATCCTGATGTACTCGGAAAGCGAAAGGCCCTGGTTTGNCTNNNTCTTTGTGGNTTCGGGNTTGGTCGCCGGCGCATGCTATGCACGCTGGGGACGCGCAGTTGCCGAGAAGGNTTGGGTACACGTTCAATTGTCAGGACCGGGATGCGTTGTTGGCCTCGCTGGGCAATGCGGGGGTCACGATTGTGGCTCACCGGGATTGAGTGAGCCGTGGTGCGAGTCCTGATCGCCCATCCATTTTCGCCGTTGGGGCCGAAGAAACTGAAAATACCTCGTGGAGCGGAAGGCCATTGTCAGTTCTCTTGGCTTTGCGTTTGCCGGCATCAAGAAGACATCAAAGAGACGCACAGACACATGAATCGTCTGATGACATCAGTCGCGGTGACAGTCCTGGCAGTTTTGTGCTCCGCATCCTTTTGCGGAGCTGAACCGCCGACCGGCGTCCAGGTTGATCGTGCGATCAGGAGGATTGTCATTCCCGATCGTGAAACGGCGGCAGAACGTCACGCGGCCAACGAACTGGTTGCCAACATCGCCTTGATGACCGGACGATCCGTATCGGTGATCAAGGAGTCGGCGGCTGCCGGGAATGCCAATGGTGGCCGCGGGATCAACCTGGGCCGTACGCGGTCCAATCTCGCTCGTCACAACCCCGACTCATGGCCGACGGACACCATTTTCGTCGGATACGGTGAAGGCGACATCGCCATCCTTGGCCAGGGAACGCAAGGCACGTTGTTCGCGACTTTCGAGTTTCTCCGTGACCAGGGGTGCCGGTGGTACATGCCAGTGACGTACCACAAGCTGGAGGTCGGGCGGCATATCCCGAAGCGGGCAACGCTTGAGCTGTCCGGCAAACCGAAGAAGCACTCGCCGTCCTTTCCTGACCGCGGTTGGCATATGACGGCGGTGATGCCGGGGCCACACTTTCGTGACTGGGCGACACGCAACGGCGTCAACGCACTGACGACCGGAGACACGTGCATCTTGTATCCAGATTCACTGGGCCGCGGACGGGAGAAGCAATCCGGGCACACCCTGGCCTGGTTCGTTCCGTCTGGTGCTGAGCCATCGACCGTCGAAAAGGTCAAGAAGCGGTTCGATTCGCATCCTGACTGGTATCCCCTGGTCGGCGGTCAGCGGACGTGGAAGTACCGGGATGGCCGTCGCGTGCAGGCCTGTCTGTCCAATCGAAAAGTCGTCGATCACGTTGCCCGTGAGGTGATCCGGTTCTCAGCCGAAGGGTACAAGGGACATGAAAGCCCCAACTGGCGGATGATGTCGATCGGTCACAACGACGAGCCGACCTTCTGGTGCGAATGCGGGGCCTGTCGCGCGATGGACGGCCCTGGTAGCACGTGGAAAGCCAACGATGTCTATGACGCCTATCCCAACGACCCGAAGAACCAGCACGGCACCGGCCCCCTCGGCCAGCGGTATGCGATGTTCGCCAATCGCGTTGCCCGGCAGGTGGCCAGGCAACGCCGAGACTTGTTGGTCAGCTTCTACGCGTACGGTTCCACGGTTGCGCCGCCCCGCGATCCGAAATTGAAGCTGGAAGAGAACGTGGTGGTCGAGTTCGCCTACAGCGATCACTGCCTGAAGCACGATATCGACGATCCCGCCTGCCCAAACAACGTGCGCCTGAAAGCGTGGGTCGAGGACTGGTCGCGGCGCGGCAAAGTTGTTTTCTATGACTACCCGCCCACCGGACGGCACATCCACGTTCCAACCGGATTTTTCCGTCACTATCAGAAGCTGCTCCGGTTCTTGCATCGTAACGGCGTGATTGGTCTGTCGGGCGAGAGCCAGGGTGTGTGGGCCGGTTCTGCGTTGTTTCACTACATCCGTGCTCGCCTGATGTGGGACATCGATTCGGACGTCGACGAGTTGACCAGGGAGTTCTGCCGGGATCTGTTCGGCGATGCTGCGAACACCATGCTGGCCTATTACCGACGATATGAAAACGGGCTCGCACACCACCCGGGCCATATGGTCTGGGGGGGGTGGGTTGCGCAATTTGATCCGCAGGTGATTCGTGACATGCAGGATCTGCTCGATAAGGCCAAGCGAGAGACCGATGATCCCGCGGTGCAATTGCGGCTGAAGCTGGTCCAGGTGTCACTGAACACGTTTGTGATCACCCAGGTCGAGAACACTCCGGCCCCGAAGGTGACTGCGAAACAATTTGATCGATTTCGCAGGCTGCAGACCGAGACTCTTGCCATGATTCGGGGGATGAACCTGCCGTATCCGATGGCGGCGACAGGTCCGTTCATCGACCGTCTCAAGAACAACGGGTACCGTCCGCCGTTTGAGGCCCTGCGGGGCAAACAACGGCTTGTGCTTCCGGTGGTCTGGCGATTCCGTACGGATCCCGACGACCATGGCGTGAAAAAAGGCTGGCCTGGTTCCGTCCGGTTTTCTGCGAAGCCATGGCAGGACATACGGATCGATGACTTCTGGACGAACCAGGGCATTCGGCATCATGGTGCCGCTTGGTACACGACAAAGTTCACGGTCCCGAAGAAGGTCAAAGAGGACCTGTGGTTGCTGTTCGACATGCTGGACGGAGCGGCCGAGATCTGGATAGATGGAAAGCTCGCCGGGAAGACACCGGCCGCTCCGTGGGACAAGCCCAAGGCTGTCGATCTCACAAAGCGGGTCCGGCCGGGGGCCACGCATCAACTCGTGATGCGGGTCGTCAAGAAGTCGTACGCTGCGGGAATCAAGGGACGCGTGCGTCTGATGGAGGCGCTGAGGATTGTTGGCGATCGATAGGCCGCCTGGCACCGCATCAGCGAACTGTTCAACAGCGTGTCGATCGCTGCCAGTTGGGCAGGGCCGTTGCCTCCGGGACAAAATGTCCACCGATGGCGTATTGACTTCAACCAGTTTCAGATCGATAGTGCGCCAGATCGGTGGCTCATGGTGTCGTGTTGTGGGTGGCAGCATTGATTCCGTCCGAATTGGACACCACCATGAAACCCACGCGTGCTTTACCAGGCCGGAACAACTGTGGACGGAGAGTGGATGACTGACAACGCCTCTGGCCATGGGCAGCCAGCCGCCGTTGGACGCTCTCGCCGGAGTGTCCTGCAGGTCGGTTCTTTGTTGCTGGGAGGACTGGGACTGTCTGACCTGCTCCGTTTGCGCGCGTCTGCCGGCGCGGCGAAGACTGTCGACACGGCCGTGATTCTGCTGTGGCTGGAGGGCGGCCCCAGTCACATGGAAACGTACGACATGAAGCCCGACGCTCCGCGAGAGTATCGCGGGGAGTTCTCACCAACTCCCACGCGAGTTCCCGGGCTGGATGTGTGCGAGTTGCTGCCACGACACTGCGAACTGGCCGATCGGTTCAGCGTGATTCGTTCGGTCGCCCACCAGGTGCCTGACCATCCGGGAGCCGCGGGCCGATTTCTGACAGGACGCACTCCACGCAACATCAGCGCGAGCGTCTCGGATCACCCGACCTTCGACGCGATTGTTGGCAGTATGCGAGAGGAAACCAGCCGGTCCGGGATTCCACAATTCGTGTCCAACAGGGCGAGGCTGAAAGGTGGCGGGCAGGCGTACCTGGGACCAACGGCGGGGCCGTTCGTGGTTGACCTGCTGACGCCCAAGATGGCGCAGCTTCCGATTGGTCCAGATTTCGATCAGCTGGACCCGGAATTTTCTGTGGAAAATCTTGCTGTTAATGAGCAGGTGGCAGATCGGCTGGACGATCGGATGGAACTGTTGAATGCGTTTGACCGGCTACGGAGAGACGTCGATTCCAATCGGCTGATCGAGGCCAGTGACCGCTTTCAGCAACGTGCGGTGCAGGTGCTGAGTTCATCGGCAACGCGGGACGCATTCGATCTGGCTCGCGAACCTGCCGCCGTGCGCGACCGCTATGGCCGCAATACCATGGGACACAGTGCGCTGTTGGCTCGCCGATTGGTCGAAGCCGGCTGCAGCATGGTCACCCTGGACTGGGGCCGAATCTCCCGGAAGTTTCCGACGTGGGATGACCACGGTGATGCGCAACACATTTTCGATGCCATGAAGAGCCGTCTGCCGGTCTACGACCAGGCCCTCACGGCGCTGATCGAGGATGTCTTTCAACGGGGACTCGACAAGCGTGTCCTGGTGATTGCAACCGGAGAATTCGGCCGCACGCCGAAGGTGAACATGGGCCGCGCGAAGACCCCCATGTGGCCCGGTAGAGACCATTGGCCGGGGGCGATGTCGATTCTGGTTTCCGGTGGAGGCTGGAAGATGGGACAAGTGATTGGCCAAACGAACAACAAGGGCGAATACCCGGCCGAGCGGATTCTCGATCCGAACGACTTCATCGCCACCGTATACCGGTTCCTGGAAATCGACCCGGGTGCGATGATGGTCGATCACCGTGGCCGCCCGCTTCCACTGCTGCCTTCCGGTGAACCGATTCGCGAGTTGCTTTGAAGCCGTTCGCGGGTTGCAGGATGCTCAAACACCGGTCACCGCAGGTGATGCTGGTCGTGAGATAGTCGAAGTCTTGAGAGCGGATATGCGCAAATGGCCGACGAGTGTTGCGGTTGCCATTCCATTGCTGGTGTGCAGTGTCGCAACGTGCCAGGAGGCTGTCCCGGACAACGCGGCTCCCTCCGCGAACCTCTTCGGTATCAAGCGGGGGAACCAGACAGAAGTGTTTGTTGCGTCTGATGTCTCAAAGAAGGTGGAGAAAGCGGTCAAGGACACGCTGGCCGTCGCGGTAGACACCTGGGGATCGTCCGGGCGATTCGAATACTGGGTCCTGGGGACAGACCGTGCGGCAGCTGAGGAACTGGCGTCTGCCTTTTGCCGACGTCGCGTTGCCAGGGGCCACATGACCAGGCGAGATTGTCTTCGCGACAGCACGAACAAGGATCACGGATTTCTCACCTACCAGGAAATCGGCGCCAAGGCGCTGGCAACGGGCCGGCCGCAAGGGAGTGCCGGTCACAACGGCGGGGCGGAGTGGGGTTTCCACAGGATGACGTCGTCGTTGCCGTTGGGGTTTGCCGGGGCTTTGAATATTGCCGGTGAGGATGAGCAGATCACGATTCTGCACGAGTACTGGCATTCGATTCAAAATGCATTCATCCAGACGAAGGATCACAAACGTCGTCGCGAGTTGATGGGCCCGGTTTGGTTTATCGAAGGGTCGGCGGTTGCGATGGCAGAAATCAACTCGGCCAGGCTGTGGGCATCCGGGAAGCTGCCGAAGTGGAGAAATTCGTCGCATCCCTGGCAAACTCTGCAGCAACGCATGACAAACAAGATGGCGTCCGTTCAGCAGCACAGAAAAGCGTGCCCGACATTGTTGCCGTCATCGTATGACGGAAAGTGCAGGCAACTGGCCTATGACAGTGGCGGATGGGCGATTGCCTACCTGATGCACCAGCACGGGGCCGATGTGCTGCTGAAGTCCTTTCATCCCAATGTCCAGAAGCTGGGTTGGGAGAAGTGCTTCCGAAAGACGTTCGGCCAAAGCTCAGCGGACTTTGTTACCGAATTCGAGCGGTTCATGGACTTGCCACTCGGTGAACAGGTCAAGATCCTGCCGAAGTTCTGACGCCTGCAGAATCGGGGCTTGGAAAGGTCGGTGGTGCCTCGAAAACCATGAGTGGGTGGAGGCATGTGTTGTGACGGTTTACTGTCAGACGGGCTGAAAAAAGTTCGAGATGGTGGGGAAGAAACGGATGCAAATCCTGTCTGATGAGCAGATGCAATTCTGGCAAGACTTCGGCTTCGTTGTTGTTCACGATGCCGTTCCGCCGGAAAACCTGCAGGCGGTCATTGACGCCATCTGGGCCTTTCAGGAGATGGATCCAGAGAATCCCGACACCTGGTATCGGCGACCGGATCGACTCAACGGCATGCCGGAGCTCAACGGTTCGGGCATGGTTGAGATGTACAACCACCCGGCCCTGTGGGCGAATCGGCAGCACCCGAAAATTCATGGTGCGTTTGCCGACATCTGGGAGACGGAAAAACTGTGGGTGACGATTGACCGCGCGAATCTCAATGTGCCCAACCGGCCGGGATTTGAGTTTCATGGATTCATTCACTGGGACATCGACACGTCGGTTGATCCGTTGCCGTTTGATGTGCAAGGCGTACTGAGCCTGACGGACACCGTGGCCGGACAAGGTGGTTTTCAGTGTGTTCCGGGAATGCCGAAGCATTTTCCCGAGTGGGTCAAGACACAGCCCGACGATCGAAATCCGCATCGTCCGGACCTGGCGGAACTCGAGGTGGAAACCATCGAAACTCGTGCCGGGGACCTGTTGATCTGGAACAGCCAGTTGCCACATGGAGTGAGTCCCAACCAGTCGGACCGTCCGCGGTTGGCGCAGTACATTTCGATGTCGCCGGCCCAGGAGCACAACGACGAGGCCCGGCAATGGCGGATCAACTCGTGGATGCATCGGATCGCTCCCGACGGCAATCCGTTTCCTGGTGATCCTCGCGATTGGGAACAACAGCACGGAACGACCGCTGCGTTGTCACCGTTGGGACGAAAGCTGCTGGGCCTCGATTCGTGGGGCGACGTCGATGACAGCGAATCCGAGGGTGACATGCAGACCAACCAGGAACGTGGCCGCACTCGGGCGACACCGGGTTTTGCCAGTTAGCGTTGTCCAGAAGCGTCGATCGGCCTGGAATCTGCACGGGCTGTCGCACGATCCACCACCTGGACAGATTTTCCAGGCCCGGCTCGATGCCAGTATATGGCCGTCTCGGGACACCGGCTGGCTTTGAATGGTTGTCAGCGGTATCGTGCCGCAGACTGCCGTAGGAACCAACATCCCAGGGAAAGCCATGTCTGAATTCAGTAAGCCGAGAATCATCTACAACCTGGAACGGACTCGCGTGTTGTCATTGCAGATGATTGAACGTGTGCCGCATGAACAGTGGTTCGAGATGCCCACGGGCGTGACTCACGTCGCGTGGCATGTCGGTCACATGGCCATTGCCGGGTACTTCCTCGGACTGTTGTTGGTCCGGGGCGCACATGACGGCGACGAGGAGTTGATTCCCAGCGAATACCGCGACCTGTTTGGCTATGGATCCCAGGTGTCAGGCGAAGCGGCTGATTATCCGTCTCCGCCCGACTTGCTGTCGGTGCTGGCAAGTGTGCACGAGCAAACTCTGACCGAGACCCGGGCGATGCCGGATGAGGTGCTGGACGAGTCGGTCGTGTTCGATGACCCGCAATTTGACCACCATCCGATCTTTGACCTGAAAGGTGGATCGCTCGAGTGGCTGGCATTTCATGAGCACATTCACATCGGGTCGATCGGACTTCTCCGTCGAGAGCTTGGTGCGGCTCCTGTGGAATACCTGGAAGAGTCACGGGCGGGAACGAAGTTCGTTTAGGCTCCCTTTCACCGGGGGTGGTTGCTTTCGACTTGTCTTATGACGGCAGCTCATGAACGCCAACGAACTCGCTACAGCCATTGCCACCGAAACCGACAGGCGGCTTGAGGCCAGTGTCGGGAAGATCCGACACTGTGTTGCTCAGCTGTCCGATGAACAGTTGTGGTGGCGTCCGGCTGAATCGATGAACAGTATCGGCAACCTGGTTCTCCACCTGGCGGGCAACCTTCGCCAGTGGATTGTGTCAGGAGTGGGGGGCGAGACCGATACCCGGGAGCGGGGCAGGGAATTTGCCGAGCGAGGTCCGATTTCTCGAGACGAGTTGCTGGGCCTGCTGGATCGGACGGTTGACGCGTCCCGTGAGGCACTCAACGGGATCACGGCAGACGGTCTTTTGCGTCCACTGAGGATCCAGGGCTTTCAGTTGACGGCGCTGGGGGCCATCTTCGATTCGATTCCGCACTTCGGCGGGCACACACAGGAAATCGTCAACCTGACACGTCAGCAACTGGGTGATGACTACCAATTTGAATGGACTCCGTCGACGCCCGAAGAAGGTGTCTGAATCCGGGTGCCATTGTCGAAGAGAAGACCGCCGTGTTGACAACGAGAGAGCCGGGGCGTTGATTGGGTGATCGCCAGGGCTGAGCTTTCGGAGGGATAGTGTGCGAATGGTTCACAGAACGCAAAACATCCTGATCACTTGCTGCTGCCTGTGGTTTGTTGTCGCAGGGTGGTCGAAGTACGTCGAAGCCTACGAACTGCTGGTCGGTAAGACCGTAGTGGGAGAGAGCCCGTTGGCGAACGCCCAAGTTCGAGCCTCTGCCACTCGCCCCAAACCTGGGAAGACGGACAGGTTTCGGCGGCCAACCTACGACATCCTTCGTGCATCCACCCCGATCACGCTGGACGGTCGGATGGATGAAGCGGCGTGGCATGAGGCCGCCAACATGGGACCGTTTCATTTCACCTGGTGGAANAGNGGNAAGAANAAACAGACCGTTGCCAAGTTGTTGTGGGACGACAAGTACCTCTACGTCGGNCACATCTGCCAGGACGANTACATCACCGCCCGNTACAAGAATCATGACGANCCGGTTGCGCGGGACGANTGTTTTGAGGTGATGGTGGCACCGGATCCCGATCGNCCCGAGTTNTATTTCAACNTCGAGTGGAACGTNCGAGGGGCATACATNGACGGCCATCGGGCNAATGGGCCGAAGAAGCCCAGCGTGCCGTGGGCTGCTGCAGGAGTCCGCATCGCCGGCACTTTTCGGGGGACGTTGAACGACGATTCGGACAAGGACCGGTCGTGGACCTGTGAGGTGGCGATTCCGATCGCAAATTTCGCGAAGTACATGAAACGCAAGTCGTTGCGGTCGGGTGACCGCTGGAATCTGAACCTCAACCGGCACGGCGGCGACACGAACATGCAGTACAGCCAGTGGTCCCGGGCCGACACACCGAAACCGTCGTTTCACACTCCTCACCGATTCGGACAGGTGACGTTCGTCAGTTCACCTCCGCGGTCCGACAACTCGGACTGAACCGGGATGAAACCCGGAGCCCTCGACAAGCGGCGACCCTCGTCGTGACCGATGGAATGGGCTTGCGGCAACTCAGCCAAATCCCACTCAAAGGGAACCGCTGTTCACGATGCCAAGGGGAGTGCGGTGTTGGTTGGCGGGGTTCGGCAGACGATCTTGCCGAGAGAGTTTGCCGGCCGGTCGTCGCGAGTCATTTCCTGGATTTGGCCGCGACCGGCCGGGCGCCGATGAAACTGCCGGTCGATGAACCTCGGGTAATCCTCTTTGATGTCCGCGGGGACAGGTGCATGAAGTTCGGGTCTGTGGGATCGGTCGAAACAAAGATCGGCTTGGCGTCTGTGACACAACCTTTGCCCGGACCGGCCTGGCCGGCCAGCGTGCCTTGCTTGTTGCCCCAGAAGGCACAGAAGCTGGCCCTTTGCAGGTGGTCGATTGCGTAGCCGTCAACCAGGAAGCCGGCACCGGCGTTCTGGACAAAGAGGTTGTTGATCACCTTCACCCCGTCGAGGTGCCATTTCATGAACAACCCATCACCCCACTTCTTGTCGACGCCTCCTCCGAAGGCATGGTAGCCGTTGTTGTAGATCGTGCAGTTCTCGATCACACCACGGATTGGCAGGCCTCGCTCGCGGCGGCTGGCGGTCAGCAGTCCGGAGACCGGAAAAAAGATCCCCAGCCGCTTGTTGTTCATGATGACGCAGTTGCGGACCGCAAAATTCACGATCCGTTGTTTTTCGTGGTCGGGTTCGAAGTCCAGCCCCCCCTGCGGGCTGGTCCCGTTGGTGTTGATGAGAACTGCGTTGTCGATGGTCAGGTTCTGGGCACTGATGACACTGATGGCGTTGCGGAAGGCGTTGGTGACCCGAATGTCCTTGATCAGCACATCCTTGTTGAACGAACTGTGGGTCAGCCCTCCGATCATGATGCCGTCGCCACCGGCATCCTGGATCGTGAGCCCGAGGATCTTCACGTTCCGGCTGGCATAAAGGATGACCGCGTGGCGGTGTTCGCTGCGTTTGTAGGGCTTGCCGCCGGTGAACAGATCGCGACGCATTTTCAGGGTCGCGCCGTATCCCTTGAGTGTCACGTTTTTCCGGCCCGAACACGTGAAGAGTTGGCCATCGACATGGAATGCCGGGCCGGGTCTGGATTCCACCACAACGCCGTCCTCAAAGAGAATCTCCTGGTTGGATGCCAACGAGATCGTGTCGATCAACCAGGGAACGCCCATGTTCGGCACCCAGAGTTTCTCGGCGCCGGATTGGATCGCGGCCCTGAGCGCTGCGGTTGCGTTCTTGGAATCGAAAGGCGTGTTGGCGATTTTCGAGGCGTCCAGATAGCCCTGGGGTGCGGGCGTGGCTGCCGAGACCACCAGCGGAAACAACACGGCGACAACAGCGAATGCCGGTGGAAACAGTGGTCGATTCTGGTTCATTTCTCTGCCTTGTTCTTGTGTGTCGGGGCAGCATCTCCGGTCGGGTCTGCCGTGTTGCGGATTTCGTGTCCTAACTCAGGATCTCTCTGACCACGCGGGCCGGCTCGACGCCGCTGAGCCGCTCGTTGAGACCGTGGTGGTTGAAAACCAGGCGGCGGTGGTCCAGGCCGAGGCAGTGGAGCAGTGTGGCGTGGAGATCGTGAACACTGACCCGGTTTTCCACTGCGTGATAGCCGAATTCGTCGGTTGCTCCATGAACCGTGCCGCCCTTGATGCCACCTCCGGCCATCAACACCGAGAAGCCGTTCGCACCGTGGTCGTGACCCGGCTTGCCCGCCTTCTGCGCCAGCGGCAATCGGCCGAATTCTCCACCCCAGACCAGCAGGGTCGGGGAGAGTTGAAACACTTCTTTTTTTGAGAGGGTCGCCCGAATGTCCGTGTCGGGCGAACCGGAACGGTGACGGCAGCAAGCCACTGGCCGACCCGACCGATTCGACGTGCTGAGACGTGAGTTTCCCGCGCGGATTGCGGGGCCGGAAAGTCCACCCCGAACGACGTCATCCCGTTTCAGCAGATGCGGGCTGCCGAAAGGGGCTTGTGGTCCGTGACACTCGGCACAGTGAGCCGTAAAGATCGGCAGCACATGGGACTCGAAGTTTGCTGGCATTGGTGGCTTGGCCTGGGCCACTGCCAGCGATGGCAAAAGCAGGGCTGCCAGCGCCAACGCACGTCCAAAAGTGCCAGGACGTGGTGATTCCGGATGGTGCACACAGTTCATGGGGCAGAGACCATGGTCGACAGTGTTCGGCCACCGCATGTGGTTGTTCCGAGAATTCACGAACTCTTTCGTTGACTGTTCAAAGGTGGGATTGGGCACGCGTTTGCCCGAGAGATCGGTGCAATGTGCCCCCCCATGATAGGTTGTCGATCGACGTGAGCGGGGTGTTGAATCAACGAGATGCAGGGGGTGACCACGTCGTTGTGTCAGGTGTGTTCCACTTTCGTTCGGCGCCGGTCCAGAACGCATACAGTTCTCCCCGGGTCCATTCGAATTTCAGGCGAACCGTTTTGCCAACGACGGGCGCCGCGTTGTTGGCCCCCTTCCAGCGAACGTGATGCCGCACGTTGTCGCCGGTCAGGGGGACACAGCTGTCGATGGAGAACTGGTTGATCGGCGTCTCGTCTTTGTCGAGGATGGCAACCCGCATCGTGCCGCCGGCCAGGTTGGCGTTCACACGGAGGTCGGCGTACGTGAGCCGAAGAGGGCGGGTGACCAGCGAGCCTTGTTTTCGCCCGGCATTGAGTGAGAAAAAACCATCCAGTCGCAGGGTGCCCAGCCCAATCGCGCCGACGTGCGGACGGCTGCGATGGTCGGTCGACCGTCCGCTGTAGTAGATCCACAGTTCGTCACCCACTCGAACCGGGCCCAGCATGCTTGCGCTGTTGTTGGCATAGTCCCAGGGCACACGCGGATTGAATGGATCGACTCCGGTTTCGGGACTGCGGGGCGATTTGACCCGCTTGAATCCTTTTGGCAACGGTGACAGGGGGATCCAGGCCCGGTCACTTGGCCGAGTCCAGTGCCGTCCGTTGTGGCTCACCGCCAGTTGCACGTCGAGCAGTCCTCGCGGTTGGTGACGATATCGATCCCAGAATCCCAGGAACAGGCTTTCGTAGTAGAACGGTTCGAGTCCGTAGACGATTTCGCCCGAGGCTCGGGACGTGCCGCACATGAACGTCACCGGGCTCCAGTGCAGAAAGTCGGTGCTCTCGGAATAACCCCGGCCCCGCTGGTCCTCTTCGCCGGAAACCTTGTACCAGTTCTTCGTGCTGGCAAACCAACGCCCCTCGGTCGGGTGCCAGTGGATGGTCGTTCGATCGTAGGCGCTCAGGGCCATCCGCCCCTGTTCGCTCCAGTGAATGCCATCCGGCGAGAAGTACGCGCGGTGTCCGTTGTATCGCACCTGGGCCTTGTACCGCCTCCGTGGGTCGGGATCCCGGGGGTCAAAATGGATGCTGGCAACGCCCCACGGGCCGGGGATAACGATGTTGTTGTCCTGGCTTCCCTGGAACTGGTGAATTCCCAGTTTGGGCCGTTTCCATTGCAGCCCATCCCGGCTGGTGGCGTAGGCAATTCGACCCGATTTCTCCAGCCGTTTCGAGTAGTCCTTGTTGAACTTGGGCGTGTAGCACAGATACCACATCCGAAAGCGGTCGTGGTCCCGCTTCGGGTCGTACATCACCGCTCCATACAACAGAACGCACGGCTTCTCCCACGGCATGACTGCTGTTAGCAGCGGGTTCTTCGGGTGCTTCTTCACCTGGTGCAGAGTGCGGGTCAGGTTGTCGCTGTGCTGGATCATCCAGTCGTCCGCAAACAACCGCTTGGCGTTGCCCACGACGATGGGCAGTCGAGGCGTCGGCACCGGCAAGTCGACTCGTGCCACGGCCGGATCCGTCACCGTGATACCCTGGGCTGGGCAGCGGGTGTCGCCCACCAGGATGCTCAACAGCACAAGGCACGGCAGCATGTGGTGTTTCACGGGAGATCTGGCCAACGGTTTGGGGAGAGACACTTCGGGTGGCTGTCGTTCGGGGTTGATGGGCTGCCTGCAGGACACCACGGTCATTCGTATAGATCGCTGATGCGAAACACTTTCAATGTCCAGTAAGCGCCACGTTTCGGGCCGAACTTGAGGTTGCGGTCGTAGTGCAGCAGGATCGTGTCCTTGTGGAAGTGGATGTTGGGGTAGTCGGCCGATGAGAAGTCGGTCGGGATTTCACCGACAAACTTCTTGATGGCGACGTGGCCGGTGATCTCGCCGGGGTTCAGCAGGCCAACGGCAGGCAGGTGGGACCGAAAGACCGTCCGGCCACGTGTCCAGGTCTTGCCGTCGTCCCGGGAAATGGCGATCGACAGGCGATTTCGCTCGTAACCACTTCGGATTTCTTCGTGTGAGGCCTGGTTCCAGATGATGACCAGGTCGCCGGTGGTGGGGATCCGGCGGATCATGCAGGGGGCGTAGGCGGAGGCCAGTCCCGACGGTTCGGGTGGTCCCCAGTTCTCTCCACCGTCGTCGCTGTAGACCCGATAGAGTTGTCCGATCGTGGTCCGACACATCATCAGGATGCGACCGTCTTTCAGTTCGATGACAACCGGTTCGTCACACGGGAAGCAGCCGAGCCGCTTGCCGTGGTCCCAGCCGAAAATGAACCCCCGGCTTTTACGCCACGTCTTGCCCTCGTCGTCTGAAAGGTAACAGAACGAAATGTCCATTTCGGGATAGGTCGTGTGTCCACCAATCTTCCTTCGCTTTCCGTTCACGATGCCGAAAGCACCGGACGGAGTCTTCCGGCTCGCGGCAAAACCAGTACGGACAGGCAGGATCAACCTTCCCTTGCGAGTCTGAATCAACGTGTCGACGTGCGGCGAGCCGTTGGTGTTGTACCGGTTCATTCGCACGGCCTTTGACCATGTTTTGCCTTCGTCTGCCGAGGTGGCGAACGAGACGGTCATCTGGCGAAAGTTCTCTGCGTCGTGTCCGACGTTGGGGATCCCTTCGACCCGCACCAGGATGACGCCGAGCTTGCCGGAGTTCAGTCGAAGGATCGACTTGATCCCCATCTTCGGGTGAGCGACGAACGGTCGAGGGCGTGACCACGTCTTGCCACCATCGGCTGACGTCCTCGCCCGGTCACCGCGAACAGCCAGGATTGAACCGTCCTTGAGTGTCACGAATGATGGCCAGCCACCGCAGGCATCGACTCGTGTTATCCGGGCACTCAGTTCAAGTGGTTCACCAGCTGATGTGCTAGCGGACAAAAGAACCAGCAGGGAGAGGGCTGCAATTGTCAGGATTGGAGTTTTGGTCATGGTCGGGTTGGTTCCCATGTGTCATTGTCTGCTGGCATGCTGATGGCCGAGGCCTACCTCGCAAATGGGGGGGGCTGAGTCGGTCGCGGCCCGCAGCGGACAACTCAGAACACCAAAGCCGACACAGCGCGGCCCCGACGAGGACGTGCGGTGAGCTGAAAAGCCCTCAATGACCCGGCTGGGCTCTCTTCTCACTGAGGCTTGAGACCTGGGTCCGTGTTTGCTGTGTGACGGCTACTTCGATTGAGGCGAGCGAACGCGGCGCCAGATGTCCTTCTGGTCTTTGATTACCTCATCGCCAAGTCTGCCGTTGATGTGAATGGTCAGATTGTTGCCTCCGTTGGCATAAATGAAATCGAGGCGGATCTTCCCTTTCGTTCCGTCAGGAAGTGTGACATCGACGTGTTGACGCCAATTGTCACCGACGGGTGTCAGCGTGGCCCGAAAGACAGTGCCTCCTGAACTGACCGTGACCGAACGGATCTTCTTGGCTGCCGGATCGTAAAAGACCAGGCCGGTTTCAGAGCCGGGACCT
>PBOJ01000012.1 GCA_002724315.1 Planctomycetaceae bacterium | reverse complement strand
CAACTGCTCGAACCACTTCCCTGGACACTCCATCATGTCGATGCTGGTACGAACGACGACTCGGGACAGGCCGGGGCCGTTGCCTACGACGTGAAGCTGTCCTGGAGCAACGACCGGGACGGGACCCTGTTTTTTGACGAGATGGGACGCCCGATCGACCTGACCGCATTGTTCCTGCTGTTGGCCAACGGAATCCTGCCCGACCACCCGGGAAAACCTGTCGTTCTCGCACAACGTCACTCCGACGGACTCACCTCGACCATCCGCCAACTCGGAGCACGCCCGCGGTCGTTCTCGGGCACGTCCCGCGCCGAAACCTGGCAGGCCCTGAAAGACCACGACGCCGTGATGGGGATCGACGACAAGGGCAACACCTGGTGCGGCGAATCCGCACCCACCCAGGATCGTCTACTGATCGTGGCCCACCTGCTGCGGATACTGGATCGGCAAGACCGCCCGCTGTCTCAACTGATCGCCCGTAACGACTGACACACGATTCGATGCCATGACCCAATCAGACCACCCCGGCCCCGGCGGTTGGATCGCCGACCGGATGCACCACATCGATGCGTCCGGCATTCGCCGCATTTTCGACCTCGCCGCGGGGCTGGACCAGGCGGTCGACCTCAGCATCGGACAACCTCACTTTTCGACCCCCGAACCGATTCGCCGCGCCCTGGCCGATGCGGTCGAAAACGGACACAACGGCTACAGTCCCTCACCGGGCATCCCTCCCCTCCGCGAAGCCCTGCAGCAGAGCATCGACTCGCAACACGACCACCACGACCGTCGGGTGATGGTCACCAGTGGTACCAGCGGGGGGCTGGTGCTGGCGCTGTGCTGCCTGGTTGAACCGGGTGACGAAGTGATCCTCTTCGACCCCGGCTTCATGATGTACCAACACCTGGTCACCCTGGCCGGAGGCACCGCCGTCACCGTCGACACCTACCCCAGTTTCAGCGTCGACGTCGACCGTGTCGCTGCCGCGATCACGGACCGCACCAAGGTCATCGTCTACAACTCTCCGGGCAACCCCACGGGGGCCATGGACGCCCCCGCCACGATCGACGCGCTCGCCCGACTGGCCGAAAACAACAACATCGCGTTGATCAGCGACGAGATCTACAGCCGGTTCTGTTACGACCAGCCATTTCATTCACCGGCATCGACAAACCCGGCCACGCTGGTGATCGACGGGTTCAGCAAGTCCCACTCGATGACCGGCTGGCGACTCGGTTTCGCCCACGGCCCCGGAGAGATCATCGAGCAGATGATCAAGTTGCAGCAGTTCACCTTCGTCTGCGCCCCCCACCCCGTGCAGTGGGCCGGAATGGCCGCATTGGATGTCGACATCGCCGAACACGTCGACGACTACCGCAGGAAACGGGATCGCCTTGTCGAACGACTCTCGGGACACTTCGAGATCGGAGGGGGTGCCGGTGCCTTTTACCTGTTCCTCGCACCGCCAGGCGGGAACGGAACGGAATTCGTGCACCGGGCTATCGAACGTGGGCTGCTGATTGTTCCGGGCTCGGTCTTCAGCGGCAGCGACTCTCACATCCGTGTGTCGTTTGCCGTCGATGACCAGACACTGGAGGCCGGAGCGGACCTGCTGATCGAGTTGGCTCAGCAGAGCTAACGCTCCTGCTCCACCCGCACGCGCACGCGGAGCAGCCTCAACCGGGCTACCGGCGGGCCGTCCGGCAATAACCGGGCGTCCAGGCCGAGAAAACCCTCAAGCCCTCCCGGAATGTCCGAATCCACCAGGGCCTGTCCGTTGAGACGCACGATGACATGGCTGTTGCGGACGAACAGTTCGAGTCGATCCCACCCCAGCGGACTTCGTGGAGGCGTGCGTTTCGGGCTGGAGACGGCCATTCGCGAACCACGGTGATAGAGCTGGCAGAAGCGACCGGGAGAAAACTCCAATTGAAGCCCGTCGAACCGCCCACTGGCCGGGCCACCGATCAACAGGGATCCGGTGGTCGTGTCGGCCGAGAGTCGCGCTCGCAGGCGAAAGTTCTTCAACGATGCCGACTTGTCCCAGAATCCGCTTGCCCCGGCGCGGGCGGGAGTCTCGAGTCGTATGTCCCCACCGGAAATGATCCACAGCGAACGACCGAGATCCTCCAGGTCATCCCCACTGTGCTGCACAAAACTCAGTTTCGCCTTGTCGCGAAACAACGGCGTGAACCGGGTCCGCTTGAGCAACTTGTCCAAACCACCCAGGGCCACCTTCCCCTTGGGAGTCAGCTTCAGTGGCTTTTCCGGCTCGCCGGTATTCTCCGCAGAGATCTGTTCAAGCAATCCCGTGGCATTTTTGAGCCGGGCCATTTCGCCGGGATCTCCTCGAATGGATCCGATGGCGTGTCCCAACAACTGCCGTGCTTCGGCCAGTCTCCCGGCATTGACGGCCGGAACGAACGCCCGCAACGCCTCCTCGCTGATCTCGTTCCGCACAGCGGAATCCAGTTCTTTGAGGTTGAGCACCTTGAAGGACATCAACGTCTTGCCAACCAGGTCGACCTGGAATCGTTGCCTCCAAGCCCGAACGACTTCCAGGGCCACCGCCGTCTGACGGGCTCGCAACGCGGTCTGGTGGGCCAACTCGAAAAGGGCGTGAGCCCGAGCCGAATCGGCTGTCTCGCGAGCCTGCTCGATGATGTCCATCGCCAGCCGGGAACGCGACACCGGCGTCCGTGCCTGCGACAACAACGGACGGAAGACATCGCGAACGTCGGCCGACGCCGCGGTACGATCGGCAACCGGCGGAACAGCTTCTCCACGGGATGTCACTCGCGGTGGCCGCACGTCCAGCAGCAACAGTCCCTCGTTGAACAACTCGTCGTTCTCGGTCGAGGCGGCCCGAATGCGAAACCGCCACGCTCGGGCATGAGGCTTCCTCGGGGCCCACGAGAAAATCCCGGTGGTGGGATCGATCGCGGCTCCGGCCGGAACCTGCCCCTGGAGACTGAAACGAACCTCGCCAGGAGGGTCATCGGGATCGTCGGCACGGACCCGCAATCGCAAACGCTGGCCGACGCGCATCGACAGCGAGGGGATCGTTCGCAAACGGGGCGGTTGATCCACTTCGGCCACATTCACCACAAGCGTCGACTCGACCTGCTGACGCTTGGGATCGATCACTTCAGCGTCGTAGGCTGTCGCCCGCACGGTGACACGAAATTCACCCGGCCCCTGGGCTTCCGTCGGAGTCCAGGTCAAACGGCCGGTACGTCGGTCGACGACCATCCCCTTCGGCGCATCGTTGCCCAGCGTGTACTCGATGAAATTGGCCGGACGGTCCGGGTCGGTCGCCGCCAACCGAACCTCCAGTTCCTTCAGTTCGTCGATCTCGTGCCGTCCCGGAGAGTCCAGGTGTGGCGGTCGGTCAACTTCTCGAACTCGCAGGACNGNCTCGGCCACCGCTTGCCAGTNGGCACCGGCCCCTGGACGGCTCTCGACAACGACCGTGTGNCGCCCCGGCCCCTGGCTCTCATCCGGANTCCACTTCAACCGACCACGACGATCCACCGACACACCGTCGGGGCCGCCGGGGCGAACACGGAACTCCCGATTCGGGTCCTGCAGTTGACCGGCCAACGGATGCGAGGGCCCCAGCAAGTCCTGTTCGAAAGGCTGCTGCTCGTCAATCGACTGCTCCGGATGCTTGACGACACCCGGCAGGACAACGGACCGGCCAACGTCCGTGGCCGGAGGATCGGCTTGCGGACGGCCGGGTGCAGAAAACATCCGCCAAGCCGTCACCAGCACCAGCACCGCAACCACCCCACCGATGACCGGTGCGTACCGTCGCACGGGGGAAGCCCCGGTTGGCGGCATTTCGGCCGTCTCCACCGAACCTGTTGGTCTCACCGAGTCGAGAAACTGGTCGAGGCTGGCTCCGGCCACCTGGGTCGGTTGATCGGTCGCGTCGGTCAATGTCAGTGATGTGGCCGGTTCCACCGACGGAGTTTTCTCGACCTCAAATCGAGAGGGGGGGTTGGCAAATCGGGCGAGGGCCTCCACGACCTCTTGAGGATCCTGAAACCGTTCGGTGACATCTCGTCGCAGCATGCGGGTAACAACGGTGTCAAGATCCTCCGGAATGCCAGGGTCGAGTGTCCGCGCGGCAGGGGCCTCGAGCGTGGTGCGAACCATCAACGTCTGGAACGGGTTCTCGCCCTGGAACGGGGGAGTCCCGACCAGGAAACGGAACAGCGTGCACCCCAGGCTGTAGATGTCGCCACGGATGTCGACCGCCTTTGTGTCCCAGGCCTGTTCCGGCGACATGTAATCGGGCGTCCCCATCATCTGGCCGGTCTTGGTCAGACTGCCATCGTCCTGTTCGGATCCGGCAAAACGGGCCAGGCCCAAATCGAGAATCTTCACCTGCGGCTGGTCATCGGTGGTCCAGGTCAACATCAGGTTCGACGGTTTCAGATCGCGGTGAACCAGCCCCAGTTGATGAGCGGCCGCAAGTCCCAGCGCCGCCTGCCGGATGAATTCGCACGCCTCCCCGACTCCCAGGCGACCACGACGGTCGGCGACCGAACCGAGATCAGCCCCTTCGACATACTCCATCACCAGGAAGTGACTGTCTCCATCGCTCTCGGCATCAATCGCCCGCACAACGTTGGGGTGATCGATCGCGGCAACAGCCTGAATCTCCTGCTGGAAACGGGCGACGTGCTTGGAACTCTTGACCAGTTGTCTGGCCATCACTTTCACGGCGACCACCCGACCGAGCAACACATGTTCGGCCTTGAAAACCGTCCCCATCCCACCACGTCCAAGCAGATCCAGCAGCCGGTAATTGCCCAACTGGAAATCATCGCGCCCGGAGAGCAGTCGCTGAACCTGCCAGCCGGTCAACTGGCCGCGTCTCACCAACTTGCGACTGAGTGGTTCGACCTGCACGACATCACGGACCGGATCGATTTCGGCGTGCAGCGCTTCGAGGTCATCTCGCGTCAGCAAGTTGCTGCGTTCGAGACGATCGAGAAACTGGCCGAGGTCAATCGCGGGCATGGCCGGGTCACTGATTCAGGGGAGTCATCGGCACGCGGACCGGTTTCCCGACATCCACGTCCTCCTCCGCCGGCCCGCCCGCCAGCATCGGTCGACTTTCAGAGTAATGCGTTTCCCGCAGGAGCCGCAAGATGGAAAACCGGACCGCCCACCATTGGATCGATCTGTCCAGAAAACGGCGAAGACTCTCGAAACCTGACTTGCTACAGGCCGTACTTCGCCTGCCCCGAACGGGTCGACTTGTTCAGGCGATTGTGACAGTGCAGACCCTCGAGCACGAACTCGGCAACACTGGCCCGGGCGGACTGGCGTGTCGAATCGTCGCCAACCGATTCGTCGAGATCGGGATCCAGGCGAGCCAGGAGTTCGTCAAGTTGACCCACAAAATCCGGGATCGCCTCGAGCCGCTCCAGCAATTCGCCGGCTGGCACGTCATCGCCGACGGCCACCGGCTCGCCGGTCTCGAAATGTTCGACCACGTCACGGAACTGGCGAGTCTCCAACGCAGCGTCGAAAACATTTCGCACCGCCTCCTCGGCCAACCGGGACACCAACCCGTCTTCCTCACCCGGTTCCTCTGTCATGTTCAACTCCATCTTCCCCCGCGAACTCGCCCGCAAGGCGACCAGGTCGCTGACCCTCACCACGGCCGCAGCCTGTCCCAGCACCGCCGCCCTCCGTTCGGCGTTCGAGATGGCGTTCTCCATGTTGGCAATCGACATCCGCACACTGACACCCGACTGCTGGTTGACGTGCGGACTGCTGCGAGCCAACCGCGCGATCTCCTCGACCACCTCCTTGATCCACCCTGGCACGATCACTCCAACCGCCCCCCCACGGTCCACCCACGCGTTCTCCTCGGTGATCCGGACCCCGATCTCACGGGTCAACGGATAGTGGGTGCGGATCACACTGCCAATGCGGTCCTTCAGCGGAGTCACCAACCGGCCCCGATTGGTGTAGTCCTCGGGATTGGCACTGAAAACCATGCACAGGTCCAGCTCCAGTCGGACAGGAAACCCGCGGATCTGCACGTCACGTTCCTCGAGAACGTTGAACAGGCCCACCTGGATCTTGGGGCTCAGGTCCGGAAGCTCGTTCATGCAGAAGATGCCGCGATGGCTCCTGGGCACCAGTCCGAAGTGCAAAACGTCCTCACTGGAGAGATGCTGTCCCTCGGCGTGTTTGATCAGGTCAATCTCGCCGATCAAATCGGCGATCGTCACGTCCGGGGTGGCCAGTTTCTCGTTGTAGCGGTCTTCCCGACCGATCCACTCCACCGGACACCCGTCCCCCTCTGCCGTCACCCGCTCGCGGGCGAACTTCGAGAGAGGCTGCAGGGGATCATCATGCATCTCCGATCCCGCCACCACCGGAATCGTCTCATCGAGCAGTTCGACCAACAGTCTCAGCATCCGTGTTTTCCCCTGCCCCCTCAATCCGAGGAAGAGCATGTCGTGTCGGGAGAGCACGGCGTTCTGGACCTGGGGAATCACCGTCTGGTCGTAGCCCAGAATCCCGGGAAACAACGGACGACCGTCAGCCAACCGTCCGAGCAAGTTGGCTCGCATCTCGTCTTTGACACTTCGGGGCTGGTAACCGCTGGCTCGGAGTTCACCAAGATTGCGAGGGCGATCGGTCATTGCGGGGCCAGGGAAATCGGGGGGCGGAGCGGAAAAATCAACCAGCCCAGTCTAGCCACCGCCGGAGAGTCGAGAAACCAAACCGTCGGAGAGGACCTTGGCAGTGGTTTGACGGTCATCGTATGATCGGGTTAGCGGACCCCGGACAAGACCCTCGACATGCCAATCCCTCCCGATAACGATGTGCCGTCGGAGCCCACCGGGAACACGGGCGAATTCCGCTCCAATGATGACACCGGATTCTCGTTGCATTCGCCATCGGGTGATCTCAATTCTGAGCAACCCGCGGCGGATCCCGCCAACCTGGGAGGATCGACTCTCGGCGACTTTCACCTGCTGCGAATTCTCGGCAGTGGCGGCATGGCCAACGTCTACCTGGCCGAACAGGTCTCCCTGAAACGCAAGGTCGCCCTGAAGGTGCTCCGCCCCGACCTGCTGGCCGACGACACCTACCTGGAACGATTTGCCCGCGAAGCCACCGCCGCGGCCGGGCTCAACCACAACAACATCGTCAAGGTTTTCAGCGTCGGTGAACAGGACGGGTTGCACTACATCGCCCAGGAGTACGTCCAGGGTGTCAATCTCCGAGAGTTCCTCAATCGCAAGGGCCCACCGGAAGCCACGGTCGCCGTCCACATCATTCGCCAGGTCGCCCTGGCCCTGAAGGCTGCCGCCGAAGCGGGCATCGTGCACCGGGACATCAAGCCCGAAAACATCTTGCTGACCCGCCAGGGTGTGGTGAAAGTGACCGACTTCGGCCTGGCCCAACTCAGCCGAGAAACCGAGCCGACCAACCTGACGTTGACCCAGGTCGGCACCACGATGGGGACGCCGTTGTACATGAGTCCCGAACAGGTCAACGGGTCGCGAGTCGACCACCGCAGTGACGTCTATTCCCTCGGCGTCACCTGCTACCACCTGCTGGCCGGACGACCACCTTTCCGAGGTGAGACGGCCATCAGCGTCGCAGTCCAGCACGTCAACAAGACCCCCGACTCCCTGTTCGAACAGCGGACCGACCTCCCCCGGAGGCTGTGTGAACTGGTCCATCGCATGATGGCCAAGCAACCCGACGACCGCCTTCCGGACGCCTCGACACTGCTTGAAGAACTCGACGCCGTGCAGCGAAGACTCGGCAGCATTCGTGGAGGAACCGAGGCCGACTGGATCGACTACGAGCCCCCGACTTCCGCCTGGTCGAGAGTGTTTGACCTGCTCCCGGAGATCGACTGGCGGCGTCAACAGCGATGGCTGGTATGGCCTGCCGCCTGCCTGCTGACCGCGCTGGCTGCCGGAGCCGTCTCGTTGCTGGCCCGGCCGCCCGGCCCGCTCGAGTCCAATCCATCACGTGAGAGCCAGGTGCGTCAGGAAGACGCCGTCGAAAAACAGTTCTTTTACGCCATGATGGTCAACAGCACCGAAGCCTGGCAGGCGGTCATCGATCGCTATCCCGACGAGACACTGTTCGTCAACCGGGCCAAGCACCGCCTGGCGATGCACCACCTGAGAAGCCTGAGAATTGACGAGGCACGGCCGATATTCGAGGAACTCGTCCTGGCCGGAGAAACCGAGCCTGACCTGGTGGCCAGCGGCCTGGCCGGCCGGGCCGTCATTGCCAGCTACGACGGCCACTTCGAGGAGTCTCAGGACATCATTGCCGTCTACCTGCTTCCGCTCCGCGAATTCCTCAACGCCGAAATGGAACGGCTGATTCGGGACACGATCACCCGCAACCGCGAACAATCCGACTTGGCGATCCAGCAGGGACTGGAGGATTTCTTTCGCAACGAGAGTCCGACAATCGATCCCGAGGCGAATTGACCGTTTGACCAGAGCGTCCGTATGATGGCTGTCGGAGTCGATTGACCGGCGAGCCAGCCGGTCCAACGGGAATCCCAGCCTTGGCTTACCTCACCTCTCAACAGGGAAACGTCCCCTGGAACTTGCTCGAGCTCCATGGTGAGCGGACTGTCCTCGGACGGCATCCCAGTAGCCAGATCGTGCTCGACAACGAGGCTGTCAGTCGGCATCACGCGCAGATCCTCGAAAGCCACGGTCACTTCTTCCTCGAAGACCTCAAGAGTCGAAACGGAACGCTGATCAACGGCCACCCCGTCGACCAGCCAACCGAACTGCGGGAGAATGACTCGATCACCCTGTGTGACTTCGAGTTTCACTTCCACGAACAGGCCCCCCCCTCTCCTCCAGCGACGGCCTTCCTGAGCACGAAACCGGACGAATCCGACAGCGACACCGACAACAGCCGTTACTTTGCCGTCGGCGTCGAACCGATCGACGACTCTTCCACCTCGTCGTCGATCGTCTCCAAGCTCAGCATGGTCTCGGTCGGCCGCGACCAGGTCGTCGCCGATCCCGAGGCGAAACTGCAGGCGGTGCTGGAGATCTCCAAGAGCCTCGGACAGGTGCTCGAACTCGACGAAGTCCTCACCCGAGTGCTCGATGGACTCTTCGAGATCTTCCCACAGGCCGATGAGGGCTTCGTGCTGCTCAACGAGCCAACCAGCACCACACCAGTGATCCGAGCCACTCGCAGCCGGTCCGAATCCGGCAGCCGCACCCCGTCGATCAGCCTGACAATCGTCCGCGAGGCCATGCAAAGCGGCGAGGCGATTCTCAGTGCCGACGTGATGGGAGACAACCGATTTCTGGGCAGCCAGAGCATCGCGGGAATGCAACTGAGATCCATGATCTGTGCCCCGCTGATGGAACAGGATGGTCAGCCGCTGGGGGTCATTCAGTTGTCCAGCCGCGACGTGAGACTCCCGTTTGAAGAGAGTGATCTTGATGTGCTGATCGGGGTTGCCACCCAGGGCGCCCTGGCCATCGAAAACGCTGCTCTCCACGCGAAAGTGCTCAGGCAACGCGACCTCGACCGGGAACTCGAGTTCGCCACCCAGGTCCAACTGGGATTTCTGCCCAACAAGCGACCCGAGACAGCCGGACTGGACTTCTGTGACTATTACGAGGCGGCCAATCGCGTGGGCGGCGACTACTTCGACTACGTCGAACTTCCCGGCGGCCGGGTCGCCGTGGCCGTCGCCGACGTGGCCGGCAAGGGCATCCCCGCGGCGTTGCTGATGGCCCGCCTCTACTCGGCCACCCGCTACCACCTGCTCAGCCAGCCCGACCTCGGGCTGGCGCTCTCGGATCTCAACCGAGACATCTCCACCAGCGGGCTCGGCCACCGTTTCATCACCTGCGTGCTGGCCGTGGTCGATCCGGCGGCGGGCCATGTCGCGGTGGCCAACGCCGGCCACCTGCCTCCGCTGATCCGTCACGCCGACGGTTCGATCACCGAGCTCATCTCACAACACCCCGGGATGCCCCTGGGAATCGTACCCGACCAGGAATTCCGCCAACAGGAGCATCCCCTGACTCCCGGAGACACCTGGTTGATGTTCACCGACGGAGTCACCGAGGCAATGAACGCCGACAGCGAAATTTTCGGGACCCAGCGGCTTCAGCAGAGCCTGTCGGGCGCGCCGGGGGAACTCGACGCGATGATCCTCAGCATCGTCAGCGATGTCGAAGCTCACTGCGGCGAACGAGACCAGAGCGATGACATGTGCCTGACTGCGTTCCGCTGCATGGACTCGCCCGCGTGAGCACCGATGTCCGTTCAATCCTGGGACCCGACGGCCAGATCGCCCGTCGCTTGGAAACCTACGAGACACGGCCGCAGCAGTTGGAGATGGCCGAGGCAGTGGCCGAAGCGATTCGACAGAACGAGCATTTGGTCGTGGAGGCCGGCACCGGGGTCGGCAAGAGTTTCTCGTACCTGATCCCGGCGATCCTGGCCGTCGCCGGCGATCCGTCCGACAACGATCGGCCTCGACGGATCGTCATTTCAACCCACACCATCGCACTGCAGGAACAGCTGATCACTCGCGACATCCCGTTTCTCAACGCGGTGCTGCCGGTCGAGTTCTCCGCCGTGCTGGGCAAGGGACGAAGCAACTACATCAGTCTCAGGCGTCTCGCCGGAGCGGTCGCCCGTGAGCAGGCGATGTTCCATCAGCCGACCGAGGTCGAACAACTCGAATCGCTGGTGGACTGGTCGCTGAAAACCACTGACGGCAGCCGCAGCGACCTCGGCTTTCGTCCAAAGCCAACCGTCTGGGACGAAGTCGTCAGCGACCGCAACAACTGTCTCCGCCGCAGTTGTCCACAACACGAACAGTGCTTCTATTACCAGGCGCTCCGACGCGCGCAAAATGCCGACATCCTGATCGTCAACCACGCACTGTTCTTCTCGGATCTCGCCGTTCGCCGTGCTGGAGGACGGCTGCTGCCGGACTACGACGTGGTGATCTTCGACGAGGCCCACACTGTCGAAGCGGTCGCTGCTGACCATCTCGGACTCACCGTCACCAGCGGCCAACTCGACTTCGCTCTCAACCGGCTCTACAACGACCGCCAGAACCGCGGCCTGCTGGTGCATCACCAGCAACGACGTCTCCAGAAACTTGCCCAGGACGCTCGACTGGCCGCCGTGGACTTCTTCGATACGATCCGTGACTGGCAGCAGTCACAGAAGTCGCCCAACGGCCGTGTCCGTGTCCCCCCGTCGCTTCCCAACCCGCTCAGCGAGCCGCTCAGACAACTGGCCGGTGACGTGATCGACATCGCCGGAAAGATCGAATCCGACGCCGAGCGAATCGAGTTGACGGCGGCCGCCGAACGGGCCGGAGACCTCGCCGGAGCGGTCGACACCTGGATGTCGCACCAGGTCGATGATGCGGTCTACTGGATAGAGACCCAGCAGAATCGGCAACACACCACCACCCGCCTGGCCTCCAGCCCGATCGACATCGCCCCGATCCTCAGCCAACTGCTGTTCGACCGCGTTCCCTCGGCGATCCTGACCAGTGCCACACTGGCCGTNGGACGGGACAACTTCGAGTTCAGTACCGGCCGNTTGGGCATCTCCAACGCGCGTCACCTGAGGCTGGGCAGTCCCTTCGATTACCAGTCGCAGTGTCGCCTGGTCTTGCCGTCGAAGATGCCNGACCCGCANCAGGCTACCGACTACACGAAAGCGTGTGCCGAGGCGATCCGCCGCCACGTGANNACCAGCCACGGCGGCACCCTGGTGTTGTTCACCAGTTACTCCATGCTCAAGGNCACCGCTGCCGAAGTCACCNACTGGTGTCAACAAAACGGTCGCACCCTGTTCTGCCAGGGNGGCTCGATGTCGCGCACGTTGATGCTCGAGCGGTTCCGCCAGGAAACCGGCGCCGTTCTGTTCGGAACCGAGAGTTTCTGGCAGGGAGTCGACCTGCCGGGCGAGGCGCTGGAAACGGTGATCATCACCCGGCTGCCCTTCAGCGTCCCAGACCACCCGCTGCTGGAAGCCCGACTGGAACGCATCAGAGCCCGCGGCGGTGACCCCTTCATTGACTACCAACTGCCCGAAGCGGTGTTGAAGCTCAAGCAGGGATTCGGTCGACTGATCCGTCGCGCTTCCGACACCGGCCGTGTCGTGATCCTGGATCCCCGAATTCGCACCAAGCCTTATGGTCGCGTGTTTCTCGAAAGCCTGCCGGACTGCCGAAAGGAGATCGAGGAAGACTGGGACGACGTGTGACCGGCTTCGCCAACGGGCTAACGACGAGACGGCAATTGGCTGATGTCGCGCACCGCGGCGGTGCCATCGCCGCGCGAACGGATCAGGTGCACGGCGATGCGACTGCCACCCGGATCGCCGTAGACCCAGATCTCACTGATCACCCGCTTGGCTGCCAACCGGGAGACCCGACGCGGAGTACCCATTGCAGCCATCAACTGCTTGCCACTCATTCCCACACGGACGCCGGTCGGCATCGCCACTCGTCGTGGTGCGGTGGGACGGTCCTTACGAACCTGCACCCACTTTTTCCCCTGCTTGGCATAGCCCAGTTGCCCCAATCGCTCGGCAACCTCGGGAACGTCGGGCTTGAGACGATCGGCCTCCAACAGCATCGAAACGGCCGTGGACCTGTCGTTCTTCAACGACAGGACCAGGTCAGCAAGACGCAAACGGCCGGCCACGCCCTGGGTGAGCAACCGTTCGCGACGAATGTCCAGCCACCGATCAACTGCCCGGTCAGCATCGACGGCTCGTTGCGCGTCCCGCAATCGGGCCACCATGCGATCCAACTCCGACCGTCCCATCTCGGTCGCTCGTTCGAGGTCGGCATCGAGAGCCATCCGTTCGAACTGCGAAGCCTCGGCCGAGGCTTCGGGCACCTGCCGACGAATCAATTCAGCCACCTTGTAACCACTCGTCCCCGCCTCTCGGGACTCGGCGATGATCAACTTGATCGCCAGATCGGCGTACAGCACCCGGTGCAATCGATGCCGGTCATCCTCATCAGCCGCGTTGTAGACGGCCACGGGATCTTTTCGGTAACGGCCAGCCAGTGACCGGTCGGCCCTGTTCTTCGTGTCTTCGGCACCGGGCCACCCCTGGACAATCCGATTGCGGACGGCCGAGAGTGCCGCAGGTTTGTCTCCGACGGACTTCAGTTCGACCCGCAGGGCCTCGTGTTCGATCGCTCGCTGTAACCGGTTCCCGATCGCCCGCGTCACCACTATCCGAGCCACTTCGCGAAGCATTTTCGCGTCACCAGCGGCCCGACGTCGCGCCAGGGCAATCCCCATCCGATTGGCCTCTGTCGATTTTTCCTGCAACTCAACATCCTTGTAGAATCGGCCTCGTCCCGACGACCAGTCAGCCAGCTCAAACCAGTCGGCCGGCCTGGACTTCGGTCCGGTCGGGCGGCGGCGGTCAAACTGCTTCAAGTCATCCTCCTGCTTGGTGATCCGTTCGATCCGGAAATACAGCTTTCTCCCATCCCGCCGGATACGGCCAATCACCAGCACGTTGACGTCCCGGGGACTCCGACGCACCAACTTGGGCAAAGGCTCACTCGACCGAAAATCGAGCGGACAGTTGTGGAATCTCAACAGCGTTCGCCCCGTCACCGCGTACCGGCCCTCGATAGCCTGCCGCAGCCCCACCTGAGAGGGCCATTTCTTGCGATCCTTGACGAATTCCTCTATCGATATCGCCGCATCTGCCGACGCCGCCCCCGACAGGGCAACGACCAGCACCAAGACAAGTCTCGGGAGGCGACTCATCGTGCCGACTCCCGGTCAAGTGCCCCGAGCTTCGAACGAGCTTCCGCCGAGCCGTCATCGGCCCGTCCCGGATCAGCCAGGCTATCAACGTCAATGCCGGCAGCCGCGGATTGCCGATCGAGTACCGCGGCGATCTCATCGTCACCAAATATCGCGTGAGGCAGGAAGCCCAAATGACCGTAGCTGACTATGTCGGTCCAGAGGAACGCCGTATCGGCCGACAACTCGACCCACCAGGTCTCAGTGCCCGGATCAAAACGGCACGCCTCGAGTTGCCCGGCGAAGATCACCGGCCGCGGATCCTCATCGCCGGGGTCACCCCAACCTGACAGGCGAACCAACCCGGGCAACCGTCCGGACAATCGCACGGACCGTTCACCCACCGCAAACGGATATTCGGCTTCGAACGCGTCCGGCAGCGTGTTTCGACCTCTCTTCCCGGTCTTGTCATCCAACCGTTCACCTGGCCGTTCGAGCACCGACTGCATGATGACCCAATGTCCGCGGTGGTCGCGCTGAAACTGTCGCGCCCAGGCTCCGTCAGCACCACTCCGCTGCAATCGATCGGCATCGGACAGGATGTCAACCAACGAGACGCTGACCAGGCCGTTGGCAGCGGCCGCCTCGCGTCCACGCTGACGGATCAGATCGGCAGTCGAGTCCTTGCGGCCGAGCCGATCGAGCACATCGGTTGCCTCCACGAGATCCCGGGCAGCTGTGGAAAAATCCCCGGCTTCAAGCGATTCGAGACCGTCTCGCATCAGATCCCGGAGTCGGCCGGCGTCGCTGGAGAGCTGCAACTGCCCCAGGCTCCACCAACCGGTCCCTGCCACCAACATCACCATGCAGGCCGCGACCAGGCGGAAGGGCGTGACCCGTCGCCGGCGTGGAGTGTGTGCCGGTTCGACCTGGATGCCGCGTCGTGTCACCAGAGGTTCCTCCAACTGACGGTCTGGAGGAGATTGGGCAGTAGCTTCCGGCGGTGGAGACTCTGCCACCGACGGCGGTGTCGGCTGCGGTGTCGGCTGCGGCTTTCTCTCCGATGAGCTTCTTGCCGAAGATGATCCGGAAGCTGGTCTTGCCCGACCGGGAGAATCGCCGACCTGTTTCGCACGTCCGGATCGTGCGGCAGGTCGAGATCGTGGGGTCGTGACGAACGGGTCGTCAGACGCCTCGGTCAGGAGATCGGCGGGGCCAGATCCCGGATAGCCATCCTGCGGCAGCAGGATTCCGATCTGCCCACAGGACGCACAGGCGAGGCGTTGGAACTTGTCGGTTCGGAGAACATCAACAGCCTGGCCGCAACCACAGACACGACGAACCGGCTGCCTGGCCACCGCAACCGGTTTCGAGCGGCCCCACTTGAACCAGCTTCGCATCCGGCCCACTCGCGTTCGGTTTTCACCTTCCCGCGCGGTACGGCGCACCGCTGGTTCGAACCCGGGATCGGCAGTCTCAACCGATTATTCGCGAGAACACAGCGACGGTCAATTCCCGGCCACTCCATTCCGGACGATCAGGTAGCGTCGGGAATGTCGTCACCGTGGTGGTGTTCGTAGAAGTACCACCCGAGTTGATCGCTGAGCCGCGAGAGATACTCTCGTTTGAAGTTCGCCGGAGTGGTGTTGTAGGTCGAACGGGGAGCCAATCTCGGGTGACGAGTTCGGATGTCACGAGTGTACACCCGCTTTCCTCCACCGTCGGGCAACATCTCGTAGACACTCAGCAGGCCCTCGGTCCGCCCTCTCAACAGATTCTGATTGTTCTTTTCGAACAGGCTATGCTGCTCAATCTCGATGTGAATCACGTATGTCACACCGAGTGCCTCGCCGAGTTCAACAGGTGAATCCCATTCCGGGTTTTCGTCGAGCCAGGCCTGAACACGTTCGTGATGAACCGAACTGACCTGGTGCTCCCGCAGCCGAAACGTGAGGTACTTGGCGACCTCCCGATCGACTTTGCCGAAATCGTGCTGGAGTTCCAACGGGGCCTCGCAGAGTACCGCGACGGTGACCCCCTTGGCCGTCATCGACTTCCCGGTCCGAGATTCGAAATCCGGCTCGATCGACGGCGGGCCGTGAATCAACAGGCCCAGGAACAGGATCTGTTTCAGACAGCCGGTCAGCGAAACGATGACCAGCAAAGCTGCGGAAAGGTGGATCGAGACACGAAGCAGGCGACGGGTGGAGTGGGAACAGGTCATGGCCGGAAGTCCAATCCGCTGGTCGGGTGGAGTGTGTCGGTCGGTTGCATCAGATGCCGGCACCGGGGAGGTGCGCGTGGAACTTGCGAGCAAGATCACCGGTGAGTTGGTCAAGGTGGCGACGACTGAAGACCGTCCGGGACACCTCGCCGACAGGGACCGGCTGACGCCGCGGGTGTCTCTCGTCAAAGCTGCGATCGAAGACAGCCCGGGGCACCTTCTTCCCGTCGATCGTTTCAACCTTGTAGGCCGAGACCGTGCCCGCCGAGCGACCGCGGTGCAACCACGGGGTCTTGTCCTCGAGGTTCTCGAACCTCGCCAGTTCGATATGGATCACGTAGTCGACAGAGAATTTTTCGGCCGCAGCCGCGACATCGTCACTGGTCCCCCGTTCGTCGATCCAGTCGATCACCTCGTTGGCCGGAATGGCCTGGATCGCTTCACGAGTCAACTGATCGGTGACCCCGGTGATGAGATCCGGTTCGAGCGTGGCGAGATCCCCAGAGAGGTAGGAGGGAACCCGGGCAATGACGACAACCGTCTGGTCCGAGTCAACCAGGTTGACCCCCGTGGCCATCGTGAATGCCGCAGGCATCTTCGGGTTGCCAAAGAGCATCTTGCCGGCCATCACCCCCAGGGAGCATCCCGAGCCGGCCACCGCCAGAACGACCAGCAGCACCAGCACCAGCGACGACCGAGGCTGTCGTGTTCGGATCTCGACGAGATTGCGTGATGTCATCCGACCGTCACCTCAATCAACCAATTCAATACGGTCACCGCGGTCAACACGCCGACTCCCCAGGCCAACCAGTTGTCCGGGTCGCGGACCCCCACCAGTTCTCCCCGTGCCGCACTCCAGAACGACCAGGGCAGCATCAATCCACAGACCATCGCCAACAACAACCCCCCGACGTTGGCCTGACTCGCCGCAAGCCACTGGCCACGGACGAAATGGGAGAACGACGTGGTCATCCCGCAACTGGGGCAAGGAATCCCGAACATGGTCTGAAACGAGCAGGGTGGAAGCCCGAGTTGTTGGTGAGTGCCGAAACCGGCTGGATCAGGAGACAGCTTGACAGCGAGTGAGAATCCTCCTGCGAGGAATACGCCCCAGGCGACCAGCAACAGCCTCGCGACCGTCTTGATCGGCCGTCCGTGTCCGGGCTGGTACCAGGCCATGAGCGAATTGATGCAGGAAGGGGCGGTTTGATAGTGTTTTGCCCCGGCATCCGCAAGACCGGAACGTGTCGAGACCGAAAACAGGGACATACCTCCGAAAGAGAAGTGGATGATCTGTTCCCGACCCGATGGGGATGCTACAATTCCACGCGATTCGGGCGGCCTGTGCCGTCGGGCGACGATGGCGTGGACCTGTTCTGGTTGAAGTTTTCTTTGAAGCTGAGGTGACGCGATGGGGATCATGATTACCGAGAAAGCCGCGGCCGAGATGTCACGCGCCCTCGAAGAGAAAAGCCTGTCGGTCGACGAACAC
>PBOJ01000011.1 GCA_002724315.1 Planctomycetaceae bacterium | reverse complement strand
CGCTTGAGTCCCCTGGGAGACGACCAGGTTAATAGGCTGGAGGTGTAAGGCAGGTAACTGTCTCAGCTGACCAGTACTAATGGACGATCGGCTTGGCCATTTTGATCACTGGCTCGGACCACGCGGTTCGGGTCCGGGATCATACGGTCCTGTTGCCGAATTTACGAAAACGCTCGGATCGACAACGGTGGCTCTCAAAGCTGCCCGCTGCGATCCTTTTCGACACGCACGTCGAGATAACGTCAGGTCCACTCGAAGACTACCGAATTGTCGAACAAGGATGTTTCGGTTCGGAAGGGCAGTTGCGATGTCACGTCTAGTTGTGGCAACGCGATCAGTGTCCGGACCGCTTTCCGGTGACTATACTCGGCAGGAAACACGCGTTCCCATTCCGAACACGACCGTTAAGCTGCCGGGGCCGATGATAGTGCCCACCAGTGCGAAAGTAGGTTATCGCCGGGATTTGTCAACGCGTCTCGAGTCCCCTCACGGGGGTTCGGGACGTTTTTTTTGTGCCCTCTTTCAAGTCCTGGTCTTGGTGGCTGTGGGTTTGCTCGCTCACCCCCACAGGGTCTCCGCTGCTCGCTTCGCGCAAACCTCGCCACAGTCCGCGAACGCCTCTGTCCGACGCTTGCTCGATGCCGTCCCTCAGCAACGGCGTCATCGCACGTTACTGGACCGTGCCCGTGCACGGCTTCAGGCCAACGACTCCAACAACGCCATCCTCCTCCTCCAGGCCATTCTTGACAGCCCGGCCGATTCGTTTCTCTTTGAGGGTGACAGAGTCCGCAGCGCCCGACAGTTGGCCCTCGAACTACTCCGCACCCACCCAGCAGCCGGCCCGCAGCGATACCGCCGCCTGTATCGGGAAACCGCAAACGCGTTGCTAAGGCAGGCCGCAGCAACCGAAGGAATACAACGCCTCAAACTGTTACGGACCGTGGTCCGCCGCTTTCGGCTGACTGGCGCCGGGATTCGCGCTCTCAACCAACTCGCCACACTGTGGTTGGACCAGGGGCATTCCGAGCTCGCCTGGCGTGCCCTGCGGATGCTCGGCGCCGAACCCACCTTCCAGGGACGGCTGACACGATCTTTCCGACTCAAGCTCGCCTCCGCCGCCCGTCTCAGCGGGCTTCCGCATCCATCTGCAGGCGATCCCGGCATCACCACGGCAATCGGAAATCTCTCTCGTCCACAACTTGTCGACTGGCCGTTGCCGTTTGGCCCGGCTCGTCCACACCAAGTGGTCAATGCGGCCGCCCCGCACCTGGATGAAGCCTGGCACACCCGGCTTTCCGCTCCCGGCGACTCTTCGCCGCTGATCCCCTGGGCGAATTCGCAGTGGACTGACAGCCGGCTCACCGGGGCCTTGGCGCTGTACCCGATCGTTGTTGCTGACCAGGTCGTCCTCCGCGACCACCGCGGGATTCGCGGCCTGTCCTTGCTCACCGGTGCCACACTCTGGCGTTATTCCTCACCTTGCACATGGCAGAAGAGACACCGGGCCTTCGATCGCCTGGTTCCGGTCGTCCGAAGCGGGACCGATCGATTTTCGATGGCGCTTGTCGGTAACCCCCGTTTCGGCATGCTCACCAGTGACGGCCAACGGATCTACGGCGTCCAACTCTCCACGACTCCGGAGACACTCCCCATCCCTCAACGTCCCACGCGAGCTCGGACGACCCCCGATTTTGCATGGCCCTCACAACTCGTCGCCCTGACAATCCCGTCAAACAGCAACTCCGCTCCGTCATTGAGCATCTCACCCGCTTGGGTGTTTCCTCCCGGTGACGTTTCACGACCCCGTGATCTTCCCGGTTCATCGAACTCGGCATCGCATCCCGACCGGACCACTGTCCTCGGCCCGGCAGTTCCGGCCGGAGGCTTTCTGTACACGCTGGTCGAACAGCGGCGACAGATTGACCTGGTCGCCCTGGCACCACGGACCGGCCGCCGACTGTGGTCCCAACCCCTGGTCCACAGCGACACAGGTCTCGACGATGTCCGTGGTGTTTGGCGGCATTCGGCCGCGTGCTTGCCATCACAAGCCGCCGGATTGGCCATCTGCGCCACCGGGACAGGTGTCACCGTGGCCATCAATCTGGTCGACGGCACACTCGGCTGGGCACACGACGGCCGCGACCCCAACCGATCCAACGGCCCATTCCGTTCCAACCGGTCGTCACTGACCCGGCCCCCACCTGGCGATGCGGGACTTGCCAACTTGCCGCTGGTCACTTCCGGACACGCGATCCTAGTATCGCCGCTTGGTGACAAGGTCACCAGCGTGAACCTCGAATCCGGCCAACCCAGCTGGTCCCGCGGCCGGGAGGGAATCGAATACGTGGCCGCTGCCTCTGCAAAGACGCTGCTGGTGGTCGGCCCACGGCAGGTCCAGGGGCTCGACCCGCTCACCGGCCGTACGACCTGGCAACGGCGACCGGGTCTTGTCTCCGGCCGTGGTGTCCGACTGGGCCAGGACCGCTACCTGGTCCCACTGAAATCTGGACGAATCACCTGCCTGGAAATTGACACCGGCCACGAAGTGGGGCTCAGCCTGCCCCCCGGCCCAGGCCTGGGTGACCCGACAACGGACGCCAGTGAACCCGTGGGGCTACCAGTCTCCGGAGGCCTCCGGCCGGGCAACCTCCTTATTGGCGGCAAATGGATCCTCTCACTGACCGCAGACCGGATCACGGCTTACCCGCAGGCCACACCTCGGCTGTCCCACGTCCGCTCGGAACTTCTTGCCGACCCCGACAACGACCGGCTGCGGCTTCAGGCGGCCGAACTGACCCTGGCGCTCGGCCGGCACGACGAGTCCCGAAAACTGCTCGACTCGATCGTCGACAGTGACAACCCGGTGATCAGCCGAAGAGGCCGTCGGATCCTCAGAGAACTGCTGTTCCTTCAGTTGGCCGCAGCCCGCACACGCCCGGCTTCCGATGCGGGGCCTTTACTGAAGCGGCTCGCGCAACTGGCCGACACACCTCGCCAGTCCGCCCGGGTACTGGTTGAAGAAGGTCGCTGGCACCTTGACCACAATGACCCGGTCGCAGCATTCGAATCCGCCTCCGAACTCAACTCACTGAGAACTCGTACGGTTGACGGTCGCATCACGGAATTCACGGCCGATCGTGACGGAATCCACGTCCTCTCTCACAACACCTGGGTGACAGCCCTCTCTCGTCGCGCGTTGTCGGAAGCTTCAGTTCGTGACGAGGCAGTCGACCGCATGCTGCTGAACCGCCTCACACAAAAGACCGCAGCACTGACTCATTCGGCCTCTCTGGACGATCAACTGTCGTTCGTCCGCCGCCACGCCAGCAATCCCTTGGCCGACCCGGTCCGAATCGAGGTGGCCACTCGACTTGTCGAGCTCGGCCGATTTCAGCAGGCCGAATTGCTCCTGTTGGCGATTCGAAACCACGGCACTCCGACATCTCGGCTCTCGGCGACAGTTGCACTGATTTCGTTGTGGAGTCGACTGGGCCTTCAGGACGAATGTGGCCCGCTGTTCGACGAACTTGCCAACGGCCGCCTTTCCGACGTGGTCGGCACCGACGGCATCACTGGCAGTCAATGGGTGACCCAACGACCACCCGACGATCTGGCCAAGGGGATCTGGCAGACCCACCGCCACTCCACCCCCACGGCAACCCGAGCTGAGATCACTATGGACACCTCGGTGGCTGCCGTCGCCGAGTTGCCCAGGACCTACCAGAAGGTCCGCCGACGCTTCAGCACTTCCGAGCGGTCCACGTTCGATCTGCTGGAGACTTATGCCAACTCGACCCGGCGAGTGACGTTGATGGATCGTCAGGTTGGTGTCGAAGCAGGCCACATCGACCTGCCTGCCCAGTTCAGCGTTCCGATCTGGTGGCACCAGTCCCGCAGTGGCCACCTGTTGCCACTGGGGTCTCATTCGGCAATGCTCGGCCTCTCGTTGCTCGAACGCAGCGAGACCCGCCCCTTGTGGAAACGGACATTTGCCCCGCTGACCAGCCGGCCGGAAATGCTCCGGGTGGGTCCGTCGGGTGTCCTGGCGGTCACATTCCAGTCACGGCAGCATCTGCTGGCGTGCAGCCCGATCGACGGGGAACTGCTGTGGCGGCGAGGCGACCTGGAAACCGGCAGCGGCAGTTTCGCGGATGCCGCCTCGGGATTCTTCGGCGATGATCGCGTGCTGGTCGTCAGCCGCAGCGACCGAATCGGCCACGACGTCTATGACACCCTCACCGGAGAACGGCAACTGCAGGCCCGTCTGCCAATCACCTCCCGCACCCGTCGCCGCGTGTTCGGTCGACACCTGATGTACGTCACAACCAAGAACAATGGTGCGCAGCGAATTCGGGTGTGGGACCCTTTGATCAACCGAACGGTGATTGACGAACCACTCAAGGACCGCATCTTTCCGGTCGCCACCCCCGACCACCACCTCGGCTGGATCGATTCTGATGGCCAACTTCAGGTCCATGACCTGCTCACTGACACACGACAACTGCAACTCAAGGTACTCGGCGACGACGACGAACGGATCAGTTCCATCAAGGTCTTCCGCGACCGCGACTGCTGGTACATCGCGATGCTACCCGCCCAGGGGGCTGTGGCTCCCCGGGCCGTCAATGCTCCAGTCTACTTTGTCGGTGACACGATGTTGCCGGTGACCCATGTTCACGGCCACCTACTGGCAATCAACGCCGACACGCGAGAGATTCGCTGGCGCAGAACTGTACCGCTGCGCAGCGTCGTCCGCTTCCGACACGACCATCTTCCTGCCCTGGTCCTGCTCGGCCGTACCAGAGACCCGGGTCGCGGAGGCCGACAGCGGATGCTGGTCGAACTGCTCGACTCGAAAACCGGCCGGACTCTGCTCCTGGAAGACAAGCTGTCGACTGACCGCATCGTGCTGGCCTGGTACGACCCGCGTGCCGCAAGGCTCGAAATGCAGGGCCTCAAGAGCCGCATCATGATCCGGTTCCAGTCAGACTGACCCCGGGCCCTCCGGTCTCCGCCTGAGCACCCCGAGACGTTGTCCAGCCCCACCGTCGCGGACGGATCACATCAACTCGACGAGGGGCCGCATGCCGTTGTCGACCAGGTAGTGTGGACGTCCATTCAGATCACTCACCGTGACCTGAGACACATCCAGCCCCAGGTTGCGATACAACGTCGCAAAGACTTCCTGGAAATGAACCGGGCGAGTCAGCGGCTCTTCGGCGTACCGATTGGTGGTGCCAATGACCTGGCCGTTCGGCATCCCCCCTCCGGCCAGCAAGGCGAAAGCATTGCGGCTCCAGTGATCGCGTCCGGCATTTTTGTTGACCTTGGGAGTTCGTCCAAATTCTCCCCAGGCCACCACGGTCACATCATCCTGCATTCCCAGTCGATGCAGGTCATCCACCAATGCGGTGAACCCCTGGTCAAACAGCGGAAGCACCTTCCGTCCGTTGGAGAAATTGCCGCCGTGCCAGTCGAAATCCGCAAACGTGACCGAGACGCACCGAGCACCGGCCTGGACCAAACGTCGAGCCGTCAGGAACTTCGACATGATGGCCTGGTAGCCCAGGTGTCCATAGGACAGCGCCTTGGGGTCGTCCTTGCCGTAACTGTCGCGAATCTCCGGAGACTCCTTGGTCAGATCCAGAGCATCAGCCAGGCGGCTGGATGTCAGCACATTGAGAGCCTGCTCGGCGAACGGGTCCAGGCCGGCAGACTCGCGGCTTCCGTCGACCGAGCGACGAAAGCGATCAAAACCGGACAGCAGGTCGCGACGCCGCCCCAGTCGATCGAGCGACACGCCCTTGTTGAGCGTCATGTTGGCGCGGGCATCTCCTTCAGCCTGAAAGGCCTGATGAGCAGCCCCCAAAAATCCGGAGCCGGGATGATTGTAGGGCCCGTGCGCCATCTTCATGAAGAGATTGATCCCGGGTGGAACGGCCGGGTGGGCCGGACCGTACAACTGTGAAACAATCGACTCGAAACCGGGCCAGCCTCCGGACGGCTGATTGCTTCTGTTGCGACCGGTCACGCACTGGAAGGACGAATGTCCACCGGAGGAACCCACCAGGGTCCGGATCGCCGTGATGCGATCCATCCGCCGGGCGATCCGCGGCAGGTGTTCGCCCACGTGTACGCCTGGCAGGTTCGTACTGATTGGCTGGAATTCGCCGCGGATATCAGCCGGGGCCTCCGGCTTCAGATCCACCGTGTCCTGGTGGGGGGGGCCACCGGTCAGGTAGATCATGATCACGGCTTTGTGCGGGTTGCTGACTCCAGCGACCGCTTCGGCCCGCAAAATGTCGGGCAGCGTCAGTCCGCCGAGGGCCAATCCGCCTACCTGCAGAAAGGATCGGCGTGAGAGTCCATCACAATGACGAAACGTCTTCGGGTCGCAGAATGTCAGCACGGCATGATCCCTCGAAACCTGACTCTACCCCAACAGTCTATATCGGCGACGAAGACCGCGAAACCCGAAGGTGTGTTGACGGAGGCCGGAACTTCCAGAAGGTCGGGATGGGATTCGCCCCTGCTTCCCTGGCTCGCTCGGACACACGCCGATTGACCCCGTTTCCCCCACTCCGCAAAATGCTGATCCCACGCAAAACGCCACTCACCAAATGTCGACGTGTTTGTTGATCGCTTCCCGGCCGGACGGACTGTGATGACAACTCCCGCCCCTCAACAGGTACTGCGACAACTCGGTGAACAGGGATACGTCATCCTGGAAAACGTACTCTCGCCAACGGTCGTCGATCGATTACGCCAGGTTGTCGACGACAGAATGCATCGGGAGCGGGTCGCCCCCTTTGTGCCGACCGAGGCTCCCGAGGCGGTCGGTGACGACCAGCTCGAGTCCTACCTTTCCGAGAGCTACACAGTCAGCCGTGAAGAACTCACCCGGCTACTTCAACGAATTCGCCACACCCGGGCCGCCAATCATGGAACACCGTGGCCCGTCGAACCGGAACGCGTCAACAAGTGCTTCCTGCATCTTCCGACCCTGTTCGACCAGGACCGGTCTCAGCGGATCTGGAACCTGCTAACCAAGGGCGAGGAAATTGCCGACCTGGTCGAGCACCCCGAGGTGCTCGAAATTGTCCGGAAGGTCCTGGGTGAGGACTGCATTCTCTCCGATGTGAGTGCCACCAGCATCGGCAGCGGAACCGACGGGGGTGCCTGGCACGTGGATGTCCCGCTGGGACAACTGCCCGAACCATTGCCCGACTTCCCTCTGACGACCCAAAACGCCTGGATGCTGGATGATTTCACTGCCGAGAACGGGGCCACTCGAATCGTGCCCGGCAGTCACCTCTCGCGGAAGAAGCCGACCTGGTCCGGTGGTGAGATGGACGGGGAGGTGACGCTGTGCGGCCCGGCCGGATCCGTCGCTGTCTGGCTCTCCAACACCTGGCACCGTTCGGGTCCGAACACGACCGACCAGCCCCGGCGGGCGATTCTCTGCTACTACTGCCGCAGCTGGGTCCAGCCGTTCACCGACTACACACAGGACCTCACGGCCGAACAGGCCGCCGAATTGTCGCCGACGGTACGATACCTGGCGGGATTCGGGTCCCGAGGCCTTCGGCGGGGCTGATCACCGGATGGGATCACGGCATGCGGTGGCCAAGTGGCACACCAACCTGGTCGCGTCTTCGCAAATGCTATCCCGTTCCAGATCGACTTTTCTCCTGGGCACACTTCGAACGAAAGTCGTCGAAGCTGCTCCTATTTGAACTGGAAGGCGTAGAAGCTCGCGTTCCGGAAATGGAAACGCAGCTTGATCGGCCTCCCTGCCAGTTCACTCAAATCACTTCGCCCCTTCCACGACACGACCTGATCAAGCCCTCCCCGATGGACAGGGTCGAACTCCCTCATGCTGAAGCCCGGAATCGCGTGATTGGTCGTGTCCATGATCTCGACCCACATCCCGCAGGGCCCCGAGACACCAGCTCCGGTATACAGGTTGGCCTGGAGGTTGAGGTGCAACTGCTTTCCGGTGAATGAAAAGGAACGCGTCACCACCTCGCTGTAGGGCTTCCGGCCGGCTTCATCGGAGAACCTGATGCCCTCAAAGGACACGAAGCGATCCCTGGGACTCACCGCGAGCCCCACGGCGAACATCGTCTTGTCCCCCAATGCCCTCATCGTCGTGTTGTCCCGATAATTGCCCCCCGTGTAGTAGTGGAGGACCCGGTCACCGTGGACGATCGGGGTGATCGGGTAGACCACCGCGGCATCGAACATCCCCTTGGCTCCACGAGCGATGAAGGGTTCACGGTAGCTGCGGTTGTAGTGGATCCCGTCTCGGCTGAAGACGATCTGCGGGACGATCGTGGTACGAGTCGTCCGAAACGTCCACAGCAAGCCAACGTAGAGGTCTTCGTAGGCCATGGTCGGCATGCAATAGAAGTCCATGTCGACCGGATCCTGAGCGTCCGGAACGATGACGGTCTCCGCCTCGCTCCAGTGAATCATGTCCGGNCTCTCCGCCCGACCGATCAATCGCCGGCCCGCTGGTGACCACCGATGGAGGCTGTTCTCGTTGTANACCGCGTAGACCTTGCGGATGGGATCCCATCCCATGAAGACGGTCGGCCCCCAGCGACCTCNGCGAGGCGAGGTGTCGATCACCGGGTTCTTGGAGAACGGNGTCCAATGAAACCCATCCGGNGAATAGTANAGATCAAAGTGCATCGTCGTGGACAGAGAGCCNTGCCGCTCNAGNCCCTTGTACCGCTTGGCGGGNTCTGTTTCGTGCAGATCNTTGAAGAAGTANGTCTTGACCTGNTCGGGNGGGAGAATGTTGTTCTGCTTGGACCCCTTGTATTCGACCAACCCNAGNACCGGCTTCTTCCAGTGCACACCNTCCTTGGACGTGGCAAGNCAGGNTCCNGCNTCGGAGCTGTACCACATGCGGAAGAGCTTCTCCTGCTCCTCATAAATCACCGCGTCGACCCGNACCTCGCGGCCTTCCCAGGGCTTGTCTGCCCGCAGAACAGGATTGACATCAGACTTTTCCGAGGGATTCAGGACCCGCGTGGTGTCACGGAAGCTCTCCAGCAAATAGTCGTCGACAAAGAGTTGCTTGCGGGACCCGATGTTGATGAGGGTCGGTGGTCGAAACGGCTTACGAACCTCCTTCTTGGCGGGCGGATCGGATTCTTTCACCAAGGAAGCGACCGCGGTGGCCTGGTTCGTCGTCGCCTTGTTGTCATTGTCGAGGGGGGCTTGCTTCTGTGTCGTGGCCGCACTGAGGTAGACACCGCCCTCCGATGACGACGGTATCGCCGCCACCGGCTCCCCGGTATCACTCGTATTGTCACCTGCGGTCCACCCCATGCTGCTGGCCGCCGGCTGACCGCAACCCGAAAGGATCATCAAGGCACAGAGGCTACAAACCAGAGTGCAGAATCTGGCGTGACGTTTGAATCGCATTTCCCATGTCCTTCTCTGAGGAAATTGTCCGTCGAGTTGCGAGGTTGGTATTAGCGTCAGTCGTGCTGGCAGCGTCAACACTCTCGGCCCGGACCGACTCAGCAATGAATGCGAGTTCCTGTCTACGAACGGGGCAACTCCCTGTCCACCGTCGCTAACGTTTCGGGGTTGAGATTCAGGTGCCCAGAGCCGACAATCGTCTGCCGCCGGGCGGCATATACGGCCAACCGGAGATGGGCGTGGCCCGCTAGCGAGCGGAGCAGACGCAAGGTGCACGAAGCCGACTTGGAGGCTTCGTGACGACCAGGACGACCGGCAAAAGCGCCTATAGCATAATGGTAATGCTCCAGCTTCCCAAGCTGGCTACGGGGGTTCGATTCCCCCTAGGCGCTCTTGGCCGACGGAGCCCGTCCTGGCCCCGGCCAACTGGGCAAGGACCTCCATCAACCGATCCACGGACCGTTTTGTCTAGGCCAGCAGCGGCTCGACGACCCGCCCGTGAACATCCGTCAGACGATGATGCCGCCCCTGGTACTTGAACGTCAGGCGGCGGTGGTCGATGCCCAGGCAATACAGCAGTGTCGCATTCAGGTCGTGGACGTGAACCCCGTTTTCAGCGACGTTGTAGCTGAAGTCGTCGGTGGCTCCGTAGGTTGTCCCTCCGCGAACTCCGCCGCCGGCCATCCAGACCGAAAAACATCGAGGGTGGTGGTCGCGACCGTAGCTGGTTGAAGTCAACTCGCCTTGGCTGTAAACGGTGCGACCGAATTCCCCGGCCCAGATGACCAACGTGTCATCGAGCAGCCCGCGCTGCTTCAGGTCACGAAGCAGCCCAGCGGATGGCTGATCGGTGGCACGGCACAGTTCCCGAATGTCCCTGGGCAGGTTCGAGTGCTGATCCCACCCGCGGTGAAACAACTGGATGAAGCGGACACCTCGCTCCGACAGCCGCCGGGCCAACAGGCAGTTGGAGGCGTACGACCCGCGACGGGCGACGTCGGGGCCGTAAAGGTCGAGCACGTGGCGAGGTTCGTCTGAAAAATCGACCAGTTCGGGCACCGACGTCTGCATCCGAAAGGCGAGCTCATATTGCGCCATCCTCGTTTCAATCTCCGGATCACCGAAACTGTCCAGTTTCAGCCGGTTGAGACGAGCGACATCGTCGAGCAATTCCCGACGCAGTCCGGAGGCGATGCCGTGAGGATTGGAGAGAAACAGAACGGGGTCGCCGACGGCGCGAAAGCGAACCCCCTGGTGACGGGTCGGCAGGAAACCGCTTCCCCAGAGCCGGTCATAAAGCGGCTGGCCACCCTTGAGGCTCCACGACGTCAGAGCCACGAACGACGGCAGGTTGCGATTTTCACTCCCCAGCCCGTAACTCAACCATGCACCGAAACTGGGGCGTCCCGCCTGCTGGCTGCCGGTCTGTAGCAACGTGATCGCCGGATCATGGTTGATGGCCTCGGTGTGCATCGAACGCACCAGGCACAACTCATCGGCCATCCGGGCCGTGAAAGGCAGCAGTTCACTGATCATCGCACCACTGTGACCGTGCTGACGAAACCGGAAGATCGACGGAGCCACGGGAAACTGTTTCTGACCAGATGTCATCGTGGTCAGCCTCTGGCCCTTTCGAATCGAATCGGGCAGCGGCTGTCCGAACCGGGCGACCAGCCCCGGCTTGTGATCAAAGAGGTCCAACTGCGAAGGGGCTCCCGACTGGCAGAGGTAAATCACCCGACGGGCTCGCGGCCGCCTCCCCCGCTGACCGCCCTGCTGGCCGACGGCCTCCTCACCCAGCAGGGTCGCAAGGGCAGCCGTCCCGACCCCGGTCCCGACCCCCAGCGAGGACCGGCCCAGGAACAGGCGGCGGCTGATCTTCTCCTGCCAAAGGCTACCAGCGAATTCACTCACGGGTCACGACCTCGTCGAGATTCAGGATCACGTGACAGGTGGTCACCAGCGAGGCTCGGGCGGCCACGCCCTGGGGATCATGCAACCGGGCACCACCGGCCGCCAACAGTTCCTTCCCCAATCCAGGACGCTTCGAAAATCTCGCGAGTGACCTCAGATAACTGGCCATCAACAAGCGTCGCTCCATCGCCGTCGGCCTCCGTCCCAGCACATGGGCGAACGCCGAGTCAATCCGGTCGGACACATCGTCGCCAGCTGCCACTCGATCGGCGAGCCGGCGGGCCGCCTCGACGAAAAGCGTGTCGTTCATCAGGGCCAGGGCCTGCAACGGCGTATTCGTCCGTCCGCGACGGACCGAACACGCCTCTCGACTCGGGGCATCAAAAGTCGCCATCATCGGGGGTGGTATCGTTCTCCGCCAGAAGGTGTACAGGCTGCGACGATACAGCCCAGTTCCTCGATCGGCCTGGTACCCGTTCTTGTAGGCACCCGACGCACCACCGGCAATTTCCTTCCAAAGACCGGCCGGCTGGTGTGGCTTGACCGACGGCCCGCCAAGTTGCTCGACGATCATTCCCGAAGCGGCCAAAGCCTGGTCACGGATCGTCTCGGCCGAAAGTCTCAACCTCGGCGCCCGTGCCAGCCACCGGTTGGCCGGATCGAGCTTCAGATCCACCGCACGGACCTTCGAAGACTGGCGGAAGGTGTGACTGGTCACGATCAGCCGCAACAAGCGCTTCACATCCCAGCCGCCGTCCCGGAATTCGGAGGCCAGCCAGTCGAGCAGGGCAGGGTGGGACGGCCTGGCCCCCTGGGACCCGAAATCCTCCGGGGTCGTGACCAGGCCGCGACCGAACAGCTGTTGCCAGATCCGGTTGACAGCCACCCGGGCGGTCAACGGATGCCGATCGCTGACCAGCCACCGCGCCAGCCCGAGCCGGTTGCGGGGAAGCCCTGCGTCCATCTCCGGCAACGATTCCGGCACACCGGCAGTCACTTTTTCCCCGTGACGGTCGTAGCGGCCTCGCACCAGGATGAACGTGTCCCGACGCGGCCCCTCCTGCAGGACCATCGTCGATGGAACCGCCTTGAGCAGCTCGGTTCGCCGCACCTCCAGAGCCTGTCGTGCCTTGACCGAGTTCGCCAATGCGGCGATTTGCCTGGAGAGATCCGCCAGTTCGCCGGCAACCACGGACGTGGGCACCTTCACCAGCGGAGGAGCATTTCGACGGTAGGTCCCTTTCTCGGGAATGTTGTTGAAGAACGCGAACAGGCGGTAGAAGTCTCGCTGCGACAGGGGATCGTACTTGTGGTCGTGACACCGTGCACATGCCAAGGTCAGTCCCATCCAGGTGGTCGAAAGCGTATCGAGCCGATCGATGATGTACTCGACCCGAAACTCTTCGGCGATGCTGCCGCCTTCGCCATTGGTCCGGTTATTGCGATTGAATCCTGTCGCCAGCACCTGTTCCGGCCGCGCACCGGTCAACAGGTCACCGGCAAGCTGCTCAACCGTGAACCGATCAAAAGGCATGTTGTCGTTGATCGTGTCGACAACCCAATCCCGCCATCTCCACATCACTCGGGGCTCATCGTCCTGGTAACCGTCGGTGTCGGCGTAGCGGGCCAGGTCGAGCCAGTGCCGGGCGAGATGTTCACCAAACCGTGGCGAGCTCAGCAGGCGATCGACCAGTCGTTCGTACCAGTCAGCCCCGCTGTCGGCCACCGCCAATGCCACCAGGCCTGGCTGNGGGGGCAACCCGGTCAGTGCCAGCGTGNCCCGCCGGACCAGTCNCGCCCGGCCACTCGGNTCCGACGCCACAAGACCGTGNCGCTTCAACCGGGCCTGGACAAAGTGATCGATGGCGTTGCGAGANCTCCCTCCGACGCCAGGGGTTGCCGCCGGCACCGTTGCCCGNCGGATCGGCCGCAGTGACCAATGCCTGGTCCACCGAGCTCCCTGTGAGATCCACGCCCGAATCCGCGTCACCTGCCCCGGGGTTAATGCCCGGCCGGTCCCGGGTGGTGGCATGCGACGACCAGGATCCGGCGACGCAATCCGTTCCAGCAGCGTGCTGGCACCGGGGCGCCCCGGGGTCACCTGGCCCAGTACACCCTCGCGACGATCCAGCCGCAACTTGGACTTCCTGGCCTGCTCGTCGGGACCATGACACTGAAAGCAGTTGTCAGCCAGCAGCGGACGGATCTCGCGATCAAAATCCACGGTCCCGATCGGCTCCCGGCCACTCGCCGCCTCCGAGCTCAGACCGACCACTCCGACCACCGTGACCAGAATCCGGACCGTGAACACCGGTAGCCGCGGGCACAGCCCGGGTCGTTGAACACGTTCACCCCGCATCTGTCGCCATCGCCTCCAGGCTCTCGTCAATCGCTGCAACCAGTCCATCAACATCCTCGGGCCCCATGGCCAACGACAAGGCATTCATGCCCAGCGAATGGCTCAGGTAATAACCCTTTTCGATCAACCGATGAAACAACAGCGAATTCCACTCTTTGCGGCACGCGACCAGGTCCCGATAACTTCGGGGAGCGTGGTCGGCAAAGTAGAGGCTGAACAGCGAACCGGCCACCACCCAGCTAAAGGCCAGGTCATGCCGGCAGACAATCTGGGCCAGCCCGTCGTCGAGCCGACGCCCCAGATCATCGAGTACACCGAAGGCCTCGGGAGTCATCTGTCTCAGAGTCGCCACCCCGGCGGCCATCGCCACCGGGTGGGCACTGAAGGTGCCACTCTGATGAAACCCGGTCGGGCCTCCTCGCATATCGAGACGATCCATCACCTCGGCTCGTCCGCCGAAAGCCCCGATCGGAAAACCGCCGCCAACCAGCTTGCCATATGTCGTCAGATCAGGCGTGACACCCCGTGTTTGCTGCCAGCCACCACGGGCCAATCGAAACGCGACCACCTCATCGGCGATCAGGAGGATGTCGTGTTCTCCAGCCAGTGCCGACACCGTTTCGGCCAGCCCATCGACCGGCTCCAGGATCCCCGCCTTGGGATCCAACAGAATGCAGGCCAATTCGCCGGCGTGGGTTTCGACCAGGCGGGTGACCGCATCGACATCGTCGTAGGGCAAGACCAGCACGTCGCCGGTCGCTCCCGGAGCGATACCCCGAACCCCGGCCACCGGAGTCGGAGAGGCAGCATCCCCCGCGTTTTCCAACGGGGGCGCCACGCTGATCTCAACCGCGTCGTGGCTGCCGTGATACCCCCCCTCGAACTTGGCGATCCGAGACCGCCCGGTGATTCCGCGGGCCAGCCGGATCGCGTGCAGGGTAGCTTCGGTCCCCGAATTGCAGAACCGCACCCGCTCCAGGCTCGCCACCCGGTCACACAACTCCTCAGCCAACTCGGTCTCCACCCCTGTCGGCCCTCCCAGCACGACTCCCCGGGAGACCTGCGAATTGATCGCCTCGACCACGGCCGGATGATTGTGGCCCAGCACCTGCGCGGTGTGATGGTTGGCGCAGTCGAGAAACGTGCGGCCGTCGATATCGGTCAACCGACAGCCGTCACCACGCTCGAAGAACAAGGGGTAGGGCGAATAGAAGTACGCCCCCTTGGAACCGCCGGGCATCACCGCCGCCGCACGGTCAAAAGCGGCCCGCGACGCCGTCGTCACCGCCTCGTAGGAACCATCGACACCCTTACCGGTTTCACCAATCGCCATCAACAGGTCCTCCACAACCGGGGTTACTCTACCAAGCCGATCGCACGACCGCGACGTGCGGCTCGACGCGACACCGGCCCTGGTTGAGAATTGTCCGGTCGGTGACGTAAGCTGGCCCGCAGGGCAACACGAGACAGATACGGAGACACGAGGATGTCGACGACGGAACGTCCACTGTTAGTGATCCCGGGCGACGACCCGGTCCAGATCGCAGGCTCTCCCCGGCTGGAGACCCTTGGAGAACATTTCCAGATTCGTCTCTTCGACAATCGTCCGGCCAATGATGCTGAGAAACTCGAGCGAGCCGCCGGTGCCACCGCCATGATCAACTCGCGGGGAGCCGTCACCTGGCCGGGAGAGGTGCTCGAACAACTCCCCGAGTTGAAATTCATCAGCACCTGTGGGATCGGCACCGACTCGATCGACCTGGTCGCCTGTCGCGAACTGGGCATCACGGTCTCGAATATCCCCGGCCGCACAGCTCCGGTTGTGGCCGAACACGCCTTCGCCCTGATGCTGTCCATCTCACGCAAAACCTCCTATTTCACCGCGGCAATGAAACGCAACGACTGGCACCAGGTGCTCTCGACATCGCTCTCGGGCAAAACGCTCGGAGTCATCGGCACCGGCAACATCGGAACCGAGATGATACGCCTGTCTCGGGCATTCGGAATGGAGGTCATCGCCTGGAGCTTCAACCCCGACGACGACAAGGCCCAACAACTGGGATTCCGCTATGTCGAGAGAGACGACGTCTTCTCGCAATCCGACGTAGTCAGCCTGCACGTGAAGCTGACCGACGACAGCCGGCACCTTGTCGGTGAGAGAGAATTGGCGCTGATGCCCGCCGGCAGCCTGCTGGTCAACACGGCCCGGGGCGCTGTGGTCGATACCACGGCCCTAGTCGCCTCGCTGGATTCCGGTCACCTCGGAGGTGCGGCCCTGGACGTCTTCGAAACCGAACCGCTCGAGTCGGATCATCCGCTGACCCACTGCGAACACGTCGTGCTGACGCCACACTGTGCCGACCAGACCCCCGAGGGAAACGACCTGCTCAACCTGGGAGCGACCGAGAACGCGATCGCCTTCCTGGAGGGGCAAGCCCAGAACGTGGTCAGTTGAATCGCACCGTTTGACGGATCTCCCCATGCCCAGGTCGTTGCGAATCGGAGTGATTGGAGCCACTGGACAAGGCGGCTACGGTCACGGTCTCGACCGGGCTTTCCAGGATGTCCCGAACACGAAGATCGTGGCCGTCGCCGACCAGGATCGCTCGGCCGGACAGAAAAAGGCCAAAGCCGTCGGGGCCAACCGCAGTTACACCGATTTCCGCAGGATGCTCGACGCCGAAAAGCTCGACATCGTCTGCATCGGCCCGAGATGGTTGACTCGCCGGGTGGAGATGGTCGAAGCAGTGGCCGCGGCGGGCTGTCACATCTACTGCGAAAAGCCCTTTGCCCCCGACCTGGTCTCGGCTGATCGCATGAAGACGGCCTGCCGTCGAGCCAAGATCACACTGGCAATGGCGCATCAGTGGCGAGCGATGCCGCCGATTCGCCAGGCGATCAAGGAGATCGCGTCCGGACAACACGGGCGACTGCTGAGAGCCTCGGCCCGTCCCAAGGACGATCACCGGGGAGGCGGCGAAGAATTGTTGGTTCACGGCACCCACTGGTTTGACCTGTTGATCACAATGGCCGGACGGCCTCACTGGGCCAGCGGCCACATCCAGGTCGGGTACCGCGACGCCACGGTCAAGGACCGCACGGACGCTACCGAACCGGTCGGACCGATCACCGGCGATTCGATCTCCGCACTTTGGGGCTTCTCCGAGGGAGTCCGCGGATATTTCGAATCAACGGCCCACCTGTCAATTCGGGGTAAGTCGAACTTCGACAACCTCTACGGGGTGTTCGTCGAATGCGAACGAGCGGCGTTCCACTTCCGTCAACCAGGCGACGCGTGGATCTACCCGGCCCCCAAGGTGCTGCCCGATCAGAAACATCTCGCGTGGCGGAGAATCACAATCCCGGGTTGGCACACCGACGACAACGGCCGTCCCCGGAACGTCCGCCGCACGTGGATCCACCACGGCAACACGGTCCTGGCAACGGACCTGGTCGAAGCCATTCGTGAGAAACGAGAACCGCTCTCGGGACTGGACCACGCGATGGCAATCACCGAAATGGTGCAAGGGGTCTACGCTTCACACCTCTCCGGAGGATGCCGCCTGTCGATTCCCCTGGTCGTTCGCCGGCATCCGCTGGAGAGCTGAGTTGTGGCGGAGCGGACCCGAATTTCCCGGGATTGACCCGTTTTTCGACAGGCAATAAACTGACCGCCGCAGGGGGCGGAAATCGGCCAGCAACGGCCCTGTCCGTCGTTTTGATTGGCCTCCCGCTGCTTGTCCGATCGGAGTTCCGGTCGGCTACCGGCACCCGGCACCGGAACATGCAATGGAATTCCTAGAACAACTGGGCGACATATTCGGCAGCGTCGTCGCCTGGTTCGAACAACTGCTTCGGCGGTTCTTCGGATCGGCCAACGACCGGCGGATCCGCCAAATGGGCTTCGTCCGCCAGCCAGACGGTCAGATCGACGTCGTACCCGGATCGGTCCTTGACCGGATCAATGCCCACGAGTCCGACATCGAATCCTGGTCCGACGAACGGCTCGCCGAAACCGCATCGCTGATGCGAGCCCGTCACGCCTCCGGCGAGTCGCTGGAGTCCTTGATGCCCGAGGTGTTTGCCGCGGTCCGCGAGGTCGGCCGCCGCCACCTGGAGATGCGGCACTACGATGTCCAGATGATCGGCGGCCAGATCCTGCATCACGGGATGATCGCCGAGATGGTCACCGGCGAGGGCAAGACACTGGTCGCCACTCTGCCGGCAACACTCAATGCCATCGCCGGCAAAGTGCACGTGATCACCGTCAACGACTACCTCGCTCGCCGGGACATGGAGTGGATGGCACCGGTCTACATGGGGCTGGGCTTCACCGTCGGTGCGATCCAGTCGACGATGAGTCCCGCCGAAAGGCAACCGGCCTACGCCTGCGACATCACCTACGGCACCAACAACGAATTCGGCTTCGACTACCTCCGTGACAACATGAAGCCCACTCGCGACCTGCAGGTGCAGGGTCCGCTGGACTTTGCGATCGTTGATGAAATCGACAACATCCTGATCGACGAGGCCCGCACTCCGCTGATCATCTCCGGCCCCGCCCAGGACGACGTTTCCAAGTACGCTCGCGCCGACAAAATCGCTCGGCAACTGACTCGCGTCGAGCACTTTGAGGTCAAGGAGAAGGAACACAGCTGCCACATGACCGAGGATGGCATCCGCGCCGCCGAACAACTGGTGGGAGTCGAAAGTTTTTACACGTCCGGCAACACCGAATGGCCCCACCTGCTCGACAATTCGCTGAAGGCGCACCACCTCTACAAGCTCAACGTCAATTACGTGATCGAAGGCGGTGACGTCGTCATCGTCGACGAGTTCACAGGCCGCAAGATGCCCGGCCGCCAGTGGAGCGACGGCCTGCACCAGGCGGTCGAGGCGAAGGAAGGTGTGACGATCAAGGAGGAGAGCCAGACGCTCGCCACGATCACCCTCCAGAACTACTTCAAGCTCTACGACAAGCTCGCCGGCATGACCGGAACGGCCATGACCGAGGCTGGCGAGTTCCTCAAGATCTACAACCTCGATGTCCTGGCCGTCCCCACCAACCGGCCACTCAGCCGGATCAACTTCCCCGACGTGATCTACCGGACCGAAGCCGAGAAATGGGACGCGGTGGTCCAGGAGGTGCGGCAGGTCCAGTCGGAGTCGGACCGACCACTGCTGATCGGCACGGCGTCGATCGAGAAGTCCGAGGTCATCAGCAAGAAACTGGACCGCTACGGAATCGTCCACAACGTCCTCAACGCAAAAAACCACGAGCGTGAAGCAGAGATCGTGGCCCAGGCAGGCCGGAAAAACGCGGTGACCATTTCGACCAACATGGCCGGCCGTGGCACCGACATCATTCTCGGAGGGAACCCGGAACACCAGACCTGGCAGGAACTCTCCAAGGTCTACGAAACGCGGCTCGATGTGCCCAAGTCCGAATGGGACACGTTGACCGAATCGATCGCCAAGCAGGGGGGTATGGCCGAGGAGGGCCGCGAAATCGCCAGGGACGGGGGGCTCTACGTCATCGGCACCGAACGCCACGACTCACGACGGATTGACCTCCAGCTCCGCGGCCGAGCCGGTCGCCAGGGCGACCCCGGCTCCAGTCGATTCTTCCTCTCGATGGAAGACGACCTGATGCGACTGTTCATCCCCGAGATGGCCATGAAGATGATCGACCGCACCATGCAGGACGGTGAGGCGATCGAGAGCCGAATGGTGACCAAGCGAATCGAGGGAGCACAGAAAAAGGTCGAGGAACGCCACTTCGAGAGTCGCAAGCACCTGCTCGAATACGACGAGGTGATGGACGAGCAACGCAAACGGGTCTACGCCTACCGCCAACAGATCCTCGACGGAATCAACTGCCGTGAGCTGATCATGGAAATGATCTCCGAGCAGGTCCGGCGGCGGATCAACGAGTTCCTCGACAAAGATTACCGTTGGGAGGTAATCACCGAGTGGGCTGCCGCAGATTTCGGGATCCGGGTCAACATCGCCGAAATCCGGAACTCCACCAGGGAGGAACTGGAAATTGTGCTCCGGGACAGTGCCCTGAGACAGTCTCGTGAAGATGTCACTGACCAGATCGAAGAATGCCTGGTACAGGATGTCGACGAAAGCGAGTGGAACTGGCAGGCACTGACGCGGTGGGCCAATTCCCGCTACAACCTCGGACTCAACGACAAGAAACTGAGAGTCGAACCGCGCGAGGCGATCTTCGACCTGCTGACCGACCGCATCGAGCCGGTGATCGACCGGTACGACTTCGCGACCGTCGACATCTTTCTCGAGGACCTCTTCCCGTTGCGGTCGATGTGCGAATGGCTGCGACAGCAATACACTCTCGACGCATCGCCCGAACAGTTCACCAGCGACACCGACGAAGAAGTGATCGAGACGACTCTCGAGTTGCTCGACCAACTCTACCGCAACAAGGAAGTCGAGTTCCCGGTCACCGTCGGCATCAACAACTTCCTGGTCGCCCGACAGGCCGGCGGAGAACGCTCAGATCGTGAAGGACTGGTGCAGTGGGCCAGCGACCGCTTCGATCAACCGATCACCATGAGTGACATCGCCAACCGGCAACGAGACCAGATCCGAGCAGCGCTGCTGGACTTCAGCGAACGATCGTTTGAGACGGGTGAGACGCTTCGCGGAGAGATCGACGAACTGTGCTTCAACGGGCAATCACCAACCAACGGTGAGACTTCCGACCACGCACTAGCCGCCCAGATCCCCAGGATCACCGACTGGGTGCAGTCGTCCTTTGGCGTCACGATTGATGCAGACGACTGGTCCGGTCTCGAGCCGCAGGACGCGAGACAACGGTTGCTCTCTCTTTACGACAACCGATTCCGCCCCGAACTGGGCCAGGCCGAACGGTCGTTGATCCTCGAGATTCTCGACACAGCATGGAAAGACCACCTCTACCACATGGACCATCTCCGGTCCGGCATCGGCCTGGTCGGATACGCCCAGAAAGACCCCAAGACGGAGTACAAGCGAGAGGGCATGGCAGCCTTTGACCTGATGTGGGAGCGAATCGGAGAACAGGTCACCTCGTCCATCTTCCGCATCGAAATCCAGAGCCCCGAGTTCGTCGGCTCGCTCTGGGAAGTCTCGGCCACATCGCACGCCGAAGCCGGATCGGTCTATGACGAGGTCGCAGCCGAACGAACCGAGAGCGGCGGCCCCCAACCGGGGGCCGAAGTCGAAGTGATCCAGCCCATCCGCAACACAGCTCCCCGTGTTGGCCGAAACGATCCGTGCCCGTGCGGCAGCGGCAAGAAATTCAAGAAGTGCTGCGGTTCCCCTCGGTAGCCCAACGACGGACACGGCCCAAGACCACTGAAGATCGCCAAAGAGGGTAAGGATGCCCTGGCTGCTCAATCTCGCCTACCTGGCCGCGGTCCTCGTAGCAGCCCCCGTGCTGTTGTGGCAGCGAGTCGTGCGGGGGAAACGGCGGCCCGGACTCTGGAAAAAACTCACCGGCAGGCTCGTACGCCGCACTGGTGACGAGCGACTGGTGTGGTTCCACGCAGTCAGCGTGGGTGAAGTGCTGCAACTGGAGCCGATGATCTCCGAATGTCGGCGGCTCTGGCCCTCGCTGCAGATACTGGTCACAACGACCACCGCCACAGGTCATCGCCTGGCGTGCGAACGATTTCTGGACTGTCACGTCGACTGGTTTCCACTCGACTTCAGTTGGGCGGTCGACCGGGCCCTGCGGCGGATCCGCCCCGACCTGGTCGTCCTGGTCGAACTGGAACTCTGGCCAAACTTCATCCTCGCCGCACACCGCAAGGGAATCCCGCTGGCCCTGGTCAACGGACGGGTCAGCGAGTCCAGCTTCGCCGGATACAGGCGTCTCAGGTGGTTGTTCAGCCGGTTGCTGAGCCGCTTCGATCAACTGGTCGCACAGAACACAATCTATGCCGAACGGCTTGAAGAACTGGGAGGGGCACCTCAGCACATCCAGGTCTCGGGATCGATCAAGTACGACCGGATTGAAACACGTCGTGACAACCCCGACACCCAGGAACTGGCTGCAAGCCTGGGCATCGCACAGCGGTCGCCGGTGTTCGTGGCCGGCAGCACACAAGACCCCGAAGAGCGATTGGCAATCGAGGCCTGGGCCATCGCCCGGCAAACCCATCCGGACCTGAGGCTGGTGCTGGTGCCGCGACACCCGGAACGCTTCGACGAAGTGGCCGAGACGGTCGTGTCGATGGGTCACCCGTTGCTGCGCCGCAGTCGGGTCACTGAGCAAACTGCCCTGCAAACCAACTCGCCCGTCGTACTACTGGACTCTGTCGGCGAACTGGCCGCCTGCTGGGGGTTGGCCGACGTGGCGTTCGTGGGTGGGAGCCTGACGAACCGTGGCGGCCAGAACATGATCGAGCCAGCCGCCTACGGAGCTGCGGTCCTGTTCGGACCGAACACGCAGAACTTTCAGGATGTGGTTGACGACCTGCTCGAACGCGGAGGAGCCCGGGTGGTTGCGGACGGGCCGTCGCTGGCCACCCGGCTCGTCGAACTGCTCGACGACCCCACAACCGCAGCTGCCCTCGGAGAGGCGGCCCGCCGACTTGTCCTCTCACGACAGGGGGCCACCGCGACCACTCTCGAAATCCTGAACGAATTGCTGCCCGAGGACATTCGCCGGGAGACGGGCTCGACTGAAGCGGATCGAACCGCTGACGCCGCCTGAATCCCGCATTCGGGCTCAGTTGTGGGGATCGCTGGACCGCGCTACAATCCACCCTCTTGTGACCCTCCCGCCTCGACCTGCCCCGATGGAGCCTGCCACCATGTCCGAATTCCTGTTCACCAGTGAATCGGTCAGCATGGGACATCCCGACAAGGTCTCAGACCAAGTCTCCGACGGAATCCTTGACGCCCTGATTGCCGACGACCCGTCCTCACGGGTTGCCTGCGAGACCCTNTGCACCACCGACTACGTGCAGGTCTCCGGAGAAATCACCTCNGCGGGAGCCCGTGATGATGACGGCTATCGNGAGGTGATNCGCCAGGTCCTTCGTGACATCGGTTACACGATCGACGGGATCGCGTTTCACGCCGACACGTGTGAAATCGANGTGAAGCTCCACAGCCAAAGCGCCGACATCGCCCTGGGCGTGGACACCGGCGGAGCCGGTGACCAGGGATTGATGTTCGGATACGCCTCCAGCCAGACCGAGGAGCTGATGCCGATGCCCATCGCATTGGCTCACCGGATCATCAATCGGCTGACCGACGTCCGCCAGCAAGCTGCCGTCGACTGGCTTCGCCCCGACAGCAAGAGCCAGGTCACTGTCGAATATGTCGATGGAGTTCCACGACGGGTCACCACGGTCGTGGTCTCCACGCAACACGCCGAGTCGGTGTCCCAGGAGGAGATCGCCGAATTCATCCGTCGCGAGGTGGTTGTGCCCGTCGTGCCCGGTGAGTTTCTTGATGACCAGACCGTCTACCACGTCAATCCGACCGGGAGCTTCGTTGTCGGCGGACCTCACGGGGACACCGGACTGACCGGCCGGAAGATCATCGTCGACACCTACGGCGGGTGGGGGCGGCACGGAGGAGGCGCCTTCAGTGGCAAAGACCCCACCAAGGTCGATCGCTCGGCTGCCTACATGGCTCGATACATCGCCAAGAATGTCGTCGCTGCCGGATTGGCCGATGAATGCGAAATCCAACTGGCCTACGCCATCGGGGTCGCCGAACCGGTCAGCGTAACGATCGATTGCCACAACACCGCTTCGGTGTCCGAATCCGAAATCCAACAGCGGATCCGGTCGGCATTTCCGGATCACGAACTGACACCAGCCGGAATCATCGAAACCCTGGACCTCAAACGTCCGATCTATAGAAAGACGGCGGCCGGTGGTCACTTCGGCCGCAACGATCCCGACTTCACCTGGGAACGCACCGACCGTACCGACGCACTCGCCGGCCAATGACCGTTTGACCGCCCCCCATCGGGGCGACATTTCGCAGGACTCAAGGGAGTGAGTCCAATGAACTCGAGCAGTCAAACCACTGACCGCGCCCGCTGGTCGTTTCGCCTGGCGGTGACGATCTGGACCAGCCTGCTGCTGGGCAGCTGGCTGCTGGCCGGCCGTTCGGTAGCCGGAGAGTTGTCCTCGCCGCTGAGTCCGCTCCACAGTTGGCTCGCAACCGGCGCGGTGGCCCTGCTGGGACTGCTGGCAGAGATCATCCACCGGATCGGCAGCCCGTCGCTCTCGCCAACACCCCGACCGCTGGTCGCCACGCTCAGCCTGGCTCCCATGCTGACCGTCGGACTCATCCTCGTGGCCCCCTCCGCCCCCGTCGCATGGACAGGCCTCGCCGTGACCTCAGTCACCGCCACGCTCGTGCTGTACCGGAACACGGTGCGACGCCAGATCGTTCACGCCCGACGCGATCCCCGATCATCCCGACCCCCTGGCACATCCGTCACTCCAACCCAACCAGCTCTCGAACTGTCCCAGACCCTTCGACGGCATCGCGACTCCAACGGTGACCGGCTGGACGGCGACCTGACCGTTCACTGGCGGCATGGCCAACGACACCAACTGGTACACGTCCCGTTCGTCCCGGCCTTCGAGGAACTCCCGGAGGTAACCTGCACCTGCGAACCCAGCCCGTCGGACGAATCGGTGCGGGCCCGAGTGGCCGACGTGCAAAGGTTCGGCACCCGGATTGAACTCCGCCGTTCGGGGCCGGCAGACCATCGTCAATCAACCGACCTGAGAATTTCCGCCACTCTGAGCGAATCCGCACATCGTGCCGCCTGACGTGAGGACGGTCACCGGTTCACTCACTCACGCATTCCAACCACACCGGCCCGGCCAGGCCACCCGAACCGTCACCATTCCACCGCACCGACAACCAGTTGTCAGCGACCATCTCATCGGTGATATCCACTCGCAACCGACTGGCCCCATCGACAACTTCCAGCGACTCCTCGTTGAGCCAGACCTCAACTTCTCCCGAAAGCCCCTCGATGACCAGCCAGACGCATTCTCCGGCATCCAGCCGCCCGGGACGGCCAAATCGTCTTGCCGCGCGAACACTGGCCCCTCGAGGACACTCGATAGGCAGGCGCGTACGGACGGCATCGGTGGCACTCTCCAACTGCCACGGACCAGCCAGGCGAATGGTGTGGACGCTCATGGAATCTCCGTCACCGTGGCTCCCTCATTCGCATTGCCCCGCGATCTTAGCGGATCTCGAAAATCTGAGTCACTGTCCTGACAAACAACGTGTTATCCGCTGGTTTCATTTCGACGAACGGGTTATACTCCGGCAAGCGTCAAAGGCACCCGGATGGAGACGGACTGTTCGCTGATGCAGAGTCCGAGCCCCCACTTTCCTGTCGAGTCGATCACTTCCAGGGGACATTCGTCCCTTGACTCACCGCAGGCTGGGGTAATCACGAAATCGACCACCAAAACTCGTTCTACTGGTCGGGAAAACACACGCAAGGTGTTCAGCCAGCGTACCAATTCACTGCTCGGCATCCAGATCGTCGGCAGCGGCTCCTACGTGCCTGACCAGGTGGTCACCAACGAGGACCTGCAAGCCGAACGAGGTTTTGATCCGGACTGGATCAGCCAACGGACGGGAATCCTTGAGCGGCGTTACGCTCCCGAAGGGCAGGCCACCAGCGATCTCTGCATAGAAGCCGCCCGCAGGGCGATCCGGTCATCGAGAATCGACCCATCCGACATCGACCTCGTTCTGGTCGGCACGTTCACCCCCGACTACAACTGCCCTTCGACCGCCTGTATGGTCCAGGACAAGCTGGGCCTCGACGCGGCGGCCGTCGACCTGCAGGCCGCCTGCTCAGGTTTCATCTACTCCATGGTCACCGGCGGTCAGTACGTGGCCACCGGCAACAGCAAGGTGGCCCTGGTCATCGGTGGCGACTGCAACTCCCGAATCGTCGACCCCCAGGACCGCCGGATCGCCCCGCTGTTCGGTGACGGAGCTGGCGCGGTGCTGATGACCCGCGGTGAACCACACCAGGGATTGATCTGCTATCAGATGGGAGCCGACGGCAGTGGCGGCCCGTTGCTGCAGTGTACCGCCGGCGGCACACGCAACCCGGTGACGGTCGACGACGTTGAGGCTGGCCGACAATACCTTTCCATGGACGGCAGTGCCGTCTTCAAGTGGGCTGTTCGCGTCCTGACCGACACCATCGAACTGGTGCTGTCCAAATCCGGCATGAGCATTCACGACGTGTCGCTGTACCTGGTGCACCAGGCCAACAAGCGAATCATCGATGCCGCCGTCTCTCAACTGGGCATTGATCCCGAACGGGTCTTCAGCAACCTCGAACGGTACGGCAACACGTCCGGCGGATCCATTCCGCTGGCTCTCGACGAGGCGTTTCAGGCCGGTCAGATCAACCGGGGCGACACGATCCTGATGTGCGGCTTCGGAGCCGGCCTCACCTGGGGCACGTCCCTGTTTCGCTGGTAAAAACCACCCCCTGCGGTTTTCGGCCAGCGGCAGCCTTGCTGCCCTTTCGGTAGTACAATCGGGGGGCGATCCGCACCGCCGCGTGACTCATCTGCCAGGAGAATCGTGTCATGAAACCCGACCGGAAATCCAAGCTGAAGCTGGGCATGGTGACCTACCTGTGGGGAGCCCAGTGGGATCTGCCAACACTGATCACCAACTGCGAGAAGACCGGATTCGCCGGCGTCGAACTCCGCAGCACTCACAAGCACGGTGTCGAGGTCAGCCTGAACCGGACTCAGAGAGCAGAGGTCAAATCCCGTTTTGCCGACTCGCCGGTCACCCTGGTTGGACTCGGGTCGGCCTGCGAATACCACAGTGCCGACCACGGCGTGGTCCAGCAGAACATCGACCTCACTCGCCGTTTTCTGGAGCTCTCCCGGGACGTTGGTGGCAGTGGCGTCAAGGTCCGCCCCAACGGATTCGTCAAGGGCGAGGACCGTGGACGGACGATCGAACGGATCGGCCGGGCACTTTTGACGTGTGCCAAATCGGCCGACGAATTCGGACAACAGATCCGCCTGGAAGTGCACGGGCGAGGAACGAAAGACCCGGCGGTGATTCGACAGATTGTCGACGTAGCCGACCATCCCCGCGTCACCGTCTGCTGGAATTCGAATCCCGGCGAAACCATAGACGGTTCATTGAAACCTCACTTCGATCGCCTGGCGGCAAGACTCGGAGATGTCATCCACATCCACGACCTCTTCGACGAGAGATATCCGTACCGTGAACTCTTCTCGCTGCTGGCCGCACGGGGCTACGAGGGCTGGTGTCTCTCGGAAAGCCCGGCAACAAGTGATCCGTTGCGGGTGATGAGATACTATCGGGCGTTGTTCGAGCAACTGACCGACTGAACCGGCTGTCAGGCCGGATCGTCTGTCGACACGTCCGGGGCTTCAACTGGCTCCGGGATGTCCTCGCCAAGAAACTCTGGCGGGGTGTCGTCAGATTCCAGCCACATCTGGGTCATCGGTATCCCGTCGGCACTGTCCCGGACTACCAGATAGAGACCGGTCACGACTCCCCAGAAGACACCCCCGACGTATCCGACGAACAGCAGGTGAGCCAGGCGAACCCAGAAAACGAGGAACGTCGACGAAAACGGAATGTCAGCCGGCTGGCCAGATTCTGCAGCCATCAGCCGGGCCGGCACCTCGCCTCCTCCCACCAAGCTGGCCTCGGAAAGAGAACTCGAGACAACCTGCAGGTCACTCGGGGAATCGAATGCATCCAACCCGGAACTGACCGCCGTACCCGAAAACCAGATGGTCAGCGACAGCGCCAGCCATCCCAGGCAGGCAGCAACCGACGCCACGATCGTCGCGATCACGGCATGGCTCGCCAGCAACAGCGGACGATCGGTCAGGAAACCGTGTGCGTGGGTGAAACCGTCAAACCCGTCACTGTCCTCCACACCAATCGTGGCCACCATCAACGGCCAGCCAACAACAAAACCCAGGGCCACGATCGTCATCAACAGCCCCAACACCAATGGAATAAACCACAACAGCGAGACGACCAGTGGACCGACTGACGGAATCTTGGCCAACAGCCCTCCCAGAACAGCCAGCCCCCATAACACTCCGAAACAGGAAACGCTGATCAGGGATGCCGAGAGCAATGACCCGGAATGTCGAAACCCAAAACCCACCGCCTGCGCCAGCGACACCGACTCACCGCGAACCACGTCGGCAGCGGTCATTCGAACCAGAATCACTCCGGCCAGTGACCAGACGATCACTGCCACCAGGAATCGTGACCAGTTAACCGCCGTCTCGGACCACGACTCACCGACCCCGACGATTCTCACCACCGGCTCCATGACATCCCGCAACGGCCGTCCTGCCAGCTCCGGATTCCAGGCCACTCTCACCGCCGTGGCAATCGGTTGACCGCTGACTTCCGACAACAGCGAACCCGCCTTGCGATCGCCGTCAAGCGTGCCCAGCGCGATGTCCCAGGGCCACTCCGCAGGCTGTTGGTCGCCTCCCGACCAGTTGTCCAAGACCACACCCCCGGCCGCCACCATCAAGGCCGCCAGGCCTCCGATCAGCCAACGGCGGGGATCCATCGCGCTGCGGGCCACCGCCAGCATCATCCCCAGCCTGTCCCGCACAGACGCCGGACCGACTGTTTGCGGCTCCCGGTCATCGCTCATCATGACATGGTTCCTTCCTGTCCACTGCCCGCACCATCAGTTGTGCGATCAACCAGCCGAGAATTATAGCGACTCGGGCCGATCCACGACGTGGGCAACCTTCCCCCGCCGGCCGGGGCGAACAATGTGACAGACGATCGGGATGGCCAGCAGCGTGATCAGAGATCCCGACAGCAGCCCTCCGATCACCACACGGGCCATCGGAGCCTGCAATTCACCACCCTCTCCCCATCCCCACGCAATCGGCAGCATTGCCAACACG
>PBOJ01000010.1 GCA_002724315.1 Planctomycetaceae bacterium | reverse complement strand
GTCGTCCTCGCGGGAAAACATCACGCGGTCGCTCCCGTTCCTCTTCAGACGAAGTCTGGAGCATTGCTGGTGGCTTGCGAAGGTCGCGTAGCGAAGGTGAGTGCAATTCTGCTCTCACGCAGCGCGGATGGGGGGGCGAAATGGGATGTCGCGCAGGAACTGGCGCGGGCACGAGATGGACGGCGGATAACCGCCGGTGCTGCGGGAACTTTGGCATCGGGTCGGTTGGTGCTGGCGTGCCATGAATGGCGGAAGACTCCGGGAACGACCGCTCATGTCGGGCAGAAGCCCGCAGGAGTTCATCGTTATCAATGGCGGGGTTTTCGTTGCCAGAGCACGTTGCGAATTTTGATCAGCGATGACGGAGGCCGGAGCTGGACTTCCGCTGTCGCGAACACCAAGGGGGGGGCGCTGGAATCGGCTGCTATGGGGACAGTGTTCGAGGCGGGCGGCACTGCCTGGCTGCCTGTCTACGGCCCTGCCGACATGCAAGAAATGGACGCCGCTCTCAGCAGTGTCGGGATGATGCGGAGCGATGACGACGGGAAGTCGTGGCGGTTCTCACACTGGCTGGCAAAGTCGGATCAAACTCGCGGTGTCGGGTATGGACCGGGAGATATCACGGTGCTCCCTGATGGGCGTTGGCTGGGAATGTTGCAAGGGAATTATCGCGGCTTGGGAGACTACACCCGTCCACGCGTTTGCCGCAGCGTCAGTTCTGACGGTGGGCGGACGTGGAGCGTTCCTCAGCAGAAGTTTCTCAATCATGGCACGTCAACAGTCATTCTGGACGGGCTGGCCGGCGAGGAAATCATGGTCGGCGGCTGGAAGGACCGCGGGATCATGTTCACCGTCGGCACGAACGCAGGTGCCGATTGGCTCTATCAGGATCAGGTCTGGTGGTGCATCTGGTACGCACAGGGGAACCGCGGCGGCACGCGGATGTTGAAGCTGAGAGATTCGGTCATGGCCGTCTATCACTGGATGGACGGGAATGACGCCGCTCGCACGGAAGTGCGAGTGCAAATGATTCGTCGGCCCACCGGTTGGGCGCCGGAGAAGACCAATCCGGTCAGCCGACAGAAATCTGCGTACACGTGGCGCATGTCGGATGCGTACCAGTTGCCGCACATTCCCGCGGCCCCAGCTGGCATCCGCATCAAGACGCTGCTGAAGCTGCGCAGCGGTGACTGGGCCTGCCTCGGCTATATCGGGTCAAGAAAGGCAGGCACGGCTTACGGCTTCGCGCCAACTGGCGTTTGTGCGCTCAGGGCGGCGAGAATCACCGGTCCGTGGAGAAAGATCGCGGACATCGTAATGCCGCCGGAAGTCGGTGGCTTGTTCGATACGGGAACGGGTGCAGGTGTGCCTGGAGCGATGATGCAGCACTCATCGGGGAGGCTGTTCCTGCCGTTGAGCACCAGGGATCGCAAAGACATCATCCTGACCTGCTCCGATGACGGAGGGAAAACCTGGCAAACAATTGGATCCCTGGCCCGCATCACGGGAATGCCGGCGGTGCACGAAGCGGACAAGATGGTCGAACGAGTTGATGGCAGCTTGATTCTGCCTATGCAGAGACCGTTTCACGGAGAGAGCAAACAGCACCCACTGTTCTACATCCGCAGTACTGATCGCGGACAGACTTGGAGCAAGCCTGTCTTTTGGGCGACTCATCCAGGAAAGCGATACCAGGGGCTGCCCCACGGATCGTTCGCTGACCTGCGGGAAACGTCGCTGGCCGTGCTGAGTGGCACTCAGTGGCTGGGCATCTTCCGCGAATCCCGCGGTACGCCGGCGCCAGAGGATGCGAAACGTGGTCCGCTGAGCATGCCCTTCCTCTGCCTTGCGAGGAGTAACGATGATGGTCGCAGTTGGAAGTCGTCCTTCGGCTTTCTCGGTGTCGAGCCGGACATCGCTGCTCTTCCCGGCGGAGCGGTGATGGCCACCTTCCGCGACGACAACCTGGCCAGTGTCTGGATCTCCTACGACGGAGGCGTGTCGTGGCAGATCCAGCACGACCCAGCGGAACTCCCCTGGAAGAAAGGAGCTGCCGAGCGATCGACGCAGTGGCCACCGGGCGGTGAACCGATCATTCGGGTCATTGATGACAAGACCGTCGCGGTCATCTGTGATAGCGGAATGATCCCGTCCGGTAAGCTGCTGCCGCCAGAATTCAAGCTGAGCCCTGAATACCAGGGGCGAGTGCAGGTGCGTTTCTTCCGTCGTCAAACGAATGACGCGAAGTGATTGCCCACGGTACAAATGGCGTGGCATCACCGAATTCGCACTCACCCGCTCACAATGCGACGCGGGAGTGGTCCGCTACCAGGACTCTGCCCAGTCGTCCGGCCAATCGACAGTCTCCAGGTCGGGAGTCTGGGGATGCCAGAGATCCCGCGGCTGGAGCGCCAGCGACTTGTCGGTCTCGACGTCGAGCTTTTCGGGGAGCGGTTCGATCCGGCCGGGGCAGCCCTTCACGAAGCTTCTCGGCGGGATGTCACAGGTCACGACCGCTCCGGCGGCAATGAAGCTGCCTCGGCCGATCGTGATACCGGCCATGACTGTCACGCCACCTCCGATCATTACGTCGTCCTCGACCGTCGCCCCGCGGGGCGTGGGCACGTCGGGCACGCGGCACGGGTAGCGGCTGTTGAGGAAGTGAACACCGGGTCCGACGAAGACGTGGTCACCGAACCAGGTCCGCGTGGGGACGTAGACGTGTGACATGATCCGGACCCCGGTACCCATGCGGATGACGCCCTCGAGCGTCGACTGGTTGCACAGCGTGCAGTAGTCGCCGGCTCGGACCTTGGCACGTACGATCGTGTTGTGGCCGGACTGGAAGTAGTCACCCAGTTGGACGTCGCCGTAGATCAGCGTGCCNCGCCGCAGAATGCTGTTGCGGCCGACCCGGGCGATACCCGCGTCGGGGTGGTANNGGAAACCGACGATCACGTCGGGCTCGATGATCGTGCCCTCGCCGATCTCGGCGTTGGCATCAGTGTGGTCTGAGTCGTTGGTCATGAGCGGCTCCTCGTGGGTCACAGCGGTCCTCGATGATCTGCTGAGAGGGCTTCTGTACAATACACCAGGGCCTCATGGTTTTCAGACAGCCGCACACCGAGCCTGCGAGACACGATTCGGCGTCGACGATTCGATTACGATTCTTTCAACGTGAAAGAACTGCCATTCAATGGAGGGACGACGGATGCGGTTTGTAACGACGTTTTCGCTCGCGTGGCTGTGTGGGTTGGCAGCGCATGCGGATGACTTGCCGCCGAAGGTTGTGAATACTCAAAACCCGAAGGATGTTTCCCTGTCGCCGCAGGAGTCTCTGGCTCGCATCACCGTACCCGACGGGTTTCATGTGACGTTGTTCGCCGGCGAACCTGATCTGCGGCGCCCGATCGCGTTCGACTTTGACGATCGTGGTCGAATCTGGGTCGTCGAGAACTATTCGCACCCTGTCTGGAAGAAAGACGGAGTGACCGATCGAATCCTGATCCTCGAAGACACGGATAACGACGGGCGGTTCGACAAGCGAAAGGTCTTCTGGGACAAGGGGCGGTATCTGACTGGCATGGCGGTCGGCCACGGCGGAGTGTGGATCGGCAACACGCCGGAACTCTCGTTCATTCCCGATCGCGACGGCGACGATGTTCCGGATTCTGAACCCATCGTGATGCTCGATGGATTCCGGGTTTCCACCAACAACGTCCTGAACAACTTTCACTGGGGACCCGACGGCTGGCTGTACGGAGCCCTCGGTGTTGACGCTCTGTCACACATTGGAAGACCAGGGACACCCAGGGAACAGCGATTCGAGATGAGTCGCGGGATTTGGAGGTTTCATCCGGTCGATCACACCTTCGAGAGAGTCGCCGACGGGATGGTGAATCCGTGGGGAGCGGACTTCAATGAATTCGGCGATCTGATCACGACCAACACCGTCACAGCGCACCTCTGGCACATCGTGCACGGGATGTACTGCGAACGACGGGTCACGGAACAGGACAATCCGTATGTTTACCGCCGGATTCAGTCCATCACGGACCACCTTCACTGGGGTGGCGGAGCTTGGCATGAGGCGCGATCCGGCAACGGTCACCATTCCGTGGCCGGCGGCGGCCATGCACATTGCGGTGGCATGATCTACCTCGGTGATAACTGGCCGGATAAGTACCGCGGCACGTTCTTCACCAACAACATGCACGGCAACCGAGTGAACAACGATCGGCTTGTTCCCAACGCTTCGACCTACGTCGGCGTGCACGGAGCCGACTTCCTGTTTGGCAACGATCCGTGGTTTCGGGGGATGTCGATCAAGTACGGGCCGGATGGCGGCGTTTATATTTCTGACTGGCACGACTTCGGCGAATGTCACGACTCCGACGGCAGCCACCGCACGAGCGGCCGGATCTACAAAGTTGTCTACGGCAGGCCGAAAGGAACCACCACCGATTTGCAGAAACGGACAGCAGCCGAACTGGCCGAACTGCATCTGCACCGCAATGAATGGTTCTCTCGGCATGCGCGACGCATTCTGCACGAGCGTGCGATTCGCGGGCACGATGTCTCGAAAGCGATTGCCCGTCTCCGGAAGGTTTTTCAGACCACGCGGGATGAACCGAACCGTCTGCGGGCGCTGTGGACGCTTGCCATCGTCGGCGCATTCGACGAATCGGAACTTGTCGGTTTGCTGAAGCACGAAAGTCAGCATGTCCGCCGGTGGGCCGTCCACTTTCTGGTCGACCGGCAGAAACCGCGGCCCAAAACTCAGACTCTCTCGCAACTCGCAAAGCTCGCTCGTGCTGAACCGTCACCAAAAGTGAGGCTTGCNCTTGCNNGCGCGCTGCAGCGNGTNGAACNGGAAAGCCGGTGGGCCATTGCNTCTGGACTCGCACAGCATGCGNAAGACGANACNGACCCGTACATNCCGNTCATGATCTGGTATGGGATTGAGCCGCTCGTNTCACNGGACACCGAGNTGGCGCTCANGCTGGCGACGCAGTCCANNCTCGCGGTNCTCCGAAATCTGATCGTGCGACGTGCGGTCGATANGACGGAGCCACCGATCGCGAAGGTCGTGAATGCTGTGATGCCCCAGNCGGACCAGGTTGTGCGTCGTGACATGTTGCAGGGAATGCTGGATGCGCTGGATGGACGNGGGACTCAGTCGGTGCCAAAAGCGTGGCCGNGACTTTACAGGCAAGTGGCATCGGCCGCAGATCCGTCGTTGCGATCGGTTGCGGTTCGACTGGCCACGATCTTCGGNGATCAGCAGGCCATCAATCGACTGCGCAAAACGGTTCTCGACAATTCTGTTTCNGACAAAGCCCGCCGCGAAGCTCTNCAGGCGCTGTTGCAAGTGAGCGACGGAGCCTCCATCGAAATGCTGCACGGCCTGANCNCGGGGAGTTCGACACTACAAAATGAAGCGATTCGGGCCCTTGCCATTCGAAACAATGCATCAACTTCCGATGTCCTGCTGAGCAACTACTCCAAATTCAGTACCGCCGAAAAGCAGGACGCGATCGGCGTGTTGACGACTCGGCTTGGTTTTGCCAAATCGCTGCTGACTGCGATGGAAGCCGGACGCGTCGACCGTAGAGATGTTTCTGCGTTCGCGCTGCAACAGTTGAGAACGTTTGATGATCAGAAACTGAAATCACGAGTTCTGAAATTGTGGGCCGACGACAGCGTCAAGATCCAGAAGTCCGAGGAACTTGCGCGACTCCTGAAGCTGATGACACCCGAGAATCTCAGCCGCGGCGATGCGAGAGCAGGACGGCTGGTGTTTCAAAAGACCTGCGTCAAATGCCACCGGCTGTTCGGTGAGGGTGGCACAATCGCACCGGACTTGACCGGTTCGGGACGTAAGAAGGTCGATTACGTTCTGAGCAACCTGATTGATCCCAGTGCCCAGATAGATCCGGCCTATCGGCTGACGACACTGGTCACCGAGGACGGCCGATTGTTCAGCGGATTCGTCGTGCGGCAGACAGACAGGGATGTGGTGTTTCGGACACAGGATGCACGCATTCGGCTCTCGATGAAGGATGTCGAGACCATCCGGACATCAAACATCTCAATGATGCCCGAAGGCATGCTACGCACGTTCACCGACGAGCAGGTGCGGGATTTGCTTGTGTACCTTGCAGGTTCCAGCCAGGTGCCGATTCCGCGGACCGGGGACGGCGATTGAACGACGCCGGAGGGACATTCTACTTTTTGATGATCAGCCAATGGCCGGCTCCCGGCTATTTCGTGTGGGTAGCGGCGCCGAAGGCTGGCAACTTGAGGTCGAGCTTGCCGGCGATCAGGTAGATCATTGCCGTTAGGTAACGCGTCGTGCGGAAGCCGTGTGCTTTTGCCTTAGACCGACGATCCAGGTATGACCCTTTGGGAATCTCAAGTTCTTCGTAGTCTTGCAGGACAACCGGGTTGCCGTCGGAAAACACAACTTGGCAGCCAACCGGTAACGATAGGCAGTCAAGAACGTGAGGAACGGCAATCATCGCCTCGTAAAGAGACATCAATTGCAGTTGATCAGGATCGTTGTTGTCGACATCATCGCGGTTGCTCCCGATCAACTGTCCAGAGTCGTTCGGATCTGGCGGTTACCGCCCCTGGGTGGCCCCGACGATGGCCAGGATCGCCGTGCGGGTGTCCGGCGGTAGCGTGTGCCAGGCGTCGATCATGCTGGCCAACTCGTCGGTGATCGTCCCGTTGTCCGTTTCAGGCGCTGCATCTGGTGCTGCGCCTTCGGCCAAACGGCCGTTTTCCTCGGGGTTAGACGGCATGGCAGCGGATTGCAAATCCGCCATCCCGGGTTCGAATCCCGGCGGCGCCTCCCCTCGCACCCGGTCGCATCATGTGGCACCAGGGTGTCTAACGCTTGTGATTCCTTGGACTTGGGATCATTCGCGTTTTTTGTTGCGCATCGTAGCTGCTCACCCCCTCTCGGCCGGGAGGAATCTCGTCGGTAGTTGACGGTTCATCCCGTCACTTTTATATTCCGAGTTCGCTCGACAGGAAAAGAGCCTTGAGAGACCTCCAAGCCACATTCTGCGATCCTCCAGGAGAATCACGTGCTTAGTGACAATGACATCAAGGAACTGGTAAGTGATTTTGGGTCGCGTGTGAATGAAGGCAGGACGATCAAGCAGATCATTGCTGACAATGAAATTCCCAAGCTTGCCGGCGCGACTGTGCTGGAAGGGAAAGTGTCGGATTCGGTTTTCAGCGACAGTCTAAGAACAAGCGGCGGGGGGCCAATTCGCTTGATGTTTCGTGGAAACCGCATTTCCACGCACGACGTCAACCGGGGCGCCATTCCTTTCAAGGATCAGGTCCTCGCCCAGAATCATGACCACATGCTCAATCTCGTCAAAGATACCCTGGGGTCATCCCAGTTCGAGGTGGAGGGACTGCTCCCGTCTTCCACGGTCATTCCCGCAGAAAATCTCAATCTGCTCATGGTGGAGAATGTCCAGCGCATGTACATGGCCGAAAGCTCGACATCCACGTCCCTGTTTCAGCATTGGCTGAAAGCAAAGGAGGAGGGACTGTCCGAATTTGAATATGCCGGGCATGAAATTGACGTCAATTCACTCAGCCCGAACGGCAAACTCCCCTATCTCATGGACACTCCTTCAACCAAGGACAAGGTTGACCGAACCATCGATCCGTCCTATTTGTTCGAGAACGGAGTCTGTACCGCAGGCCAGTACCAGCGAATTCGTAACGCATCGATCATGGCGTTTGGAATCGTGTCACAGTACCTGCGTGAAAAAGGAATGGTGCTGGTCGATACCAAG
>PBOJ01000009.1 GCA_002724315.1 Planctomycetaceae bacterium | reverse complement strand
CTGGGCAAGGGGGACTTTCGTGCACAGACGGTCTGGGATGCGGTCCACCTGATGGCCGGAGAGTTGATGATGCGTCAGCCGGGGATTTACGGGATCCACACGGTCACATCGGCCAATGCGTTGCACTACGCTTTCCGGTCGGCCGCGTTTCCGGTGACACGGTTGTTGTTGGCGTTGCAGGCTGTTGGATGGATGGTGCAGTTTCGTGAATTCATGGCGACGGCCCGTGGAGGTTTGAAGGCGGCCGACATCTTCAAGCCACCGGGGCAACCGGACAGGGATTCCGGCAAGGGGACCGGTGGTCGCGAAGTGGCGGAGATCCTGGCTCGGGTGGGGCCTGATACGGTGGGCGCCTCTTCGGCAGCTCATCGACTGGCCCTGCGAGCGGCTGCGGAAAAACGTCCGGACTGGCTCGAGTCGTTTGCCGGGTCAGCCCGGCAACTGATTGCCCTCAAGGCCACAGACGCTCACCACTACAAGTACGGCATGGCGATTTTCGAGAACCTGGAACTGGTCAGCCCGGCCTACCGGCCGCACGTGATGGCGACCGCCCCGTATTACATCCGCGGTTCCGGAGATGCCGATGCGGTCGTCGTGACCCGAGCCCTGGAGGCACTGGGGGCCAAGTGATCCACACCGAGATCTGCCGGGACACTCGATCGCGATTGACAGTTGTCGTCGCCGGCAGGTACGTGAAGAGCAGGAGGCGGGATCCGCTTTCGTGATTCCGATTGGCACGAAGCCGATGACTATCGACCAGATTCGTGATGTGCTGAAGACCCACTGGGGGTACGACGGGTTTCTGCCGTTGCAGCAGGAGGCGATGCAGTGTGTTCTGGACGATCGTGATTCGGTTGTCGTGCTGCCGACCGGCGGTGGCAAGTCCCTGTGTTTTCAGGCCCCCGCAGTGGTCCGTCCCGGTGTGGGCCTGGTCGTCTCGCCGTTGATTTCTCTGATGAAGGACCAGGTCGATGGTCTGAAAGCGGCCGGCGTCGCGGCTGCCTGTCTGAACAGCAGCATGGACCCTGCCGAGCGTGGTGAGGTGTTTGAGGACCTGCGTGCCGGGGAACTGGATCTCCTGTATGTCGCTCCCGAACGGCTGGTCCAGTCGAACATGATCGACACGCTGGCTGAGGCTGACGTGTCGCTGGTGGCCGTTGACGAGGCTCATTGCATCAGCCAGTGGGGCCACGACTTCCGGCCTGAGTACCGGCAACTGAAGATGTTGAAGGAGACGTTGCCGGGAACGGCCATCCATGCCTACACGGCTACGGCGACCCAGCAGGTTCGTGATGACATCGTCGAGGAACTGGGGCTGCATGAGCCGGAGATGCTGGTCGGTTCGTTCGATCGTCCGAACCTGTCCTACAAGGTCATGGTCCGCGACGGAGTTGCCGACCAGATTTCCGCCATCATGGATCGCCATCCCGGCGAATCGGGCATTGTCTACTGCATTTCACGGCGTGACGTCGAAAAGACGTCCGAGCAACTCAATCAACGTGGTTATCACACTCGCCCGTATCACGCCGGAATGGACGACCAGCAGCGCAAGGCGAACCAGGACGCCTTTATTGCTGAGAGAGTCGAGACGATAGTCGCCACGGTGGCCTTCGGCATGGGGATCGACAAGTCGAACGTTCGTTACGTGGTCCATGCCGCCATGCCCAAGTCACTGGAGGGATACCAGCAGGAAACCGGACGGGCGGGCCGTGACGGTCTCGAAGCCGAGTGTTGCCTGTTGTACACCGGAGGAGACTACGGACGATGGCGGGCGATCCTGGAAGGTTCTGACAGCGAGCCGACCGAAGGCGCATGGCGGAGCCTGCAGGCAATGCAGGAATTTGCCGGCAGCGTGGTTTGTCGTCACTCCTCGCTGGTCGAGTACTTCGGGCAGTCACTTGACGGAGACAACTGCGGTGCCTGCGACGTGTGCCTCGGGGAATTGGACCAGGTGGATGACGCGCTCGAAATCGGTCAGAAGATTCTCTCGAGCGTGGTCCGACAGGACCAGCGATTTGGAGCCGACTACACGGTCAAAGTGTTGCGAGGTTCGAGTGACCAGCGGATTCTCGACAATCGGCACGACGACCTGAGCACTTATGGACTACTGGCCGACAGTGACGCGCGAGCGGTGCGTGGCTGGGTCGAGCAGTTGGTGGCCCAAGGGTTTCTGGCCAAGACCGGCGAATACAACGTGTTGATGGTGACCGAGAGCGGCCGGTCGTTGTTGAGGGGAGACGTGACCCCCCGGTTACTGAAACCGGCGGCTCGGGCTGCGAAGGCCCGAAAGTCTCGGGCCCACGACGATTCGTGGGAGGGCGTGGATCGAGACCTGTTCGAGCGGTTGCGAGAGTTGCGGCGGCGGTTGGCCGACGAGAAATCGGTTCCGGCCTACGTGGTGTTCGGTGACGCGAGTCTCCGCGACATGGCCCGAAAAAAACCGGGCACGCCGACGGAGTTTCTCGATGTCCACGGTGTCGGCCAGAAGAAGGCGGCCGATTACGGCGAGTTGTTTCTCGCCGCAATCGGCTCGTCCGACTAGGTCGTCTCAATTCGCCTACAGCTTCTTCTTGCGGCCCTGGTACTGGACGTGCCAGCCGCGGGTTTTCAGCCGGATGCGGTAGAGGCTCTTGTCGACAGTGATGTAGAGCAGGTTGCGGTCCTTGCCGATACCGAACTCGACGTTGCTGGGCAGCCCGACCGCGTCGGACTGGTCCTGTCCGATCGGACCGGTGGAGATGTACCCGACATTCACTCCCTTGAAGGGGTCGACGACCATCACGCCTGGTCGGGCGGCCTCGCGGACTGTCAGGTACAGGTAGCCGTTCTCGTCGACGGTCATTCCGTCGCAGCCCTTCATCTTGTAGTGGGTGAAATCGACAATCGTGAACCGTTCGTTTTCCACCCGGCCGTTCTTCTTCAGCCACCACCCGTAGATCTTCATGGGGCCGGGAGTCGGGGGCACCTTGGCATCGGGATCGATGTTGTCGGTGCCGTTGTCGTGGTCGGCGACGAACAGCATCCGGCCGTCGGGGCTGATGGCGATGCCATTGGGCTTTGAGATATTGTGGGTGACTTCGAAGACCTTGCCATTCGGCTGGATGCAGTAGACCGCGCGGTGCTTGAGTTCCCGCTTTTCGTCACCGACATAACGGGGGTCGGTGAAGTAGATCCGTCCCTCGGCGTCGACACACAGATCGTTGGGAGCGTTGAGCCGCTTGCCGCCGTAGTTGTTGGTCAGCGTTGTTTTCTTCTTTGACTTGACGTCCGTTCGGGACACCTGTCGGCCGCCGAACCCGGCTCCCTCGCAGGCCAGCAGGTGGCCCTTGGCATCGAAGATCAGGCCGTTGGACTTGCCGCTGTTGTCACTGAACACGGTCGTCTTGCCCGTCTTGGGATCGAACCGCTGGATCATCCCGTTGTCCTTGCCGAAGGGGATGTCCGAGAAGTAGATACTGCCGTCGGGTGCCACGGCGGGCCCCTCGGTCAATCCGCCTTCGATCTTGGCGCTGCGGGTGAAAAGCAGTTCGAGTTTCGAGTCTGGGCCGACCAGCGTCTTGCCTTCGGGCGCCGGGATGTCGCCGGCGTGAGCCAGCGATGCGGTCAACAGCAGGGTGGTCAGCGAAACAGCCAGTCTCATGGTGATGTCTCCGGAAGATGTCGTGTTGATTGAGTGGTGATCGACGGTGGTCAGCGTGTTCGCTTGCCGATGCAGTAGATCGTCTTGTAAGTCCGGACGAACAGTTGCCCGTCGGACGGAGCCACGGCGGCTTTCATGTGTTCTCCCATGCGGTTTCTGGCGAGCAGCTTGTATTCGGGTGAGGCCGCCAGGACGAAGACATCGCCCTCCTTGTTGCCGACGTACAGCCGGCCGCCGGCGGCCAGCATGGTGCCCCACAACGTCCCGCCGAGACGCTTGGCCCAGACGACTTTTCCGGTCCGGGCGTCGATGCACTGGGCGATTCCGGTGGCGTTGGAAACGTAAAGGTGATCACCGACGATGACACCCGATCCGACACGTTGCTGGTTCTTGGCGGTCAGCCAGAGGCGGTTCGATTCGGTGAGATCTCCACGTCCCCCCAACTTGACGGCCATGGCCGGTCCCTGGTGACCGCTGATGCCCACGACCAGCCCGTTGCCGATCGTCGGCATCGTGTAGATCTCGGTTCCCAGGCCGCCACATTTCCAGAGCTCTTTTCCGGTCGTGGGGTCGTAGCCCTTGATCTCGCGAGGCATCGTGACGATGAGTTCGTCTCGCCCGCCGACTCGGACGATCACCGGTGTTGACCAGGATCCGTAGAGGTTGCTGTTCTTGGCAAATTCGGGCGTGTCCCACACGGTGGCCCCGGTTTGTCGATTCAGCGCCACGAGGTGAGTCTTGACGCCCGGTCCCCGATGGACGATCACGAGGTTCTTGTAGAGGACGGGGGTTGTCGCTTGGCCGAAGACGTGGGTCAACTTGCCGAGCTTGCGGTGCCAGACGACGTTTCCCTCGAAATCACAGGCCAGGACACCGGCCGATCCGAAGCTGGCGTAGACCCGTTTGCCATCGGTCGTGGGGGAACCCGAGCAGAACGGGTTGTCCCGATGAGTCGTCTCCTTGCCGGGGAACGGAACATCGTGTGTCCACAGGATCTTGCCGTTGGTGCGGTCCAGGCAGATCAGTCGCCGGATCTTGCCGCCGTCGACCGGGCAGGTCAGGAACACGCGGTCATTCCAGGTGATCGGGGTCGAGTTGCCTTCACCGGGCAACGGGGTCTTCCAGGTGACGTTGTCGGTCGGACTCCAGGTGACCGGCAGGTTCTGTTCGTGGCTGCGACCGGTGCCGTCCGGGCCTCGCCATGCGGGCCAGTTCGAAGCCGAAAGAGGGGAGGTGGTCGAGAATATTACGGCGATGACGACGACAAGGCGACCTGCGATCCTGGGAACCAACACCATGAAGAGTCTCCTCAACTACCGGTACAAAGAGCATCGTGCCGAGTGGCCGGGTTATTGTGCCTGAGCTTCGATCGCCTTGCCACAGTCCCGGCACTTCAATCTCTTCCCCGCCAAACTGGCTCGGATCTTGTAGGAGCGTCCACAGTTGGCACACGTGATGATCAGCGGGCCGGTCGAAGCGGGCGGTTGGTCCTCGCCTTTGTCCTCGAGATGGAGTTCTCCGGAACTTTCTGCCAGCCCCGCCAGCACCGAATTGCTGACATCGGGCGTGATCACAGTGTCGGTGGCGATGTCGTCAAGCAGTTCTGCGATCGACTGATACCGCCGGTCGGGTGACTTGGCCATCATCCGGTCGAGCACCGCGACCATCGCTTCGGGGACATCGGGATTGAGTTCCCTGGGGTCAGGAGGTGGTTGCGTGGCGTGGGCGGTGATCTTGTCGGTCAGGGTTCCGTCGGGAAATGGGGGTGATCCGGTCAACATCTCGTACCAGGTACAGCCCAGGGAATAGATGTCGCTGCGGGCGTCAGCCGAGTGGCTGTCGTCGGCCTGTTCGGGAGCGATGTAGTCGACGGTGCCGATGAGGGTTCCGACCTGTGTCATCCGCCCGCTGTCGCTGTCGGGTGTGGTCGATCTGGCCACGCCCATGTCGGCCAGCCTGGGGGTTCCCTCGCGGGACACCAGCAGGTTCGACGGCTTGATGTCCCGGTGAACGATGTTTCCCTGGTGCAGGTAGTCCAGGGCTCCGGCCACCTGGCGAATGATCGAGATGGCTCGCTTGGGGGGAAGCGGTCCGCGTTGCTGAATCAGTTCTCCGATGTCGACCCCGTCGATGTACTCCTGCGCGATGTAGTGGGTCCCTTCGTTGTTGCCGGTTTCGTAGACCTCGACCAGGTTGGCGTGTTTCAGGTCCAGGGCACATTCTCCTTCGAGTTGAAAGCGGCGGACCATGTCGGGGTTGATGGACATGTCGTCGCCCAAAACTTTCAGCGCCACATCGCGGCCGGTGGGAGCATGACGGGCCAGGTAGACCGATCCCATCCCCCCGGTGCCCAGCAGGCGGCTGATCAGGTAGTCTCCGATGCGGTGCGGGTGGCCCGGACCAGCCGGCGAAACGGAACCGGAGCCGCCCTGGTCGGGTGGCTCTTCGACCAGCCGAAATACCGTTTTCCCGATCCGAAACGACTCGCCAAATTGCAGTTGGCACGCCAGGGTCGGCTGGCCGTCGAAATGGATGGGATTGCGGGCGGCGTCGAACTGGCGGACTGCCAGGCGGCCGTCATCAAAGATCAGTTCCGCGTGATCTCGTGAGATCTGCCGGTCCCATCCAACGTCCCAGCCGGTCTCGGGGGACCGGCCGATTCTCACGGCCTGTCCGGCCGGGAACTCTCGACACCACCCTTGTCCGGGTTCGGGACCTTCGGCGACCAGGTGGGCCATCGAGGAATCTCTCGGAACGCACTACGAATCCGGCCGGCGAAGTCGTCGGCTGCAAGTTGGGCGATTGAGGATACTCGATTCGCACCGTCGATGCGTCGCCGGGAACACGAGTTTGAGTTAGGCTGGCTGGCTCCAGCGTACAGGCAACCTGATGGAACCAGGAAAGACACCGACATGTCCCATCCCCCGGTCGGCAATCTGATCAATGGCCAATGGTCTTCCGGTGACGGTCTCGAGCACCTGGATGTCACCAGTCCCCTTGATGGCTCGGTTCTCTCCAGTATTCCGCTCTCGACAACCGCTGAACTCGACCGGGCGGTCGAGGCCGCCACGGCGGCCTTCTCGGACTGGTCGAGCCTGACGATCCGGGACCGCGCCCAGGTGGCTTATCGTTACCGATCGTTGCTCGAGAGCCACACAGAAGAGTTGGCCGAGCTGGTACACCTGGAAAACGGCAAGACGGTTGCCGAAGGTCGGGCCGAGGTGGCCAAGGCGATCGAGGTGACCGAGTTCGCCTGTTCGTTGCCGCAGCTTGTTGCCGGCGAGGTGCTGGAGGTCAGTTCGGGTGTCGAGTGCCGGGTCGATCATTGTCCCCTGGGGGTTGTGGCCTCGGTCACCCCGTTCAATTTCCCCTGCATGGTTCCTCACTGGACGATCCCGATTGCCATCACCCTGGGCAACGCGTACATCCTGAAGCCGTCCGAACAGGTTCCGTTGACGGCGCGTCGGAGTGCGGAACTGCTGGCCGAGGCCGGTCTGCCCGACGGGGTCTTCCAGATGATCAACGGAGATCGTCGGATCGTCGAGGCGATTTGCGACCACCCGGGGATCTCAGCGGTCGCTTTCGTGGGATCAACACCCGTGGCCCGGTCGGTGTACTCTCGTGCCACATCCTCGGGCAAGCGGGCCCTGGGAATGGGCGGAGCCAAGAATCACCTGGTCGTGTTGCCCGACGCCGACGTCGAGTTGACCGCCGAGAATGTGACCGAGTCGGCGACGGGTTGTGCCGGTCAGCGGTGCATGGCCGCGTCGGCCCTGATCGCCGTTGGTGAGTCGGATCACATCATCGAGCGGGTCTGCGAAAAGGCGGCCGAGGTCGTCCCCGGTCGCAATCTCGGAGCGGTTATTTCATCGTCGGCCCGTGATCGGATCGTCGGCTTCATCGACGAGGCGGAGGCGGCAGGGGCCCGGGTGCTGGTTGACGGGCGGGGGGCGACGGTGGAGGGTTGCGAAGGCGGCTACTACGTCGGTGCCACCGTGATCGACGGCGTGACGCCGGAGATGGCGATCGCCCAGCAGGAGGTGTTCGGGCCCGTGCTGGCGGTGTTGCGGGCCGGAGACATGGACGAGGCCCTGGAGATCGAGAGGCGATCGCCGTTTGGGAACGCCGCGGCGATCTACACACGCGATGGCGGTGCGGCCCGTGAGTTTGCTTCGCGGGCTTCGTCGGGAATGATCGGTGTGAACATCGGCGTGCCGGTGCCACGCGAACCGTTCGGCTTCGGCGGCTGGAACGACTCGCGGTTTGGCGTGGGCAACATCACCGGAGAGGAGTCGGTGGCGTTCTGGACGCAGTCGAGGAAAGTGACTTCTCGCTGGCCCGAGGAGTGAGTCGCGATGATTCGTGTGGCCACCAGGCCTCAACCGTTTGTGATCGTGGTCCTTGTCGTCGTGGTCGGCGGGGTGGCCGATGTCACGGGTGCGGATCCGAAGCCACGAGTGATTCCCGCAGATACCTTGCCGGCGGACCTGGCACGACGCAAGCCACCGGCAGGCTTGAAGCTCGGTGCCGCTTCCGACCCGGTCGACCAGCGAACCATCGATCGGGTGGCACTGGGCCGCCGCCTGTTTTTTGACCGGATCCTTTCGAAGGATCGCTCGTTGGCGTGTGCTTCGTGTCACGATCCCGCTCACGGGTTTGCCGATCCGCGGCCGCTGTCGATCGGGATCGGCAAGGCCCTTGGGCAACGCAACGCCCCGTCATTGTTCAACGTCGCGCTGGGCCAGCTGTTTTTCTGGGACGGTCGGGCGTCCAGCCTGGAGGCCCAGGTGCGGTTCCCGATCGAGAATCCCCGGGAACTGGGATCGAATCTCACCGAGGTCGTGTCCCGGCTGAAGGCGGATCTGGAGTACGTGTCGGCTTTTGGCCGCACGTTCCCCGACGGTGTCACCGCCGCGAACGTGGCTCGTTCGATCGCCGACTTCGAGCGAACCCTGCTGCTGGGCAACAGCCGGGTCGACCAGTTTCGATCCGGAAAAGCCGATGCCCTGACCGACGCCCAGCGGCAGGGATTGTGGTTGTACGAAAGCCGGGGGCGTTGCTGGCGGTGTCATTCGGGAGCGAACTTCACCGACGAACGTTTCCACAACACCGGGGTTGGCAGCAGGCGGGCGAATCCCGATGTGGGGCGGATGTCGGTCAGCCGGCACACGTCCGACCGGGGACGATTCAAGACACCGACACTGCGTGGCGTTGGACGGACGGCACCGTACATGCATGACGGCAGCGTGAAAACACTCAAGGAAGTTGTGGAATTCTACAACCGGGGTGGAGTGAAGAATCCGCAACTCGATCCACTGATGCGACCCCTGGAACTCGACAAAGAGGAAGTCGGTTTCCTGGTCGAGTTCCTCAAGGCACTCGACGGCGAGTGGCCCTAGCCGGGTTCCTCGGCGATCCGGGTCGGTTCACGACGCTTTCCCCAGCTTGTGGATTCCAGCCGGCTGGGGCACGTCGGGGGTGATCAGCGTCCAGGTGGCTCCCATTTCTCGCATGGCCCGAAAGTCGACTGGCTTGTAGCTGACTCCCAGGTGAGGGGTCTTCAGCGGACGTCCGGGTTGCTTGGTGGCCCGCATGGACGCTTCCAGGGTACCGGTCACCAGCAAGGTTCGCTCGACGGGGTACGGTGCCCTGCGGTTTTTGAAGTGGGTTTGGATTGAGTGCGAGAGAGCTTTGAACAGGTTCCGGTTCTGCCAGGGACCGACGTAGAAAGCGGTCGAGTGGATCGCCGGCCGTCCGTTCATCCGGCAGGCGAAGTTCCAGCGGGTGCTGTCCTGACCGACACGCAGGACCGTGCCCCGGGTGCCGTCGCGGTATTTGATCAAGAGGGCGTGGGCCGGCCGCTTGGTTTCACCGGGAACGAACCTGAGGTCCTCCAGCGGCTTACCCAGTTCGGCCTTCATCGCCTCGTGTGCCAGGTCGATGGACCATCGCCCCTGCTTGGCGGCCTGCCAGACGGCATCGTCGGCCAGGAACTCGACACTGGCCACCCCGGTCTCGCCTCCCTTCCGTGATTCGATCATCGACTGCAACAGTTCGAGTCCGTGGAAGTCATAGGATTCGAGCGGACCGCCGTGGATCGAGATTGCCTCGTCGATCAACTGCCCGGGGGGCAACTCCAGGTTGGGACGTCGGGTGGCCAGGGGCACCGAACTGCCGGCCATGAAAGGGATCTTCAGTTCCTGGGCTGTCTGGTACATCTCCCGGGCCCAGTCCCAGCGATACGAGAGGTGCTTGTCGTTGAAAATCGGTACGAAGCGCCCGGATCGCTTCATGGTGGCGACCATCTCGTCGAAGAACCGTTTTCGCGGATACTTGACCTGTCCCAGTTCGGTGCGGGGGTAGCTGCCGTGTTCTCCGATGGAGAGCACGGCGTCGACGGCCAGGGATTTGCCGCCCACACACAACGCGTCGTTGATCGTCTTGAAGACCGGCAGCTTGTACGCCTTGGAGATGGCGTCCGTCATGTCGGCTTTGCCGGGTCGCTGATCGGCGTAGATCGAGACGATGTCGACACCGGGATCGGTGGGCATGCCGTTGAACAGGTAGGGCCCGAGGAAATTCTCGAGGATCACGTGGGCGTGCGATCGGTGCGTACAGATCGTGTAGACCGCCGCCACCCGGGGACGTGGCTTGGCAGCAGCAGCCAACGCGCCTGCCAGTGGCAGGGCCAGGGCGCCTCCGGCGACGCCCTGGAGAAGTCGCCGCCGTGAGATGCCGTCGTCACAGGCGGCGAGCGGAAGTCGTGAGTCGTTCATCAGAGAAATCCCGGTTGTGAGGTCGATTCTGGTTGGCCGGGCATTCTACGTTGCCGTTCTCACGGATGCATCCGAGTGGCCGGTCCTGAAACTCAACCCAGCAGCATTCCGGCGTAGCCAACCACCCGGCTGGAGTCACCGGTTGTCTCGGCCGAGGTGGCGTAACCGGTTCTCAGGTGTTGTGACAGTGCGCCACGGCGAATCAGCGTTTCCATCACAATCACCGCGGGAAGCACCCCGCACATGCTGATGTTGTTCTCGCGAACGGTTCTCAGCAGTCGGCTCGGGTCGAGCGTTTCCATTGCCCGCAGGGCCAGTTCGTCGAGCCGCCGATTCTCGGAATCGGTCGCGAAGTGGTTCATGTCGCTGGAGATCAACAGCAATGGTGGTGTGTCGAGTTGATCGAGAACCACCGCCAGGTTTTCGGCGAAGCCGCGGCACGAATCCAGGTCGCCGTTTCCGACGACGACGCCGACGATTTTTGCCTCGGGTGCCAGGTGTCGAATCAGTGGCAGTTCGACTTCGATGGCGTGTTCCTGGCTATGAGCCTCGGCATCCAATTCGAGGCCCGGAATCGCCTCGGCCAGCAGCCGAGCCAAATCGGGATCGCCTGCCATGTCACCGCCGGGCAATTGCCAGGAATCGTGGGGTGCGACGGCCCAGGGGACCCCGTGTCGAGTGTGCTTGGGGCCGAAAATGATCACACTCTCGGGAATCTCCAGCAGCGACAGTGTGCCCGCGGCGACGGCCCCGGAGAAACGCAGGCCCGCGTGGGGCACCATGGCTGCTGGCCACGCCTGGCCGGTCGAGGACGTTCCGGCCCGTGCGGCATCGGCAAAACAGGCTTGGACCTGTTGTGCCAATTTGTCGGGGTCGTCGGGATAAAACCGCCCGGCGACTCCAGGTGGCCGTCCACCGGATCGGATGACGGCTTGCGGCACCCGTCTCATGGAGAAAGTGTCGGCGGTGCCAGCTCCACGAAGACTGTAGACCACGCCGCGTGTGGAGGCAGGCAGGTCGATGTCGGCCAGGCACCTGTCGACCAATTGGTCGGGTGTGGTGTTCCGGTCCCAGTGCAGGGAAAACCGGTCGCTGGAGGTCACGACGATGGCCCTCTGGCCACGTTCGGCTCCGTCCAACCGGATCGCATCGGTGGATCCGTGCATGGCGGCGTCATCCAGGATCAGCAGGTCGGTCGTCAGTCCGACCTGCTGCCTGGGTCCGATCTGACGTTGCAGCCGACCGGCGATCTCCTGGACAAGCTCGAACAGGGTTGCCTGCAGAGGCATTCCGGTGTTGAGCGTGAGTCGCCCCTGGACCACCGGCCTGGCATTACCCATCCAGTTGGTCTGCAGCAGCAGCCCTTGCACTTCACCGTCGAGTGCCCCCGGCAGGTACGGGCTGGTGACGCCGCCGGTCAGCAACGCCTTGATGTTCGCGTTGCAGAAGTCGGCGTAGGCGGCGACCTGGGAACCTCCGAAACCGCGCGTGGTGGCGGAGACGGGCGTTGTGCAGACCCGGCCGCGGAGGCAGTCACCGTCGAAGGTGAACAACTGCGTGGCGTCGTCCCGCCATGCCGTCGGTGGCAGGCCAGCCTTGATGCAGACTTGGTCGAGAAACGTCTCGGCGTCCCAGTTGTTGTCGGTGGCGACTCCCGGCAGTAACAACCCTCGGTTGATACCCTGGAAGACCTGTAGCCCGTGCCGGCCGATCGTCACCTTCGCGATTCGGTCCTCACCACGTTCGGTGACCTCCTCGGGATCGTGCAGCAGCCAGACTTCCATGTCCAACTGATCGAGTTCGCTGGGTGAGATCGGCGGGAAGCGAGGATCCTCGCGAGCCGCGTTGCGAGCCGCTCGCTGCAGAGCCTCGTCGAGACGAATCGACTGCCCCTGCAGCCCCATACAACTCCGCAACTGTCCCGAACGCTTCAGGCTGACGAACGCGCCCGAGAGGATCCGCGCGGCGGTGCCGCCCAGGTCGGGGTCGGGCCATTCGAGTGGATGACCAAGAACTGCGGCCTCGACGGCTGCCGCAGCCGCATCGACAATCGCCCGTTGCTGTTGATCGTCAAGTGTGCGTTCGTCGGCGGGTTCCGGCGGTTTCTGGACCATCGAGGAAATCCCCTGTGTGAAGACGGCGTCGATGTGCTTGGCGTCGCTGCCGTTGTCGGTCGAGACGATCGGCAGGGCATATTTTGACATGTCGACGGTTTGTCGCTTGCGTCCCCAGTCCCCGGGCCGAGCCTCGAAGAGGCCGTCGAGGGCGGTTCCACAGAAGCGGCAGTCGCCATCGTCGAGATTCCAGGTTCCCAGTTCGTGCCAGTCCCGCTCGATCAACAACTCGCGGCAATTGGGACAGAAGGTGCTTTGTCGGGCCGCGTCGTTCACGTTGCCGACGTAGGCGTACTTGAGTCCGGTTGCCAGGGCAATTTCGCGTGCGGCAATCAGTGTCTCGTGAGGCGTACGAGGCTTGTCCTGCATCCGAAAGTCCGGATGGAAGGCGGTGAAGTGGACCGGGACACTGTCACCGAGGTGTTCAAGGATCCAGTCGCACATCTTCTGCAGTTCGTCCGGCCCGTCGTTCTCGTCGGGGATCAACAGGTTGGTGATCTCGAACCAGATGTCGGTTTCGTGTTTGAGCCAGGTGAGCGTGTCGAGGACGGGTTGGAGGTGTGAGAGGGTCAGGTGCTGGTAGAACAGTTCGGTGAAGGCTTTCAGGTCGACGTTGGCGGCATCGAAGCACTCGAAGACGGGTTCCCGGGCGACATCGGAGATGTAGCCGGCGGTGACGGCGACGGTCTTCAGGCCACGTTGGTGACAGGCTTCGGCGGCATCGATGGCGTACTCGGCCCAGATCACCGGGTCGTTGTAGGTGAAGGCGACGCTGCGACAGCCGGTGGCCACGGCCGCCTCGGCGATGGCCTCGGGCGTGGCCCGTTCACTGAGACGCTGGATTTCGCGTGATTTCGAGATGGACCAGTTCTGGCAAAACTTGCAGCCGAGATTGCAGCCGGCGGTGCCGAAGCTGAGTACAGCGGTGCCGGGCAGAAAGTGGTTCAGGGGCTTCTTCTCGATGGGATCGATGCAGAAGCCTGTGCTGCGGCCGTACGTGGTGAGTACCATTTCGCCGTCGACGTTTTGCCGAACGAAGCAGAAGCCACGGTCTCCTTCCTTGAGCAGGCACTCGCGAGGACAGAGGTCACAGAGGATGCGGTCACCGCGGCGAGTCCACCAGCCACCCGGACGCAGTCCGTCGGCGCGATGTGGAGGCGGTGGCAGGAGGACGGAGTCGACCATCGCCGCGAGGATACCGAGAGGTCATGGCCGTTGTCGACGGGGATCGTCAACCCGGCCGCGGCGTCGGGCCGCGTCGGCCTCGGCCATCCGGCCGGCCTCTTCCAGGCAACCGGCCAGCAGCAACCACACCTGACCGTCGCCGGGATGGCGGATGACGAAGTCGTTGAGCCTGTCGATGGCGCGGTCGAGTCGTCCCTGTTCCTGCAGGACCCCGGAGAGACTCTCGACGTACTTGCCACGGTCGGGGTCGATTCGGCAGGCGGTTTCCAGGTGCGCGATGGACTCGTGCATCAGCTGCGGTTCGCCGGACTGTCGCGAGGCCTGGCCCAGCAACATGCCGAGGTTGTGGTGAACGCGGGCGGTCTCCACGTGACCGGACCCGAACTGCCGTTCGATCAAATCCATCGCCGCCAGGTAGTGGTTCCTCGCGTCATCGACCTTCTGGCTGGAATTGACGAGGTTGGCCAACTGGTTGTGTGCCAGCCAGCAGCCCGGGTTTCGGGCCAGGGTGTCTCGCCACAACCGTTGCGGCGACTGGTAGATGCCGACCTGCTGCCAGGTCAGCCCGGCCAGCAGGGCGACCAGGCCGATCGAGGCGATCTTCAGGGGCAGACGCTCGATGTTGCGAACACGTGCCGCATGGGACAGGCCACCGACGACCAGGGCAATCACGCCGGGCAGGGCGACGTACTGGTAGTGATCGGCAACCAGTGAGTAACGGAAGAAATAGATGTCGATCATCCCGAGCACAGGGGCCAGGTTCAGCAGGGTGTAGAGCACCGCAGCCAGTGGCCCCCGGCGGAGTCCGGTTCTCGTGGCCCAAATCAGGACAACCAGCACTGACAGGCCCGCCGCCAGCGGCAACCACTGCAACACTTTGGACGTGTCGAACTGCCACAGCGGGTACACGAACGCCAGGTCGAGTGGAACCAGCGACTTCTGGAGATAGAACCAGGCGATTGGCCCGGAGGCCATCACCCGTTCGGCGAGGTCCGCCTGGCGAATCGTTTCATCACCAATCGCCCGCACCTGCTGGAACCAGATCTCGACTCCGCTCATCACGATCGACACCACCCAGAAGGGCAGCGTTCTCACGGCATCGGTCCGGGTTACCTGGCCACGTCGCCACCAGGCCAGTACCAGCAGCAGCATCGGCATTGCCACGATGGCTCCCTTGCTGAGCATGCCCAGGAGAAATGCGACGACGGCTGCCAGGTATCGACTCCGACGGCTGGTCTGTTCGAAATCGAGAAACTGCCACATGGCCACCAGGTAAAACACCATCGCCAGAACGTTTTTTCTCTGGGTGATCCAGGCGACCGATTCGACATTGACCGGATGGACAGCAAAAACCGATGCGGCCAGCCACGCTCCGGGAACCCCGAGTTGAACCAACACCTTCCACAGCAGCAGGCTGGCTGTGGCATGCAGCAGGACGTTGATGACGTGGTAACTGGTCGGATGGGGCAGGCCGGTCGCCGGGTTGGTGCCGAAGAACTGGTGTTCGATCCAGTAACTGGTCCAGGTCATCGGCCAGTAGTTGAAGGCTTCGGAGGAGAACCAGATGGCCGAGAGGCCCTGCCGCTGGACCAGGGCGAGGATGGCTGTCAGGTCGTCGTCGTTCCAGATGAAACCGGCGTCGAGGACGGGGAGGTAGGCCAGCAGCGTGGCGGCCAGCAACGCGGCAGCCTGCCACACGATCTCGCGTCGTGACCGCGAGGCGGTGGAATTCGGGTCGGCTGTGGAGGCGGTTTCGGTCATGGTGACGTTTGGCCATCCGGGGAGAACATGTCCGGCACGAGTTGTGTTCGGAGGAATTCTTCCAGTGACCGGGCGACGATGTCGTGGGCGATTTCGTTCGGATGGTGATCGGTGGGGTGTACCCAGAGTTGTTGATCGGTGAGTCCGCGGAAGTCGGGCAACAGGTCGTGTACCGGCAGTCCGAGATCACCGCATGTCTCGTTGACAAAGGTGTGGATCGCGGTGAACGGGTAATCCTCCAGCGACATCAATTCCGGGAAGATCGCCAGCCCGACCCGGAATCCGTGGGTTTCGGAGAGTTCGACAATCCGGGCCAGTGCGGCTCGAGATGCCGGCCAGTCCATTTGCCGGGACGACGAGCTGGCGTTGTCGAAGAAGGCTCGGGGATTGGTGAAGTAGGCCTGGCTGTAGTGCGAGATCATCCTCCGTCTCAGGTTCCGGACTCGCCACGAGTACTGGAACCAGTCGAGCAGGTGAGAGTGACGGGCCAGTCCGGTTGGCTGCAGGTAGACTCCGTCACCTTCTCCGTTGTTCCAGAAGGCCACGGCCGACTCGTCCCGGTAGATGTCGTTGAGGTAGAAGATGACGAGCACGATGTCGGGAGCCAGCGTGAGCCAGCGGTTTTCGAGGGTGACCTGCTGGTCGCGAGTGTTGTAGCCCTGTGTGCCGGCGTTGAGGACTTCGATGGGTCGTTGGCCACCCAGGCGACCTTCGAGGCGACGCAGAAACGTATGCTCTTCACCAACACCGACGCCGAACGTGAACGAATCGCCCAGCCCGAGAAGTCTCAGGGTTCCGGCGGGTTTTTCTCGTGTCACCTCGGGGCCACGGAGCCCCAGCTTGTTGACGGTCATCTCGACCCCGTTGCGGTCGTCGAAGTATCCGCGGGGGTTCGAGGCGTACTCGATGCGGAAGCGGGCACCGGGGGTGTACTGGCCCATGTCGACACCGGCGAAGGGACTGGGTTGCTTGATCAGTCCGTCGGCCCACATGTCACTGCGTTGGAACGAGTTGCCGTCAAAGACGCTCCAGCGGGGTGGACGGAATCGCTCGGGGCGGGTGTCGGTGACCTGGAGGCCGGCTTCGGCCACGATCAGCCCGAGTGCCAGTCCTCCGACGATCGCCAGCAGGCGTTTCCGGCCGCGTGACGGCGATGATGACATGGGGGTCCCGACGCGGTCGCTGGATTTTGGCTGGGAAGCTCGCGAAGAAAAGGCCGGAGTTTTCACTCCGGACTGGAAGCGATCTCATCGGCCGGCGGCAGTGGTTGCGAACCGGATCCCCCGATCCGACAGCCGACCCAGCCGACAATCATGGTGACCGCCAGCGCCAACGGGGAAATCCACTGGAAACTGATCGGGTCATTGCAACTGGTCCTCATTTCGCCGGTGACCTTGTCCTTCAACTCGATGAACTCGGTCCCGAACACCTCGGGGTTGATACCGAACTGGTCGAACACCAGGTAGGTCAGGGGGCCCGAGAAGGCGATCATCACGGCGGTGGCGGTTCCGACGATTGTTCCCAGCCAGACGGCCCATGGTCTGGGGTTGCGGACGAACAGGGCAAAGAAGAACAACCCGAAGATCGGCACGGTCAGCAGGTTGACCGTCTTGCCGGTCATCTCGGTGATGTTTCCCTGGATGAACCGCATCAGCGTACTGCTGAGAACGACGAAGCCGCCGATCGAAACGGCCAGGATCCGAGCCAGCCTCAGCTGGGCTTTCTCGGACATCTCGGTCTTGCGGAAACGGCTGATGAAGTCCCGCAGCACCACGGCGGTGACCGAGTTGACCCCCGAATCGATGCTCGACATCGCCGCGGCGAACATGGCGGCGACAACCAGTCCCGAAACGCCCACCGGCAGGTGATAGGCGATGTAGCGGGGGAACAGCTTGTCGGCATTGTCCTTGAGTCGGATCGAGTCGGGCAACTGGTCGAGATTCTTTTCGAAGTAGCCCAGCAGGGAGAATCCCACGGCACAAAGCGTCACGGTCACGACGCTGCCGACGATCAACTGGGTGGCCAGGGCCCGGCGAGCGGCCTTGGCGTCGGTGGTGGCCATGAATCTCTGGACCGTCGTCTGGTCACCGCCCAGCGTGGCGATGTACCAGATGGTGGAACTGAGCAGTGCGCCCAGTCCCGAGACCCTCAGCTTGAAACTGACCGCTCCGTCCTCGATTGGCAACAGAGGTTGGGAATCCCAGTTGGCGTGCCAACCGGTGGGGATCCAGCCGAAACCACCGAAGTCATAGGTGACCGTGGCGACGACCAGCAGCGCTCCACCAAACAGCAGCACCGTCTGGAGAAAGTCGGTGATCACGACTGCCTGCAGTCCGCCCAGCGAGGTGTAGATGACGGCCACCACGCCGGTGACGGCCGCCACGACGGGGATCCATTTCGGGTCGAGTCCCATCATCACCGTCATGGCCTCGGCGGCCAGATAGACCAGCAATGTCATCCAGACCAGTCGCAGGGCCAGGAACATCGTCGCCCCCAGCAACCTCAAGCCCAGGCCCAGCTTCTCCTCCAGCAACTCGTAGGCACTCGTCACCCGGAATCTCATGTAGATCGGCAGCATCAGGTAGGCGACCACGAAGAAGACGACCGGCAGTCCCAGCAACGAGATCTGGTTCACCGGTCCCTTTCCGGCCGCTTCGCCGGGGACCGAAAGATAGGAGATTGTGCTCAACAACGTCGCGAACAGCGAGACGCCGATCAGCATCGGGTTCATGTTGCCGCCGCCGGTGAAGTAGTCCTGCATCGACTTCTGCCGACGGCTGAAATACAGGCCCAGCGCGATTGTCGAGGCAGCGTAGAGAACGATCAGCACCCAGTCAGGCCACTGCAGGCCGATCACCTGCTCGGCCGCCTGCTTGGCATCTTCACCCGACATGTCTGGTCACCAATTCGTGTTAGGACGTTGCCAATTAGACCGTCGTGCGGCCCAGTGCCACAAGCAGGCCGCCGGTTACTTGGCCAGGTACTCGGAGAGGGCTAGCGCCATATGAGACATTCCCATTCCCCCTCGTTTCTGGTGCTGTCGCATCTGCGGTGCAAAGGCCTCGAGTGTCTGTTGTGCGTAAGTGCGGTACTTCGCCTGGCCGGTTCGCTTGGCCAGTCGAACCAGGTTGCGAACGCTGGTGCTGTTGCCCGAGGGCAGCACGCTGTCGAAACCGTTCTGGGTTCGGGCCAGGAGCTCCTCGTGGTTGTGCGACGTGAAATAGAAGCCATGGCGGGTTTTGTCCCAGTAGAGCGAGATTTGCTCGTCGGTCAGTTTCTGTGCCGCGGTCAGCCACTTCGCGTCGCCGGTCGACTGGTGCAGTGCCAAGAGGCCCTCGACCAGGAACGCGTAATCGACCAGGTAGGCGTGCAACTTGGCTTTGCCTTTGCGGTAAGTCCTCAGCAGGTGGCCCTTGGACTTGTCCCGGAGCCTGGTGAGCAGAAAGTCGGCGGCTTTTGCGGCCGCCAGGGTGTACTCGGGTTTCTTCAACACGCGACCGCCGTCGGCGAGGCTGCGGATCATCAGTCCGTTCCAACTGGTCAGCACCTTGTCGTCCAGTAGCGGCGGCTTGCGTTTTTTTCTGGCCGCCAGCAACGTCCGGTGCATTTGTTTCACCAGGTTGGTCTGCTGGGTGTCGGCGATCGAGTCCTCAAGAGGCACAGCCCGGAACAACACGTTGCCGTGTTCAAACTCGGGCTTGTCAACCACGCCGAACAGTTTCCGGTAGGTCTTGGCGTTCTCACCGAGCAGTTGATCGATTTCGGCCCCGGACCAGACATAGTACTTGCCCTCGATCGCGTCGGTCTCGGCGTCCTGGGCCGAGAAGAATGCTCCGTCGGGGTCGGTCATGTCACGGAGAACGTAGGTGAACACATCCTCGGCGACAGCCCGGAAGGCTGGGTGTGCGGTGCGGGCGAAGGCCGTGACATACAGTCCGGCCAGTTGCGCGTTGTCGTAGAGCATCTTCTCGAAGTGAGGCACGTGCCACTGCCGGTCAGTACTGTAGCGGTGGAAACCACCACCGACCTGGTCGTGAATGCCTCCGTTGGCGATCGCCAGCAGCGTATGGTCCAGCACCTCGGTCGCCGGCTTCTGGGCCGATTTGCCGGCCTGTTCCAGGTCCGCTGCGTGAGCCAGCAACTCGAGTTTTGGAGGAGTCGGGAACTTGGGCCGATCTGCGCGGCTACGGCTGAACCCGATGCCACCGAACCGGGTGTCGTGCGAGTTGACCAGGGCGGCCAGGGACGTGTCGACCAGGGTCTTGTCGAGATCCGCCGATGCCAGGACCAACCTCCGTCGCAATGTCTGCCGCAACGCCTGGGTCAGTGCCTTCGCGTTCACCTCGGCCGATTCCTTGTCCTCTGTCCATAGCTTGTCGATCGACTTGAGCACCCCGAGAAATCCGGGCGGACGATTTGGCTGATCGCGAGGCGGGAAGTATGTGCCACCTGCTACCGGTCGGGTATCAGGGGTGAGGAACATCGAGAGCGGCCAGCCGGTCCCTCCTCCGGCCTGGCTGACGTAGATACTCAGGGCCGTCATGTAGATGTCGTCGATATCCGGCCGTTCCTCTCGGTCGATCTTGATGTTCACGAAGTGCTCGTTCATGAACTTGGCGATCTCGGGGTCCGAAAAACTCTCTCGCTCCATCACGTGGCACCAGTAGCAGCTGCTGTAGCCGATTGAGAGGAAGATCATCTTCTTCTCTTTCCTCGCCTTCTCCAGCGCTTCGGGGCCCCACGGATACCAGTCGACGGGGTTGTGCGCGTGCAGCAGCAGATAGGGGCTGGTCTCACCGGCCAGGCGATTGGCTCGACGTTTTTCGCCGGCGTGTGGTGCCTTTTTCTCACCGGAGTGAGTCGATGTTGAGGCTGACGGAGCGGGTTTGTCCTTGGATGTCTTCGGTTTCTCAGCCGGTTTCTCGGCTGGTTTCTCGGCCGGTTTCTCGGCCGGTTTCTCGGCCGGTTCTTCGGCCGGTTCTTCGGCTGGTTCTTCGGCTGGTTCTTCGGCTGGTTCTTCGGCTGGTTCTTCGGAAGGATCGGTCGTGACGTCGGGGGGAGATGCGTCAGCCGTTGAACCGGCGGCGGGAAGCGGTCCCTTGTCTGGGGGCGGGGCCTGTTCGGCACAGCCCGATGAGATGATCACACTGACCAGCAGGATGTTGGCGAGAAACCGAAACGGAGACCTGGGCACGGTGTGAGTCCTTCAGAGAGGGCGCAGGGATTGGGAGAACGGAGTCTAGGTAGGGACCGGTGTACTTTCGATGATCTGTCGGATGATGCCCAGTCCCCGGTCGCGTCCCGAGTCCCTCAACGGGCCACGGCAGATCACACGGTGAGCCAGCACCGTGGGAGCCAGAGTCTTGACGTCGTCGGGAACGGTGTAGTCGCGTCCGTCGCACAGGGCCAGTGCCTGGGCGGCCCGGAACAGTGCGATCGCGCCACGGGGGCTGGCTCCCAGGGACAATTCCTGGTGGTCTCTGGTGCCGGTGACGATATTCAGCAGGTATTCACGGATTGATTCCTCGACGGTGACCTCGCGGCATGTCGCCTGCAGCGCGAGCAACTCATCGGCTTTGAGTACCGGTTCCAGCCCCGACAGAGGGCCACCATCGTGGTGTTGCTGCAGCATCTCGAGCTCGATGGACCGGTCCGGGTACCCGATTTCCAGGCAGACCAGGAACCGGTCTCTCTGGTTTTCGGGGAGCGGATAGGTGCCTTCGTACTCGTAGGGATTCTGCGTGGCGACCAGCACGAACGGGTTGGGCAGCGCGTGGGTGATTCCGTCGACGGAGACTTGGCGTTCGTTCATAGCCTCCAGCAAGGCACTTTGGGTTCGCGGAGTTGTTCGATTGACCTCGTCAGCCAGCAGGACGTTGGTGAAGACCGGGCCGGGCCGAAACTCGAAGTCACCGGCCTGGGGCAGGAAGACTCCGGTGCCGAGGATGTCACTGGGCAGCAGGTCGGGCGTGCATTGCAGGCGAGTGAATTTCCCCTCGATGCTGGCGGCCAAAGCCCGAGCCAGCACGGTCTTGCCCACGCCGGGAACATCCTCGATCAACACGTGACCTTCGGCCAGCAACGCCACGACGACCTGGCGAATGGCCTCGGACTTTCCGAGCAGGGCTCGGGCGAGGTTGGCTTCGAGCGCGGCGATCCGTGAGACAGTCTCGGTGGTGGCCACGGGCCGGTCCTCGGCAATGTGCGTCACAACGCGTTTCAGTATAACGTTCCGACCGTCGACGGCGGGAGGTAATGGGGGGCGACGATGCCGTGGGGCCGAATGTCAACCTGTACCGGTTGTCCGGCCTGTGACGATTGTGTCAATTCGTCTGACCCGGCCGGTGTCCTTGCGACGAAGCAGACTGTGGGACTGCGCCGCGACCTGGTGACACCGTGATCAGTGAAATGTTTCCTGCACGCAGCAGACGGCCGACCTCGGCGATGCTCTGCCTGTCGGTCATGTGCCTGGCCTGTGGTTGTCGTGCTCTACGAACAGGTGAACCTCCGGAGACGGCCGGGGTTGGTGTTGTCGAGCCGGTTGTCTATCGACCGATCGGGACGCTTTTCAACACCACAGCAGACACCACAGCGGGCACCGCAGAGGTCAGCGATTCGGAGATTCCGGCGATGGTCACTGGCGGAATCCCGGCCGAGTCGCCGTTTCCCGGTCTCGGGCCGCTGGTCGACCGTCTGGGAGTTGACCTGGAGGAGATTGCCACCGGCGAGAATCTCCTGTTCCTGGGAGCTGCGGCGGGAACCGCAGCGGCGATTCGCGGCGGCGTCGATGCCGACGTGAGACGGGCCACAATGGATCATCCAGAGCGTTTGGGAGAATTCGGTCGGGCGGTAGGTTATCTGGGCAATGCCGAAGTTCAGGTTCCACTGCTGTTGGCCTCGGCCTGGATGTCTCAGCAGGATGGCGATCCGGACAGCCTTTCGATGCACCGGTCGCTGGTCGATGCCTACACCCTCACGGGGCTCGGTACGCTGTTGGTCAAGGGGTTGACCAACACCTCTCGGCCGAGCGACGACTGGAACGGCGGCCAGTACGGGTTCCCCTCGTTTCACGCGGCCAGCAGTTTTACCATCGCGGCAGTGATCGACGAGTACCACGGTCCACGGGCCGGGTTGCCGGCGATGGGGTTGGCCGGGCTGATCTCCTACAGCCGCATCGATCGCCGCGACCACGATCTCTCCGACGTCCTTTTTGGTGCCGCGATGGGCTACCTGGTCGGGCGTTCGGTGGCACGGTGGAATCTCTACGGCGATGGCAACGTGAGGTTGTTGCCGTGGAGTGAGGCCGAGTTGGACCGGGCCGACGGAGTGGCCATCACGGGAATCCGCTGGTCGATCGACTACTGACCGTCGGCTAACGCGACTGTTGGCCGGTTTCCCTGGCCAGTCGTTTTTCGAAGTTGGCAATGGCTTCCCGGTGCACATCCAGCACCCGCGCACGCGCGGCGGCGTCGAGAAACTTCCCGTTCTTGCGGATCGCGTCGGCATGGGTCTTCATCGTTGCCAACATCTCGGCGGCCACAGTGACATCGAATATCGCCCGTCCTCCGATCTCGACATAGACCGGACTCGTGTGAGCGAAGATCTCACGTCCGACGAGGTTCATCGGAGTCTTGCGGCTGCGCTTGGGGTCTCCGGAGACCGACGGTGGCGGCGTCCGCAGCGCGAACCAGCCCGGTCGGGACAGGTCGACGGTGGTGTCGATTGTCGCCTCGTGGTGACCGGCCACTTTTTGCGAGGCGGCGATGGACACGATGCCGCCGTTGTGAATGAGTTCGAGTCGCTCGAAGTCGGATCGCCCGACGGCTCGGCCCCGGACCTTCACCCGGCCGGCTTTCTTCAGCGACACGGTGCCGCCGATGGGCTGGCCGTCGACGGTGAATTCCAGAAACGGCCCGTTGGTGATGTAGCTGTGACCGGTGGCGAGTTGCTTGAGCCAGTTCCGCGCGGTGAGCTTTCCGCTGACCGGGACGTAGACCCGTGAGAAGTCGTACATGAACCAGTCCGTACCGGTCGAAAAGGGGACCTTCAGCCCGGCGTTCAGGTAGCGGTAGAAACTGTCGCGGTAACTGCTGCGGATGCCACCGTCAAAGATGTTCTGAGCGTCGATCTTGCCGGACAGCCAACTGGGCAGGGCCTCGAGGCCCCATTCGTTGTGGCACCAGACGATGGTGGCTCCGTCGCGGCGGGCGGTGTCGATACCGCGTCGCAGCGGCAACCCGTCGTGTCCGGCCTTCATGATGCCGGGCCCAATCGAAACCGGCAGGATCAGTTTCTTGATGTCCAGCAGCATCACATGGCCGTAACCCTGTCCGAAACCGGCGAAGTTGTGCCGGTGCTCTTCGCCGTTGCCGAAGACGACACCCGATTCGCTGGTCAGTTTCACCAGGTCGTCGGTGGTGTAGCGGTTGGAGGTGTACCGCTGGTCCTCGACGGCGCGCTCGAGGTAGGAGAGGAAGATCATGTCGAGGCCGTCGGCCCGGGGGATCTCACGGAGGTAACGGTCGCAGTCCTTTCGCGAGATCTTCATCAGGTGCAGGTGCGTGTTGGCGGACCTCAACCCCTGTTCCGCGGCGCTGTAGAACCGTTTCAGTTTCAGGGTGATCACACGTGGTGCTTTGTCCGCCAGGTCGACCTCGATTCGGGACCGCTCGGTCTCGAGCCCTGAGATCGCTTCGATCGAGATCGCCTGTTGGGGCAAGGCAACCGTCTGCGGCCGCGGCAGCACCGACCATGTGCCGATGCGAGGCTGGTTCTCCAGCAGTCCGACCCCTCGGTTCAACAGTGAGGGCAGGGGAACGGATTGCCTTTTGGCGCCGGTGACCCGGATGAGTCCCGGCAATTCGGCACCGCTTTGGGCATCAACCAGGCGGATGGTGACCGGCCGGGTCTCGGGTGTCGGGGCGCGACCGGCCAAAAGCAGCAGAGGCAGCAAAAGACAGGTCGACAGGGAGGCGAGCCGCATGAGGAGATCTCCGTTTCCAGGAGGCCTCATCCTAGCGCCGAGATCTTTGGCTGGCAAACAGCCGGGCCACCCGTCTGGTTACTCTTCGATCCATTCGGGCACTTCGGGCCGATTGCGCGTCAGTTCCCAGTGTTCCTGGATGACCTCGGCGGCTTCCGCAGCGGTGTTCTTCTTCGACCGGAACAGGACTGTGTCCTTATCCACCTGTCGGGTCTCGACACCGGCAGTTGGTCCCGATGCCGTGGCGGTGTCGGCCTGCTGGTCTTCGGGCTTGTCGTGACCGGTCAACTGGTACAGCAGGGGGCCGACCCGCAGGGTGTCGCCGGGACGCATGAAGACCGGGCCGTCGATCCGCTCACGATTGACGAAAGTCCCTTCCTCGGTCTCGAGATCCTGGACACGAAGTCCTTCGGGAGTTGGCAACAGCGAGCAGTGCCGCTCGGCGAGTTCCTCCGAGGCGTCGCGGATCTGGCACCCCTTGTCCCGTCCGATGGTGACTTCCTCGTTGGGCAACAGCAGTTTTTTGCCCTTGTACCGGCCCGAGCGGATCAACAGCACTCGCATGGAGCTGGCCAGCGCGGCCCTCGAGAGCGGGGCGCCGACGATCGAGAGCGAACCCTGCTGTGTCTTGTGACACTTCGGGCAGGTGCGGCCCTCCTCCATCTTGCCGGGTGTCAAGCGGTAGAACGTGCCACAGAACTGGCACTTGACCGTGACAAAATTCAGTGGTTCCATTGCGTCCAAGTTCAGTTCCCCACTGCACCGAACAACTCACCCACCCGGGAGATCCAGAGGATCAGATAGCCACGTCTGCGCGGTTGCTAGGTTCGCACGATTGGCGGAAGGGTGCAATACGTGGTCTGGCCTTCAACGTCTCGGCGGTGAAATCAGGTCTGCCGCGGTACCGTCAGTGGATCCCCGCAGGAGGTGCAGGTCATTATCTTGCCCTGTCGCTGGACACTGACCTTGAACCGTTTGCCGCAACGGCAACTGAAACGAATGGCCCCCTCGTCCTTGGACTTGTCACGATGGGCCCGTCGGAACGCCGCCTGGCTGATGGACGTGATCGATTCGAGCAACACGGATTCGCGGATGGGCTTGGACAGGTAGCCGTCGGCCCCGGCCTTGGCCGCGAGATTGCGGGATGACTCGAGGTCGATAGCCGAGAGCACCAGTACGGGAACCGTGTCGCGCTGCGCCTTCAGACGTTCGCAGATCTCGAAACCGCTTTCGCCGGGAAGGATCAGGTCCAGCAGCACGATGTCGGGCTTGTACATCGCGAACGTCGAGTGGGCCTGTCCCCCATCGGTTGCGACGCGAACCATGTAGCCGTTGCGTTCGAGCATCGCCTTGAGAAATTCACAGGTCTCGGGCTTGTCTTCGACGACCAGGATATTCTGCGTGATGGCTCCGCGATCGTCTCCGGTATCCACCACGTAGCCAACACCGCGTGACATGCTCTACCTCCTGGGACCGCTTTCGGAGACGTCGCGACAGCTTCCCGAACAAACCGGGACAGCAGCGTGAGCGATCTCTCATGGCACACCGGTCGAATGCAGCAGCCGCATTCTAGCTCAATGTGCAGGTGTGGGGATACATGATCTTGTGGCTCGATCGGCCCGGTCGGTTTGACGATATAGTCAGTGGGGCAGTGGTCTGGTACTCTGACCACTGAAGGCGAAGCAGACGGGAGGAACGGCTGGCAATGTGGTCTCTGGAAGGCGACGCGGGGCGGATGTGTGACCGGCTGGATCGTCGGGAGATGATCCGGGTGGGAGGTCTCTCCAGCCTGGGACTCTCGCTGCCCGGTCTGCTCGCTTCGACCGCCCGCGGTGCCAGCGAGAACACGGATCCGACCTTCGGTCGGGCCAAGAGCGTGATCTATGTCTGGTTGCAGGGCGGGCCGCCCCAGCACGAGACCTTCGACCCCAAGCCATTGGCTCCCTCGGGTGTCCGCGGCGCGTTCTCGCCGATCCAGACCAATATTCCCGGCGTGAACTTTTGCGAACTGTTGCCGCGAACGGCGCGGATTGCCGACAAGCTGGCCGTTGTTCGCTCGATGGTCACCAACAACAACATCCATTCCATCAGTGGGTATGAGGTCCTGACCGGCTACAAGTACCAGGGGGCCAACGCCCGTCGGATCAGTCCGGAAGACTGGCCCTGGTTCGGGTCCCTGGTCAAGCAACTCAAGCCCAGCGAGAAACTGCCGCCGCTGACGACGGTCTGGCTCCCCCAGGTTATCCGGCTCAACGAGAACGTCACTCCTGCCGGACAGACTGCCGGCTTCCTGGGCCGTCGCTGGGACCCCGACCGGTTCAACGTGAACCCGATGGAGCCCGGGGACGGAGTGCCCGGGTTGCAACTGGAGGATGTGCCCACGCTGCGGTTGAAGAACCGGGTCGGGCTGCTGGAGCAGGTCGATCGTCATTTTGCCGAGATCGGGCGAGGCCGTGAACCGAAGTTGTTCGGGACGTACCAGGACCAGGCCTTCGACATTCTTATCAACGGCCGTGTTCGCAGCGCCTTTGATGTCAGCGGTGAGCCCGAGACGCTCAGGCGGCGTTACGGGATGTCGAACTGGAACCAACTGCTGTTGATGTCTCGACGGTTGGTCGAGGCTGGCGTGCGGCTTGTGCACGTCAACTGGGTCCGGGAGCCCGGTGATTCGGCCGTCGACAACCCGATGTGGGACACTCATGCCCAAAACGCTGATCGACTTGAGGACGTTTTGTGTCCGAAGTTCGACGTTGGATTCACGGCACTGATCGAAGACCTGGAAACGCGTGGATTGCTCGATGAGACCCTGGTGGTGGCGATCGGCGAGTTCGGTCGCACGCCGAAGATCAACCCGTTGGGCGGACGCGATCACTGGGGGTCGGTTTTCAGTTTTGCCATGGCCGGTGCCGGCATTTCCCCGGGACAGGTCTATGGTGCCAGCGATCGCCAGGGGGCCTATTCGGCTCGTGACCGAGTGACGCCGGCCGACCTGACTGCGACGATCTTTCACCTGTTGGGCATCGACCCGAGCGGTGCCTTTCATGATCCGCTGGGCCGTGAACTGCAATTGACCAAGGGAGAGCCGATTCGCGAGTTGCTGGGGACGCGAGCGGCGACGGATGTCCGAGTGGTTCCCGGCGGATCGCTCGACCGGGTCAAGCCCTTTGACGGTCGCAAGTTGAACCAGCGAGGCTTTGGCAAGGGAGCCGTGATCGAGGCCGCTGGTTTTGGATCACGGCCCAAGGGCTGGCGAGCGAAGCCCCTGTTGCCGGTCGACGCGTCCTCGGGATTCGGTGCCTGGCATGTTCCCGGTAGTGAGACGGTGCGACTGGGCTTCGCGGCTGACCGAACACGCGGTTCCGGGACGGTGTTCCTGGGCCAGGAACTGATCAACCCGCGAGCCGGAGGTTACCGGGCGAAAATCCGGTTGCGCGGACACGGCCCGATTGCAAAGCTGGCCACGGCGAAACTGGAGTTCTGCCGGTATTCGAGCCTGGTCAAGGATCCCTCCCGGCGGCAGTCACTGGTTGTGCACGAGTTGCCGGTCGAAGCGTTCCAGGATGACAAGTTCGTGACCCTGGAGTTTGCAGCCAGGTTGGACAGTGCCAAGCCCGGGGCCAACTTCTCGATTGGTCGAGGTCTCGGAGTGGTTGTCACGTTGTCCCCCGGGGAGGTCGCCAAGAAGTGGGTTGGCGAATCGGCGTGGCTCGAGATTGCCGATATCGAGGTGGTTTTCACGGGACGGACGATCAACGAAAACGTGACCGTGTGACGTCGGAGATGCCGATACTGGACAAGAGGGGCCAACACGAGGGTCGCGGGCGAGTTGCTACGAGACCGATGGTGGAGGCAGGAACGGGATGCCACTCAAAGGTGCCGAACGAACTGAAGAGGCGGCAATCAACCTGACGCCGATGATCGACATCGTCTTCCTGTTGGTCATTTTCTTCATGGTTGGGGCCCGTTTCACCGAACAGGAACGGCAGTACGACATCCAACTGCCCAGTTCGGCCGAAGTCCAACCCCTGACCGGCACACCCGATCCCTTGCTGATCAACGTCCGCCGGGATGGAACGATTCTGCTGGGCAGCCAGGCGGTTTCGCTGACGGAGCTGGAAGAGCAGTTGGTGGAGGCGAAGAAGAACTTCGAGGACCAGGCGGTAGTGGTTCGGGGCGAGGGCGAGGGACTGTACCAGCCGGTGATTGATGTGCTGGGCGTCTGCCACCGGTCACAGGTGACCAGGATCTCGCTGGCCTACAAGTTTGATCGGGAGGGCGGGTGATGGTGTTGGCCGTCGCAGATGCCGCCCAACATATCGGAAGCCTGCTGGGGATCTCGCCCGACTTCGTGGCGAAGGTTCTCTGGGGCTGCCTGCTGGCGGGCCTGTTCTGCGCTACGCTTCACCTGTTCACGATGCTGGTGACTCGCTGGGGAGACAACGATCCCAGCCGAAAATCTCTGGTCTTTTCGGTCCTGGTCCACGTCTCGTGCGCGATGGGACTGGTGGTGATTTCGCCGCCGCCGGCGATCCCTGACGTACAACAGCCGGCGGTCGAAGTGGATGTCCAGCACGAGTTGGTCGAGGCCGACGAGCCGGTTCCCGAACCGGATCCGGGGAACACGCCCGTCTGGCAGCAGGTGCCCAAGACCGAGCCGCAGCCGGTTGACAGGATCCCGCCGACGCCGCCCGAACTTGAAGAATTGACAACTCCCGAACGGGAGTCCGAGGAGACCGGTCGGGTCGAGCCCGAGTTGAAGGACGTGGCCCAGGTGCCCGATGAGCCCGAGGCGCGGCCTGAGCCCATCGAGTTGGCCGAGCGGGGTCGGCGACAACGTGCCGACATTCCGTTTCGCGTTGATGACCCGACGGCCGAGGCCCGGCAGGAAGTCAGCGTGCCGACGAGTCGGCTGAAACGCACGAAAGGGCAGGCGGGATTGCGGGAGAACGTGACGATCGACCGGGCTCCGACCCGCGGCAGTGTCGAGAGGCCGGCCCTGGATCCGTCGAGGCTCTCACGACCCATGGGTCTTGAGAGTCCTCCGGTCCCGTCCTCCGGTGTCACGATCAAGCGGGCCGCTCCCGGTGACACGATCCGGCGGCGCGAGGGGCCCGTGGCTGGGTCGGCCGATCTCGACGTGGCCGGTGCCGATACCGCCGAGACCACTCCTGGAGCCGCTGCTGGTTCGCCCTCGTCCCGGCGGTTCACTCGCATCAAGCGGCGCCGAGCCGGGGGTCGGGCCGATGGTGTGCCGACGCGGCAGGCGCCTGGCCGGATCGCACGCACGCCAATGCCACGTCCGGGTCCCACACGTTCGGTCCGCGATGGAATCGCCAGTCGGTTGCCGGTGCCCGGACCGCGGCCCAACGTGTCGCGGCCGGGGCTGACGACAACGCCGCGGCGGCGTGAGTTGAGTCTGCCGGCGACGTATCGACTGAGAACGCTGACACAAAGACGGCTGGCGGCGCAGAAGTTTGGTGGGACCGACGCGTCCGAACGGGCGGTCGAGGCCAGNCTGGTGTGGTTGTCGCGTCACCAGCACCGGGACGGCTACTGGGATTCGGACGGCTTCGCGATTCTCTGCNCGGGTGGCCAGAAGTGCCAGGACCCCGGCGGTCGNGGGTTGCACGGTGACNCCNAACGGCCCGAGGCGGATCGGCGGGCCGGNCTGCATGCNGATGCGGGGATCACGGCGTTGTCNCTGCTGGCGTTCCTGGGGGCNGGGTANACCCACGAGGAAGGCCCGCATGCNGAACAGATCACACGTGCGATCGACTGGTTGATCGGCCAGCAGCGGTTCGATGGTTTCCTGGGCAGCCGGGCGACCCGTTATGCCCAGAACTACTGTCACGCGATGGCGACCTACGCGTTGGCCGAGGCCTACGGGATGCAGTCGGACAAGACGCAGAACGCTCGCTTGAAGACAGCCGTCCTGCGGGCGGTGGCTTACATCATTGCGCAGCAGCATCCGATGACCGGTGGCTGGCGTTACGTGAAGGGCCAGGAGGGGGACATGAGCATGTTCGGTTGGCAGTTGATGGCGCTGAAGAGTGCCGAGATCGCCGGCCTGCGTGTGCCCGAACGATCCAAGGACCTGATGTTTCACTTCGTCAACAGTCGCAGCCGGGGGCAGTTCAAGGGGCTGGCGTCGTATCGCCCCGAGGACGAGATCACTCCGACGATGACGGCCGAGGCACTGTTCTCGAAACAGATGCTCGGCATTGCACGAGACCATCCAGCCAGCACGCAAGCGGTGGAGTATCTTTCGGGCAACAAGCCCAAGCTGTCGGCCACGAACCTCTATTACTGGTACTACGGCACGCTGGCGATGTACCAGTACGGTGGTGAGCCGTGGCAGAAGTGGAATGGCAGCCTGAGGAATCTGCTGGTGGCGACCCAGCGGCAGGACGGACATGCCAAGGGCAGTTGGGACCCGCGGGGTCCCTGGGGCACCTATGGCGGCCGGATTTACGCGACGGCGCTCAGTACGCTGTGCCTGGAGGTCTATTACCGCTTCCTGCGGCCGAACCAGTTGAAGGACGGCTCTTTGCGGGACGGCAAGAAGCAACAGGAATCTGAAGCGTTCGGGGACCCTAAAGCCAGTTCAAGGAGGTTCTTCGGCACCAAAAGGCTGAAGAGGCGGCTGATTCCCTCCAGCAAGGCTCCGTCCGACCGGACGAAACCGTAATGCAGGTCTGACGGGAAGACGGCTAGTTACCGTGTGGACAGATGCCGCACGTTACTCGAAACCGCATGTGAGAAATCAATCCGCGACGGCCCATTGGCCTGTACGGTACAATCTGGCCAGGCGAAATCATTTCTGTGCGGCAGGCCGAGAAGCGAGGATTCGGTGAAATGACGGAATCGAGACAGGGATTTCGAACGTGGACGACGGCGGGTCTGGTGCTTCTCGTCGCGTCGGCAGCTGTCTGGGTGATTCGCACTGAGGGTGAAAAGAATCGCCAGCTTCTGCGTGAGGAAAGCGAACAGTTGAAGCAAGAGATCCGGGACGCGTCCGGCCACGCCGCAAAGGACGCGATACAACTGCCCGGACAGATTCTGGGTGAGGCGCGTGACGCCGTCCTTGGTGAGAAGCGCGAAGAGGCGTCTGATGATGGCCAGGAGAAGAAGGAGAAGGGGGCTCCTGAAAGCCGCCGTCGCAGTCCCGGCCAGACCGTTACCGACATTTTTCGTTTCGGTCAGGAGCTTGCGAAGACGGCCGATGGTGTCGGACAGAAGATCCTGGCCCTGAGTGTCGACGAACAGATCCGTGTTGGAAAAAAACTGCACGAGCTGATCCGAAAGAACCACAAAGTGTCGTCCACCAGTGAACACACTTCGCGGGTCAAGAAACTGGCGGGCCCGCTGGTGCGGCGAAGCAAACGGAAGGGCATCACGTTCACGTTTACGGTGCTGGATTCCGCCGAGATCAACGCGTTTGCCCACATCGGAGGCTTCATCTACGTCAACACCGGGTTGCTGGAGTTCATCGGAGGAGATGAGGAACTGGAATTCGTGTTGGGACACGAGGTCGGACACGTGGAACTGGAGCACTGCTCTCGTCGTTTGACGTACGCCGCCCGTGCCTCGGAACTGGGCGGCGACCTGGGTGGCAACCTCGTGCAGATGTCCTACCACCTGATCTCAGCCGGGTATTCGGAGGAGGACGAGTTCGCCGCCGACGAATGGGGATTCCGACAACTGGTGGCCATGGGACGTGATCGCAAGCGGGCGTTGGCTTTGCCTCGACGTTTTGTGGAAAAGGAAAAACGTGAAGGACGCCGCAAAGAGAAGGCGGAATCGCCGACTGCAGTCGAGGCTGTCGTGCAGGGAATCGACAACCACTTCCAGACTCACCCCGCTGCGGCCGAACGGTTGCGGCGACTGGAGCGTCTGAGTCTCAAGCCTGATGGACGTCGCGGCGACGAAGAATAGCGGTATTGGCGAGTACCGTGATCGCAAGCATCGTCATCAGCACGAACACGCCGGTCGAGACACTGGTCCGCGTCTCGTTCTCTGGAAAGAACTGTTCTGCGACGTCCCGTTCGGAGGACGGCTCGACTCCGGGAAGTGCCGGCGGAGAGTAGGACGGCCTCTCGTTCGACTCCATCAGGAGCATGCTCTCGAATGCCCACCGCGACGGCATCATGTTTGCGGAAAGCCGCATTGGCGCACTCATCTTTTCTAGTGGCTGCAGCACACCACCCAAAATGACCATCGGAAGCAGGATCAACGGCAGAATCGCAATAGCGACCTCTGACGTCCGCACAAGAGCGGACACCATGAGGCCAATCGACAAGCCAACAAGAGAGACGAGAACCAGCACGATCAACATCCCCAACCACGGGCCGTCGAGCCCATTGCCCCAGTGAACGATGGTGAGCAATATCAGACACTGCAGCAGGCACAGGCCACCCAGTACCGCAAATTTCGAGAAGATGTAGGGAGCGATACGCAGGTTGACCATCCGTTCCCGATGGTAAATGGCCCACTCGGCGACAATTTCACGAATCGAGTTTGAACAACCGAACCACAACGCGGCCAGGGAAAGCAGGAAAACCGTCGTGGACGAGGCGCTGGCCACCTCCGGCCAGTCCTTCTGTGACATTGTTTTGCTCGATGCTTCGCCGAAGACCATCGCGATCAATATTGCGATGACAGGTGCCTGGGCAAGAAGCACGGCCGTGTTGGCGGTGTCCTTCCACTTGATTGCCAGGCAACGCTGAACCAGTGGAAACCACTGAGACGATTGCCGCTGTTCATTTCGGGCCTTGCTTTCAGACGGCTCGGGTTTTCCGAGCGATGTTTTGGCTCGCTGGATGACGAATTCTTTTCGGTATGACGAACTCGTATACCGCTTCACCCAGAAACTCGTTTTCTGACGTGACAAGCCTCGCAAGACCTCGTCAGGCGATGCGAGCATCCCGGCCTGTTGTCCCGAAACGCCTTCCGGGTTGAAGTGGTCGACCGAACAGGGATAGGCCGGGCCGTAGTAGACAAGTTGACCGGGATCCTTGGAGCCCTGGTCCTTGGAGACCACCACCAGGTTGTCCAGTTGCTGAAACACTTCCAGGCTCGGCTGGTGAATCGTGAGGAGAATTGTCTTGCCGGCATTTGCGAGGCCACGAAGCACTTTCATGACACTCAGTGCATCCTCGGAAGACAGACCCGAGGTGGGCTCGTCGAGGAACAACAGCGACGGGTCGGTCAGTAGTTCCATGGCCAGGTTGACGCGTTTTCGCTGACCGCCGCTGATGCCCTTTCGTTCCGGAGATCCAATCAACACGTCCTGAGTATGTTGGATACCCATATCCGTCAGGACCTTGTCGATCAGCTTGTTGATCTCGTTGTCGCGAAAGTCCGGCGGCAGTCTCAGGCGGGCCGTGAAATACAGTGCCTGCTTGACGGTCAGTTCGGAATGGATGATGTCGTCCTGCGGCACGTACCCTATCTGTCCGCGAAACTGGTTGAATTCGCGGTAGAGATCCCGGCCGTTGAGAAAGACTTGTCCGTTGCTGGGTTTTGTGTAGCCGTTCATCGCCTTCATCAACGTGGTCTTGCCGGCTCCACTGGGCCCCATCAAGCCGGTGAATTCAGACGGGTTGATCGTCAGCGAGATGTTCTCGAGCAACCGCAGGCCAGGGACATCAATGGCGATGTTGCGAGCCTGGAGGGTCAGGTCGCCACGGAAATCCCGTTTCTTCAGCATTCCATCGGCGGTCAGGATGAAGCTGAAGCTGCCCAGAGCAACCGTGTCTCCGGGATTGACCCGGGTTGACTGCTGGATGGGCACACCGTTGACGAACGTGCCGTTGGTGGACCCGAGATCTTCCACGGTGATCGACGACCCTGTCCGGGTCATCCTCGCGTGTTCCCATGAAATCATGGGGAAGTCCAGGATCTGGTCACACTCGGGGGCGCGACCGAACGTCATGAACTGTCCGCTGAAGGCAATCTCCGATTTTCGTTTTTCCGGGTGAGGTGAGGCGATCAACTGAGAGGCCGCCATTCGGTGGTCACCGAAAAACAGAACATCGTTGGGACGAAATTCGGCCATCTGAACAAGTTGGTCGGCTGCCCCGACTGCGGTCCCATTGGTGGAATCCAGGTCCTTGACCAGGTAGCGGCCGTCGGAAACGACGATCTCGGCATGAAACGAGGAAACCGTTGGCTCATCAATGACGATCTGGTTGTCCGGATCACGGCCGACCCGAATGATCTGTTGCGGTGTGCCGTCGTCGTTTTCTTCGAGAGGCCACGGCATCGACACCGTCTTACCCAGCGTGATCGTGTCGCTCTTCGAGACGGTAGCCGGCCCGGTGATCCGGGTGCCGTTGACGTAGGTGCCATTGGTCGAGTCGAGGTCTTCGAGACGATAGCCTGTGGCGTCGCGTGTCAGGCGGCAGTGTCTGCCAGAGACTATCGGATCCGGGACTGTGAGGTCGCAGTCCTCGAGGCCGCCGATTAACCAGGATGCGGTTTCGCTCATCTCGTGTCTGCTCATGTCGACTGGTGGTCGTAGAGTGGTTGGTGCGATGAATCCGCTCGGGTCATAATACTCGCTTGGGCCATTTGACGCAGACCCGTGTGATGCGGGGTGCCGCAGTTGGCTGGTCGTCGATTCGACATGGACCCGTAACCCTGGAATTGACGCGGTAAGTTCTAGTGTCCACTTCAGGTCCCCAC
>PBOJ01000008.1 GCA_002724315.1 Planctomycetaceae bacterium | reverse complement strand
GTTGAGTGGCTTCGGTGAAGCCGCCGACCAGTGAGTTGTAATAGGACAACCCCGCGGGGTGGATGGTGGCGTTGGTCCCGACAGCGAGGACAATCAGCGCGCTGGTGGCGATCCAGGAGATCCCGGGGCGATTGTCTCCGATCCACCGCAGCCTGAGGCGTTCAAATCCTCCCGCTGCCAGGAAAGCAGCGAAGTAGAATGCCGGGCGGTAGAGCCTGGTGCCGTCGTGGGCCGGCGTGCCCGGCAGCATGACCACGAGTGGCAACACGGCTGCCGCGATCAGCCACAGGCCCTCGAGTGCCATACCGGGGCGGCCCGGAGTGGCCCGGCCACGCCCGGCTCGGCGGGCCAGCCTGGCGGCCAGAAGCGACAGGGACCAACCGGCCACTTCCATCACGACCAGCACCAGTATCCACGGCGGTGTCGTGATGCTGGTCAGCAACGGCACGCTGTGCCAGGGAACCGGAACGGGACGGGTTCCGGGAACGAGTTCGGCCTGGAAGACATGTCCCAGGTAGTAGACGTCGATCTTCCAGCCGACCGGGTCGTTGAGCAGAAGGTCGATGTAACCGAGAAATCCTCCGATGGGGTTGCTCCACCAGGGGGGCATCAGGAGCAGCGCGGCCAGTGGGGCAACGGTGAGCAGACAGGTTGCGGTTCGCCAGTGTCGGCGAGGCCCGGTCAATACGCCCCAGGCCACCCAGGCAGGCACGATCAGCCAGAAGGTGGGCTTGGCCATGGCTCCAACACCGGCCAGCAGTCCAAAGGCGACCGGCCATCGCCAGTTGGAGAATCCTGTCTGGAGTTGGTCATCCTTCCGACTCTTCCAGAGGGCCCAGGAGGCAAGGACCTGAAACGATGCCACCAAGGGGTCGATGCTCATCAGCAGCGCGTGCGCCCACAATCGTGGCATGCCGATCAACGCCGCGACGGCAACGACGGCAGCGGGTGAGGACAATTCGTCGCGAACCCACGAGAACACGACTCCGCAGGTGACCGCCAGGATCACCAGGTTGCCCCAGCGGTAGGAGTGGGGCGGGGAATCGAAAAAACCGAGCGTAAAATGACCCAGCGAACCGATCAGGCTGACCAGGGGCAGGTTCTTGCTTTCCTGCCGCGCGTAGTACCATCCTTCGGCCAGCCGTTTCTCCTCGAAGGCGGCACCCGGGCCGTGTGCGAACAGGTCTCCGAACCAGGCGTGGATCCTCTGGCTGTTGTCGATGTACCGCGGTTCATCGGTGGTCAGCCCCAGGTCGCGGACCGCCCATGCCGACGCCAGCAGGCAGGCCAGAGTTATCAGCAGTGGTGAAATCTGTTGTAGTCGGGTTCGTCGGCGTGGGCTGTGCTGGGACGGGGGGCCGGGATTGGCCGCGTCGTCGACGGCAGTCACGAGGAGGACTCCGCATCGTCCGTTTCGCTGGGACCCCGGACAAGTTGGTCGTCAAAGTAGTTGACTCCCATGCCAGCATCGATCACCAGTCCCTGTGCGTTGATTCCCGAGGAACGGGGAGAGAGTAGAAAAGCCACGGCGGCGGCGACCTCATCAGTTTGCACGGCCTGTTTTCGGAGCGTGGCCTGCTCGGCATAGAGAAAGCTGTCGACATATCCGGGGATGCCGGCTGATGCGGATGTCTTGAGCAGCCCCGGACAGACGGCGTTGAAGCGAACGTGGCTGAAAGACGAGAAGCTCTTGGCCAGGAAACAGACCGAGGAGTCCAGTGCCGCCTTGACCGGTGCCATGTACCCGTAGTTCTCGGCAGTCATGCGTGTGGTGGAAATCGAAATGGTGACAACACTGCCGTGGTCGGGGTCAAGGAGGTCACTGAGGGCGTTGGAGACGGCCACCAGAGAGAAGCAACTGATGTCGACGGCCTGGAGAAATGCTGATCGCGGTGTCTCGTGAAATGGCAGCCAGCCGGCCGAATAGTCAGCGAATGCGATCGAGTGGACAACCCCGTGCAGAGTGTCGGTGACCGAGGCGACCTCGGTGGCCAATCGTTGGATGTCGGCGGGTTGCTGGACATCACAGGTGATGACCACCGCATCGCTGCCGACCATTTGGCGGACGCTTTCGGCCCGTTCGGGACTGCGAACCGCGTAGATCACCCGCGCGCCCGCATCGGTCAGCACTTGGGCGACGTGCCATGCGACGCTTCTGCGATTGGCGACCCCCATCACCAGGACGTCGCGGCCGGCGAGGTCGAGAAAGTCGGCGGGCATGATGCGCGACACTGTGACACAAACTCTCCGGGAACGCAACGGGCGCGCCGCCACGGCCGGTGTGGCGTTGACGCACCTGCAGATGGCCCTGAGAATCGGTTGCGGAGCCGGTGACCGACGCGGTTGAGAGTCGGATTGCTGGCCGAGTCGAATGTCCGCGGGACCGAAACGGTGTTGGGAAGCCAGATACGCAAACAGGCCCTGGCGGTCGTCTGCCGCAACCTGGCCACCATGCTCTACTCGGGCGTTCCGGTGGTCCGGGCCCTGGAGGTGGCCGGGCGAAAGGGCGGCGATTCACTTTGCCGAGACGTGTTCACCGACATCGCCGACCAGGTGCGGGCTGGCGAGGAACTCTCGGACGGGATGGCGCGGCACGGCCGGCGGTTTCCGGAGTTGGTGATCGACATGGTCCGCCTGTCCGAGCACAGCGGGGCTCTGCCGGAGGTGTTGGAACACCTGGCCGAACACTTTGACAATATTGTGGCACTGCGACGGAAGTTTCTCTCGCAGATCACCTGGCCGGTGATCCAGTTCGTCGCTGCCACGGGTGTGGTGTCGCTGGTCATTTTTGTGCTGGGCATGTTGCCGGGGGGCGAGGCCGTTTCGGAAATTACCTTCGGTCTGCGAGGTGCCGGGGGGGCGATTACGTTCCTGGCGATTGTGTATGGCACGCTGATGATGCTGGCCGGCGGGTATCTTGCGGCGTCCTCGGTCGTTACGGCTCGCCAGATCGTCGACCGGATCTCGCTCAGCGTCCCGGTTGTCGGCAAATGCCAGAGGGCGTTTGCGATTGCCCGCTTTTCGTGGGCCTTTTACCTGACACAACAAACCGGGATGCCGATCCGCCAGAGTCTGCAGGCGACGTTTCAGGCGACTGGCAACGGTGCGTTCCAGGCGAAGTGTGAATCGGTCTGCCGGTCAATCGAGGAGGGGGACTCACTGACCGTCGCCTTGGCCGATACAGGTTTGTTTCCCCAGGATTTCCTGGAAATGGTTGACGTGGGTGAGACGTCGGGGACGGTTCCCGAGCAATTGCACCGTTTGAGCCCGAGGTTTCGCGAGGAGGCCGAGAGGGCCCTGTCGTTGCTGTGTGGCGCCATTGCCTGGGCCGTGTGGAGCATTGTGGCCATGTTCATCGTGTTTTTTGTGTTCCGGTTCTTCCTGTGGTACGTGGGCCAGATCAACCAGGCACTTGAGGGGCTCCAGTGAACGGTTCGTCGGACGGGTTTGCGTTTGAGGTTCAACAGGCCAGTGCGTCGAGTTCGGCGCGGTGTGGTGTGTGGCACACGCCGCACGGTCCGGTCGAGACACCAGCNTTCATGCCGGTCGGAACTCGGGGGACGGTGCGTGGNCTGTGGCCGGAGCAGGTGGNCGANACCGGGGCCGAGATGGTNCTGGCCAATACNTATCACCTGGCNCTGCGGCCNGGAGCCGAGGTGGTTGAGGAACTGGGNGGATTGCACCNNTTCATGCAGTGGGATGGGCCGATCCTGACAGACAGCGGCGGATTCCAGATCTTCAGCCTCGCCGAGATGGCCCGNTTGACCGATGACGGGGTCTCATTCAAGTCACACATCGATGGCAGTTGGCTCGATTTGACACCCGAGCGGGCGGTTTCCATTCAAGAACAGTTGGGGGCCGACTGCATCATGTGCCTGGACGAGTGTCCGTCACACGAGGTGCCGATCGAGAAACTCAGGCAGGCCGTCGATCGAACCACCGACTGGGCTCGTCGCTGTCGAGACGCTCAGAAGCGGACCGACCAGGCACTGTTTGGAATCGTCCAGGGCGGGACGGATCCGGCCGAACGGGAACGCTCGGCCGAAAGCCTGCTGAAACTGGAGTTTCCGGGGTATGCAATTGGGGGGCTCAGCGTGGGGGAATCCCCGGAATCGATGTACACGACACTGGATGCGACCACGCCGATGTTGCCGACGGATCGGCCGCGGTACCTGATGGGCGTGGGCACTCCCAGGGACCTGTTCGAGGCGGTGATCCGCGGGATCGACCTGTTTGACTGCGTGATGCCGACACGCAATGGGCGCAGCGCTTCGGCGTTTACTGTCGAGGGCGAGGTGAGGTTGAAGAATCGGCAGTATCGTACTGACGAGAGCCCCCTGGATCCGGGCTGCGATTGCCGGGTATGTAAGCGATTCAGTCGCGGTTACCTTCGCCATCTGTTCCTGTCGCGCGAGATGTTGGGGCCCATCCTGGTCTCCTACCATAACCTCGTTTTCTACCAGAACTTCCTGCGATCGCTGCGAGAAGCGATCCGGTGTGACCGGCTCGACGAGTTTCGATCGCTTCACCTTGCTGAGGTTCCGGCATCTCTTTAGACTACGGGTTTGGACCGTCCTGCCGGGCGGGCAAAGTGCTAAGAACACGACCGGAGAGGCTGCACGGGCCGGATTCTCGTCGCGGGTTATATACCCGGGGCATCGGGTTGGCCAGTGGTTGCCGGTCGATCGATGACGGGGTTCAACGGATGCTGTCAAAGGCGAAAGGGATGCGGTTGTCCGGGGTCGTGGCGACCTGTGTTGCCGCGGTTTTTGTTTTGGCATTTGGTCAGGCGGTGATCGCACAGGACGAGACTCCTGCGGAAGGTCCTGCGGCCGCGGCCGCGGCCGGAGAGTCGCCTGCGGCAGGTGACGCGGCTGCTGTGGGTGACCCGTCAGCTGCGGAGACCGATTCCGCCAGTCCGGCTCCTGCGGCCGATCCCGACGCTCCCGCTGCCAATCAGCCGGAACCGCCGACGATGTCGGATATGCTGGTCCCGATCATCGGAATGGGACTGATTTTCTACTTCATCGTGCTGGCTCCGCAGAAGAAGGCCCGCAAGAAACAGCAGGCGGTGGTGGATTCACTGCAGAAACACGACCGGGTGGTTTCCATTGGTGGCATCGTCGGTACGATCGTCTCGTTTGACACGTCCAGTGACGAAGTGCTCTTGGAAGTCGCCCCGGGGACGCAAATCAGGATGCTGCGTCGAAGCATCCAGGGGCCGAAGGCCCTTGGTTCTGACGAGGATGGTGCGGATGACAGGGCCGAGAATTAAGCTCGGAATCGGTCAGCCCGCCACAGACAAGGACAGATAGACGCGATGGACCAACTTGGAATTCCCCTGCTTCTGGCCAAGGTCCCGGTTTGGGCCGCTGGTGTGTGTTTCGTTCTGACCGTGGTTGGCGGCTACGTTGCGTCACGGTGGTGCGAAAAGCAGGAAGCCTTTGCCGAAAGTCATGTGACGATGGGCGTGCTGGCGTTTGCAGGTCTGATTGCACTGGGATCGCTGGTCCCTGGCCTGTTCTTCGATCTGGATGCCGGCGGCCGATTTCTGCTGGGGTTGGCGCTGGGAGTGTTTGCCCTGGGGGGATGGCTGGGAATTCGCAACGTGTTCAAGGGCCAGTTGCTGGCGGTGATGTGCCTGCTCTACGTGGCCGTGTCGGTCGCGGTGTTCGTGTTACAGCCTCAGTGGTATTTCGGCAGTGGCGCCGAGACGAGGGCTGTCCTGCTGATTGCTGCGACGTTCGTTGTTCCGTTGAGTGTCGGACACGTGTTGGCGATGGCAATGCGGATGGAAGATTTCTCGTGGCGGATCGGCGTCGTGTTGATGACGGTGACACTGGCCTTTTGGCCGATGGCCAAGGGCGTGGTCGTTCAGGCTGCCGACAAGTGGATCCACGAAGATGCGGTCCGGAAATGGCAGGATGGCAACGACAGATACAAGGTTACCGGCGGAGTCGTGAAGACACTGGAGAAACAATTGCCCGGGCTGGCTGTCAATTACTCCAAGGACGGCAAGATGCCTGATGCCAAGCCGGGGGCGTCGGAGATGATGCGTTCCGGTGAGGGGGCTGCGAATACGAAGTCGGATGAACCTGATGAAAAGTGAACGGGACCGATCTGTGAGCGGATTCACGATGAACAGGCGGGCAGGGAGCGGCACGATGGACCGTTGGTGGACGTTGGCCTGTGTTCCGGCACTGTGCCTGGTGATGGCCGTGGCCGGGTGCAGCGACACCGATCCGATGATCAAGCTTCGCCGAGCTGGAGCGGTTATCGAGCAGGATGACGAGCGGGTGAAGATCGAACGGGTGGTGTTGTCAAAATCGGCGACCCCCGATCAGCTCGACGAACAGTTGGAAGACTTGGCCCGTGTGCCACGAGTCCTGATGCTGGACCTCTCGGGAACGCAAGTCCAGGACGAGCAAGTCCAGCGACTTGCCGAACTCCATGAGCTCCAGACGCTGGATCTTTCGGATACGGCCGTCACTGACAAGGGACTTGAGTTTCTGGCCAGTCTGACCAGCCTCCGCAATTTGACACTCTCCAACACTGGCGTCACCGACGACGGCCTGAAAGATCACATTCCCGGGTTCCCTGCGCTGGAAACGCTGGAAATTTCGCCATCGAGGAAGCCAGAGCGAGAGTCCGGGGCGGTCGAAGATGGCGGGGTTCTCGAGAAGGTGTTCTCCGGAATCAAGCTGGGAATCGACCTCGCCGGCGGAGCCAACCTGATCCTGGAGGTGGATCAGCAGAAGCTGGCCGAACAGGAGAAAGAACTGACGCCTGATGTGATGTCACAGATGGCCACCTCGATCAACAAGCGAGCCAATCCCGGTGGCAACAAGGAACTGACCGTCAGGCCGTTGGGAACCAATCGGATTGAGGTGATCATTCCCAAGGCCGATCCACAGGTTGTTGAACAGACCAAGCGGATGATGACGCGGTTGGGGAGTCTGGAGTTGGCGATCCTGGCCAACCGCAGAGATGTGAAATTCCAGGACCTGGTCAAGCGAGCCGAGGAGTTGCCCGACGACAAGACACGGGTGATCACCGAAGTCCCTCAAGCGGACGGTTCCACCCGGTCACGAGTGGACGGTGCCTGGTTGCCCATTTCCGAAGATGGTCGGGATGTCCAGAATTCTCCGAACCAGTTGGTGTTCAAAAAGCGGCCCAACCTGCAGGGGCAGCCTGTCGATCACGTGTTGGTGTCCTACGAGGACGAAAATCTGCGGGTGACGGGTGAAAATCTCAACAACGTCTATCAGACCAACGACGAAAACGGTCGACTGGCTGTCGGTTTTCGTTTGAATATC
>PBOJ01000007.1 GCA_002724315.1 Planctomycetaceae bacterium | reverse complement strand
GTCCGGTGACGACCTCATTTGCTCGCGGAACACTCTGGCTGATCCCCGTGATGGTCTGTCGGAGAAGTGTGGACTTGATTCCGGGTTCTCTTGGATGGCATCGTGTCTGTCAGGTGGGCCAACGCGATTTGTCTGGCCCGTTCGGTGTGGTCAAAAAAGCCGGGGGAGAATGGCGTGCGACACGGTTGGAACAATGCCACTGTGATCCTGTCTCTCGTTGCGCTGTGTGGCGTTTCGATGGCCTCCAATGCATCGGGATCTCCGCCCCCGCCGAACGTTCTGTTGATCATGACCGATGACATGGGTTGGTCGGATCTGCATTGCCAGGGGAACGCGAAACTTCACACTCCGAATGTCGACGCTCTTGCTCGCCAGGGGGTGCGATTCACTGACGCGTACGCTGCGGCACCGGTCTGTTCGCCGACGCGAGCAGCGGTGATCACCGGACTTGCTCCGGCACGGCTGAATATCACTCAGCACGGGGCCGATGGGCCACAGTTCTGGCCCGAGGGCCGCGCCATTCAGCCGCCACCGGCTGACCACATTCTCAAGCACGAGACCGTGACGCTTGCCGAACGGCTTCATTCGGCCGGTTATCACACGGGGTTCTTCGGAAAATGGCACCTGTCGGGCACCCGTGTCCGTAAGAACGATCCGTCTACCGGCGGGGCGGGATTCTACCCGGATCGGCATGGGTTCGAGATCAACGTTGGTGGCTGCGGTTTTGGAGGGCCGCCGACGTATTTTGACCCGTTTCGCATTCCAACGATCAAGCCGCGTAAGGACGGGGAATATCTCACCGATCGCCTGGCCGACGAAGCGATTGCCTGGATGCGTCTCTCAAAAGATCGGCCGATGTTCGTGTGCCTTTGGACATACAATCCCCACTACCCGTTTGAGGCTCCCGAGGATCTGGTCGAAAAGTACAAGGGTCGGGAGGGCCCGGGCCTCAAGAACCCCATCTATGGGGGCCAGATTGAGGCCACCGACCGGGCTGTCGGACGGGTACTCGATGAGGTGAAACGACTGGGCATCGCCGATCGCACCGTGGTGATTTTTACCAGTGACAACGGAGGATGGTCTGGTGCCACCGACAACCACCCGCTGCGATCCGGCAAGGGGGATCTGTTTGAAGGGGGAATACGCGTGCCGCTGATCGTTCGCTGGCCGGGCATCACCAGGCCTGGAGTAATCGTCAGTGAGCCGGTGATTTCCATGGACCTGACGGCGACGGTGCTCGACGCCGCTGGCGTCGGGCTGCCCGACGGAGAGAGGCTCGACGGAAAAACCCTGCGTCCGTTACTCGAGGGGCGGAAGGTCCAGCCGCGTTCTCTGTTCTTTCACTACCCACATTTTGCGTGGCACAAGTCGAATCGCCCCGGCGCCGCTGTTCGATCCGGAGACGACAAACTGATTCTCCGTTTTGACGACAACTCGGTCGAACTGTACGACCTGGCTGCCGATATCGGTGAACGAAGCAACCTGGCCGAAAAGAAGCCAAAGCTCGCAAGGAGGCTGCGCGGGCAACTTGACGCGTGGCTGGTTGAGACCGGTGCCAGGCGGCCGACGCCCCGCAAGTGACCACAGCCCGAATGGCCCGTCATCCGAGACTGCCAAGAGAGCGAGGACATGTCGGAGAGGAAGTTCACGCTCGAGGTCGTGCCGGGCGCGTACGCCGTCTGCCAGTTGGACTTCGACGCCGAGGTTCCCGGGTGGGTCTCCGGTGCGGTCACTTCCGTCACTCGCACGCCGGCGGAACTGTCGATCATCTGCTCTGAAGAGTGTGTCCCCGGCGATGTGCGAAGCGAGTCCGGATGGCGTTGCCTGCGGGTGGTGGGGCCACTGGAGTTTTCGATGGTCGGCGTGATCGCATCGTTGACCGGAGTGTTGGCGGACGCAGGTCTCAGCGTGTTTGTCGTGTCGACGTTCGATACCGATTGCCTGCTGGTCAAACAGGCGCATCTGGACACGGCCGTGAAGTCGTTGACCTCTGCGGGCCACTCCGTGTCGTTGTGACCAGGTGTCGTCGTCGAGCCGACGTCGCTAAAACGGAGGGTGCGGCCATTTCGGGCCGTAACCGAGCAACTGGGCAAAGAGGTGGTCGGCCGAGCGTCGATCCGTGAAGGGAGAGACTGATGGAATTCGTCAGGATCGGTTCGAGTGACCTGGAAGTGTCCCGGATGGCCCTGGGCCTGGGATTTCGCGGTCAGTCTTCGGATAGCGAAGCCGTTCGTTTGATCGAACACGCCATCGACTCGGGCATCAACTTCATCGACTGTGCCAACAAGTATCAGTTGCGGACGGATGCCGACGACGCCCATGGCAGTTCGGAGGAGATTCTGGGTCGCGTGTTGAAGTCACGGCGTGACGAAGTCGTGATCACGAGCAAGGTGGGGGCCGAGGGTGGTGACGAGAAGATTGCCGGAGGGTGTTCGCGTGAGAACATACTCCGGGAGGTCGAGCGGTCGTTGTCGCTGCTGGGAACTGACCACATCGACCTCTACCTGCTGCATCGTTTTGATCCGGCCACACCGATGGAGGAAACTCTGCAGGTGCTCGACGACCTGGTCACCAGTGGCAAGGTCCGTTACGTCGGGTGCAGCAACTACCAGGCGTGGCAGGTGTGCAAGGCCCTTTGGTTCGCCGAGCGGATGCCAGTCACGCCGTTTGTGTGTGTCCAGAACAACTACAACCTGTTGAATCGCGAACTCGAAAGAGAGATGTTTCCGCTGGTCCGGGACCAGGGGCTGGGGGTGATGGCTTTCAGCCCACTGCAGGTGGGGCTGTTGAGCGGTGTCTACGTCCCCGGAGAGCCGCCCCCGCCAGGGACCTTGTGGAGCGAACGTCGGCAGGAATTCGACGAGGTGTTCTGTGGTGCCACGGCCGAGATGGTCGAGACGGTTCGCGACGTCGCCGCCCAGCGAGGGGTGTCGATGCCGCAGGTGGCCGTCAACTGGGTGCGGAGTCGTGAGGAAGTGTCGGTGGTGATCACCGGCAGCGACTCGATCGAGCAGTTAGACGACAACCTGGCGGCCTTTGACTGGAAGTTGAATGCCGATGAACTGGCCCGGCTCGATGAACGCTTCGTCGAGATGATGGTCTGGTGAACCGGGTGTCCCGTGGCCGTCAGCGACAGGGACGGCTGTGGTGCGTTTCACGGCCGAACGGCTTGAGTTCCGAGTCGGCAAGTCACTCGGTTGCCGCATCCACGTTCATGGGCCTGGGCGGCTGCGGCACTCGCAGCCTAAACGCGAGGATGCCGCCCAGGACGCACATCATGCCGATCGTGCTGAAGGCGATGTTGTAGCTGCCGGTGGAGTCGAACAGCCAACCGGCAATGGCTGGCGACAGGGCGTTGAAGATCCCCGAGATCAAGTACTGGGCACCGAGGGTCTGGGCAAAAGCGATTCGCCCAAAGAATTTTGCGACCACCACCGCCGTGGAGATGTAGGCCGCGCCGAATCCCAACGCGACCAGGATTGTCGAGACGTACGCCATTGTCGCGGTCGTGGCCAACAGCAGGCCGAACATGCCGGCTGCCTCGACCAGCAGCGCGAAGCCCAGGACTTTCTCCGGGACAAGGAAATCGCCGGCTGCCCCGGTGATCCGTCCGGCGATGGACACCAGGATCATCACGCTCAGAATCTGGGCAGCGACATCCGTCGACAGGCCCAGATCCTCAAGGTGGAGGCGTCCGTGTGCGGTTGTCACGCTCCACGGGATGGCAAACGCGACGGTGCACAGGCAGAGCACGGCGAACTGGGGGGTCCGCAGGGCAGTTGAAAGAGTCCAAGCATCCGAGGATACGGCGGTGAATGTGGCATCAGCGGATCGGTGGTCGGTGGCCTCAGCCAGCATTCCGTCGGGCTTCTGTCCCAGGTCCGAAGGGCGATTGCGGACGGTGACCGCGGCCAGGACGGCCAGCGCCAGGGACAGGACGGCGATGATCTGCCAGCCTGTCCGCCAGGAGTACTCCTGCACCATGACTCGGTCAAACCAGGTGACCAGGACCCCGACAGTCCCTCCGGCTGTCAGGACCGTGGCCACGGCGCGGGCTCGGTATTTCGTGAACCAACTGGTGGCCAAGGCCTGGCAGGGGACGATGGTGCTCAGGCCAATCCCGGCCCCCACGAGAAGGCCGAAATAGATGAGGCACTCCCACAATGTGCCGGCATCGCTGAGAAGCCAGCAACCGAGTGCCGTGACCAGGTTGCCGACAACCATCACCCGCCGCGTGCCCCAGCGGGCTATCGCGAGACCGGTGATCGGAGCGATGCTGTTGAACATGAATGTGAACAGTCCAAACACGGCCCCGGTTTGGCCACGTGTGAGTGCCAGGTCGTCGATGATCTCGGGCGAGAAAAACGACCAGCTGTAGTAACCGGGGGCGGCTCCAAATCCGTAGAGGATCCACGCGAAACCGAGCAGCCACCATCCGTAGAAGAATCGCAACGTGGTTCTCGTGGTTTCGGTTCGTGCGGCCGCCAAAATGGAAGCCTCAAGGCTACCCGCAGACCGGCGACCGGCCAATGCCTCGTGTCACGGGATCACGGCGGTGTCGGCCTCCTTGTTGCGGCAATGGGGAACGGGCAGAGGGGAAACGCGGCCCAACGACGTGAACCGGTTGCCACTTTGCACGTCGGCAGGTTCTTGTCATCATCGCGGTAATCCGGGCTCCACCGGGATGTCGGGATCTGTGTCCGGGTGTTTCGCTTGTCACAAACAAAGTCAGCTCAATGTCTCGCCGAAACCTGTGCCCCTGCCCATTGTCACCGTGCTGGAAGGTGGTGTGTACGGGGGTGGCAGTACTGTGCGGCACGGTCATCGCGGCGGAGCCGGCCGCGACAAATGATCACTGGGCATTCCGCCCGGTTCTGAGGTCTCCGGTTCCCGAGACCAGGAACCGGACGTGGCCCCGGACACCGATCGACCGTTTTCTTCTGTCGCGTCTGGAGAACCGGCGTGGTCAAGTGGCTCCCACTGCCGATCGTCGGTCGTTCCTGCGGCGGTTGACGTACAATCTCACCGGTTTGCCGCCAACGCCGGCTGAACTCAGGGATTTTGAAGCGGATCGCTCGCCGGTCGCTTTCGACCGGGTCGTCGATCGGCTGCTGTCTTCGGCACGTTACGGGGAACGTTGGGGCCGGCACTGGCTGGACATCTCTCGCTATGCCGATTCCAACGGCCTCGACGAGAACCGGGCGTACGTGAATGCGTTTCACTTTCGCGATTACGTCATCGACGCGTTCAACAGGGACATCCCTTTCGACGAGTTCATTCGGTCTCTGATTGCCGGGGATCTGCTTCCCGAGCCCGAGCGACCTCGGGGGATCAGCGATGGGGACTGGCAGGGGCACCTGGCGTCGCTGACTGCTGATCGCATTCGTGCCACGGGATTTCTTTCACTGGGACCAAAGGGGCTGCGTGAAGTCGATCCGGTGAAGATGGAGATGGACATCATCGACGATCAGATCTCGACGGTGGGCAAGGCCCTGCTGGGGCTGACACTGGAATGTGCAAGGTGTCACGACCACAAGTTCGACCCGATCACCACCGCGGACTATTACGCACTGGCCGGCATCTTCAAGAGCACTCGGACGATGAGCCAGATCGTTGACAAGCGAGGCAAGGGGAACGGTTTCTGGGTGGAGCGGCCCGTCGTTCTCGATACGTCTGCCCCGGCCAAGGTGTCGGTGATGTGTGTCGAAGAGGGGGCGATGGCGAACCTGCGAGTGCACCGTCGCGGCAGCCACCTCGACCTGGGGCCGGAAGTCCGGCGAGGCCTTCCGGCCGTCCTGACACACCGTCATCCGGCGGCCGCCATCGGGCCGACTGAAAGTGGCAGGCTGCAACTGGCCCGGTGGATCACCGATGNCGGAAACCCGCTCACCAGNCGGGTGGTCGTCAANCGCATCTGGCAATGGCACTTCGGGGTCGGGCTGGTTGAAACCCCTGACAATTTCGGGGANCTNGGGGCCACACCGGTAGCCCCCGAATTGCTCGACTGGTTGGCCTCCGAATTGATTCGNCAGGACTGGTCGATCAANCGACTGCACCGCCTCATTTTGCTCTCCAGCGTCTATCGCACCGCCGGNGAGCCCGNTCGGGTNAAGGGAGGCGAGGNTGANGAGTTGCCTGTGGCACTCCGGGCGGTCAGTGGNTTTCCCCGGCGNCGNCTGGCGGCCGAGGAAATCCGTGACTCCCTGCTGTTCGTGGCCGGGCTGCTGGACACCACGATGCACGGGACANTGCTCTCGCTGAAACCCCGGCAATATGTCAACGACGCCAAGACCGGAAAGCACCTGGTCGGCTATGACAACCTCCGTCGTTCGGTCTACCAGCCGGTGATTCGCAACAAGGTCTACTCGCTGTTCCAGACGTTCGAGTTTCCCAGCCCGAGCCTGGTTGCCGGCCGGCGGGCCACGACGACGGTTCCGCCACAGATGCTGGTAATGATGAACAGCGATCTGGTTGCACGGTGCAGTCGAGGAATGGCGGACCGAGTCCTGCGTAACAGTGTCCGATCCGAGCCGGACCAAATCCGGATAGCCTACGAAACCGTTTTTGGACGGTCTCCGGATGCCGGTGAGTTGCAGCGGGCCGGGCGATTCCTGGACGCGTTCGCACAGACTTTGCCGGCCGACCTTGGCCAGATTCAACGGCAACGTGAAGTGTGGCAGGCGTTCTGCCAGGCCCTGATGGTGTCCAACGAGTTCGTTTACCTCGATTGAGGTGCATGGAGATCCTGTGATGGCAAACGCCGGACACACTCGCCGCGAGATGCTGCGTCGATGCAACATCGGTTTCGGCAGCTTGGCGCTCTCCTGCCTGGTCGACTCGATGTCTGAAAACACTGACGCGGCCAATCGCGTGGCTCAACTGCTTCCGCGAGCCAAGCGAATGATCTTTCTGTTCATGAAAGGTGGCCCCTCGCAGATGGACACCTTCGACCCGAAACCTCGGTTGCAGAAAGACCACGGCAAACCGCTGCCGATCGATCGCCCCAGGCTGTTGTTCCACTCGACCGGTGAAAGCAACAACAAGCTGTTCGCGTCTCCGTGGTCATTTCGCCGTCATGGCCAGTCGGGGATCGAGATCAGCGAACTGTTCCCGCACGTGGCGACCTGTGCCGACGACCTGTGCGTGATCCGCTCGCTACACGGCACCAATCCGGCCCATGGCGGGGCCACGTTGAAAATGCATACCGGTAGCGACACGTTCATTCGTCCCAGCTTGGGGTCCTGGTTGTCCTACGGGCTGGGAACCGAGAACGAGGATCTGCCGGCGTTCGTCACGATTTCTCCGACGATGTTTCATGGCGGCGTCAACAATTACGGGTCGGCTTTTCTTCCCGCAGTCCACCAGGGGACCCCGCTGGGACGCGCGGGGAGCGGGGTCCACGAGGCGAGGTTTGAGCACATCCGCCCGCGGATGACATCTGCGCGTCAACGGTTGCAACTGGATTTTGTCCAGGAACTGAATCGGCGACACCGGCGTGATGCCGAAGGCGACTCGAACCTCGAGGCGAGAATCGAGTCGCTGGAACTGGCGTTCCGGATGCAGACATCGGCCCCACGGGTTCAGGACACGTCGGAGGAAACCGCGGCCACGCGAAAGCTCTACGGGGTCGACGAGAAGCCGACTCGCGATTTCGGGCACCAGTGCCTGTTGGCCCGGCGGTTTATCGAACAGGGGGTTCGCATGGTCCAGGTCACGCACCAGAACGGGTCAGGACACTGGGACCAGCATGGAAATCTCCTGCAGCGGCATCCGCAGAATGCTCTGGAAGTGGATCGTCCGATTGCCGGGTTACTCAAGGACCTGAAACAGCGAGGGTTGCTGGATGACACGCTGGTGTTGTGGGGAGGGGAATTCGGCCGGACGCCGACGGCCGAGGAAAAGGGCAGGCCGATCGACAATGGGCGAGACCACAATCCCAGTGGGTTCACGATGTGGATGGCCGGCGGGGGGGTGAAAGGAGGCCATGTCCATGGGGCTACCGATGACTACGGCTATTTTGCTGCCGAGGACAAGGTGCACATTCACGACCTGCATGCGACGATCCTGCACCTGCTGGGACTGGATCACACCCGCTTGACGTACCGGTTCGGTGGGCGCGACTTCCGCCTGACTGATGTGGCCGGCGAAGTGGTAGACGGGATTCTCGGTTGAGTGCCAGGTTCCCGTCGGCAGGGATCGCCATGACTTCAGGAAGAGCCACCGCTTTCCGGCTCTGGCAGACCAGCATCTTCCTCAAAGTACACGCTTCCATCGGGTGAGGGCAGACCTTCAAAGCCCTCAAATGACACCGTGAGATCGTGTTCGGGAGCTGTTCTGGTAATGAACTCAATCAGCAAAGTCTCGATGCACGGATCAAGGTGATGGGTCATCGTGGCATCCAAGATCACTCGACTGCCGTAGGAGAGCTCGTCAAGAGTTTTCGAGAGCTTGGCCTGGTTGAGGAAGGTGACCTGGTTACTCAACTGGACTCGGTACCTGGTGACGTCAGCATCGTCGTCGGTCACCAGTGAATAGGGCGTTTGAATGGCACCTTTCAGCACAAATGCCAATCCAACTCCCATGCCGATCATCAAGCCCGACAGAAGGTCGATGAAGACGATGCAACCGAGGGTGGTGATGAATGGTACAAACTG
>PBOJ01000006.1 GCA_002724315.1 Planctomycetaceae bacterium | reverse complement strand
GCGAAGTCGACACCCTTGTCCTCACCAGTGCCGCCGGAAAGAACATCCTCATCTGACTGCCCCTTGATGAAGTCGTCGCCGTCTTCACCCAGGATCGTATCCCGATCATTTCCGCCAAACAGACGGTCATTCCCGGTACCACCCACGAGGATGTCGCGTCCCGAATTGCCATTGAGGACATCGTCACCGATCCATCCCGACAATTTATCGGCACCGGCACCGCCTCGCAGCGTGTCGTTGCCGTCGCCACCGTTGATGGTGTCGTCCCCATCATCGCCGAGAATTGAGTCTTCGCCGATCCCGCCCTTCACCGAGTCGTCGTCCCGTTGCCCATAAAGGACATCGTTTCCGCCATCTCCCTCGAGCGTGTCGTTCCCGGAGCCACCGAACATCGTGTCCGAAGCTCCGCCCCCAACCAGACTGTCGTTGCCCGGACCGCCGTTGATCCGGTCCCCATTGCCTGTGCCGGTGAGGGTGTCATCACCGGGACCTCCCCACAACACGGCTCGTCCGGAGAACCCACTGGCGTCGAAGTTGTTCCCACCAGAGCCGCCCGAGAACTTCACTTCCTCGAAGTTGCTGACAACATCCGTCCCGAGTCCTCCGGTCATCTGTGTGTCGTCAATCGTGATATCCACATCACCGGTTTCGAACACACGGTCGAACCCGTTGGCTCCGCCGTCGAGGTTGTCATCGCCGGGCCCACCGCGGAGCGTGTCATTGGCGCCCTGGCCTTCCAGCGTGTCGTCACCTTCCCCACCGACAACGAAGTCCTTGCCGGCTCCACCCTGGACCGAGTCGTTGCCCAAGTGGCCGTCCAGGCTGTCGTTGTCTCCATTGCCGTTGAGGAAATCGTCGGCCTGGCCGCCGATCATCGTGTCGTTCCCCTTGCCACCGATCATCGTCACAGGGATCGTGGCCAGGGTCGCACTGAAGAAGTTCACGCCCTGGTCGATGTTGGCACCGACCTTGCCGTTGAGCACCGCGCTTTCGATTCCGCTGAGCTGCTTGTCCCCGAGATCTCCCCCGAGGGTGGTGTCACCCAGTATCAACGTTCCCACAGCCAGGTTCTCATCCAACTGATCGTCACCCGCTCCTCCCGCGATGGTGTCGGCACCTTCAGCACCACGGAGCCGGTCGTCTCCGTCACCACCATCCACCAGGTCATCGCCGGTGTTGGCATTGATGAAGTCCGCCCCATCGCCGCCGATGGCGGTGTCGTTCCCGTACCCGCCAAGCAGCGTGTCATTTCCGTTGCCGCCTTCCAGGGAGTCGTCACCCCTCTTGGCGTTCAACTTGTCGTTGCCTTCGCCGCCGATGATCAAGTCGTGCAACCGCCCACCGGTCAGCGTGTCGTCGCCGTCGGCCCCATCGATGGTCACGTCGCCGAGTGTGTAGCTGCCGGCATGGATCACGTTGTCGGCAGCACCGCCGTTCATCACAACTTCTTCGATGCTGGAGAACCCGTCGGTGGCCGTTGCCGTAAACACGCCTCCCGAAGGCCATGCCCCGATCTCGATGGCCGTGTCCGACAGTTTTTGCGCCGCGTCACTGGCCTGAACAATCCGGTCATTGCCCGACCCGCCATCGAACTGGTCGTCACCGGCTGACCCGATCATCGTGTCGTCACCACCGGCACCACTAAGCGTGACAGAACCGCTGAAGCCCGAGGCATCAAACGCATTCGCCGAATCACCACCGGTCAGCACGGCCTGCTCGATTCCCGAAAGCGTGTCGGAATCCGTACCGCCGCCGGCCACCATGGTCGTTACCAACTGCGTGTCGGACAGTTGGTAATCGGCATCAAGCGACTCGGTAACAATGTCGGTTCCCGCCCCACCATTGAGAACGTCTTCACCCTGTCCGCCACCGGGCGAGTCGTCCCCGTCACCCCCATTGACCGTGTCGTTGCCGGCACCGCCACCGAGAAGATCCGCTCCGTCGTCTCCGTTGATCGTCAAAGGCGCCAGGTAGGCGGACGCATCGACAATGTCATCGCCGGCCCCGGCATTGACCGTAACATCCGCAGCCAAAGTCGAGTCCATCGCGTCCAGAGTGAACGTGTTGTCCCCGGGTCCTGAGTTGAAGACCAGGCTATTGCTCGGGTTCTCGAACGCGAACACACCGAACGTCGAAGCTCCGGTACTGCTGAAGAGCGAATTCCCGACTCCAGACGCGTTGGCTGTCCGCATCTCGTGATTGCCGGTGAACACGCCGTCAAGAACGAAGCTGCGATTCGCCGACGGAGTGTTGTCAATGACCGCCTCGAGCCCCACGTACGTCACATTCGAGCCATCCAGGCTGATCGTCGCTGCGGCGTCGCCGGTAATGGAATAATCCACCGCGGCAAACCCTGCGGTCGGGTTCCTGAGTTGGACAACATCGGCACCATCCTGCCCCTTTCCGTCCAGCAACAATCCTGCTGTTGGAACGGGCGTCCCGCCGCCGAAATCGATGATGAACAGGTCATCCTTGACGCCCGACTGATCCCCGGCCAGCGATAGCTGATTGACGAAATCCGTCGTGCTGGTGAACAACACGTCGTTGAGGAACACCTCAATCGTCGGCGTCCCCGCATCGTCCACCTGGAAAATCTCCCAGACATCCGGCGGCACTTCGTCGTCGTCGATCGTTCCGACAGCCGGCACCCCCCCGTTCAGATCTGCCAAGCCATTGGCGACCCCGTCGCTGGTCGCATTTGAGAGCGTAAGCAGCAGCTCTTCGTCCGGCTCAAGCACCACATCGCCATTGACAGTCACGGTGACGGTTTGAACAGTTTCGCCAGGCTGGAACGTCACGGTCCCCGTTGTGGAATCGTAATCTTCACCGGCAACGGCAGCTCCCGTACTGGTGGTAATGTCCACGCCCGGAGTTGTCCCGCCAGTCAGATTGTTGGCCCCCAACTGCAGCTCTGTCACATCTGTGCCGGCGAGTCCCCCGATGAACTCAATCAGCACAGCCGATGCCGGCAGGTCGCCACCGGTCACCGCAACATCGCCNATTCCGATNTTCGACANACCTTCCAGGGCGGTCTGAACGGCTGCAGCATCCGCGTCAAACGCAATCACGCCNGTTGTCTGCGCGTCATATGTCAGCGTGAAATCGCCGCCGNCNGGCNCGCCGNTGAGCGACACCTGCTGNATTTCGTTGCCNTTGCTCGTCGAGTAATCGACGGTGACNACATCGGCACTCGCATGNACAAGCGACACATCAAAATCCAGNTCCGTGACGCCNAAATTGCCTTCNACGACCGTCGGGTCCGAAACCGTGAACGCCGAATCGTCGTTGAGAATTGTTCCCTCACCCTCACCGTCGGTGATGTTGACTGATGCAGTGGGAATCGACAGCAGTACGGTTTCGTCTGGTTCGACAGTCGTGTCACCGTTGATTGTCACCACCACCGTCTGCGACAGCTGTGTCGGGTCCGTCGGATCGGAAAACGTCAACTGGCCCGACGCCGGCACATAATCCGGACTGGCCCCCGCACCGGTGGCCGTACCATCGGCCGTCGCATAATCCACGGTGATCGTCGTGATCGCGTCGATGGTCTGCACCAGGCTGACGGTGAAGACCATGTCCACGGTCCCCGCATCCGTCTCGATCACCGACACATCATCGACGCTGACAGCCGTATCATCGTTGACAATCGTGACGATAGCCTGCGAATTGGCCAGTTCGGCTTCTCCGGCCCCGGACAATTCGACAAAGAACGTCTCGGTGGATTCCACCGAAAGGTCCCCGTTGACCATCACGACGATGTTCTTGGTGAGTTCTCCCGGTTCGAACGTCAGTGTGCCCGATGTCGACTGGTAATCACTGCCCTGGAAGGCAGTTCCATCGACGGTGGTGTAATCCACCGAGATCGACTCGACACTTGGGTTGGACAAAATCACGCTCACGTTGACCGGCTGGGCCCCGGTTGCGCCTTCCACAACCGACGCGCCGTTGGCCAGCAGTGACAAGAGCGTCCGCTCGAAAGCCCCAATGTCGGCATCCTGGTTGGTTGGCCTCACCGCACCGCGCTGGTCGGTCGTCTCATCACTGCCCGTGTTGTCAGCCGCGTCGATGGCCGGACTACTGGGCAACAGTCGGTGAGTCCTTGTCGGCCCGCCGTTGTCTTTCAGCGAGAGGTCCATCACCGGATCGTAGGGGCTGCCGGCCGACCCGACCTGATCAGCATTCACCCCGTGTTCCAGTCCGACAGAATCACCGGCATCACCGATCAGGTTGTTGCCGCCACTGATGAATCGCCCACGAACGTCGGCCGCTTCTCCGGTGGCTGTGTTAGCTGCCACGATCGTGTTCTTGAGTTCAAACCGGCCACCATCGGCAGCCACACCACCGGCGTTGACTGCGACATTGCTGGCCACCGTGGAATTCACGACCGTGACCGACCCGTTACTGGCCAACCCGGCCCCGGCACCGGCAGTGTTCGACGACAACGTACTGGTCGTAATGGTCAACGTGTCTTCGCTGAAGATGCCGCCACCGGCCGACCCCGCCGCGTTCTCAGCAACCGTACTCCGATCGATGCTGGCAAACGCCTTGCCAGCCAGTCGCACCTCGGCCCCCGCACCATGCGGTGCGGCGACGGTCCCGCTGACCCCTCGCACCACCGTAAATTGATTTCCGTTGACACCGGTCACGGCCATGCCCTCGCCGCCGACAAAGATGTCGAACGGTGCTGCTGCGGGAATACTCGCGGCATCAACCAGGTCAATCGTGGTACTGGACGCCAACACCGGATTGGCCAACACGGCCGTCAGCGTCGCGTTGTAGATTCCACCGCCGCGAGAATCTGACACGTTCTGGACAATCTCGCTGCTGCGAATCGCCAAAGACGCCTCGTTGTAGAGTCCCGCCCCCTGGGCATTCGCCTGGTTTCCGGTGACCGTGCTCTGTTCAACCGTCACGACACCGCCACCGACCAGCTCCACGGTCGCGCCGTCCGGGTGAGCCGCCGGAGTTGTCCCGTTGACACCGCGTGTCACGGTAAACAGGTCACCATCAACCGCCGTCACGGACAGCTCTTCCGTGTCGATCAACACGTTGAACGAGCCACTCGTGGGGAATGACGTCCCGTCACCGATTCGCAACGTGAGGTCGCCGGCTCCGATCGCTCCGTCGATTGCCCCGGTCAGGAAATTGTAGATACCGCCACCTTGCAGGCTGGCGTCGTTATTGGCCACCGTGCTGTTCGACACGGTCAATTCGCCCGAAGTGAAGACACCACCGCCCCGATTGGCCACGTTGTCAGTCACAACAGTCTCATTCAGCGAAACCGTGCCGTGACTCAACAGGCCCCCACCACTACCGGTGGCTCCGGCATCCCCACCGGTGATCGTCACCCCAAACACGTTCAAGGTCACGCCGTTGTGCACGTGGAAGACACGATCGATCCCGTCGGCGTCGATCAGGGTCTCTCCAGACCCCGCGCCGAGAATGTCGAGATCGCCACTGATATCCAGATCGCCGGTGAACCCGCCATCTTCATCACGGCCTGTCAGACTCAGCAGGAATGTTCCGGCGGGCAAAATGATGGTGTCCCCACCAGGAGAGGCGTTCGCCTCGTTGATTGCCGCACGCAGGCTGCTATTTCCGTCGCTGTCGGCACTGATACCGTCGTCGGGGCTGACATCGATGGTGTCTTCAAAACTGTTGACAACAAAACCGCTTTCCAATGCCCCGATATCGATCGTCGAGGTACCGTCGCCATCGCCATCAAAAATGCGGGTGAAACCTCGCTGGTCGGTCACCGGCGCATCCGAGTTGTCGCCCGCATCACGGGCAGGGCTGCCGAACTGAAGCCCGTGCGTCTGGGTCGGACCACCGTTGAATTTCAGATCGAACAAAGACGGATCCAGTGGACTGGCGGTGTCACCCGACTGATCCCCGGCCCCGGCAAACGTCACACCCCCGGCATCCCCGATCAGGTTGTGCCCGTCCGACTGGAAGAGCGTCCCCACCAGATCGGCAGCCGCCGGACTGGTGTTGCGGGCGACAATCGTGTTCCTGATCGACAACTTGTCGGGCACGGTCGGCGTGTTGGAAATCCCGCCGCCATCCGTTTCCGCGGAATTCTCGTAGATGGTGCTGTGTGTCAGCTCGAGATTGCCCGTATTGGCGATCCCACCGCCGTTGCTGGCAACGTTCTGCCCCATCGTGACATTGGTCACCACAGCATCGCCTGCGTCACTGTTGTAGAAACCGCCTCCGTCCCCTTCAGCAACGTTGCCGACCAGCAGCGACTCTGTCATCGCAAACGCCGTTTCGGTGGCGTTGAACACCCCGCCGCCGTCGCCGACGGACTCGTTGCCCTGGACCGTCACAAAACTGAAGGTGGCGTCACTGTTGTCGGTGACAAAAATACCGCCGCCATCTCCGCCGGAGTTGTTGCTGACAAACTGTGTGGAGACCACGTTCACAACACCCACATCGTCGTTGAACAGTCCGCCACCACGTGATAGGGCGACATTTCCGGAAAAGACCGTGCCGGTGACGTCCAGCTGTCTCGCACTGGCGATCGCACCACCATCAACCGCGGTATTGCTCGTGATCGTCGTGCCATCCAGCGAGAGCGTTCCGAAGTTGTCCGCCGCGCCGCCGCGACCACCGGCCTCGTTCAACGCCAGCGAATCACCGTCCAACGTCACGTTTCCGTTTGACGCGTTGAACAATACACCACCGCCATCAGCAGCAATGTTGCCCGAATAGATGTTCCGGGTACTGATGACCAGCCCGTCATCGTTGTAGATCGCCCCACCGTCGTCACTGGCCTCGTTGGCCGAGAACGACGTGTTGCCGATGGTCAACACGCTGACGAGTTCGTTGAAGATCGCGCCGCCGTCCTCGGCGGCATTCACCGAAAATCGGCTATTGCTGACAGTCAGGTTGGCTGCGTCGTTGTTGTAGACACCCCCGCCCTGGCCAACGGCCGTATTGCGGATGAGATCACTGTTGATCAGATCCAGGTCGCCATCCAGGTCGTTGTAGACGCCTCCACCGTCGTTGCTGGCGACATTGTCATGAACCACCGAATTGCGGACGGCCAGGGCTCCATCATCGTTGTTGTAGATTCCTCCGCCGTCGAACGCGGTATTGCCCGACACATCACTCTCGTCAATCGTCAGCGAACCGCCGAGCGTGTTGTAGAGTCCACCGCCACTTGCCTGGCTGGTGTTTCCGGAAATCGTCACACCCGAAAGGAACAGCGAACCGCTGTTGGAGGCGGCCCCGCCCTCGGAACTCCCGGTGACCGCGCCCCCGGTGACCGTCAGGTTCCGCAAGGTCGCCGTGACATTTTCGAGCACCTGGAATGCCCGGTCGATTCCGTTGGCATCGATAACCGTGTTGCCACTTCCGGTCCCGACGACAGTCAGGCTGCCGGTGGTGTCAGTAATATCCAGATCTCCAGCCCCGTCCGAAGCTTCGCCACGGGTCCAGGTGTCCACGGCATCAGTGACCATCAGGTTGGAGGCCACATCTTGGATCCCCGATCCTGCCGCGACCAGCGTCAACACGTAGTCCCCGTCGAAACCGGTCACCGCATTCATGTTCAGGGTGTACTGCATCGGCGAGAGCTGCGTGAGCACCACCGGCGCCAACGACACATTGACGGCTCCGCTGCCGGCGTCCCGGGTCAACGTGAAATCGGAAATATCAACCCCGGTGACCGATTCCAGGAAGTCAATCGTGACCAAGCCAACATTGGTGATTCGCGGATCCGGATTGACATCGACGATATCTGCCGTGGGAGCAACCGAATCGACCCCCCTCTCCCAGGAATCTGTGGCATCGGTGGCAAAATCATTCGCGGCGAAATCCTGGATCCCGGACCCGTTGGCCAGCAGACTGACCGTGTAGGTGCCCAGCGGGGTGGTCATTTGTGCTTCGAAGGTCAACACGTACTGCGACGTGGTCAGTTGCTGCAGTGTCGAATTGCCCAGCGGAATATTCTGTGGCCCCAATCCGCCGCCGAGATCGAGCTCGAGCGTGAAGTCCGACAAGTCCACGCCGACCACGGGNTCAGAGAAATTGATCGTGATCGGATCGGCATCNGTTGAACGGGGNTCGGGCGTGACATCCACGATGTCCGCCGTGGGCGGGTAGACATCCGGGCCAATTCGCCACTCGTCGGTCGCATCATCNACCAAAGGGTTCCCCACNAGGTCGATAATGGACGTTGCCGCAGCGTCNAGGGTCAGCGTGTAGATACCGTCGACGTCNGTGACCGTGCTCAAGTCCAGCGTGTATTCGGAATTGCTGATTTCCGACAGGGCCAANCCTGCCAGGGACACCACCTGNTGGCCGGACAGGTCGGTGCGAGTGAGGATGAAGTCCGGAACGCCGTCACTGAGATCGACATTCAACACGTCCTCGTTGAAGTTGATCGTGACAACGCCCACGGGAACGTCGCGAGGATCGGGATCGATATCAACGATGTCGGCCGTCGGATTGACAGTGTCCGGCTCGCTCATCGTCAGCGTGTAGACTTCTGATCCCAGTTGAATCGTGTTTTCCCCGGCAAGGGCATTGGCCTCCTGCAGCGCCGCCCGCAGGGTGATTTGCCGCCCCAGTGTCAACAGGTCGCCATCCACCTGACCGTCCCCCAACGGGGTCGTGTCCGTCAGGTCGTCGAGACTGTTCACGTAGAAGTTGCCGAATTCGACCGCACCGATATCGACCGTGGCCGTCAGGTCCAGGTCCGGTCCGTCCAGCACCCTGGCCGCACCACGCTGCTCGGTGCTGACGTTGGCATCCAGGCCGGCGTTGTTGCCGGCGTCGATGGCCGGACTGCCAAACAGCAACAGGTGCGTCTTGGTGGCGCCACCGTTGTTCTCCAGCGTGTCCTCGATCAGCGGATCGACCAGTGAACCGGGGTCACCCACCAGGTCTCCGTTCACGTTGGGCGAGCCAACAGGGAAAGACGCATCGGCACCCGAATTGTTCCCAATCAGGTTGTTGCCCAGTGTCGCGAAGACACCGCCGACATCGGGGAAGTTCAGCGTCGCGGAGTTCTTGGCCACCAGCGAGTTCTGAATCGAAGTCTGACTGCCGACATCACTGGAAACGCCACCGGAGAAGTTCTCGGCGTTGTTGTGCACAACCGTCGAACTGTTCAGCAACAGCGTCGCTTCATTGTGGAGAGCTCCACCATCACGCCCCGACGTGTTTCCTGAAAATGTCACATTATTGAAGACAGCGTCGCCCTGGGCGATGTTCACCAGTGCCCCACCATCGACACCACTGCTGTTCTCTGAAAATTCCGAGTTCAGGCCGCTCAACGTACCGGTGTTGCGGATTCCGCCACCATCAGCCGCGGCAGAGTTGTCGATCACGGCCGACCCGATCAGCGAAAGGTGGCCGCTGGTGTTGATGCCGCCACCGCTGTCGAGGGCCGAGTTCCCGGTGACCACGACATCTTCAAGTGTCAGGTGTCCACCGCTCCGGATGCCCCCACCATCTTCACTGCCGACCACCGAACCACCGGTGATCGTCAGGTCGCTGATGTGCACCGTCACTCCACCAAAGATCTGGAACACCCGCTCCAGGCCGTCTGCGTCGATCACGGTTTGACCAGCCCCCTGTCCGAAGATCCGCAGATCCTGCCGGATATCCAGGTCGCCGGTCGCAGACTGGTCTTCGCCGGTTCCGGCAAGGCCCAGCGTGAAGGTCCCCGATGGCAACGAAATCGCACCTGCACCAGCCAGGTTGTTCGACTCCTGCAACGCCGCTCGCAGCGTGATCTGTTGGCCGGCAAGGCTGAGGTCTGCATCCACGATGCCGTCTCCCAACGGTGTCGCGTCCACAAGATCCTCTGTGCTGTTGACCTGGATAACTGTGTCGGTCACCCAGGCCTCAACAGCGTCCAACACGAATGGCTCGCTGTCGGATATCCGAACGATGCCCGAACCGTCCGCCTGCAACGTCAGGTCGTATGCCCCGTCTACTGCAGTCACATCGGCCAAGACCAATTCGTATTGACTGTCCGAAAAGACCGTCAGGGTGACTTCGCTGAGGTCCAGCAACAGCCCATCCCGACGCAACTGAAAATCTGTGACGTCCAGCCCCGTCACTCCAGAAGGCGCCCCGGTGGTCGGATCGGTGAAATTGATCCCCACTGTCGCAACCGGCGTGATTCGCGGATCGGGCGTCACGTCGACAATATCTGCCGTCGGACCGGTGTTTCCCTTGACCCAGGCATCGGTGGCGTCGACGGCAACGGCATTGCCTGCTCCATCCAGGATGCCCGAGCCGGTGGCGTTGAGTGTCAACAGGTAGTCCCCGTCCTCGGCCGTGGCGCCCGAGAGATCAATCGCGTAGCGCCGCGGCGTAATCTCGATTGCCGTCAAAGAGCTGATGTCGACAGGCACCGTGTCGCGGGTCAACGAGAAGTCGTCGATATCCACGCCTGTCACATCTTCGCTGAAGGTGGTCGTAACAAACGCAACACCGGTGATTCGCGGATCGGGATCTACGTCCAGGATATCCGCCGAGGGAGGCGTGGTATCAACGGCCGTCTTCTCCCAGGTGTCGACCGCGTCGATCACCAGGTTGCTCCCGGCTTCGTCGACAATGCCCGAGCCGCTCGCAGTCAGCTGCAGAACGTAGGTGCCGTTGAGATCGGTGACATTCCGGAGATCGATCGTAAACCGTTCGAGAAACGCCTCACTCCCCTCCGGCAGCACGGTCACACCATTTCCGGACAGGTCGACCGACACTCCATCATGGGTCAGCGTGAAGTCCGCGATATCCACTGTTGTCCGGTCGACCGGTTC
>PBOJ01000005.1 GCA_002724315.1 Planctomycetaceae bacterium | reverse complement strand
CTCACACAACCCGGACGGGTGGTCCCCACCTGATTCTTACGGGTCCAAACAAAACCCAGCCCGGGGTTTTCTTGGTGAAGGCCTCTTTCTTTTAACCCGCTTCCCTTTTGAGTCCCGGCGCTTAGTCTGGTGTCATGACCGGGCTGTTCGAACAGGCCGAAACGGCCAACCTGGACCGGGCGCGACCGCTGGCGGCTCGCATGCGGCCGAGGAACCTGGACGAGTTCGTCGGGCAACAGCACTTTCTGGGTCCCGGCCAACTGCTCCGGCGAATCCTCGACGCCGACCGACTCAGCTCGGCCATCTTCTACGGCCCCCCCGGAACGGGGAAGACGTCCCTGGCCGAACTGATTGCCGGACAGACCGAGTGTGTTTTCGAACGTCTCAACGCCGCCGCCGCCGGAGTCAAGGAACTCAGAGAGCTGCTCGAGTCGGCTCGAGACCGCCTGGCGACCGGAGAACGACGGACGCTGTTGTTCGTCGACGAACTGCACCACTTCAACCGCACGCAACAGGACGTGCTGTTGCCGGATGTCGAGAGCGGGGTGGTCCGTCTGATCGGGGCCACCACCGCCAACCCCTTCTTCTCACTCGTCTCGCCCCTGGTTTCTCGCAGCCAGATCTTCGAATTCCAGCCGCTGCAGCCAGAAGACATCCGTGCACTGCTGCAGCGGGCTTTGGTCGACACCGAGCTGGGACTGGGCCGATTCGATGTGTCGGCCAGTGACGAGGCGTTGGCGTTCCTCTCGGAGGTGGCCGACGGTGACGCGCGGCGAGCTCTCAACGCGCTGGAGATCGGGGTGCTCTCGATCGCCGCCGGCACCAGCAAAGTGCTCGAACTCGAGGTCGCCGAGGAATCGGTCCAGAAAAAAGCGGTTCGCTACGACGACGACTCCCACTACGACGCGGCCAGCGCTTTGATCAAGAGCCTGCGCGGCAGCGACCCGGACGCGGCGATGTACTGGCTGGCCAGGATGCTCGAGGCGGGCGAAGACCCCCGGTTCCTGGCCCGTCGGCTGGTGATCCTGGCCGCCGAGGACGTCGGCAACGCCGACCCGCAGGCTTTGGTGCTGGCCAACGCGGCCGCCCAGGCCACCGAACGGGTGGGGATGCCCGAGTGCCGCATCATCCTGGCCCAGGCCATCAGCTACCTCGCACTGGCCCCCAAGTCCAACGCCTCCTACCTCGCCATCGACCGGGCGATCGAGGACGTCCGCACCAAGGCCGTGCTGCCGGTCCCACGGCACCTCCAGGATTCCCACTACCCCGGTGCCGAGAAGCTCGGGCACGGACAGGATTATGCCTACGCCCACGACGGCGAAGACGGCTGGGTCGACCAGGACTACCTCGGCGTCGACCGGACCTACTACGAACCGACCGACCGTGGACACGAGGCCGTGATGAAGCAGCGGCTCGAGGAACTGAAGAAGCGGAAGAGCCAGTAACCGGGGCCGGTTCTCCCGTCGGCAGGCCTATCCGCCGAACACCTCGGTCGCCAGCCCGCACCTCGACCGAACCCGCAAAGCGATCTCCTGCAGTTCCCGGTCCTCGAGTGCCGTCACGAAACTTTCCGCCGGTGGCCGCGCCACGGTGTAGACCTGCACCAGCTTCAGTTGTCCGCCAGCGGAGGTGATCTCGCACAGCCGGTCGCAGAACGCCTCGATCTCCGATTCCGGCGGAGCCTCTCCCTGGACCCTCATGAACAGGCCCTGGATCACAAGGGGCCACCGCCTCGCGGCCGCGGCGATGTTCTCCAGCACCCGCTCGAACGGCACCACCGTCCGCTCGATCAGGCGGAAGTACTCTTCGGTCCCCGCCTCGAGCTTCGCCCAGATCTCACCGTTGTGGGCATCCAGAGTCTCGAGTCCCCGCTCGACCGCGGGCCGATGAAACATGCTCGCGTTGGTGATCAGAACCAGTTTCGGATCCTGGCCCCCGCGGCGGGCTTTCACCTCCGCCACTCGCTCGACGATCTCGTCGAAGTTCCGGTAGGTGGTCGGTTCACCGTCACCGGAAAAAGCGATGTCGTTGAGCCGTCTCAGGTCGACGGGGACCGCCGAGAAGGCCGGATCCTCCCACAGCGAACCGTCGGCCACCTGGGCCAACAGGGCATCGAGCTCGTCGAGAACGGAGTCGAGTTCGACAAACCGGGTCTCGGCCTGGCTCGTCCGATCGACCTGACAGTAGATGCAGTCGAAGTTGCAGATCTTGTCGGGATTGAGATTGATCCCGACGCTCAACCCGTGGCTGCGACGCGACAGAACAGGATAGACGAACCGGTTGTCGTGGAATGTCCGCGGATGATGCCGGTGTTGTTGCAGCGCGGTCATCGGCCCATTCCGTCCCTAGACTTCCTTCGAGTCGATCCAGGTCATCATCCGCCGCAATTCCATCCCCACCTGCTCGATCGGGTGGTTGCGATCGTTGCGTCGCTTGGCCTGGAAAGTCGGCTGGTTGGCCTTGTTCTCGAGCATCCACTCCAGGGCGAATTGGCCGTCCTGGATCTCCTTGAGAATTCGCTTCATCTCGGCACGCGTTTCATCGGTGACGATCCGGGGCCCGCGGGTGTAGTCCCCGAACTCGGCAGTATTCGACACGCTGTACCGCATGTAGTTGAGTCCGCCCTGGTAGAACAGATCGACGATCAACTTCAACTCGTGCATGCATTCGAAGTACGCCATCTCGGGCTGGTACCCCGCATCGACCAGCGTGTCGTAGGCGGCCTTGACCAGGGCACTGACTCCCCCGCACAGCACCGCCTGTTCACCGAACAGATCGGTCTCGGTCTCCTCGGCAAACGTCGTCTCGATCACGCCGCCGCGTGTCCCGCCGATGCCCTTGGCGTAGGCCAGCGACAGTTGACGGGACTCGTCCGATGCGCCGGGCAACAGGGCGATCAGCGAGGGGACGCCACCGCCCTTTTCGTACTCGATACGGACCAGGTGTCCCGGTCCCTTGGGGGCCACCAGCGCCGCGTCGACACCTTCCGGCGGTACCACCTGCCCGAAGTGAATGTTGAATCCGTGAGAGCACAACAACACGTTGCCGGTCTCGAGATTCGGTCGGATCTGTTCACGGAAGACATCACCCTGCACTTCGTCGGGCAGCAGGATGTTGACCAGGTCACCCGCCCGGGTCGCGTCCTCGATCGACATGGGTTCGAAGCCGTGTTCGACGGCCAGGTCATAATTCGCACTGCCGGGCCGCTGCCCAACGACGACGTTGAGTCCGCTGTCGCGGAGGTTCTGTGCCTGGGCATGCCCCTGGCTGCCATAACCGAGGATGGCAATCGTCTTGTCCTTCAGCAGCGACAGGTCCGCATCGTCGTCGTAGTAGATCTTGGCAGCCATGAGTTGTTGTCTCGTATGTGGGGGAATCTCGGATGGGTCATTCTACGTTGTTGTCTGGTGGCATCGGGTGGGATCCGGAACTCCCGCCACCGGGTCGCCTCACTCGGATGCTTCGGCGGAATCGCTTTCAGCTTCCTCGTCCGGTTCCTCCTCCTGGTCAGCTCGCAACAGCGCCACGCGGCCGGTACGAACCATCTCGATGATCCCGTAAGGTCGGACCAAGTCGATGAACGACTCCAGTTTCCGCTCCTGTCCGGAAATCTCGACCATCACGTGGCCGGGGCTGACGTCGACGATCTTGCCTCGAAAGATCTCGACCAGTTCGCGGATCTCACCTCGACTGCCGTTTCCGGTTCCGGATGTGATTCCGCTGTTGGTGCTGACCTTGATCAGCATCAGATCGCGTTCGACGTAGTTGCGGTTGGAAAAGTTGAGCACCTTGACGACGGTGACAATTTTCTCGAGTTGCTTGCGGACCTGGTCCAGGACGTGGTCGTCTCCGTTGACGACAAAAGTGATTCGCGAAAAATCGGGATCTTCGGTCACTCCCACCGCGAGGCTGTCGATGTTGAAGGCGCGCGAGGCCAGCATGCCGGTGATGTGTGCGAGCACACCCGGCTGGTTGGTGACCAGGGCCGAAAGCACATGTCTCATGAGTCGTTTCCACCTTCGATCTCGTCCACCGAAACCGGTGCACGTCCATCGACGGAGGGGAGTGAGGAAACAATTCAGTGTAAGGAAGCGGCCGGGCGCGGGGAAGGTTGACACGCGACAGCGGGCTGTGTTTGGATGCCGGGCCCGGTGGTGAATCGCACGGCCGGAACCGACAGGACGGAGCCGGAAGGATGGCCAGAGTCTGGCGTTACGCGGTCCACGACGAACCCCGAGTGAGATCTCTGTCCAGCGAACTGAACGTGCCGCCACTGGTGGCGCAAGTGCTGTTGGCCCGCGGGGTCGATTCGGCGGAAGCGGCCCGCGCATTCCTTTCGGCCCGACTGCTCGATCTTCACGACCCCGCCCTGCTACCGGGAATCAACGAGGCGGCCGACCGAATCGTCGAAGCGATCGCCGCCGAACGGCAAATCACCATCTACGGTGATTACGATGTCGACGGCGTAACCGGTACCAGCCTGCTATGGCATTGCCTGAAACTCGCCGGTGGCCGCGTCGACTACACCATCCCCGACCGGCTCAACGACGGCTACGGATTGAATCCAAAGGCGATTCGGGAATTGGCCGACCAGGACAATTCCCGGCTGGTGATCACCGTCGACTGTGGCATTGCGAGCATCGACGAGGCAGCTTTGGCCGCCGAGCTGGGGATGGAGCTGATCGTCACCGATCACCACACGATCGGCGAGACGCTGCCGGGGGCCGCCGTGCTGGTCCACCCCCGGTTGCCGGGCAGCGAGTACCCCTTCGGAGATCTCTGTGGTGCCGCGGTGGCCTTCAAACTGGCCTGGGCCATCTGCCAACGGCTCGGCGATGGACGCCGCGCCTCTCCGAGAATGAAGGAGTTCCTGCTCTCGGCCGTCGGCCTGGCCGCCATCGGCACGATCTCCGACGTGATGCCCCTGCTGGGAGAAAACCGGGTGCTGGTCCAGTTCGGACTCGCCGGATTGCCTGGTCGAGCCAGTGTCGGGCTCAAGGCACTGATGGACGTCTCCGACAAACAGGCGCCCCTGGACGCCGAGGACATCGGGTTCGCGATCGGTCCGCGGATCAACGCTGCCGGTCGCCTGCAGCAGGCACGCCTGGCTGTCGAGTTGCTGACCACCGACGACGAGCACCGCGCCCGCCAGTTGGCCACGCACCTCGACAAGCTCAACAAGGACCGCCGCAGCCTGCAGACGCGGATCTTCAAACAGGCCAAGAAACAGGTGGCCGAGAATCCCGAGTGGGAGGACGCCGCCGCGCTGGTGCTGGCCAGCAACGACTGGCACGCGGGAGTGATTGGTATCGTTGCCAACCAGGTGGCCGAGGAGTTCGAGAAACCCACCGTGATGTTGGCGCTCTCGGCGATGGAAGGCACCGGAAAGGGATCGGGCCGCTCGTTCGCCGGCTTCGACCTCTATTCGGGCATCGCCGCCTGCTCGGAACACCTGGTCACCTTCGGCGGACACCACGCCGCAGCCGGCGTGTCGATCCGGTCGGAAAACGTCGAGGCCTTCCGCGAAGCCTTCGCCGCCCACGTGGCCGAACACCACAAGGTGACCGACTCGGATCTCGAGCTGCGAGTCGACGCGGAGGTGCGGTTGCAGGACCTGACGCGGAACGCCATCAAAGAGCTCAACAAGCTCAGCCCCTTCGGACAGGGGAATCCCCGACCCCGCTTCTCAGCAACCGGAGTCGAACTGGCCGAGGCCCCCCAGACGATGGGAGAAGGAGATCGTCACCTCAGGCTGGCATTGAAGACCGGTGACCGGCCGCTGAAAGCCGTCGCCTTCGGCCGAGGAGAATGGGCCGAACCGATCGGTGCCGCCGACGGCCCGCTGTCGATCTGTTTCGAGCCGATGATCAACCGTTGGCGCGGACGGGAATCGGTCGAATTGCGACTGATCGACTGGAAATCGGGAGCCGGGACCGATGGATCCGGTTCGGATTCGAGTTCGTGAACCCGGCTGAACTCACCCATCTCCAAATGTCGATTTGGCGTATGGACGGGTGATCGACTACCTTCGAGCCTTCCCGGGACACCTGAACGGCTCCTCAACCGAACACGCACGATGTCATTGCTGTTAGAGAACATCCGCAAGAGCTACCGAGAGCCGGACGGTGGCAGCCTGCCGGTACTGGAGATCGAACGGTTCGAACTCGGGACCGGCGAGCAGGTGGCCCTGGTCGGAGCCAGTGGCGGGGGCAAGACCACGCTGCTGAATGTCATCTCCGGCATCACCGCTCCGGATGCCGGACGCGTGGTGATCGACGACACCGAGGTCACGGGAATGCCCGAACCGGTCCGCGATCGCTTTCGGGCCGAACGGATCGGGTTCGTCTACCAGACATTCAACCTGCTTCCCGCCTTCACCGCACTCGAAAACGTGTTGCTGGGAATGAGCTTCTCGCGGGGCCGGGCCGACCGCGACCGTGCTCTGCAACTGCTCGAAAGCGTCGGACTCTCCCAACGCCTGGACCATCGTCCCGGACAACTCTCCGTCGGCGAACAGCAACGTGTGGCCGTGGCCCGCGCCCTGGCCAACCAGCCGTCGCTGCTGCTGGCCGACGAACCNACGGCCAACGTCGACCTGGCCAACCAGCANACCATTCTTGACCTGGTNCGCTCGGCCTGCACCACCGGAAACGTGTCGCTGTTGCTGGTGACCCATTCNCANGACGTCGCCGGGCAGTTTGACCGCATCGAGCGTCTTGANGAATTCAACACTGCCGCGACGATCACCCCGGAGGNCACGCCATGAACCTCTGGTCGATCGCCGTCAAGAGCGTGAAGCAACGGGCGTTGGCCAGTGCTCTGACCTCGCTGTCAGTGGCACTGGGAGTGATGTTGATGGTCGTGGTCCTGGTCGCCAACGGGATGGCCGAACGGATGTTCGTCCAGACAGCCACCGGCTACGACCTGATTCTTGGACCCAAGGGCAGCCAGCTGGAGCTGGTGCTCACCAGCATCTACCGGATCGGTGTGGCCGGAGAACCCCTGCCCTACCGTTTCTACCGCGAGTTGACCTCCGAGACGGGCAACCGGATCGACCGGGCGATCCCGATCACGATGGGCGACGTGACCCGGCAGGGCGCCTTCCCGATCGTGGGGACCACCCCCGACTACTTCGTGCTGCCCTACATGCACGAGGCGGACGGGACACCACGAAAATTCCAGTTCCGGACCAGGAGCCTGGACGGCAAACACACCGGCGAGGGCCTGATTCGCAACCCGTTTGACGCAACCATCGGAGCGGTCGTGGCCCGCCAGAACGGCTGGGATGTCGGCTCGAAGCTGAAACTCGTCCACGGCGGATCCGACGGTCACGTGCATGACGAGGAATTCACCGTCAGCGGCGTACTGGCCGCCACCGGCACACCCAACGACCGCACCGTGTTTGTTCACCTCGACGGGTTCTACATGATCTCCGGTCACGAGAAGCCTCTCTCGGAGGCCATCGCCCGCGAACGCGAGTTCTTCGGGAACGTCAGCGAAGAATCTCTTCGGGCACTTGAAGCCGAGAAGTCTGGAGGGCACGGGCCGGTCCCGGAGGCCCAGAAGGAAGTCACCGCGATCCTGCTGAACATCCAGGGCGAGATCGGCGAAAAGGTACTGGCCGAGAGCCGCCTGATGAACCGGCTCAACGAGGGCGTCCAGGCGCAGGCCGTCAAGCCGATCGTCCAGATCGACCGCATGATGCAAACCCTGATCGGACCCATTCGCACGCTGCTGATCGGACTCACCTCCTTGATCATCGCTGTCTCGGGCATCGGCATCTTCGTCAGCATCTACAATTCGATGGCCGACCGGAAAAAGGAGATCGCGATCATGAGGGCCCTGGGAGCGCGGCGGCAGACGGTGCTCACGGTGATCCTGGCTGAATCGACCCTGCTCTGCGTCGTCGGGGGACTGGCCGGTTTCGTGCTGGCCCACCTGCTGATCCTGGTCGCCTCGCCGGTGGTCGCCGGTTACGGGCTGGTGATCGACCCGTGGACGTTCGCCTGGGGCGAACTGGTGCTGCTTCCGGTGCTGATCGCCCTGGCGTCGCTTGTCGGATTCGTGCCGGGCATGACCGCCTACCGCACAGATGTGGCACGGACGTTGAGCGACTGAATTCGATCGTGATAAGATGAAGGCCCCTGGGGGAAAGTTCCCATGTCACAGACACTCCCGTCATCGACGCACTCGGCCTCGCAGCCCGAGAAGTTCGTATACCGACCCATCCCGGCGTCTGCTCCCCTGGCAGCCGGTGCCGGAGCACTGGCCTGCCTGGGACCGATCTGGCACTTCGCCGAAGGCATCAGCCCTCTGTCGATCACTGCCTGGACTTTCGTGTGCTTGGCCGCCGGGGTGTTGGGGCTGTTGACGCTGACGAAAATCCGCAAGACCCAGGGAGCCTTCAGCGGCGGCAAGACGGCGCTGGTCGGAGTCATCCTGGGCGGTGTGGCCGCCGTCGGCAACGTCGGCATTTCGATCCTGCTGTTCAGTACCGAGGTGCCCGACGGGTTCGATGCGGTCAACTTCACCGCCGACATCTCCAAGAAAGGATTCGGCGAAAAACTGGCCCTGCACCCGGACATCGCCGCACTCAACGGCAAGAAGATCTACTTGAGAGGGTTCATGTACCGCGGCAAGCAGCGTGAGGGCCTGACCAGCTTCGTGATCGTCAAGGACAACCAGCAGTGCTGCTTCGGCCGACAACCCAACCAGTCGGACATGGTGGAGGTGTTTCTGCCGGCCGGCCAGACATTCGACCTGGAACTGGGCCTCACCGGCGTCGCCGGCACGTTCCGGACTTCCAACGTCCGCTCCAAGAGCGACCTGCAGCACCGACCGATCTACCGGATCGACGCCGAGATATGCAAACGGGCCAAGGTGGACTTCTGATGCCAATCCGACGACTGCCGACGGACTATCTCACCGCCGTGGTTCTCTGTGGACTGCTGCCCTTCGCCGGTTGTCGCGATGGCGGTGATGCCGGTTATCGCGAGGTGACCCAGGCGGATGTCGTCGCTCCGTCGGCAAACGGCCCGGAGATCAACGACAGCTCAGCATCCGGAGGATCGGCTGCGGCCGGCGACCCCCTCACCGCGGCCGACCCGGATTCCCCGGAGGTTTCCACAGTGGAACCGCCGTCTTTCGAGACCCCGCCCGGCTCGCCGCCGGCCGGGGCCGATCCGGTGAACCCGCTACGGCCGGCTCTTCCGGGCAATCCGCTGCGACCGCCGCTCCCCGGCGACGGACTTGGTCCGCCACTGGACCCTTCCGGGCGCCGCCCCACTCCACGGACAACTGAAGCACCGGGTGCCGATCCCAAGGAACCCCGCGAGATCAAGCTGCTGGTCAAGAACAAGACGTTCAAGGTCGAGGGTCCAGAGAAAGCCGTGCGGGTTTCCTACGACGACTTCGACCTGCTGAAGGTGCTCAACATGGAGCCGGTGCCACCCAATGCCCCCGAACACATGCCCGGATGGCTCAAGCAGCTCGACGGCAAGCGGATCCGAGTTCGCGGGTTCATGTACCCCACGTTCCAGGATCCCGTCGAGATCTTCGTATTGGCCCGCGACAACCAGATCTGCTGTTTCGGACGCAACCCAAAAATCTACGACCTGGTCCGCGTCGTCCTCCGCAAGGGTGTCACCTCGCCCTACATCCAGAACCGCCCGTTTGACGTGGTGGGGCTGTTCCATATCGCCAAGAAGATAGAAGACCCTAAACTGTTGTATAGCTTGGACGATGCGGTCGTGGTTGACCGCTGAGTGATTCCCCTCGTACAAACACAACCGGATCCAGAATGGACCCGAGAACAGGCCAACCGGAGACGCACATCATGTCACTGAAGCGAACCCCCTGCTCGATGTTGTCGCTGGCGATCGTTTTCCTTTCCGGCCTGTTCATCGTACCCGGGGTGGCCACCTCGGCCGTGCGAAGCTGCCCGTTCTGCGCGGCCCCCTCACTGACCCTCGCCGAGCAGCTCTCACAGGCCGACGCCGCGGCCCTGGTGATGTGGGCCGATGCGAAGAAGGCCCGCCAGGTCAAGGGGAAGCGATTGCCGTCAGAGACGACCTACGAGATCCGCGAGGTGATCCGCAACGGACGCGGGGCGGTCAAGAAGGGCCAGCGCGTCCGGCTTTCCCGATTCCGCTCGGGCAAGAAGGGCGACATGTTCCTGCTGCTGGGCAGCCGCGCAACCAAGGTCGAGTGGGGCAGCCCGCTGCCGGTCACAGAGACCAGTTACCAGTACATCGTCCAGGCTCCCTCGCCGGAGGCCGCCGCGAACAAGCGGTTGGTCTACTTCATGAAATTCCTCGAGTACCCCGACCGGCAGATCGCCGACGACGCGTACGCGGAATTCGCCAACGCGCCGTACAAGGACATCGCGGCGATCAGCAAACTGGTGCCCCGCGCCAAGGTGGCCCGCTGGATCTCCGACGCCAGAACTCCTCCCACTCGCATGGGTCTCTACGGGCTGCTGCTGGGACTCTCGGGCAACCAGACCGACGCCAGCCTGATGGAGAAGAAGATCTCGACTCCCTCGGAGGAATTCCGACTGGGCATCGACGGGGTGATGTCCGGCTACCTGCTGCTGGTCGGAGAAAAGGGACTGCCGCTGATCGAACAGCTCAAGCTCAAGAACCAGTTCCTGGTTGATGCCAACGGCAAGGTGCTGACCGACAAGAAGGGCAGAAAGAAACTGGTACCCTTCAGCGAGACCTACGCGGCGATGCAGGCCCTGCGGTTCATGTGGAGCTACGCCGATGGACGCATCGCCAAGCCGCGACTGCGACAGTCGATGAGAATCCTGCTCGATCGTCCCGAGCTGGCCGACCTGGTCATCGCCGACCTGGCACGATGGAAGGACTGGAGCATCCAGGACCGGCTGATGACCATGTACGACGACAAGGCATTCAACGTCCCCGCCATCAAGCGGGCCGTCGTGCGTTACATGCTGGTCTGCTCCAAGGACCTTCCCAAGGGCAAAAACAAGAAAAAGACGGCCGGCCCAAACCCCAAGCATGTCGACGCCGCTCTGAAGCACCTGGCCGTTCTCAGGAAACGGGATCCGAAGACGGTGATGGACGCCGAGCGTTTCTTCTTCCTCAAGTAACCGACCGGCACCGCGGCCCACGCCCGAACCGGCCAGGTGGCCGGAATGACAGCAGGGGCGACCTGCGCCGTAGCCGCATTGACCATGTTTGACCCCGAACCGATCCAGCAAGCCCTCCGCGATTTCGCACTCGACGGCTGGCTGCTCTACGATTTCCGCAACAGCAACGTGCTGGCCCGCCGCGTACTCGGCCTCGACGGGGAACACGCCGGCAGCCGCCGCTGGGCCTGTTGCCTGCGTGCCGATGGCCCACCCAGGAAACTGGTGCACCGCATCGAGGCCGGAGCGCTGGATGCGATCCCCGGCCAAAGCCGGGTCTACCTGGCGTGGCAGGAATTCGAAGCCGGACTGGCCTGGCTGCTCGAGGGCCTCGATACCGTTGCCACCGAGTACGCCCCACGAGCCGGCAACCCGTACGTCTCGAGAATCGACGCCGGCACGATCGAACTGATCGGCGAATCGGGCTGCAAGATCATCTCCTCCGGGGATCTCGTACAGAGATTCGAGGCGACCTGGGATGAAGACCAGGCAGCAATGCACCGCGAGGCCGAAGCGATCACCACCTCGGCATTCGGCGTGGCCTGGCAAGCCATCGCCGAGGCAACCTCCGGAGGCGGGCAGGTCCAGGAGACCGCCATCCAGCAGGTGATCATGGACCATTACCGGGCCCACGACGCCACCACCTATCATCCGCCGATCGTCGCCCGCAATGCCCACTCGGGGAACCCCCACTACGAAACCGGTACCGGCGACGACACCGCCATTCGACAGGACGACCTCGTTCTGATCGACCAGTGGTGCAAGGTCGACCGGCCGCAAAGCGTCTACAGCGATCTGACCCGGATGGGATACGTGGGCGCCGAGGTTCCCGATCGATACGCCGAGGTGTTCGCCGTGGTAGCAGCCGCACGTGACGCCGCGATCGCGTGCGTGAGGGAAGCATTCGCCGAGGACAGGCTGCTGCAGGGTTGGGAAGTCGACCAGGCCTGCCGGGACGTGATCGTCGAGGCCGGATTCGGTGAAGCGTACATTCACCGCACCGGGCACAGCATCGGCCAGGAGGTCCACGGCAACGGGGCCAACATGGACAACCTGGAAACTCACGAACAGCGACGCGTGATGCGAAACACCTGCTTCTCGATTGAACCGGGCATCTACCTGCCCGAGTTCGGCATCCGCAGCGAGGTGAACGTGTTCGTCGATGGCGACGGAGCCGTCCACGTCACCGGGGGACCGTGCCAGGAAGC
>PBOJ01000004.1 GCA_002724315.1 Planctomycetaceae bacterium | reverse complement strand
ACCGATCGACGCTGGACCGATCGACGCTGAACCGATCGACGCTGAACCGATCGACGCTGAACCGATCGACGATGGACCGATCGACGATGGACCGATCGATGCTGGACCGATCGATGCTGGACCGATCGATGCTGGACCGATCGATGCTGGACCGATCGACGATGGACCGATCGACGATGGACCGATCGACGATGGACCGATCGACGATGGACCGATCGCTCCCGAACCGTCGGACGACAAGCCTTCGGCGGACAGATTGCCAGACGACGGCTTCGAATTCGACGATTTTATGTCCTAGGTGTCGCCGACCGATCCGTCGGGCCATTCCAGTGTGCTTCGGGTGCGAGCGAATGGTCGAGCCGGCCGCTTGGCTGCGGCCTTTTCGTCGATGTCGATTCCCAGTCCCGGCCCCTTTGGGAGCGATGCGAAGCCGTCCTTGTATTCGATCTTCACGCCGCCATAGAGATCCTCTTCCCACGCTGCGTACTTGCGAGCCTGGTTGAATTCGTGGATCACGCAGTTGGTTGAACAGGCGTTGACGTGCAGGCCGGCCAGCGTCATCACTGGGCTTTGGGCGTTGTGCAGTGCAACGTCGATGAAGTTGGATTCGGCCATTGCCGTCAGTTTCTTGCACTCGGTGATCCCTCCGGCGTGGATCACGTCTGGATTGATGTAGCTGATGTAGTGCTTGTTGATCATTTCCTGCAGGCCGAACTTGGTGAATTGGCTCTCGCCCTGGCACAGCGGCACCTTCACCTTGTCGGCGAGCCACTTCATCTTGCCGAGGTCTGAGGTCAGCATCGGTTCCTCGATGAAGAATGGTCGGATCTCCTCGACGGCGGTGCAGAACTCGAGGGCCATCTCGGGTTTGAACTGCGTGTGGCAGTCATAGAGGATGTCGAAATCGTCTCCACCGGCATCCCGCATCGACTTCAGTCGTGCGATCTCGGCCTTGAGGTTCCAGGGCTGCTTGATGACACCGTTGCGGGCGAGGCTGGGACCGGTCTTGACGGCATTGAAGCCCTGTTGCTTGGCCGAACGGACCGCGTCGGCTGAACCTCCGTGAATGTAGAGACGCATGCGATCCTTGGCGGCTCCTCCGAGCAGCTGGTAGATGGGGGCATCGAGCACCTTGCCGGCGATGTCCCACAGGGCGATGTCGACGGCGCTGACGGCGCTGTTGAGGATCGGGCCACCTCGCCAGCGTGGCCAGCGGTACATCGCCTGCCAGTGCTTCTCGATCTGCATCGGGTTCTTGCCGACGATATAACGTTCGTGTTCCTGGATGGCCGCAATCATCGTGGCGGCGCGGCCGCGGATTCCCCCTTCGCCCACTCCGGTGACTCCGGCGTTGGTGTAGAGCTTGACGAAGATGTAGTTCATGGACCCGGTCCAGACCGGGATGACTTTCAGCTTGGTCACCTTGAGATTGGCCGGGATCTTGGCATGCAGTTCGGGAGAGAACAGCGAATGGGTTCCCAGCGATGCGGCGACTCCAGCTCCGAGGCCAGACTTCAGGAAGGTGCGACGGTCCATGTTGTTCTCCATGTTGAGGTCAGACGGTCGATCTTGGCGACGTGATGTTACACCGCCTCCCGGGCGTTTTGCACACGGGTCGGCCCTGCAGCGTTCCGGCGGAGCCGGTCCGGGGGCCGAGAAGATGGGGACAAAGTACCGGAGGCGGGACTCGAACCCGCACGAGGTTTACCCTCACTGGATTTTGAATCCAGCGCGTCTGCCAATTCCGCCACTCCGGCTTGAGTGGTCCACCAAGCTAGTCGACGCACCGGCGGGTTTCAATGAGCCGGAAACGGCAGCCCGGGGGCTTTAGCACTCACGCAGTTCACGGCGAAGAACCTTGCCGAGAAAGTTGCGCGGCAGATCGCCGTCAACGACCTCGATATCGCGGGGCCGCTTGTGACGGGACAGTCGGTGGGTGAGGAAATCCTGCAACGTCGGTTCGTCGTAGTCAGCTCCGGGGACGAGTGCCAGGAATGCCTTGACGCGTTCGCCCCGAACCGGATCGGGCACTCCAACCACCGCCGCGTCGGCCACGGCGGGGTGCTCGCGCAGTGCCTCTTCGACTTCCAGTGGATAGACGTTGAACCCGCTGGTGATGATCAGGTCCTTGAGCCGATCGACGATCGTGAAAAATCCATCCTCGTCACAACTGGCGATGTCGCCGGTGGCCAGCCAACCGTCGACCAGCACCTCGTCGGTCGCCTCGCTCGCGTCCAGGTATCCGGCCATGACCTGCGGGCCGCGGACCAGCAGTTGACCGGTTTCTCCGGGTGGCAGGATCCGCGAACGGTCCTCGATGTCGACCACTCGGGCCAGGGTGTCAGGCAGTGGAAGCCCGATGGTGCCGGGGCGAGCGGTTCCGTCAAGTGGACCGGCATGGGTGACGGGACCGGCTTCGGAGAGCCCGTAGCCTTCCACCACCACCGCACCGCTGTGGTGAGAGAACTCGGCGGCCACGTCGGCGGGCAGGCCGGCACCACCGCTGATGCACATTTCGAGTCCCCGCACGACGTGTCCGCTGCCGTCGCGGAGCCGGTCGTTGAGTGCGACCAGCATCGCGGGAACTGCCGGGAAGATGGTGGGGCGGTGTTGGGCGAACAGGTCGAGTACCTTGCCGACCTGAAAGCGATGATGCATCACGATCGTGGCTTGCATCGCGGTGCCGGCCAGGGCGCAGGTCGTCAGTCCGTAGCTGTGGAAGAACGGCAGCACGGCGAGCAGGGTGTCCTCGGCTGTGCGGCGTCCCGCCCAGTGGTACAACTGCCAGGCGTTGGCGACCAGGTTGCCGTGGGTCAGCACCACCGATCGGGGCACCCCTGTCGTTCCACCTGTTGGCAGGATCATTGCCGGACGACCCGGTTCGAAACCGTGGCCGGGGTCGAGCCCGCGGTCGAAGCCAACGGCAGCCCCGACCGCGGTACCCGACATGTGATTTCGGGTGGGAGTGCCCGAGAGAGAGTCATCCCAGTCCAGCCACCGCGTCGGTCCCGACGGACGCCCCAGGCGGAATTTCAGTAGCCGTGCCAGGGCGTAACCAACCCCCTGCAGCCGGCTGAGTCGGTTCCTCATCGAAACGGCCAGCACAGTGTCCGGAGCCGTTTCGTCCTCGGGGACCAACCCGGCCAGGACGTCGAGCGTCACCAGGAGGCGAGAACGTGTGGTCGACAACAACCGACCCACCTCCCCCGGCACCATCAGGGGACTGGCCGCCACGACTGTCGCACCGGCCAGCCAGGCCCCGTTGAGTGCCACAAGGAATTCGGGCATGTTGGGCAGCAACACTGTCACCCGATGGCCCGGACGGATTCCCAAAGCGGTGAAACGGGTTGCGGCAGCCTGGGCGCGACTCCACAAGCTCGAGTACGTCCAGCTTTCGCCCAGGTGCCAGCAGGCCACACGTTCGGGAGATTCCTCCGCCGCACGCTTCAACAGGCACCACGCCGCACGTGCCGGATATCCCAGGTGGGTCGGGACGTTTTCGGGGTAATGCTCACGCCACGGTGCGGTCACCAATTCGGGGACATTTCCGGATGGGGGCCCGAGAATCGAGTCGGAATTGGTGCTGGTGACGCCCATGCCACAGCCTCCCAGTGGCCCGCGATTGAACCGTCGAAGTCCCCTTGTCGTGTTCTTCAGGGTGCCGCCGACCGGCGTGACGGTTGGCGACCTGTCCGCCCGAACAGTAGCGCGCCGCGGGAGGATGGCAACTGGTGTTCGGTACCAACGGTTGTCTCTTCGAACAGCAGCCTGTCGTTAACGACGTCTCAATAAGGATTTGCGTCGTTGGGAATCAATCCGTGCCGCTGCAGTCAGGGACGGCGGGTCATGTCGAACAGTTGAGTCGCCTGTGGACCCAGAAAACCCTCGAACCGGCTCGCTTCTCCGGTTGCCAGATCGATGACCTCTCCACGTTCTGCCAATTCGAAGTACGCGTAGGTCCACGGCATCGATGCCGACTGTCCCGCCTCGGTGATCTCGACGTCGACGACCACAGCCTCGGTTGCCGTCTGTCTCAGCCGAGATCCCACCACCCCCTCGATTTCCGGTTTCATCGGCACACCGGCCGCTTGCAAGCCGGCGACAGTCTTTTCGATGGTCGCCAGGGACTCGACGCCGTGCGCATTGACGAGGCCGGTGAAGTGATTCACTGCGTAACCGTGTACGAGGACCCAGGCGGCGTACTGAGAGATCTCGGCTATGGACTCAACGTCGGATTTCTCGGGGGCTGGCCAGGGGCGTTCGAGGAACCAGGCGACGAGTGTTTCCAGGGGCTCCTTGCGGTGGTCGATCGAGTCGATGTGCGCGAGTTGATCGAGCAGGTCGATCGAGAGAGGCGGCCGGTGGTGGTTGAGGCTGTGGGCGAGGTGATGTCGAGCCGCTTCGTCCAGTTTCCAGGCTTGGAGTTCCGAGACGAACAGTTTGGGCAGGGAGCGATGACCGGGTGGTTCTTCGGCGGGAGGTTCGAGGTGGATGGCCTGCAGGTGCTTGTCCGGGAAGTGGTAGCAGGCGGCGGGTCGGTAACCGAGCGCTTCGAAAGGGCGGGAGATCGATGAGATTCCGGCAGATGGTTGTTGCCAGGCGACCGAGCGGAAGGCGATGTGATCGTTGAGGAACTCGGCTCCGGCTGAGGCGACCACCTGTTCGTAGTCTCGGACGTAGGCCACCCGGGTCCGATAGGCCCCCCAGAGCTGATTGAACAGGTGCTGGAGAAACTCGACGTTCGTCATGGAAGCTCCCTGTCTCCGTTCCCGGTCCGGCTACTCGACGTCCACGTACTGGGGCAGTTCGACGTGTTTGATTTCCATTACCTGCCGTTCGCTGTCCAACTGCGCGTGATCCTCAAGCGGTTCGACGACAAGCCGGACCGGCCGTCCGATCGTGCGACGTCGTCCGGGTTGGACCTTTCCGTCGAGAATTGCCCAGTGCCCGACGAGGATCTCGCGGTGGACCAGACGCCCCGATTCGACCCGCTCGATCCGGTAGTGGTGATAGACCAGGGCCCGGCGGTACGGGGCGATCTGAGTGGGCGTGGGGGCCGGTGAGGTTTCGACGCAGCGGGCTCGGACCACCGCACGTCGACCCGGCTTGCGTTTTTTCAGGATGACCGAGGCGGCGTTCCACAGAGAGACGGCCTGGTTGTTGGAGACGATCGACCCGGAGACAGTCACGAGCGAGATCCGGCCTTCGACCGGTTGGTGGGTGCTGCTGTCGTTTCCCAGCCAGAGCCGGCTCCGGGGTGGCAGCTTCAGGTGTCCTAGTGTCAGAGGGTGCTTCCGTGCCGGTTGTCCATCCTGTCGAACGGAAACGCCCAGCTTGCCGAGGGTGATCACCAGATGGGTGGCCGTGTCGGGTTTGAGCGTGGCCAGGATCTCCGAGCCAGTGGCCGGATCGGGACCAGTGGACAGGGCGAGTTGGAAGTCGTTTTGGGCTGGTCGATGATGGACGACCAGGGCCAGTCGCTGCGGTGTGTTGGAAGGCGTGATGATGGTTGCGGGCTCGATCGCCAACAGGGTGCCTGGCCGGTTCGACCGGGTTGCCGTGAGGGTCAACATCATCGAGACGCTCAGAGTCTGCCGCGTGTTCCAGTGTTGGACGAGTCCGGTGTCGCCCGGTTCGGTTGCCGCGGTGCCTCGAGAGAGTCGGAGTTCGAAGAATCGCCCCGGTCGGACTCGTCCGGACGGCTTGACCCGACAGGTTGTTCCCTCCGTCGTGTCGCGGGCCGGAATTGTCAACGGCTTGCTGGTGTCACGGAAGGCCCACAGCAGGTTCTCGGTTTCCGGCGGCCAGGACGGTTGTCCAGACGCGGTGGGCCGGACCGTCGACAGCACGTTGGCCGGCACCCGGCTGGTGGACCCCGAGCCGATCCAGGCGTCCGGGAAAAAGTCGGGTCGGGCGTTCTGCGAGACACGTGCCGCGGCTTCGATCTGTCGAAAGTCTTTGCTGAACCTCGCAAGATAGATTTCTACCTGGGGGCCGCCTCCAGAGATGACGTTGATGGGGCCCTTGCGGTTGTAGGGGCCGGTCAGCACCAGGTACCGCACATGGTTGCTCCATCTGGGATGGAACATCTCAGCTCCCCGGCCGGTGGGGGCAGACCGGATTTTGGTGGGTCCGGAATTCGAGCCGACGACCTGGTCGACGGCGACCTTCCATCTGGGACCACCCTCGGGAGTCGAGAGGCGGAGGTGGCGGTGCGGGCCGTCGAAGACCCATGCCAGGCGGCTGTTGTCAGGAGCCAGCGAGGCCCAGCAGCCCTTGCCCAGGTGCGTCAGCGAGGGCGGGGCGAGGCGGGCCAGGCCACCGTTGGGCCACGGGAAGACGCCCGCGGCAAATTCACCGTCCCGCGAGAGCTGGAAGTTGTCGGGACTGACCCGGGTCCGGGACCAGACAGGTCGAGAGACGGAGGGGGCATCAAGACGCACCTTGGACAGGTTGCGGTAGAAGTAACTGCCGGCACGGCCCAGCCGCTGTCCGACAACGACCCACTCGGTCTTCTCGGTCGGATCTCGCCAGGTGCACAGTGCGGCTCCCCGGGTGAGCACCTGTGGACGTTGGCTTCCCCAGTCGAGAACCATGACCCGGCCACGGGGACGGTCCGTGTAGATGATGCGACGGCCGTCGGGTGAGAGCAGGGGACGGGCGTAGTTGGCCGTTTCCGCCAGCAACTTGCGTTCGCCCCGGCCGTCGAGACTGTCGTAGCCCATCAACAGCAGTTCGGTTCCCTGGGCCTGAACGTCATGGGCGCCCCGGCTGGTGTCCTGCACCCAGACGACCCGTGTCGGAGCCCGGGTGAACCGGGCCAGTCGATCGGGAGATGTGTCCTGGGCGTAGGTGGGCAGCGAGGTGACCAGTAGCCAGCCCATGGCCGTCGCCCACCGACCGAAGGGCGTTCTGCAGTCGGCGAGCCGGGTTGTTGCCACGTCGCATCTCCGGGAATCGGTCACATTCGGATTCTCGGCCCTGCGGTCACTCACGTCCAACGCAAACCAGCTCGCGGTCTGTTCGGATCAGCAGGCGGTTGCCCGTGACGGCTGGCGTGGCCAGCGTGCGTCCCTTGAGCCGGTTGAGAGCCAGGCGGCGGTACCTGCGGCCGGGGGCCAGCACGTGCGTGGTGCCGGTTTCGTTGATGGCCAGGATGTGGCCGTTGACCAGCAGGGGAGAAGCCGAGAAGTGTCCGCCGAGGCGGCGGCGCCAGCGGAGATTGCCGTTGCGTGCGTCCAGGCAACTGGCGATTCCCGAATCGTTGACCAGGTACAGGGCATCCTCGACCTGCAGGGGAGTTGGGTTGAGCGGTATCGCCTTGGCGTGCTGCCACGCCACGTGCGTTCCGGTGACGTCACCACTGCCACCGGTACGAATTGCCAGCAGGCGGGGGTTGTCGTACCCGGTGCAGACGTAAATCAGCCCGCTGCCGGGCGGCCCGGCCACCGGCCGGGGGACAACCGAGTATCCCGTGTAGCGAACCCACCACAGTTCGCGACCGCTGGTGGGGTCGTACGAGACGACCCGGTCGCCACCGGCGCTGATCACCTGTCGACGGTCGCCGGTGTCCAGGACCATCGGGGTCGAGTAGGAGTGACGCCCGTTGGCCCGGGGCTTTCGCCAGCGTGGCTGACCGGTGCGACGGTCGAGCGCGACGACGAACTGGGGCGATGTGACCCCCGAGCGACGCAGGCGGTCGTAAAAGGGGCGGGTGAATCCGTCGCAGGTGACGATCAGCAAGTCGCCGACGATCACCGGTGAAGCGGCCGGGCCATGGTGGTGGTAGTACGGGAGAGTTGTCGACCACGCCACCTGGCCGTCGGGGTTCACGCGGGCGGTTCCGTGAGTCCCGAAGTGGACGTAGACCGATCCGTCGACAACCACCGGGGTCGGAGTGGCGTGCGTGTTCTTCGGATGAATCTTGCCAGGATTGCCGACCTGGATCACCCGGTGTGTTTTGAGGACCTTGCCGGAGAGTCGGTCCAACTGCAGCAACTGCAGCGAGCGGTTGCGTTCGTTGGAGACCGTCAGCCAGATCGAGTTGCCGGCGACAACCGGAGAGGACCAGCCGCGTCCAGTCAGAGGCGTCCGCCAAAGGACATGCAGCCGGTCGTTCCAACGAAGCGGGATACGGCTGGCTGCCGGAGACCGGGCGGAACCACCGGGACCGAGGAACTCGGTCCAGTCGGTGGACGGGACCGATGGTGAATCGGCCGCCAGCGGGCTGCCGATGGCCAGCAGTCCGGACAACACCACGACCGCCACACCATGCCGTCGATTGGTCTCGGGCATCAATCCACCAGTTCCCTTCCTGTTGCCATTTTCGGTTCGCACCGGTGCTGGCGTCGACCCGGTGTCGTGGTTTTTGCCGAGAGTTGGGAGTGAGGTGGATGGGCGAATGCGGATTCCGTCTGGGCGAAACGGACAAGCTGAGTGGACTCTGAGGGCTGCGGAACCCGAAAAAAGACAATGGGGCGTTGCGAGGATCGTTCCTGTGTGTGATGGGGCGGTCAAATAGGGGAAAAAACCGGCTTTCAGGCAACAGGTTGACCATGCCAACGCATCCCGGTAACCTATCGGTAGATACGCATATGTGCAGGAGGCACGTGGTGTATTCCCGCCTGTTTTCCCTCCCCCCATTCTTCATGGAATTCCCAGTGATGGTGCGCCCATCGGCCGGTGTTCTGATTGCTGTGGTGTTTTTTGCGAACCTGGCGATTCCCTCTGCCGGGGTATCGGCTGCCGATCCGTTGCACGTGCAGGTGGACCGGTTGGTGACCGAAAGTCCGCTGGGACTGGTCTCTGGTTCGAGCGATGATGGCGAGTTTCTGCGCCGTCTGTATCTGGCCATTGTCGGACGGATTCCTTCGGTCGGAGAAACCCGTGCTTTCCTCGATGACAAGTCCCCGACGAAACGGGCGGCGGTTGTTGACCGCTTGATGGGAACGCCGGCTTACGTGCGACGGATGACCAATGTCCTGGACGTGATGCTCTCGGAGCGTCGCGGCGACGGCGAGGTGAAACGTGGCGAGTGGGAGGCGTTCCTGAAACGATCGATCGAATCAAACAAGCCCTGGAACGTTCTGGCCTCGGAGATTCTTGGGGCCGACGCCGTGGATGCCAAACAGCGAGGTCGGGCGAAGTTCCTGATGGACCGCGGTGTCGAAGTGAACCAGATGACCCGCGAGGTCGGCCGAATGTTCTTCGGCGTCGATCTGCAGTGTGCCCAGTGCCACAACCACCCGTTGATCGACGATTACCTCCAGAAGGACTACTACGGCATCTACGCCTTCTTGAACCGAACGTACCTGTTCAAGCCCGACAAGAAGAAGCCGGGTGTGCTGGCCGAGCGGCCCGGTGGAGGCGTTGCGTTCAAGTCGGTTTTCACCGGTGATGCGGGTGTCTCTCGTCCGCGGCTGCTTGGTGAGCGTCAAATCGACGAGCCGACCATCGCTGCGGGCAAGGAATACAAGGTCAAGCCTGACAAGAAGAAAAAGAACCTGCGGCCGGTGCCAACCTACAATCGCCGCGAACAGTTGGCGAAGCTGGTTCTCAGTGGGAACAACCGGTTCTTTGCCCGCAACATGGCCAACCGCCTGTGGGCGTTGGTGATGGGCCGCGGGCTGGTCGAGCCGCTCGATCTGCACCACAGCGACAACCCGCCCTCGCATCCGGAATTGCTCAACTTGCTCAGTGAGCAGTTCGTTGCGATGAAGTTCGACGTCCGCGGATTTTTGCGGGAGTTGGTGCTGACTCGCACGTTTGCGCGAGGTTCAAGTTTGCCGGCAGACCTGGTGGCCCGATCGGCCAGGGCTGGCCAGTTGTTGGGACCGGTTGTCGCGGCCGACAAGAAATTGGCAGCCGAAGTGGAGTCGGCGGACAAGCGGGTCGAAGCGGCGTTTGCTGCAGAAGGAAAGGCCAACGAGCCGGTGGTCGCGTTGGCCAAGACGTTGAAACCGGCCAACGACAAGGTGGCCGCAGAGAAGAAGAAGCACGACCCGGCTGCCAAGGCTTTGGCCGCCGCCGCCAAGAAGCTCCAGGACAAGCAGAAGGTGGGTGTGCCGTTGGTTGAGAGCGCCCGCCAGGGCGTGGCGGCGGCGAAGTTGCTCGCCGGTGACAAGGAATTGGCCGGAATTGTTGCCAAGCTCGACGCCCGAGCCAAGGCGATTGCCTCGGAAATGGCTGCCCTGTCCAAGGATCACGCTGCCAAGCAGGCCGCGGCAGCGGCAACGGGGAAGGCATTGAAGGCGGCGGAGGTGGCTCGGGACGCTGCGGTGAAGAAGCACGCCGACGCGGTGAAATTGTTCGAGGCCAAGGCCTGGGAGACTGACCAGTTGCGGACCGTCCGCAGGGACATCAACACCCGGCTGACGGCAACCCGCCGCCGCAAGGAGACACTCGAATTGCTGGCCGGCTATTCCGCCACTCAGAAGGCGGCCGACGTGGCCCGTGCAGCGAGAGTGGCTGCCGAGAAGGCCCTGGCGCCCGTCGCGACCGAATACGCCAAGGTCCAGGGGGGACTGGCGGCAGCGAAGAAGGATCTGGCCGGCGCCGAGGCGGACCGGAACAGGACAGCCAACGTTCTGGCCGCGACCCAGAAGACCCTGGCGAAGTTGCCACGGGTCACAGAGGCGCTGGCCACGGCGGCAACCAAATCCGCAGCGGCCCTGAAAACTCTCGGAGACGACAAGGAACTGGCCGGAATCACCAAGACGCTTGCGAGCCGTTCGGCCGGGTTGAATCAGGAATTGGCCGCTGCGAAGAAGGCTTTGCCCGGTCACCAGTCGGCTGCGACAGCTGCGGCCAAACGGGCCGAGACGGCCCAGGTAGCCTTCGACAAGGCGACCGCTGATCACGCCCGGCTCTCCAAGCAGAGGGCTCCGCTGCTGGCCACTGCCGCAGCCGCACGGGCGAAGTCCGAATCGGCCGAAGGGGCAGTCAACGAGACGCTCGGGAAGCTTTCCAAGTCGTGGTCCGAACAGTTTGCTGTCGGTACTGTCGGCCCGCTGTCACCGGAACAGCTTGGCTGGAGCCTGCTGGAAGCCACCGGCCAGGTCGGCCGACAACGGCAGAGCGTCGCGGCCGAACTCGACAAGAAGAGTCCCCTGAAGCCCGCGGAGAAGAAGGACGCGAAGAAGATCGCCGCCCGCAGGCTTCAGATCGAACAGACGACCTATGACAAGCTCAAGGGCAACGTTGGCAGCATCGTCTCGCTGTACGGGGCCGGTTCGGGACAGCCTCAAAACGAGTTCTTTGCCACGATCGATCAGGCCCTGTTTATGGCCAACGGTGGCCCGCTCAAGGGCTGGTTGTCGCCCGGCGGTGGCAACTTGACCGAGCGGCTGGGTAAGATGACTGACGAAAAGAAGCTGGTGGAGGAGCTCTACCTGAGCGTCCTGACCCGGCGTCCGACAGACGGGGAAGTGGCCGACGTGGCGGCTTACCTCAAGCAGCGACCGAAGGAAAAACGGATGGCAGCGATCCAGGAGATTGTCTGGGCGTTGTTGACCTCGGCGGAATTCCGCTTCAACCACTAGGATCGACTCGAAACGACAGGTCTTGGTCGGATGGGCCGATCGAGACGGAAACCAGCCACTTGAATCCTCGAAGGAATGACGATTCTTCAATCGGCGGACAAGACAGGCAGGACGCCTTGTTGCCGTCGATTGTCGTCAAAAACTGGAGAACGACCAATGAAACGCATTCACGCCTGTGGTAGTAACGAGCACCAGATTGCTCGACGACAGTTCTTGGGAGGCGTTGCCGGTGGTGCGGTGGGTGGCTTGGGAATGCTGGCCGCTTCGCCCGCAGCCAAGCAACTGGAGAAAACCCAACAGCGGGTGGTCTGCATTTACATGTCGGGTGGCCTGAGCCAGCTGGAGAGCTGGGATCCCAAGCCCAAGACCAACACGGGCGGCCCGTTTCGGGCGATCCCGACTTCGGTTCCCGGAATCCACCTCTCGGAGTTGCTGTCCCGTACGGCCAAGCACATGGACAAGCTGGCACTGGTTCGCGGGATCAACACCCGCAACGGTGATCACGGCAAAGGCAACTACCACATGCAGTACGGTCGGCAGAAGATGCCGGGTGTGTCGTTGCCGATCCTGGGTGCCGTCTGTGCGAAGGCGCTTGAGAATCCGAGCAATCCGATGCCCGGTCACATTCGAATCGGTGGTGGGGGGCGAGGTAACGACTCGGCCTATCTCGGGCCGCGTTACGCCAGCATCGGTGCCAATGGCAAACCGCCTGCCAACTCGGAGCGTCCCAAGGATCTCAGCGAGGCGGCCGACGAGTTGCGGAACCGTTTCCGTCGCAAGGCCAACGACCGGTTCGCCCTGCGTCGTCGCACCGAAGAGACTGACGCCTACACCTACAGTTACGAGCGGGCGTTGCAGTTGATGGAACGCCGCGATGTCTTCGACGTCTCGAAGGAGCCGGCGAAGATGCACGAGCTCTACGGGAAAGAGTCGTTTGGTCAGCGGTGCCTGACGGCCCGTCGGTTGCTCGAGAATGGTGCGACGTTCGTCAAGCTGGATCACTCCAACTACGACACCCACAACGAGAACTTCAACTTCCACCTCGAACAGGTGCCGGAGTTCGACAAGGGGTTCGCGGCGCTGGTCGGTGACCTGGCCGATCGTGGCATGCTCGATTCGACGATGATCGTGGTGATGTCAGAGTTCGGTCGTACACCGAACATCAACAAGTACTACGGCCGCGATCACTGGGGCAATGCCTGGAGCATCTGCCTGGGTGGCGGCAAGATTGCCCGCGGAGCGGTTGTCGGCAAAACCAATGAGAACGGCACCAAGGTGATTGACCGTGAAGTCAGTTACCCGCACCTGTTCCACACCTACCTGGCCGGTGTCGGGCTGGATTCGCACGAGCCGTTCGATGTCGGCGGACGTCCGGTGCCGATGGCTGATCCGGCGTTCGGACCGATCGACGAACTGATCACCTGATCGATCGGGGCGAACCCGAAGCCGGGTTCACGGGCCAAGGCGAAATCGCAGGGGCGAGGCCCGTTCCCGGGTCTCGCCCCTGTTTTGCTAGCGACAATTCTTTTCCAACCAGGACATCTTCGATATGGCCGCCACCAAGGCAGATCCCAAGAAAGTCCACGTTGCTCACCAGTGGAAGCATGGCAGCCCGCTGATTGCCTGCTGCTTTTCTCCCGACGGGAAGTATGTGTTCACCAGCGGCCAGGACTACGCCTTGCAGCGGTGGGAGATCCCGTCGGGCAAGAAAGTCGAATGGAAGGCGCACGACAGTTGGGTGCGAGACATCGTTTTCCTGCACGACGGCCGCACGATGATCACCGCCGGCTGCGACGACAAGCTGATCTTCTGGGACGCAATGGCCGAAAAGCCCAAGGCCATCCGAACCGTCGTGGCCCACAAGGGCTGGATTCGCAACCTCTCGGTTGCGGCCGACGGTAAGACGTTCGCTTCGGCTGGCAACGACCGGTTGGTCAAGTTGTGGGACGCCACCAACGGCAAATTGATTCGGACCTTCAGCGGTCACAAGCTGGATGTCTACAGCACGTTCCTGCATCCGAACGGGAAGACGGTGTATTCGGGCGACCAGGGCGGCGATATCCGGGAATGGACGATTGCTGACGGGAAGCTCCAGAGGAAGTTCCAGGGTGGTGAGGTCCTGTTGACCAACAACACCCAGGGTGTCCGTTACGGGGGTGTCCGTGGACTGGCCGTCAGCCCGGACAACAAGTACCTGGCAGCATGCGGACTGCACAAGGCGACCAACCCGCTGGGAGCCGTCAACGAACCGATCGCTTTGCTGTTCGACATGAAGACGAACAAGAAGGTTCGCTCCCAGCCCGGAAGTGGAATCAAGGGAATCGGCTGGCAGTTGTCTTGGCTCAATGACGGATCGCTGGCTGTTGCTTCTGGCGGAAGCGGTGGCGGTTATCTTCTGTTCTGGCGGCCGGACAGTGACAAGGAGTTCCACAGGTTCAAGCTGCCCGATACGGCACGCGATATGGACCTGCATCCCGACGGTCTGCAACTGGCCACGGTGCACTATGATCGCCACGTGCGGATCCACAAGCTGACTCCGAAACCCCCGGCACCGAAGAAGAAGGCCAAGAAGAAGTAGGCGGAATCGGGGTCGTTCTCCGGCCGTTCCTGTTCGCTGGTCTGGTTCGCGCCGGCTTTCCGGGTTCTCGATCCTGTCACGCTTGTCAGGGCGGTTGCATCCCTCTTACCGTGTCTGTCGGACTTGGTGGACTGGAGCTGATGGGATGGATCAACTGACCCGGCGCGATGTGTTGTCACGATGGGGAGGGGTGACGGCGGGCGCTGTGACACTGGGGTTCGGTGGCTTGAGGCTGTTCTCCGAGACTCCGTCGCTGCGAGCTGACGAGACCGGCCAGGGCTACGGCGAATTGGTGAGAGACCGAAAACGGCGAGTCGACCTCCCGGCTGGCTTTGACTATTCGGTGATTTCGCAGGTCGGCAAGAAGATGTCCGACGGATTCCGTGTTCCGGGAAGTCCGGACGGCATGGCCGCGTTCGCCGGTCCCGACGATCTGACAGTCCTGATCCGCAACCACGAGTTGTATCCCACATCGAACGACGGACCGTTCGGGAAAAAGAGCAAATTGCTGGATCGTGTGCCGGACGGGATGGTTTACGACGACGGAAATGGAAAAACGCCGGGACTGGGAGGGACGACAACGATCGTCTACGACACCGGCCGCAAGAAGGTCGTCGGCGAGTTTCTCAGCCTGGCCGGGACGCACCGCAATTGTGCGGGGGGACCGACTCCCTGGGGCAGTTGGCTGACGTGCGAGGAAACCGTGCAGCGAGTTGGCCGGGGGGACGACGGCCGAAAGTTTGTTGCGGCTCGGGACCACGGGTACGTCTTCGAGGTGCCGGCGTCGGTCGAACCGGGACTCGCGGCACCTGAGCCGATCCGGGCCATGGGACGATTTCGTCACGAGGCGGTCGCCGTGGATCCTGCCAGTGGTGTGGTTTTCCTGACCGAGGATCGCGACGACGGTCTGTTCTTCCGGTTCCTGCCCAGGATTGCCGACAAGCTGCACCAGGGGGGGCGACTGCAGGCCCTGTGTCTCGAGGATGAGTCGCGTGGTGAAACCCGCAATTGGGATCAACGCCGTATCCCGGTCGGAGAGCCGCGGTCGGTGAAGTGGATTGACATGGACAACATCGAGTCTCCTCTCGACGACCTGAGGTTTCGAGGTTTTCGTGCCGGAGCGGCTCGGTTCGCTCGCGGTGAGGGCATCTGGTACGGGCAGAAGGAGGTCTTTTTTGCCTGCACCGATGGAGGGCGGTCGAAGCTGGGACAGATCTGGCGTTACCGTCCCAGCCCGCACGAGGGGACCGACAAGGAGTCGACAGATCCCGGCCGGCTCGAGTTGTTCATCGAACCCAATGATTCGCGGCTGATCGACAGCGCCGACAACCTGACCGTTGCCCCCTGGGGCGACGTGGTGGTTTGCGAGGATCGCAAGGGGGCGGTCGTGCGACTGGTTGGCGTGACGCCCGGCGGAGACATCTACACCCTGGCCCACAGTCACCTGAGGACCGAGTTCGCCGGCGTCACGTTTTCTCCGGATGGCTCGACCCTGTTCGTCAACGCCCAGGGCAAGGGCCTGACGCTGGCGATTACCGGACCGTGGAAGCAGCCGACGGTCTAGTCGCCGGTGCGGGCCGCGGCCTCTGCGGAGCCTGTGACGACCCGGGTCAGATCGGAACCGACGATCGACGGACACCAGTACCGTTCGATGTGTTCGACGACGAGTTCGGTGCCGCGAGTGTGGCTGACGTACGGACGATCACGCGGATCGTACATCGCATCGGTCAGGTCGCGTGCGAGCACGACATTGAATCCCAGGCGGACCATCTGTCGGATTCCGAAGGAACGTCCCAGCACGCACATGTTGGTGTGGACGCCCATCAGCACGACGTTTCGGATCTTCAGTTGACGGAAAAAGTTGTAGACCTCCTGGCCGTTGTCGCTGATGCCGTCGAAACCGGTGATCCTGATGGCCGCGTGCTGGTGACGGTCGAAACCGGGCTTGGGGCGGACCAGGGGATCGTCGCAACCGCCGTCGGAGTCATCGATGGGCAGAGCCGCTTCGACCTTCGGGTCGAGCTTGCACCAACTCGCGATCGGCACGGGGGCCTTGACTGGTGGTGCGGCGAGAATGCGGTGGCGAAACGGGGTCTTTTCGTAGAACTTGATTCCGCTGCTGGGCGCGTGAACGACGGTGACTCCCAGTCCCCGTGCGGCCGAGACGACCCGGTTCATCCGGGGGGCCATGGCATCGACACGGATCGCGGCCTGGTGGCAGGGGTGGTCGGCCCACATGTCGCAGATGACAATGGCCGTCTCGGACACTTTCCAGTCGAGAGTCTTGCGGATTTCCACCACCTGGTCACCTCGGGCCTCTCGTCGCCGCGCCTTGAGTGACAGGTTTCCTGCCACCTCCGGCCGCACCCGCAATGGGGTGCGGTCGGCCGCGCGGGTTTCGGGCGAGTTGAGCCATGCGGCTGCAGGGACGGCGAGACCGGTGGCGAGGCAATCTTCGAGAAAACGGCGTCGGGAGTTGGTCGGCATGTGCAGGTTCCGTATACGTCGTCGTGGACAGCCGAATCGTAACCCTGCCGGAGCCCCGTTGCCAACGTGAGTTGTTTTGGCGTAATGTTCGCCGCGCAAAGCGAGGGGCCAGGGAGAATTCGACAATGGCTGACCAGGCCACGACGGCAGGGGGAGCAGAGCCAGATCCGCCGAAGTCGGAGTTGAATGGAGTTGGTTCGCCGGGTGGTCCCACTGCTGCACACTGGGTCACCGTGATCTTCATCGTCGGTCACTTCGTGGTCCTGTTGGTTTTCGTTGTCCTGTCGGTGGCGGCGATCATCGAGATCGCAATGGCCGGGGGTTGGACGCAGCTGAACATTCGGGGCAGCCGGTTTGTCGAATTCTCGACATGGCTGTTGCTGCTGTTTGGTGTTTATCCGTTGCCGGCTCTCGCCTTCTGGCGACCGTTTCTGAGAGCGTCGGTCTCGTGGCTGGACATCCTGAGGCGTCGACAGGGTTCACGGTGTGAAGCCGACAAGGATCGGGGTTGGCTCTACTCCCCCTGGGGGCCCTGGATCCTGATCGTCAACTGCGTTGTGCCGATTGCCGCTGCGATCTGGGGACTGGTCTGGCTGGAAGGGTAGGACGCCGGCCGATTCGCAATCGTGTTGCAGCGGTCCTATAATCGGGCGGTTGACGGTCCAATTGCCTGTCTGTCGTGGTGATGATCGCCGGGATGGACGCGTTTATGTCCTGTTCGGGGGTGGGTTCGATGAAGCGCTTGTGCGCTGCCTGGTTGGTTCTGGTCGTGGCCTGTGGAGTTCCGGCGGTGGCCCAGGACGAGGCCAAGCTGTCGAAGGCCCAGAGGACGGCTGTCGCCGATGTCCAGGAACGGGTGGGGTTGATCAAGGATGTCAACCGGAAGATCTGGAACTATGCCGAGGTGGGGCTTGCGGAAACGCGGTCGTCGAAACTGCTTCAGCAACACCTCAAGGACAACGGGTTCAAGGTCAAGAACGGTGTGGCTGCGATGCCCACCGCGTTCGTCGCCAGTTACGGCAGTGGCAAGCCGGTGATCGGGATCTTGGCCGAGTACGACGCCTTGCCGGGAATGTCGCAGAAGGTGGAATCCGTGCGGGCTCCACTGAAGCCCGGCCAACCCGGACATGCCTGTGGTCACAGTGGCCTGGGCAGCGGTGCCCTGGGCGCGGCCCTGGCGGTCAAGACTGCCATGGACCGTCACAAGATCAAGGGCACCATCCGCCTCTATGGGACACCGGCCGAGGAGACGGTCATCGGCAAGGTCTACATGCTGCTCGACGGCCAGTTCGACGATCTCGACATCTGTCTGCACTTTCACCCCTCGACTCGCAACGGGGCGTGGGCGGGGACGTCCAAGGCCCTGGTCAGCGTCAAGTTCACCTTCGATGGAACCGCAGCACACGCCTCGGGGAATCCCGAAAGTGGTCGCAGTGCGTTGGACGCTGTCGAGTTGATGAACGTGGGTGTCAACTACATGCGCGAGCACGTCAAAGAGGACGCGCGGATGCACTACGTGATCACCAACGGTGGTGGAGCACCCAACGTGGTCCCGCCGATCGCGTCGGTCTGGTACTACATTCGGGCCGATGACCATCGTGACGTTGAAGCGAATTTCAAGTGGATTCAGGACATCGCCCGTGGTGCGGCGTTGATGACCCGAACCAAGATGAGAGTGAAGGTCGACACCGACTGCCACGAATTGATTCCCAACGTTCCGTTGGCTGAACTGATCGAGCAGAAACTCAAGGTGGTCGGGGCTCCCCGGTTCGACCAGTCCGAAAAGGCTTTCGCACGGCGGCTGCAGCAGCCGTTGATCGAACAGTTTGGAACCGAATTCCCAAAGGCGATTGATGAGTCGATCCGCCCGTTTGCCGAATCGATGACCGCTCGCACCCGGGGATCGACCGATGTCGGTGACATCAGCTGGTACGTTCCCACCGGTGGCGTTTCGACTGCGTGTCTGGCGGCCAAGAGTCCCGGTCACAGTTGGCAGAACGTCGCAGCCATTGGTTCGACGATCGGTGAGAAGGGAATCATCTATGCCTCGAAGGTGTTGGCGATTTCGGCGATTGAACTCTTCGAGGATCCCGATCAGGTGACGGCGGCACGCGTCGATTGGGAGAAGAGGATGGAGAAGCGGAAGTACACGACGTTGATCCCCAAGGGCCAGAAGCCGCCGGTGAAGATTCGTTGACACCTGCGTCGACTGGCACAAGATGATGAGTGACCGTCGTTTCACGCTGGTGGTGTGGTTGCTGGGAATCGCCCTGGCGGGAGTGTTCTGGTGGCCTTTGGTCACTGGAGGCGGATTCGTCGGCGGCGACATTTACTCGTATTACTTCCCACAGAAGGTCTTCTACGCCGAACAACTGCAACGGGGGCTTTCGCCGTTCTGGAACGACCGGGTCGGTCACGGATACCCGATGTTGGCCGAGAGCCAGGTGGGTGTGTTCTATCCGCCGCACCTGGCTCTCTACAGCTGGTTGGACGTCAACACCGCCTACAGCCTCAGTCACCTGTTGCATTACGTGCTGGCGTTCGTGTTCACAGTTGCGTACGCCCGGAGATTCGGTGTAGCCCGTTCCGGGGCCTGCCTCGCCGCGCTGGTGTATGTCTACGGGTGGTTCCCGTGTCGCAGTTGCTGGGAATGGGCGATCATCGGTGGCACGTGGCTGCCGGCGGCGTTGTGGTCGGTCGAGGGCCTGTTGCAGACACGACGATGGCGGTTTGCCGGACTGTTGGCAGTGGTGCTGGCGACACAGATGCTGGCCGGACATTTTCAACTGGCCTGGATCACTCAGCTGTTGCTGGTCGTTTATGTCCCCTGCCGATTGTGGTGGGTGCCGATCTCGAGCTCGTTGCTGTCACCACGATCCCGCTGGCGTGCCGCTGGGATTTTGCTGTCTGCCGGTGGGCTGTCGCTCGCCCTGGCCGCAATGCAGCTGTTGCCGACCTGGGAGTTTCGCCGAGTGAGTCAGCGAGCCGAGGCGGGGATGGACCACCCGCTGCAATTCGGATCGATCCCCGCGTGGTACTGGTCCCAGGCGGTGATGCCCTTCAAATGGTATTCGCCGATGTCCAACCGGGACGCCGCATTGCGTGCCGATCCACCGATTCCCGGAGTGGCGACCAACGTCGGTGAGGCTCACCTGTATTTCGGACTGGCTCCCCTGGTGCTCGCCTTCATCGGGATCGGCGGAGCGTTTGTCCGGGGAGATCCGCGTGGGATTTTCTGGATGCTGGTGGGAACGTTTGCCCTGTTCTACACCACCGGTCGGCTGGTTCCGCTGGTCGACGCCCTGCCGGGATTCAGTTTTTTCCAGGGTCCCGGACGTTACGGGATCGTGGTCACATTCGCAGTGGCGATATTGGCCGGCGAGACGGCCGGGCGTTGGCTGGTGCCCGGAACGGTTTCACCTCGCCGGGCGATTGTCGTCGGACTGGCTTCACTGGCTGCGGTGGGAAGCAGTTGGTGGCTGGTCGAGATGACGTGGGTGGTAGTCGAGTTGGCGAAGTTTCCCGCGCCCGGTTGGCTGCCGTCGGAGTTGTTGGCGGGGGTGATCGGGTCGCTGTGTGTCGTTGCGGCGGGGATGGGAATCTATTTCGCCACCCGGCGACCGAACCGGGTCGACGGGTCGTCAGATGCGGAACCGTTGTGGCCGAACGCGATCGGCCGGCACGCTGTGTTGCTGACCCTGGCCGTGGCCACGGTCTGGGACCTGTGGCTGGTCAGCCGCCTGATCCAGTTCACCGACGTACTCGACGAACCGCCGATTTCGCGTCTGGACGACAGCCAGGTCCGGCAAAAGCTGGCCGAGTCCGACCTGCCCACGCGGGTGTTTGCGCCGATGGCAAACTTCCCGACCGTGTTGGGCACGTCGGCCACGCCGGTTTACTTCACGTTTGGCCCGGCCGAATACACTCGCCGCGACCTGATGATGCCACAACCGCAGGTCGAAGATCCCGACGATTCGTTTGTGCCGCAGACCGACGCCCAGATGGACTGGCTCGAACAGGCCGGTGTCACCCACATCATCAGCTACAAGCCAATCGACGAAAAGCGGTGGCCGGTCGAGGAGGTTTGGAGAGGTCAGGACTTGGTGATGAATCCGGCACTCAGGCACCGCGGGTTGCTGCATCTCTACCGGTTGACTGCCGGCCGCGGCCGAGTTGCCTGGGAGGCCGGCGCCGAGAACAACTCGGTAAACGCTTTCTCTGGAGGTGGTTCGGACCTGACGATCGATGTGACCACGCGGGTGGCCGGGCGGTTGGTGGTGACCGAGTTGATGGCCGAGGGCTGGCGAGTGGAGGTTGACGGTCAGTCTCGGGCGGCCGAACTGGTCGATGGCATGTACCGCGGGGTCAGCCTGCGGCCGGGTGAGTCGCGGGTACGGTGGTACTACCGTCCCCCGGGTTTATACTGGGGCCTCGTTGTCAGTGGCCTTGCGCTGCTGGTGTTGGCCACGGTGGGCCACGTCCGTTATCGGACGCCCCGATGGCTGGCCGGTCTCGACATGGATGATCCGTCATGAAAGCCGCCTACATCACCCGGACCGGCGACCCCGATGTGATCGAGTACGGGGACCTGCCCGATCCCGAACCGGGCCCGGGCCAGGTGCTGGTGCGAACCGAGGCGGTGGCGGTCAATCCGATCGACACCTATGTCCGCGGTGGCCTGGTGTCCATCGAGTTGGATGATCCGTACACGATCGGGTGTGACCTGGCGGGTGTGGTCGAGGCGTGCGGCGACGGTGTTGACCGTTTCGCGGTCGGTGACCGAGTGTGGGGTTCGAACCAGGGCCTGCTGGGACGGGCCGGCACGTTCTCGGAACTGGCGGCCGTCGACGAGCAATGGCTGTACGGTGCTCCCGATGGGGTGTCCAGCGAGTTGCTGGCGGCTGGGGCCCTTGTCGGACTGACAGCTCACCTGGGGTTGTTCTTGCACGCCGGAGTCACCAGCGATGATCTGGTCTTCGTCAACGGTGGCACGGGAGGCGTGGGGGCCGCCGTGGTGCAACTGGCCAAGGGGGCGGGGGCGCGTGTGGCAGCGACGGTTGGTTCAGCCGAAAAACAGGAGATCTGTCGGTCCCTGGGAGCCGACCTGGTGGTCGACTATCACGATCCGGATATGGACCAGGTCCTGGCCGAATTCGCGGCCGGGACCGGCGGGATCGACGTCTGGTTTGAGACCCTTCGTGAGCCGACTCCCGAGCGGACCATCGACCTGATGGCCAAGCGGGGACGGATTGTGCTGATGGCTGGACGGGCGGCTCGTCCCGAGTTTCCGGTGGGGCCGTTCTACACGAAGGACCTGCGATTGTTCGGTTTTGCGATGTTCAATGCGTCAGCCGATGAGCAGCAGATTTGTGGCGAAACGATCAACGAACTGGCGGCTGCCGGCGGATGGAACCCTCCCATCGGGGCGAGATTTCCGCTGTCCGAATCGGCCGCTGCTCACCAGTTGCAGCAGGACAACACGATTGGTGGACTGGGAACCCTGACAGGAAAAATTGTACTGACGCCATAGCGACCGGAGGTTCGCGGCAGACAGGCCCAGGGACGGTGCCGACCCGTAACAGCAGATGGAGTGGCACCAATGAAACTACGCGAAATCGGTACTGTCGTTGCCTGGGTGGTGTTGGCCGTGATGATCGTTTGCCAACGACCCGTCGTTGCCCTGCAGGAAGTTCCGCAAGGCCTGGCCGAGCAGGAGAACGCTGTCAAACAACTGCACCAGGCTCACTCGGTGGCTCGCGATGAGCGAGGCCTTGTGGGCAGTCGACTGGTGGCCGAAATCAACCGAGATGCGCAGAAACACGCCGACTGGATGGCCAGCACCGGACAATTTGTGCACAGCAACATGGACTACTGGGAAGTGATCCTGATGGGGCCACAGACCCCGGAGAAAGCGCTCCAGGGCTGGCTGGAATCAAAGGATCACCGCAAGATCCTGATGAGTGGCGGCGAAATCGGGTTCGGCTACGCGAGGATCAACGGGGTCGCGTACTGGGTCGGGATGGTTCGTTGACCGCCGCCGAGCATTCATCGGCCGAGGCGAATTCCCGGGGGCGACCGGCTCCGATCGAACTGCCTGACCGGCTCGACGTGGGCATTGGCTGCGTCGGGGCCGGTTTCATCATGGCCGATTGCCATCTTGTGGCCTACCGCGCCGCGGGGCTCAATCCCGTGGCGATCACTTCCCGGAGCGAGTCGAAGGCTCGGGAGGTCGCCGCTCGACACGAGATCGAAACGGTGCACCCCGATTGGCGCGGCCTGGTCGCCGATGAACAGGTCGAGGTGCTCGATGTGGCGGTGCCGCCGGATGTTCAGCTGGAGGTGGTTCGCGAAGCCGCCCGATTCGGCAAGGGCAACGGAGGGCACCTGGCGGGGCTCCTGGCTCAGAAGCCGTTGGGTGTCGACCTGTCCGAGGCACACCAGATCGTTCAGTTGTGTCGGGAAGCGGGGATCACTCTGGCAGTCAACCAGAACATGCGGTTTGACCAGTCGATTCGTGCCGCTCGCGGCCTGCTCGACGACGGTGCACTGGGCGAACCCGTGCTGGCGACGATTGACATGAGGGCCATCCCTCACTGGATGCCCTGGCAGCAACGCCAGGGGTGGGTGACCCTGAGGATCATGAGCATTCATCACCTGGACACGTTCCGCTACTTGTTCGGAGAGCCCGAGCGGGTTTTTGCCAGCGTGCGTCCGGACCCGCGGACCGCCGAGCAATTTGAGCACGCCGACGGCATCTGCCTGTACATTCTCGAATACGCCAATGGGTTCCGCGCGGCTGCCTGGGACGACGTCTGGGCGGGACCGGCTCGGGAGGGAGCAGCCGCGGATCTGGGCATCGGTTGGCGGATCGAGGGAACCGGCGGGATGGCACGTGGGACGATCGGCTGGCCCGACTATCCCGACGGCAGCCCGAGCACCCTGGATTATACGACCACCGCCTCGCCCGAATGGACTTCCCCTCGGTGGGACGAGATGTGGTTTCCCGATGCCTTCATCGGTCCGATGGCGGACCTGCTGGTTGCCTTGGAGAGGGGAGGGCGTCCCCAGTTGTCGGGTGAGGACAACCTGAGAACGATGGCATTGGTGGAAGCCTGCTATCTGTCGGCACGCGAACACCGAGCGGTGCCGCTGGTGGAATTCGATTGACGGCCGCTCCGACCTCGGCTGGTCCGATCACTCGCCGTACAGCGATTCCAGTTGTGTCTCGTACTTGGCGATGATGTGTCGCCGTCGCACTTTCAACGTTGCGGTCAGTTCGTCGTTTTCCAACTGGAACGGTTCGTCGAGTACCAGGCACTTCTTGACCCGTTCGGGACTGCTGACGACTTCCATCAGTTCGGCGATCCGTGAGTCGATGTGGTCCAGCAGGGGGGCCGCGGTGACGAACCCGTTGTCGCTGGTGATCTCGCATTTCAGAGATTTCGCGACCGATTCCATTTCGGTCCGGTTGGGGGCCACCACGGCGGTGATGAACTTCCGCCCGTCACCGTAGATGACCGCCTGGTCGAACAGGGGGTCGGCCGTCAGCAGCCGTTCGATGATCGCTGGGGCGACGTTCTTGCCCGACGAGGTGACGAACAGGTCCTTCTTGCGATCGGTGATCGAGAGGTACCCATCCTCATCGATTGTCCCGACGTCACCGGTGTGGAACCACCCGTCGACGATGACCTCGGCGGTCGCCTCAGGATTCTTCCAGTACCCGGCCATCACGTGAGGCCCACGAGTCAGAATTTCACCATCCTCGGCAATACGCACCTCGACACCGGGAATCGGGAGTCCAACGGAGCCGTAACGGCAGGCTTCGGCGTGATTGAAAGCGATCACCGGAGATGTTTCGGTCAATCCGTAACCTTCGAAGATCGCCAAACCGGCCCGGTCGAATCCGTCGCAGACATGCCGGGGCAGCGGAGCACCACCAGAGCTCAACTGACGGATACGCGGTCCGAAGATGTTCTTGAGTTGAGAGTTGCGGGTTGGCTCGTCGAGCGACTCGACGGAGGTCCAGATTTTCTCGTAGAACCGCGGCACAGCGGTCAGCCACGTCGGTTTGACCGCATCGAGATCATCAAGCAGCGTGTCGATGCTCCCGGCCAGGGCAACGGTGATTCCGGCCCCGGTGGCCAGGTAGTTGTCGGTCAATCGGGCATAGACGTGGCTGTAGGGCAGCCAACTCAGCAGGATGTCGTCAGGTTGAAGAAAGGCGATCGGGACCATCGCTTCCACGTTGGAGAGGAGGTTGCCGTGTGTCAGCATCACGCCCTTGGGATTTCCGGTTGTGCCACTGGTGTAGATCAGTGTCGCCAGGGTCGACGTGTCGATGGCCGCCTCCCGGGCCGCGATGTCGTCTTCCAGGTCGGCCCGGGCGCCCCGATGGCACAGTCCCTGCCACGAGAGATGGCTCAGCCGGGATGTGGGCAGCGTGACGGGGTCGAACGAGACGAGAAATTCGAGATCGGGAAGTTCATCAAGCCTCGCCAGGATCTTGTCGGCCTGTTCCTGGTTGCTGACGATGGCTCCGCGAGCCTGGCTGTGCCCCAACTGGTACTCGACCTGGGCGACCGAGAGCGGGGCGTGCATGGTGACATCGGCGGCACCGGTGCTGAGAACTGCCAGGTCGGCGATCGGCCACTCGAACCGATTCTCCGAGAGGATCCCGATACGGTCACCGGGTTCGATTCCCAGGGTGATCAGCCCGGCGGCAGCCCGGTCGGCCTGGCGTCGGACATCGTGGTAGGAGACGTCTCGGTAACGGCCCCACGACCGATATCGCAACGCCACCTTTTCGCCCATCCGGCGACACATCGTGCGATGGAGATCGCAGAGGTTGTCGACGGAACCGGTCACGAGGCCTCCGGAGGCTGAAGGTTCTCGAAAATTGTCGCCACGCCCTGGCCCTGCCCGACACACAGCGTGGCCAGTCCCAGTCGGGCTCCCGTGGACCTCATGCGGTGCAACAGCGTTGCCGAGATCCTGGCCCCGCTGGCTCCCAGCGGATGGCCCAGGGCAATCGCTCCGCCACGGGTGTTGACACGTGATTCGTCGATGTCGAGCAGCTTGAGGACGCTGAGAACCTGGACCGCAAATGCCTCGTTGATCTCGATGCAGTCGATGTCATCCAATGCCAGCCCGGCACGATCGAGAGCCTTGTGGACGGCAGGCACGGGGCCAATTCCCATCTCGGTAGGATCCACTCCCGCGACCGCCATCGCGCGGACACGGGCCATCGGTTGCAGGCCGAGATCGTTGGCGGTGTCTTCAGACATCATCAGTAGGGCGGCGGCCCCGACATTGATTGGCGAACTGTTTCCGGCGGTCACGCTGCCACCGGCTGGATTGAAGGCCGGAGACAATCCGCCCAGGCCCTCGATCGAGCAGTCCTCGCGGATGCACTGGTCGTCGCTGATCTGCCGTTTGTGTCCCTCTGCGTCCCGGCCCCAGGTGGGAGTCACTTCCTCGGCAAATGCCCCCGCAGCAGTGGCTTCGGCAGCCAGGCGGTGACTCCGCAATGCGAATTCGTCCTGAGCCGATCGTCCGATGGCGTACTTGGTCGCGAGGTATTCGGCCGTCAGCCCCATGTGCATTATCGCTTCGCTGTGCTTGCGGAACAGGCCCGGGGCCGGGTCGTAGTCCTTGGTCATCGGGATGTGGTCCATGTGCTCGACACCACCGGCCACCTGGACGTTTTCACATCCGGCCATGATGCTCATCGCCGAATCGTTGATCGCCTGCAGGCTCGAGGCACAGTTGCGGTTGATCGTGACACCGCCGGTTTCGATCGGCAATCCAGCCATCAGCACCGCAATCCGGGCGATGTCGTAACCCTGCTCGCCCTGTTGTTGCACGCAACCCCAGCGAACGTCTTCGATCAGCGCCGGGTCGATGCCGGTGCGGTTGACCAGTTCGCTGATCAAACCGGCAGAAAGCTCGTCCGAGCGAACATCCCGGAACCAGCCTGTGCGGGCATCGGCCCGGGCGATCGGTGTGCGGATGGCGTCGATCACGACAGCGGAACTCATCGGGTGGCTCCTTCGGGCGCGGCGTGCCAGGTCGAGTCGTCGGAGGCCATCCTCGTCAGAGAATCGGTGGGAGCGAACCGGGGGCCGAGTTCGGTCAGTGGCTCGAGCCTGTTGAGCACCTCGCCGGCACCCAGGCTGTCGCACCATCTCAGCAGTCCACCACGGAACGGGGGAAATCCGATTCCCAGGATCAGGCCCATGTCGGCATGTGCCGGTTCGGCGACAATCTCTTCCTCCATCACCCGTGTGGCCTCGAGCAGCATTGGCAGGAACAGGCGGTCCTGCAGTTCGCGAGTTGAGAATTCGCGGGCGTCGATCCGGTACGGAGACAGGAACGATTCGAATTCCGGATCGTCGACCGGTTTGCCACGTCGACCGACAAACTGGCGGATGCCCTTTCCGGACTTCTTGCCCATCCGCCCGGCAGCCACCAGGTCGCCGAGGATCGGGATCTCGATGGCGCGATCGCTGTAGGCCGCCGAGACGACCTGTCCGGCGAACAGCGCGGTGTCGAGTCCGACGAGATCATGGAGAGCGATCGGTCCCATCGGCATCCCGAACCTGGTGGCAGCACGGTCGATCTCGTCGGCCGAAGCCCCCTCCCGCAGCAATTGCAGCGATTCGGCCATGTAGGGCAGCAGGATGCGGTTGACCAGGAACCCGGGGCAGTCCTTGACGACGATCGGTGTCTTGCCGACTCGTTTTGCGAGCGTGACCAGGGTGGCCAGGGTTTCGTCGGAGCTCTGTTCACCACGGATCACCTCGACCAGTTGCATCCGGTCGACCGGATTGAAGAAGTGCATTCCGGCAAACCGTTCGGGATCGGGTGCCGATTCGGCCATCCGGGTGATCGAGATCGTCGAGGTGTTGGATGCGAGGATCGTGTCGGGTCCGATCGACTCGGACAGTTGATCGTAGATGTTTGTTTTGAGTTCCTCGTTTTCGGTCACCGCCTCGATCACCACATCGCAGCCGGCCAGTGCGCCGTGGGAGGTGGCTGTCGAGAGCAATGCCATCATGTTGCCGAGGTCTTCCTGGGTGGCCCGGCCGATCTTGATTCGGCTTTTGACCACGTCGGCGGCACTGCTCAGGCCTCCGGACAGTCGATCATTGTCGACGTCGATCATGGTGGCGGGAATCCCGCGGCGTGCGTGCGCGGTGGCGATTCCCGCTCCCATCAGGCCGGCCCCCAGTACCCCGACCCGGTTGACAGGATGAGGCTCGGCGCCGGTTGGTCCTCCGGCGTCCTGACTGACCCGTGTCTGCATGAAGAAGATCCGGATCATGTTGCCGGCGATTTCGCTGCCGACGATCTGGCGAGCACACTCGCGTTCGATGGCCAGGCCTTCGTCGAGCGGCCGGTTGAGCCCTTGCTGCATGGATTCGAGTGCTGCCATCGGAGCAGGATACTGGCCCTTGGTCTTGAGCATCACCTGGCCGGCGGCGACGGCAAAGCTGAAGGCGACCTGGTCGTCGCTGAGTCCCATCGGGGCTCGTCTCTGTTCCCGGATCGCCAGGTAGCGGTCGTCTTTGGCCAGCCACGTGATCAGGCGACGTCCCTCGTTGACCAGTTCTCCGGCATCGACCGCGTCGAAGACTAGCCCCAGTTCCGCTGCCCGTTTTGCGGCCACCGGAGCCCCGCCGCAGATGATGTCGATGGCGTGGTGCAGTCCGACCAGCCGTGGCAGTCTCTGCGATCCGCCCCAGGCCGGAAAGAGACCAATCTTGACCTCGGGTAACACGATGTCCACCCCCGGTGCGTCGACGGCGATCCGTTCATCCATCGACAGGATCAATTCGGTCCCACCGCCCAGGCATTTTCCGTCGACCAATGCGACGACCGGGAACGGCAGTTCGCCAATCGCCGAAAACACATCGTGGCCGCTGGAGAGGCCCTCTTCGATCAATTCGTCGCTGGCATTGACCAGCAGGCCGAGTTCACGGAGATCGGCACCGGCGACGAACTGCCCGGGTTTGCCACTGCGTACCAGCAGGCCAACCAGGTCGTCACGGTCACCCAGTTGCCGGACGTGTTCGGCCAACTCCGACATCACCTCTCGCCCCAGCGTGTTGACCGGCTTGTCGGGCAGGTCAATGGTCAACAGGCCGATCGATCCGTCGAGTTCTTCGAAATGCCACGCCGTAGTCATGTCGGACCACTCCACTGTCGTCGACGACGACTGTCAAGACACCTGTGGCGAACCGGATCCGTCATCGTCGTACCGCATCAGGATGTCATCGGGGACGATCCCCTCCAGAAGCACGAATCCGTTCTCGGCGATCGCGGCTCCCAGTTTTGTCGCCGTTCGTACTTCGTGGCCGGTCACACGGCGACCGGTCAGACGGCGACGGAAATCGTTGCCCAGGACCACCGCGGCGTCACGGACCAGTGGGTCACCGTGGGAGTCGGCCCAGAGTGCGGTGATTAGCATGACCACCTGGTCCTGGATCCTCTGGGACAACTCGGCCATCGACACCTGGCGATCGGGCAGTTTGAGCTGGTGGCGGATCATCAGCGAATCGATCTCGAGCCGTGATCTCTGCAGGCCGTCGACGGCAAACTTTGCCAGGCTCGCCAGCCGACGACATTTCAGTTCCAGCCGGGGGCGTCGCCAGCCGGCCAGCAACTGTTTGAGTTTCCAGATTCCGTAGGGAGCGATCTCGCGTCGCAGTCCCCAGGCGTGCACCGGGTTGAGAGGGCTGGGGCGTTTCAATCCGAGTTCGGAGGCCCGTCGTCCGATTGGTTCGAAGAATCGCCGACCGTGGTCCTTGACCAGTGACTTCAGGAAGGCCATTCCCAGCATTTCGCCCTCGCCCTCGTAAATGCACGGGGCGAGATACTCGTGGACGTTGTCACCGAAGAGGTGACCGTGCAGGAAGGCCCGACCGCCGTGTGTTTTCATGCACAGCTCGATCGCTGCCTCTTTCTGCGATTCGCTACCGAAAATCTTGGCGATGATGCATTCCATCTCGCCGCGGTAGCCCTCGTCGAGCTGCCAACTGCACCAGTCGACCAGGGCGTCGCAACCGACGATCAGTGCCGCCAGGCGACCGACACGCCTTTGCACCAGTTCCCGCCGCTCGATCGCCTGTCCGTAGGTCGTTCTGTAGGCGGCCCAGGGCAGCATCCCGGCCAGCATCACTCTCATCGAACCCGCCGCCGTGGCGCACAACGCCACGCGACCGCGATTGAGTCCGTGGTAGGCGATTGTCAGGCCGTCACCACGCGATGGATTCAGCAGGTTGCTACGGGGGACACGGAAGTTGATGAACTTCAGCCCGTTGTTGAACGAGTGTTTCAGGGCGTAGAGCCCATACGGCACGACCTGGAAGTGCTCGTCTTCCTCGTCGGGCAGGTCGGCGATCAGCACCGCGGGTCGATCGTCGATCCGGCAGACCAGGCCGATGGTGCGCCCCGGGACAGCGTTGGTGATGAACAGTTTCTCGCCGTTGACGACGTAGTCGTCTCCATCGGCGATCGCTGTGGTCTTCATCGCGGTCAGGTCTGATCCGGCTCCGGGCTCGGTCAGGGCGAATGCCGAGATTCTTTCACCTCGAGCCAACCGCGGCAGATACCGCTGCTTTTGCTCGTCGTTGCCGAAACCGATCAATGGGTCGACAGCACCGATGCATCCGTGCACGCTGGCCAGGCCGGCGACGGTGGCGTCGTGAGTGGCCATTCGTGTCAGGAAACGGGCGAATTGCGAGAAACTGGAGCCGGAGCCACCGTACGTCCGGTCGACCAGTAACCCCCAGTAACCCGCTTTGGACAGCGCATCGAGTGTCTCCGGTGTTATGCGGCGGTCTTCGCCCAGCAACGTGCCCGCCCGGCGCCGGTCGGAGACGACATTCACCGAGTCGGTCATCACTCGATCGACTTCCGCGTCATCGGGAACATCTCGTGAAACGAACAGTTCGACCGGAAACGAATGTTCCCAGACAGCCCGGTGGACAGGGCTGCCGACGGTCTGGTACTTGCGGTCAAACAGAGACTCGACCTGCTCATCTGCCCGGTCAATCGCCCCGGTGGTTCGCGCCTCTTCCTGGCTCTTTCCGCTAAGCGTCAGGGCGGTCTCGACGAAGCTCGCGTCCACCGAATCCACGCCGTTCTCACCGTTGTCGGCCGGGGCCGAAACGGGGGATTCGTGTGCTGAAGAATCGTTGCGAACGTCTGTTCCGGGAGTCGTCATGCCCAGGCCTATTCTGCGCGGAACTGCCGTGGTCACCCTAGCGGAATGCCGGTTCCGGCCCAAGTCCGTCGATGGCAAGATCAGTCGTAAGTCGTGTGCTGGGGCGAGGATTCGTCGAGAGCGAATTGGCTGGTTTGCTAGACAGTCTGAACTGCGGTATGGTCGGCCCGGTTCGGGTGCCGTTGCCCCCTGTCTGGGGGACAGCGGCATCGAGTTCACCGCACCCAGGTCGACAGGAAATCAGGAACTAGGGAGAGTCAGGCATGCGGCAATTGTTCCGGGCCGGGATCGGCGTGATGGTGGTTTGTGCGTGGGTTGGGTGCAGTGATGCGCCGACAGCTGAGGCCCCGGACATTGAGGCGGTGACCGACGAGGAAACGGTCAGCCCGGTCGCGGCAGCCGCGACGGATTCCTCGGACTCAAAGGATGACGTCCTGTTGGCTGCATTGGCAGAAGCGGCTGAAAACAACGACCCGCTGCCGGTGGCCAAGGACGAGAAAGACAAGAAGAAGGTTGAAGTGGCCAAGGCGGCACAAGATGCGCTCGATTTGACCGAGGCCTTGAAGGCCAGTGCCCTGAGAGCCCGAGTCGACGGCAACGGCAAGCCGATCGTGCTCGACTTCCACGGCCGGTACCTGACCGACCAGGGGCTGGCAAAACTGAAGGGACAGACAACTCTCCAGCAGTTGTTCCTCAACCGACAGGAAGGGATCACCGACATCGGCCTGGAACACCTCAAGGGGCTGACCGCGCTGCGGACGCTTCACCTGTCCGAGACGCCGATCGGTGATTCGAATCTCGAGGCTCTCGCGACTCTCAAGGCCCTGCAGGAACTCGACCTCTCGGGAACCAAGGTCAGTTCGGCCGGACTGGAACACATCAAGTCCCTGACGGCTCTGATCGAATTGAACCTCTCACGGTCTCCGGTGACCGACTCGGGCCTGGTCTACCTGAAGTTGCTGACCAAGCTCCAGCGGCTCGATTTGGCCAACACCGAAGTTGGCTCAGCCGGTCTCGAATCCCTGTCGGCGCTGAAACTGGCGGAACTGCGTCTGGACGGCACACGTGTCGATGACGCGGGCCTGACGCACCTGAAGTCGATGACCAGTCTCCGGCAACTGGTGCTCTCGGCAGGAATCGGCGACAAGGGCCTCGAATCGGTCAAGCCGTTGACGGGACTTTTGCGGCTGGATGTCGGCGGCAGTGGGACGATCAGCGATGTCGGTGTCGAACACCTCAAGGGGCTGACCGCGTTGCAGCGTCTGGACCTGTCCGGGACCGGTGTGACCGATTCCGGACTGCTGTCGGTCAAGGGACTGGGCAACCTGCAGCGGCTCAACCTGGCACGCACCCAGATCACCGACTCGGGTCTCAGACATCTGCGGGCACTGTCGAACCTGCGTGAGCTGGATTTGACCGAGACGAAGATGCGTCCCGGAGCCGTCCGTCAACTGCAGGCCGCGTTGCCCAACTGCCAGATCCTCGGATCTGACGACGGCTAAGCCGTCGTATCACGGCCACGCACGACCCGGAATTCGTGTTCCTTCTCGGGCGGCCCGATCCACCGGCAGTTGCCGGGGATATAGTGTACAGCCAGTCCGCGTCGCGATTGGCTGGTGCCGTTCGGCCCCGATCGGTGCAGCAGGATACCGTGGTGAAATGAGCAGCCTCCGGCGGAGAGCGTGATGCCGCGGGACCGAACGTCATCGATCTGGGCGTCCGGCACCTGCATGTCCTTGCGGTTTCCGATCATCCATTCCTGATCGTGATCGCGGATGCCCTCGCGGTGACTTCCGATGATTACGTGCATGCAGCCGTTTTCGACGGTGACCTCGTCGAGAGCTGTCCAGCAGGTGACGACGATTTGTGGATCGAGCGGAAAGTAGGCCGAGTCCTGGTGCCAGGGTTTTTCGACGCCACCGGGAGGCTTCATGAAAAGTTGGCTGTTGAAGACCTTGATGTCGGGCCCGATCAGGGCTTCGACCACGTCCAGGATGCCCGGATGTGCCGCGTGTTGGGCGAAGATGTCGTCGTGGAAGTGGCAGTGATTGATCTTCCGCAAAGTCGCCAACTCGATGACCGAGGCGCCGGGCTCGAGTTCGAGGAATTCGGTCGGGTAGGCCACCGATCTCTCGGCGATCTCGGCCGTTCTGCGTTTCAGGCTCTCAACGGTGGCCGCGTCGACCAGCGGGTCGACCACCAGCACACCGTCAGTCTGAAAACGGGCTCCGTACTCGGAGGCATCTGCAGCGGCTGCGATCAGTGTGGACATTGTCGATCGGAACTTCCTGGTGACGAGTGGGTCACGGCTTTACGAAGGCGGGGTGGTGATCGTACCCTGAAGGAGGTCCGATGTCAGTGAAGGATGGCCCAGCATGAGACTCTCGTTCTACACCTACAGTTATACCGATCGGCTGAAAATGCCGATCGTCCCGTGCCTGGAGCGAATTGCCAAGGCGGGTTATTCGGGGATCGACGTCTCGGGCACCAACGGCAACTCGGCCGACCCGCGTTCGTTTGACACTTCCCGTCGCAAGCTGACACGCCGAACGGCCGAACGGCTGAAACTTCGGCTCGAGGCCGTTATCACCCACGCGGAACTGACCAGTTCTCTGGCCGATCCCAAGCAGAAGCCCCTGGATCTGGTTGGAACTGTTGACCTGGCTGCCGATCTGGGCGCGACGGTGGTGACGTTCCACATGGGTGGTTATCACGACGGAGTGGACCGCAAGGTCGAGTGGAAGCGGACGGTGGCGGCCATCCGCAAGGCGGCCGATCACGCCGCATCCAAGCACGTCTACCTGGCCGTCGACGGCATCTGGCCGACCTGGATCAACGACAGTCCCGACGTCCAGCAACGGCTCTTCGACGACGTCGACAACGAGCACTTCGGGATCAATTTTGATCCCTGTTACCTGACCCTGATGGGAATCGATCCGTCGAAGTTGGCTCGCCGTTTCTCCAAGCAGATCGTTCACGCGCACCTCAAGGACCACAAGGGCACCTACCCGAAATGGACGCATCTGCTGCCAGGCCGCGGCGTGCTGGCCTACGACCGGATCTTCCGCGGCCTGAAGGCGGCAGGGTTTGCTGCCAGCGCATCGGTCGAGTGCTTCACGAACATGAAGTTCGAGACGGCCTGTGACGAATGCTACGGGTCGATGGTCAAGGCGGCCAAGGCCGGAGGCGTCCGCTTCACTCGGACTTGACCGGCATGCTCAGCACCAGTCCCGCCACCGGGTTGCGTCGGCGGGTGGTGTGGCAGCGGATGCAGTTGGCGAAAAGGACGATCGGCGCGGCCATCCGGTAGGTCCCGTCGCGGACCTCCTCGTGCCGCTTCTTCCCGGTGGCCAGGACCCGCACGGCAGCCTTCTCGAAAACGGTCTTTGGCTTGTGGTCGATGTTCATGGCCTGTGCCGATACGGCCAGCCAGCGGGCTTCGACTCCCCAGCGACGACGCCCGGTGTAGAACACGTCTTCCAGGGCCCGCGACGGAATGACCCGTTGCTTGTCCGGCTCGAAATAGTGCCGATGCATGGTCAGCAGCGTCGACTCGAAAATGTCGTGCAGCAGTTGAGCTCGTTGCCGTGCCTGTTCGAGCGGCAGAGGTTTGGCCGCCAGGGATTTCAGGCTGCCGGTTTTCTTCTTGGGTTTCTTTTTGGGTTTCTTTTTGGTGCCGGCCGCCTGTCCCGGTTTTGTCACTGGAAGGGTGCCGGGGGCGGCGCTGATCAGCACAACTGCCAGGGCCGCAATCAGCAGTCCCCGGCACGAGTGACCTGCGAGCGAGTGTTGGGGGTGGGTCACGAGTGATTGTCTCCCGGCAGATCAAGAAGGGCCACAGCGTTCTCACGGAGGATCAGCTTCTTCTGGTCATCGGTCAACTCGGCATGGTCGATTCTCGCCCGTTGCATCTCGGCAGAATAGAGAGGCGTGTCGGTGCCGTAGAGGATCCGGTCAGCTCCGATCTCACCGACGGCCCATTCGACCAGTTGGGGCATGATCGAGCGGGCACTGGAGGTGTCCACGTAGACGTTGCCCTGGGTCGATGCCTGGATCGCCCGGACCTGGGTGGACGGATCTCCGGCAGCGCCCCCACCGTTGCCCAGGTGCGCCAGGAGCAATCGGATCTCGGGATAGCGTTCGGCGTACGGCAGGAAATCGGCCGGGAGGCTGTTTTCGTCCCCGCTGTGAACCAGCACCACTGCACGGTGCTCGGCGGCGAAGGCAAACAACGCGTCGCCGTGTTCGGTGATCGGGTAACAGTGCTCCTCGGGGTGCAGCTTGATGCCCACGCACCGTGGTGTGGCCAGCATCTCGGCCGCCTGTTCATACGTTTCGGGACGGGTGGGATCGATGATGACCCACTGCAGCAGTCCATCGGTGGCCGGAATGATCCGAGCGGCCTCGCGGTTGCCCTCGGCCGCGTCAGCACGACCTCGAGGTAGCAGGCCCAGCAGCGGCGAGACCACCGTCCATTCGGTTCGTGCCCGTCGGGCCCGAGCCACCACCGTTTCGGCATCACCGCTGGCCAGCCGGTTCTGCAGGTCGCTGGAGTCGTCCCGGACGTACGGTCCGTAGTGGGCGTGTACGTCGATTGCGGGAAAATCTCGAATGTCGTCCATCGATGGGGCTCCAGGGTGGTCGTAACGACGGGATCAGATCGCGTCGAGGATAGCGTGTGCAGCATTGTGACCGCAGGCGCCGGTGACTTCGCCGCCGGGGTGTGTGCCGGCTCCGCAAAGGTAGAGTCCCTCGATCGGCGTGGCGTAGCCGCCCCAACCTCTCATTGGTCGGAGGTCGAGGTACTGTTCGGGGACAATGTCGAGGTGACGGATGTTGCCGTCGGTCAGCCAGACTCGGCGCTCGAGATCGGCCGGGGTGAACAGCGACCAGTCGACCAGGCAGTCCCTCAGGTCCGGGGCGTACCGGCACAACACGTCGATCAGGGACTCCCCGACGCTTTCCCGCAACTGGTCCCAGTCACCGTCTTGAGGCTGAACCGGAGCGTACAGGCCCCAGACCGACATCACGTGTTGTCCCGGCTCGGTCAACGTATCGTCAATCACCGAGGGGATCTGGACCTCCATCACCGGTTCGGACGCCGGCCGTCCCGTGGCCGCCTCGTGCCAGGCTTTCGCGTAGTAGTCCATCGACGGACAGATTTTCATGCTGGCGATGTAGCGGGGGTCGTAGCTGTCGGGAAAGTACCGGCTGAAGTCCGGCAGACGGTCGAGCGCCGCGTGGAATTTCAGGTAACTCGTCCGGGTCCGCATCTCGCGGGCGGGCGCGACCAACTCCGCCGGCAATCGGTCTGGGCCGACCAGGCCCAGCAACGTTCGCTTGGGATCGGCTCCGGAGACGACGAGCTTTGAAGAGATCTCGGTACCGTCGTCAAGCACGACGCCGCAGGCTCCGTCACTGTCCATCACGATCCGCTCGACGATCGTCCCGGTACGGATCTGGACTCCCTGCTCGCGGGCCGAATCGGCCAGCGAGTTGGCGATCATTCCCATCCCGCCACGGACGATCCCGACGTCCTCGGGACGGCTGAAGGCATCGCAACGGATGTGTGTGTAGCAGAACGCTCCGCCGGAGGCTTCGGGATCGCCCACGTCCTGGACCTGCAGGAACGACCCTCGCACCGCTTCGTCCTCAAAGAACTCTCGCACCAACTCTCCCATGCTGACCGTCATCAGCCGATCCAGAAAGGCGGCGTCTTCGGTTCCGGCGACCGAGGCCCGCAACTGCTCGCGGGTGGGAGGCGGTCGGAGAAACCAGGGGTAGACGATGGATGCGGCGCGGCGCCAGAACGCGTGCCACTCGGGCAATGCCGCGGCGTCCCTCAGCGAAAAACTGGCCAGTTCTTCCTGTGTCCGTTCCAGCGAGTGCCACCGTGCCAGGCGGCGTCCGTCGGAGTAAGGCTGAAATGGTTCGGGGTCCAGTGGCAGCACCTCGAAGCCGTACTTCCGCATCTCCAGATCGTCGATCACTTTCGCCTGCAGCAGATGGCAGATGTAGGAGCAGGAGGAGACGCGGAAGCCGGGAAACAACTCTTCGGTGGCCGTTGCGCCGCCGACGAAGTCGCGCCGTTCGATCAACAGGACATCGAGTCCGGATCTGGCCAGGTAGCCAGCACAGACCAGCGCGTTGTGGCCGCCGCCAATGATGATTGCGTCGTGGTCAGGCACGGGGCAGATGGGGGTAAGGGGAAGGCGTTCAGGAGGTGGGTATGGCGTGGAAGGCGTCAAGAATCTGGGTGGTGGTGCCGATCTTGGCGCTGTCGGGATCGTGTCGTTCTCCCTTCGCCTCGACCAGGCCACCGGGAACCAGGGGACTGTGAAATTCCAGCATCCGGGCACGGCCCATGGGGTCGGCGACAACGGTCCGGGCTTCCCAACCCACGAAGGTGTTTTTCCCCACCGTCCGCGTCGCTTTCAGTCGGGTGACGTCACGGGCGGTGTGGCGAGGCTTGGGGCCGCGGACACGGACCAGTTGCTTGAGGAAGTGGGGGGCGGTGTCCGGGCTGTACCACGACTTGGTGGTGACGGTCACGGCGTCGACAACCCGGGTGATCGTGTGGGTCTGGCAGGTGTGGCTTTGCCCCAGGATCTTGACCTCCCCCAGGCTCAACCGCTCGTTGCGACGCCCGTCCCGGCGGGTGCCGTCCCAATTGAGAGTTACCGGCTTGGACTTTTGGGGCTTGTCGTTTTTGCCCGCGCCGACGGTTTCGGTCTGTAGCGTCACCCCATGCTCATCGACCTTCAACAATCGTGTCGTGACCAGTTGTTCCCGTTTCGTCTTTTGCTGGTTCTCATCGACAGATTCGACGATTACGCGAAGGCGGCTCCAACTGCCGACTGCGAAACGCCCCCAGGGATGCTGTTCGCGCGGGATGTCTTCGGCGAGGGCCGCTGCGGGGCACGGTGCCAAAGTCGAAACGATCAGCAACAACCTGGCCGGTGAGGTCCCGGAATGCGCGGCGATCATCGCTGTTCTCCGGTCGTGGACATGAGGAGACATGACATGACGGGTAGATTGTGCCCGTCCGGCGGCCGGCATGCCAGTACCAGCCCCATCGCAATCAGCGGCTTGAACCATCCGGGCTCTTTGCGACACTCCTTCGTCGTCGTAAGCTGGTCCCGATGTCGACCCACGTACCGTTATCCTCCGGGTCCCCGTTGCTCGAACTGGCCGGAGTCTGCCGTTCGTTTGGAGGCGTGGTGGCCCTGGAGCCGACGACGCTCGCGGTGGTCCCCGGTGAGATTCTCGGGTTGGTCGGAGAGAACGGAGCCGGCAAATCGACCCTGATCCGATTGATCAGTGGCGTGCTGAGCCCCGACCACGGCGAGATCTCCTGGCAGGGTCGGGGAGTGGAACTCGATTCTCCTCGGCGAGCCATCGACCTGGGCATCGCCACGATTCACCAGGAACTCGAGTACTGCGGCCATCTGACGGTTGCCGAGAACATGTTGTTGGGCGAGCGGTGGCCGCGGCGTTGGGGAGGGCGAATCGACTGGGAGGCAATGCGGGCCGAGGCAGGTCGTCGCCTGTTGAGAGCCGGTTGCGAAGTCGCCGCCGACGTCGAGTTCTCTCGGCTCACGGCTGTTGAAAAACAACTGGTGGCCATTGCCACGGCATTGGCCCGTGATGCGCGGCTGCTGATTCTCGATGAGCCCACCGCCAGTCTCGCTGCTCCGGACGCGCGGCGGTTGATCGATCACCTCAAAACGATCCGGGATTCCGGGGTGGCCATCATCTATGTCTCTCACCGCCTCGACGAAGTTCTTGAACTCTCCGACCGGATTGCCGTTCTTCGAGACGGCGAATTGGTCCACCTGGCTGAGGCCGAAGCGCTGGACGGGCCGGATCTCGTCCGCGAGATGGTGGGGCGGCCGCTGCAACAGGTCTTCCCCCGAACTCGTGACGATTCCTCTACCGGTGACGGTCCTTCGTCCACAACTGGCAACGTACTGTTGCGGGTCCAGAACCTGTCGCGAAACGGAATGTTCGAGGGGGTGTCGCTGGATGTACAGGCGGGGGAAGTGGTCGGTTTGGCGGGGCTGGTCGGAGCCGGCCGGTCGGAATTGGCCAGGGCCATTTATGGCCTGTACCGTCCCGACTCCGGCACGATGGAGTTGCTCGGACAACCCTGGCAACCGAAGTCGCCGTGGGACGCTCTCGAGGCCGGGTTGGTGTACCTGCCCGAGGAGCGGAAACGTCACGGGTTGGTTGCCGATCACGACGTGTCCTCGACCCTGGCGATCGGTATCCGTGATCGGTTGACACGGTGGGGACTGGTACGAGAGGCCGAACAGCGACGTCGTGTAACCGGGATGATTTCCGCCTATGACATTCGCTGCAGCGGTCCCGGGCAACTGGTCGGAACGCTCAGCGGCGGCAATCAACAGAAGGCCCTGTTGGCCCGGTGGCTGGAACGCGATCCTCGCGTGTTGATTCTCGACGAGCCAACCCGGGGGGTCGACGTGGGGGCCAAGGCCGAAATCCACTCGGTTGTCGACCGGCTGGCGGCGGCCGGACACGGAGTGCTGCTGATTTCCAGTGACCTGCCCGAGGTGGTGGGGATGAGTGATCGGGTGCTGGTGATGAGTCGTGGGAGTCTGGTGGCGGAATGTCACGGTGAGACACAGACCGAGCGAGAGGTTTTGCAGGCCGCTGCCGGGCTGGCACCGGTGTCCCGGGAGGCCGAGGGATGTTGACTCGGATGACGGCCCCGGTGCGTCGGCGCATGGTCTGGCTGCTGGCCGGCAATATGGGGCTGCTGCTTTTGATCTTGGCCTGCCTGTTGCCCGGCGACACCGTCCCGGGTGCGGTCTCGCGGCTGGGAACGGTGCTGGTCGACACACCACGAAATATCGCTCCGGAAATGTTGGCGGCGATTGGCCTGACGGCCATCATCTGGACCGGCGCGATCGATCTCTCGATCGGAAGCGTGATGGCTGTCGGTGGTGCCGTGTTCGCGATGGGGTACTCGCACGGGGCACCGCCGTTGGTCTGTTTCGGCGGCTGCCTGTTGGCCGCTGGTGGACTGGTGGCCGGCAATGGGCTGTTGGCTCGTTGGCTGGGAATTCCGGCACTGATCGTGACGCTGGCCGGATTGGCAGCCTATCGCGGTCTGGCCCTGGTGTTGGTCAACGTGGGTGTCCCCGGGTTCGACGGCAACCTGACGGTGCCTGAGGAGATCTTCCGCGTGCCGGGCCGAGACTGGGCCGTCTGGTTTCTGTTGTTCGCGGTCGGTGGGGCGGTCTGGTGTGAATTGTTCGGCCGCCTGCCACGCTTGTGGCTGGCTCACGGCAGCTCCCCGGCTGCCTGTCGGCTCCATGGCCTGGACCTGTCCCGATTGGCCGTTTCGGCGTTCCTTTTTGGCGGCTTCTACCTGGGACTGGGAGCCACGCTTTACGTGTCCAACCAGCAGACGATCGACCCGGCCCGTATGGCGCTGGGATTCGAATTGTCGGTGATCGCAGCGGTGGTTCTGGGCGGGACCAATATCTTCGGTGGCGAGGGCAGCTTCCTGGGCACTCTTTTGGGCGTGTTGTTCCTGTACCTGGCCCGGCAGGCTCTGATCTATGCGTTCGATGATCCGCACGCTCGCCAGGCGGTCGAGGGGGCATTGATCCTGGGAGTGATCGGCTTTGACTGCGTCCTTCATCGGGCGGCGCACCGGATGGAGGAATTGAAGTGAGGGTCGTCGCCTTGCTGGTTCTGCTGGTGCTGGAACTGGCCGTTTTCGCCTCGGTCAGTGGTGCCGACATGTCATCCATGTCGGGCATCCTGAATTATCTCGAATTGAAGTTCCTTGACCTGGTGCCCGGCCTCGCCCCCGTGCTGGTGCTTTCGGTCGGAATGACACTGGTGCTGGTGACCGCCGGCATCGACCTGTCAGTCGGATCGATGTTGGCATTGGTTGCGGCGGTGATGTCGCTGTTTGACGGTGGGACCGCGTTCTGGTTCACGGCCGTTCCGCTGGGATTGGTTGTCGGCGTGGGGCTGGGGCTGTTCAACGGGGCACTGGTGGCACGGCTCGACGTCCCGCCGATTGTGGCCACGCTGGGAACGATGATCTTCTACCGTGGCCTGTGCCAACTGGTGATGCGGGATGCCGAACGGGCGCCGTTCTTCGATGTGCCGGGGTACGAATGGCTGGGTGGGTTCAGTGGAGCCCTGGTAACGGTGGGATTGGTGGCTGGCGTCGGAGGCTGGTTCTGGGGGCGTTCGCGGTGGCGTCGCGAGTTGTTGCTGGTGGGAGGCAACCGGGTGGCCGCGCGCTATGCGGGTGTACCGGTTGATCGGAGGTTGATGGAAACGTACGCGGTGATGGGGATGCTGGCGTGGGTTGCCGCAACCTGCTTCACGGCACGTAACGGAGCCGTCAACGCCAGTACCGCCACAGGGCTGGAATTGAAGGTGATCGTGGCGGTGGTGCTGGGCGGGACACGCGTGGAGGGTGGTCGTGGCTCGTTGATCGGATCGGTGCTGGGCGCGCTGTTGGTAGCGGTACTCGATGACGGGTTGCGCGAGGCGAAGGGCTGGAGTGACGAGCATCTGCCGTTTGAGATCAGTCACTTCCGGTATCTGTTGCTGGGCCTGTTGCTGGTTGTCGGAGTCTGGCTGAACACCCGGATCGGCCATCGTGACGAGGGCTAGTTGGAATCGCCGGTCTCCGATTCGATTGCGGTCGAGATGGGTTTTCACAAGACTGCTTGATCGGGACCGTTGCCACAGGGTGGATCGGTCGGATCCTCGGGACCATGACTGGGAGGATGAGACGAGCGATGCCTGGACGACACGCGATGCCGATTCGGACCACCCGCTCTCACGCCAGGTTCCTGGCGGCCGCGCTGATGGGAGTGATCTGTGTGGCCGGATGCGGCGACAGCAGCGATTCCTCTCCGGCATCCTCAACCGACAGTCCGGAGGCCACCGGCAAGTCTGACAAACAGGTCGTGATCGCGGTGTTGCCCAAACTGGTCAACATCAAGTACTTCGCTGCCTGCCGACGGGGTGCTCAGAAGTCCGCTGACGAGTTGGGCGTGAAGTTGATCTACGACGGTCCGACCGAGCCGAGTGGGTCGGAACAGAACAAGTTCATCGAGACCTGGATCCGACAGGGGGTCGACGCGATCTGCATCGCTCCCAATCAGCCGAAGACCGTGAAGCGGTTTGTTCAGAAGGCCCAGCAGCGCGGAATCCAGGTGATCTGTTGGGACACAGATTCCCCCGAATGTGGCCGGACGGCGATGGTCAACCAGGTTGACGACCAGGAACTGGGCGAAGCCCTGATTGATGAGATCGCGGGCCAGATGAACCGTGAAGGGAAATGGGCGATCGCCATCGCCAGTCTCGATGCCGCCAATCTGAACACCTGGCGGAAGTTTGCCGAGGCGAAGGCCAAGTCGGCCTACCCGAAGATGGAACTGGTCGACACGGTGGTGACCCAGGAGAACGTCGAGGTGGCTCGCCAGAAGGTGGAAACGTTGCTCAACAAGCACCCCGATCTGAAGGGCCTGATCGCCTTCGATTCGAACTCGGTCCCCGGTGCGGCCGAAGCCTTGAAACGGACCGGTCGCGTTGGCAGCGTCGCCCTGACGGGCAACTCGATGCCGGAGGAAATGCGGGCCTACGTGAAAGATGGTGTGCTCGAGGCCTTCTATCTCTGGGATCCTCGGGCCCTGGGCGAACTGACCGTGCGGGTCGCTCATGCCCTGGTCCAGGGCCAGGAGATTGGTGAGGGGGCCGAATTGCCCGGTTACGGCAAGGTGCGACTCAGCCAGCAGGACCCCACCATGCTGATCCTCTCGGACCCGCTGCGGTTCCACGACAAGAACATCGACGAATACGACTTTTCGAAGTGAGCCGGGTCAGCAAGAGCCGTGTGAGATCTAGTCCTCGCCGGTCATTCGCCGGAGCGAGCGGGTTCCAGCCGTCAGGGGGCGTTCGGTTCCGGGTGGCATCCAACCGGTCGGTTCGGGAACGCCGGCACGTTTGAACAGCTCGCGCGACGACCACGTCGACCGGATTTCCCGGCACGCTTTGAGGATTTCCGCCTGTGTTGGCAGATAGATGTCCATGGCTGTCCCTCCGTTGCCTCTGCTGGAATCTTATGCGCACCACCGGGTGACCGTTGGAAAAGAAGCGAAGAAAAAGCGATGAACTGGAGTCGAGCATGTCGCACCAAGAAAATGCGGGACCCTTTTTGGACCGGAAAACACAGGGGAATCCGGTCCGGGTGGGGGTTGTCGGCGCCGGCAAGTTCGGCACGATGTTTCTGGCGCAGGCCCGTACGACACTTGGACTCGGGCTGTCAGCGGTGGTCGATCTGGACCCGGCACGGGCGGCCGACTCGCTGGTTCGTGTGGGATGGCCGGCCGAACAGATTGTGCCGGTTTCCACGGCAGGAGAACTGGTCGATGTCGTGTCACGTGGCCGGGTCGGTGTGACGACCGATGTGGGAGTGGTGCTGGAGAGTGGGATCGACGTACTTGTGGAAAGTACCGGCCACGTGGCTGCCGCCGCCCGTCATGTGATGGCGGCTGTCGACGCGGGTGTGCACGTGGTGATGGTGACTGTCGAGGCCGATGTATTGGTCGGGCCCGCGCTGGCACGACGGGCCACCGAAGCCGGAGTGGTTTACTCGATGGCCTACGGCGATCAGCCGGCGTTGATCTGTGAGATGGTCGACTGGGCGCGCAGTTGCGGTTTCACGGTGACAACCGCCGGCAAGGGGACGAGGCATCGGCCGATATTTCATGAATCGACTCCCGAGACGGTGTTCGAACACTACGGTGACGAGGCCGAGTCGTTGCAGCGCGACAACGTCAACCCGCGGATGTTCAACTCGTTTCTGGATGGCACGAAGAGCGCGATCGAAATGGCCGCCGTGGCCAACGCCACCGGGCTGGTGCCTCCTGAAGACGGGCTCTTGTTCCCTCCGGTTGGGACTTGTGACCTGGCCGAGATGCTCAAGCCGGCCTCGGAGGGAGGATTGCTCGGACATGCTGGCACCGTTGAAGTGGTCAGCTGTCTCGAGACTGATGGGCGGCCGGTGGAGGCGGATCTTCGTTGGGGAGTGTATGTGGTGGTCGAGGCCGATCACCAGTACGTTCACGAGTGTTTTCGCCAGTACGGGATTCCCACTGACCGGTCGGGCCGCTACGCGGCGGCCTGGCGTCCGAATCATTGGATCGGGCTGGAACTGGGACCATCGATTGCCGCGGCGGCCCTGGACGGTCGGCCGACCGGTTGTCCGGCTGGACACCTTGCCGAGGTGGTGGCTTGTACCAAAAGTGACCTGTCTGCCGGCCAGGTCATCGATGGTGAGGGGGGCTACTGTGCCTGGGGGCAACTGACCACCGCGGAAGCGGCCCGTCAGCAATCGCAGGTTCCCCTGGGGCTGCTCGAGGGGGCTCGGCTGGTGCGGGATGTCCGGCAGGGAGTCGTGATCACCAGTGACGACGTTGAACTCGATGCGGATCCGCTTTTGCTGGAACTCCGTGGCGAGATGGCCGTTACCGAATCGTAAGATCCGGGCGGATCAAGGTTCCAGGATCTCGTCGACATCGCTTTCACTTCGGCCATCGAGCACTGCGTCCCATTGGGCCAGGAACTTCTGTTCGCTGAAACGTTCGAGCACCTCGGGTCCCCTGGCGGCAAACCGGGCACGCAATTCGGCGTCACCCATCAGGCGGTCAAGTGCCCGTTCCAGGCCCGGGAGGTCCTCGGCGGGGACAACCAGGCCGTCGACCTCGTTGCGAACGATTTCGCCGGGGCCACTGGGGCAATCCAGTGTCACCACCGGCACGCCGCATGCCAGGGCTTCGGCGACGACGTTGCCGAAGCCCTCGTACCGGGATGGCAGGACGAACAATTCTGACCGTGAAAACGCGTTCTCGACATCCGCAATCCACCCCGGCAGCGTGACATGATCCCTGAGTCCGAGTTCTTGGATCCGAGTTTCGAGTCGGGTTCGCTCGTCTCCCTCTCCCAGCAGCACAAGGTGCCAGTCGGGGTGAGATTCCTTCAGGCGGGCGAAGCCGGGCAGCAGGCGATCGAATCCCTTTTGCGGATGCAGACGGCCCATGCCGAGCAGGATTCGGCGATCGTCGACATCCCAGGACGGCGCACCCGGTGCCGAACCGGCTTCCGGTCGGCGGGCGGGATTCGGGATCACGTACACCGGGCGAGCCGGTGCCAGTTGCCGGCACCATTCACGGACCGAGTGGGTCAGCACCACCTGGGCCGTACAGTCAGGGTAGGTTCGTTTGCGCAGCCAACGCCAGGCACGACCGGGTTCGTGGTGTCGGGGATCGATCCTCTCCGAGATGATGACTGGATCACCGAGTCCGGCAGCAGCCTTGAGGGTCATCACGTTCATTCGGTCGATGAAGCTGACGATCGTCTGGGGTGACCGTCGCTGCAACACAGCACGGAGTGCCGCGATTCGCCGACGGTTGTTTGCGAACGCTTCGAACACGTTCCGGGAGTGTCCGACCAGGCCGAGACCGGTCCGTGTCACCCCGTCAGCAAGTGGGAAACTGTCGGTTGCTACCGAGTCGAGTGTCACCAGGGCGACGTCGTCTCCCCGCCCGGACCAGCAACGGGCCAGGTGCGCCATGTCCCGTTCGGCACCGCCCTGGGCCAACGAGTGGATCACGAGTGTCAGGCGACGTGCCAACTGGGGGATTGCTCCTTTGTCTCCGGGTCACATGTACCACAACCACTGCGGTGCGGACGAGAGGTGTTCCGGTCGCTCGTGTTCCCGAAGACTGGTTGCGTGGTTTTGCTTCCTCGACATACGATGCGAATCGCGTTCTTGAGGGAGTTACTTGCCGGTGTCGTCCGAGTCCGAAACGGCCATCCATTCGACCGTCGGTTCCAGCCGGCTGGTCCGCCGCATGTGGCTGAAACGCTTGGTGCTGGTGGCGATCGTGGTCGTGGTGGTGCTGAAGCCGGCCGACTGGTTGCTGGGTGTGCTGGCCGGTTCGCACCGCCGTCACCTGTTGCGTCTGGAACCCGACGTGGCCGTTACGCATCGCAGCGGTGAGTTTGATTACGTCTTTCACACAAACTCGCTGGGGCTGCGAGGTCGGGAGGTGGCCGAGTCGAAACCGGCTGGTCATCGGCGATTGGTGGTCTTGGGAGATTCTTTCGTGGCCGGCGTCGGAGTGGCCGACGAGCACGTGTTCACCGAACAACTGGCCAGGCACTGGTCGCAACAGGACGTCGAGGTGATCAATGTGGGACGAGCCGGGACGAGTACGATCCGCGAGGTGACTCTCTTTCGACAGATCGGGCAACGGTTCGAGCCCGACGCGGTGCTGCTGGTCTATTACCTCGGCAACGATCTGGCGGAGGTGCTGGAGGAGGAGACTGACCAGGAATTGGCCGACTGGCAGCCTTCCGGAACGCTCAGGCAACTGGCTCACTTCTGGTGTCCCAATACGTATCTCGAGCTCGCCATGCGGAAACAACGGTCACGGGCGACTGACGCGAACCGAAAGCGGACTGAAGCGGAGGTGGTGGCCTGGATCCGGGAGGAAGCGATTGCCGCCGCCGTCGATGCCGACGTGGCCGAGGCCCACTACCGGGGCCTGCCCGAAGAGGTGCGGTCTCGGGCCGAAGCCGGGCAACTGCCCGGCTACCGCTACCTGCAGGCCTGTCTCGATCCTCAGCGGCTCCGGAACAGCCTGGATCCCTCGTCCGAATTCTCGACCAAGGCATGGCAACGGACCCGCGATCATCTTGATCGTCTCAAGCAACTGGTCGAGTCGGAAGGAGCAACCCTGGTCGTGGCTGTGATTCCCGATGCGTCACAGGTTTCCGAACAGGCCCTGGCGTTCAACCGGACGTTGGGATTCGACGTCGATGATGGCTGGCTGGAGCGGCCGGGAAGGACGGCCGAATTGGTCGCCGACTGGGCTCGGACTACGGGTGTTGATTTGCTCGACCTCCGCCCCGTACTCGGGGACACCGCCGAGCTCTCGTTTTTTGTGGAGGACGGACACTGCACTTCTGCTGGCCACCGTGCCATTGCCGACGCTGTCGGAGCGTGGGAGCCGCTCCGTGAGACATTGGGAATTGTCGGGGAGACCGACGTTGACCAGTGACCAGACGTCACCGTCGAGTCCCGCACTCGATCAGGACTCCTCTCCGCAGATTCGTCGCCGGTTCTGGCAACGGCGGATCGTTGTTGTTGTGGTCGGCCTCGTCGCCGGGGTGGTTCTCGCCGAAGTGGCTTATCGCGTGAAATTGGCCGTCGACGTCGGNGGGATGCCGCTGGGCGTCCAGACGACGTTCCGAGCCTGGAACGAGGCCACGATCCGCGATGANCCAGTGGCTGGTTTCCGTCACGCACCGGATCGGCAGGTGGTTGGTGTTCGCGTGGTCAACGGTCGGGCCGTGTTGNNACTGGAGCGGACCAGCAATGAGGCCGGGGCAATCGGGCCACCAGAATCCGNTGTTGAGGATGCGGNGACNCGCATCCTGGTCGTGGGCGATTCGTTTTCGGAGATCCAGCGGGGGGGCACGACCTGGCCTGCGCTTTTGCAGTCAGAACTGGTCGATCGCCTCGGTGGGACGGTCGCCGTGATCAACCGGGCCCGCAGTGGTCACGGGTTGCTGCAGATGATGGACGTGGCCGCCGACGTGTCTCAGACGGGGTCATTCGACGTGGTGATCATCGCTTTCATCGGTGACGATCTGAACCGCTCGCGGTTCTGGCAGGAGACCAGGAAACTTGACGGCGAATTCCGGCTGGTGACGAGATTGGTCCGCAACGGTCCGGGCCGTCCGGCCGTTGGTGAAATCCATGACGAACGAATTGATGCTGCGTGGTGCCGCCGCGTGGTCGAGACCGGTGGGGCCGATGACCCGGTGATCACAGACCTCGTGGCCCATTTCGAGGCCCGAAAGAGAGATAATCCCAACCGGATCGACTATGCTTCCCTCAACTCATCGTTCCTCTACAACCGCTTGGTGTTTGGGGACCCGTTTTTCGGAATCGAGGGTGTCGCGGCCACGCCGAGGTTTGGCTGGTGGGATTTCCGTCGTGACTCGAAGCTGGTGCGGAGCGTGGAACGATTGAGGTCGCTGGGGGCGAACATTGTCCTGGTGCACCTGCCGCAGCATGCCGAGATGGCTGCGGGAGCGTACCGGATGAGCCGTCAGCAGCTGTCGCTGCTGAAAAGTCTCGAGCAATTGGCCGGCGTGCCGGCCGTCGACCTGATCGAGCGGGGGAACGTGCCCGCTCGACCGAAGCCCCTGTTCCTGCTGCCCTATGATCATCACCCGTCCAGAGCGGGACTCGAGTGGTACGCCGGTGCAGTTGCCGGGGTGCTCGAGCAATTGGCAACGGCAGCCAGGCCCGGAGTAGGACAGCGAAACACCAGAAAAAGAGATGAGGACGATGAGCGATCGCGAACTGTTGAAGAGACTGGGGGCGGGCGAGACGATTGACCAGGTGTCGGCCGACCAGGGCTGGGACCGTGAGGCTTTCGATCAGTGGTGGAGCCAGCTGACGGCTTCGCGGCTACCCGATTTCGAGCAGACAGTGCAGGCCGGGGTGGGTTCGGCGGCGCGGATCGTTCGCGATGACCGCGGAATCCCCCACATCCTCGCGGGCAATGACGAGGACCTGTTTCTGGGCTTCGGGATGGCGATGGCCCAGGACCGGTTGTTCCAACTCGACTACCTTCGCCGAAAGGGGCTGGGACGTCTGGCCGAAATCCTGGGTTCTGACGGGCTGGAAACCGATCTCGTTGCTCGCACCGTTGGTCTCAATCGCATCGCCGCGGCCCACTGGGACGAACTGCCCGATGAACCGCGACGTCTGACCACGGCGTTCGCAGCTGGCATCAACGCTCACATCGACGGGCTGGCCGATGACGCCTGGCCGGTCGAGTTTGACCTGCTCGATTACCGGCCCGAGCCGTTCAGCGGCGTTGATCTGCTGGCGATCGAGACCGAGTTTCGTTGGTACCTGACGGGTCGGTTTCCGGTGATCGTGCTTCCCGAACTGGCACGGCGTCGACTGGGTGACGGCCCGTTGCTGGAGAGCTATCTGCGAGGTGAACAGGAAGACGAGGCGATCCTGCCGGCCGGGGTGTGGAATCCTCCGCCGGGAGGGGACTCGGATCCGACCGATCCGGTTGGTGCGGTGGTTGGCGATCCCGATCAGGCGATTGGCAGCAACAACTGGGTGGCGGCGGGTGGCCGGACTGTCTCAGGCCAACCGATGGTCGGCAGCGATCCTCATATCGCGTTCGAGGCTGTCAGTTGCTGGTACCAGGTGCACCTGTGTGGTGGCTCGTTCGATGTCGCCGGCATGGCCTATGTCGGCATCCCCGCTGTGATGTTCGGCCGTACGCCACAGGTCGCCTGGGGCATCACCAACAACATCTGCTCACAACGCGATCTGTACCAGGAGCGGAGCGACGAGTCGCAACCGGGGTGTTTCGAGTACGACGGCAAGTGGGAACCGTCGAGAGAAGTGATCGAGTCGATCCAGGTCCGCGGCGGCGAGACCGTCGAGAGGACCGTACGGTTCTCTCGGAACGGGCCACTGGTTGACGACCTCCTGCCGGCCCCCGCCAACCAGACCGGTCCGGTCTCATTGAAATGGCTGGGAGCCTATGGCGGAGGTTGGATCGAGGCGATGCTGGGAATGGATCGTGCGGGATCGGTGGAGGAATTTCGCCAGGCACTGCGTCCGTGGCATGTTCCGACATTCGTCTTGGCCATTGCCGATACCGACGGACAGATCGCGATGCAGGCCAGTGGCCGCATCCCTTATCGCAACGCGTTGTGTCGAGGTTATCGCAGAGGCTGGGATCCGGATGATGCGTGGGTGGGTTTGATCCCCATCGAGGCGATGCCGCACGCGATCGATCCGGAACGGGGCTGGCTGGGCAGTGCCAACCACCGCATCACCGACGACAGCTACCCGTACCGGGTGTTCGGATGCTGGTCGAGCGGTCACCGGGGGCGGCGAATTCGCGAGATGTTCGAATCCCACTCCGGGCCGGTTGATCGGGAGGAGTTCGCCCGCATGCAACTCGACGCCGTCTCGGGACGAGCTGTCGAATGCCTGCCGCCATTGATCACCGTCCTCGGCGACAGCCAGGATCCAGTGATCGTCCGGGCGACGGAAATTCTCTCCGGCTGGGACGGGGAGTGCCTGCCAGACCATGTTGGGCCGACCCTGTTCAACGTGTTTTTCCGAGCCTGGTGCCGTCGGGTGGCCGAGGTGAGGTTCGAGGCCGGCGAGGTCGAGCTGATGGCCAAGGGGGTTGAACCGATCGCCGGGAGATTGCTCGGGAGCGACCCGCATGGCTGGTTTGCCGAGGAATCCCAGCGTCGCGCCATGATCGTGGACGCGATGGCCGAAACGCTGGACATGCTTACCGGACGGTTGGGAGACGATATCGAGAGTTGGACCTGGGGGCGTTTGCACCTGATGCCGCTCAAGCACGTGCTTTCCGGACGGGGCAGCCTGTCGGAATTGCTCGACCATGGTGGAGCCGGTGTCCGTGGTGACATGTTGACCGTTGGCAACACCGGCCTGGGACCCGACTGGGAAGCGGCCAGCGGTGCCGGTTATCGCCACGTCGTTGACCTGGCCGATGATCCGCCCGGGTTGTGGACCGTCGATGGCCAGGGCCAGTCGGGACATCCCGGCAGTCCTCACTACAGCGATCAGTACGAGGACTGGTTGGCCGGCCGACTGCACTTTGTGCCGATCGGGCCGGAGATCGAGGGGATCACGGTCCAGCAACTGCTGCCTGTCAGCGACGGAGATGCCTGAGGATGCCGCTGTTACTGATTCGCCACGCCCAGTCGATCAACAATTCGCTGCCCGAAGAGCAGCGTTCCGATGATCCCGGACTGACCGAACTCGGCCGGGACCAGGCTCGACGTCTCGGAGAGCGACTGGCCGCATGGGAGCCTGACCGACTGTTGACCAGCGCCTTTCGAAGAACGCTCGAGACGACCGCAGCCGTGGCTGAGGCCAGCGGTGTGCGACCGGAGGTGCTCGTTGATGTTCACGAGCAGGGGGGATGCCAGGCCGGGCCGTCCCCGGAGGTTTACCAGGGCAGGCCAGGATTGACCCGGGAAGAGATCGTGAGCGAATTCGGTGACTGGACTCTGCCAGAGGCGATCGATGAGCAGGGGTGGTGGAAGTGCCGCGTCTGGGAACGGCCTGATGAGGCCGAACTGCGGGCGCGTCGAGTGGCGGCGGAACTGGTCCGCGAATTCGCCGACCGCTCCACGCGGGTCGCGGTGGTGACTCACGGCATGTTCAAGCCGGTCCTCGTCTCGGCACTGCTCGGCCGACCCTTCGTCGGCAACGAATGGCTCGGGGATCTCTACAACACGTCGGTCAGCCAGCTTGGCCTCTCGGCAGCCGGGTCGACGCTCGACAGCTACAACGACACGGCGCATCTGACGCCGCAGGTCACGCCCGAACTGCTCACCGCCTAGCCGCGTTTCTTCCGAGAAAACCACAGCTTCAAAGCGGTGCCGCCCAGGACGTCGCGCTTGGTGGTTTCGTCGAGCCCCAACTCGTGGGTGAAGATTCTCAGGTGCTGCGCGTAGTTGATGTCCTGGGGCTTTAGCCAGAGCTCGCAGGGGAAGTCACTGCCCCAGACGCAACGGTTGGCACCAAACGCCTTGATCACCTCGTGGCAGGCAGCGTGCAGGTCCTTTCCCGGGTACCCCATCTTGGTCCCGGTGGGGATGAAGGTCAGCTTGGCGTGGACGTTGGGCAACTTGGCCAGGTCCTGCATGTCGGCGAGAGCCGCATCGAGCGTGTCGTCGGCGGTCAGATTCAGGCAATGGTCGATCACGACGCGCAGTTTCGGGTGCGCGGCGGCCATCTCGGCTACCTGGGGTTTGAGACCTCGAGAGGTCAGAGAGTTGATCACGATGCCCAGACGTTGAGCTGTTTTCCACAGGCGGCGGACTCCCGGGGAGTCCATCCGTCCGTCCTTGCCGGGAATGCTTCGCATCCCTCGAACGTTGGACTTCTCGACCAGGTACTCCATCACCCACGGGTTTTGTGGTTCGTCCGGGTCGAGCGTGCAGATGCCCACCATGAAGTCGTTGTGTCGACGGGCGGCGTCGGCGGTGAACCGGTTGTCGAAGCGGTAATACGTGCTGGTCTGGACCGCCGTGACGTATCGGACACCGTTGTCCTTCATGTTCTTCCGGAGATGGGCAATCGTCCCGGTCCCCTTGGGGGGACGGTAAGGCTTGGCAATGGTCGGGTACCGCTTTTCTTCTGTCGGAGTGCCGTAGATGTGGGCATGGCAATCGACGATGACGAGTTTCTTCTTCTCGTTGTTGGCTTCCGCGACCGGTCCGATGGCTGCTGCTGCTGTCGCGGCAGTGCCGCCGAGAAACTGACGTCGGTCGAGGTGGAAAGAAGCGGTCATCCGAGTGTCTCCGAAGGGCTGTTTTCTGCAACGGCGGACACATCATATCGCATCACCGTGTCGGTCGCCTGTTAGGCACTCACGCCCGGTGGGCTGGGATTCCAGATTATGTGGCCACGTTCTTGTTCTGAGGCTCTCTTTTCGACAACCTATACCGAACGGAGTGTCTCCTTCCGGGCCCGATTGGGTTTTCCGGTGAAACAGCTACGAGAGGACCGATGATGAGAAGTCTGTCACGAGTGGGAATGGGGGCCTTGCTGACGGCAGCGGTACTGCTGTCCAGCGGTGCGGCCCAGGCCCAGCAGCGTCATTTGCCCACGGCCCTGGCGATCGGCAAGGTCGCTCCGGAGATCTCCGGTGTAGATGTCGACGGTCGCAAGTTCAAACTCAGCGACTACCGTGGCAAGGTGGTGGTACTGGACTTCTGGGGTGACTGGTGACCTCCTTGCCGGGCGATGTACCCCCACGAGCGGTCGCTCGTGAAGCGCTTGGCCAACCAGCCGTTCGTCCTGATCGGGGTCAACAGTGACCCCAAGGCTCGGCTGCGTACGGCGATGAAGAAGAACAACATCACTTGGAGATCGTTCTGGGACGGCGGAAACACGCGTGGCCCGATCGCGACCGCCTGGGGCGTGCGCGGCTGGCCGACGATCTACGTCCTCGATGACCGTGGAGTGATCCGCTACAAGAACGTCCGCGGTGCCAAGATGGACACGGCGGTCGACACGTTGCTGGCCAAGACAACAACCAGCCTGACCGAGAATCTCTCGAGCGTGAAGCCCGAGGAACGCGGGATGGCTGCCTATTACCTGGGCTCGGCGGGTGTGAAGGGCGCCAAGAGCGCGATCACGAACCTGTTGGAAGATGCTGATCCGGTGGTTCGTCAACGAGCGGCCACTGGACTGGCGTTGCTGGGTGACAAAACGGATCCGCTGGTGGAGTTGTTGCGCAAGGCCACGTCCGACAAGAACCCGTCGGTCCAGGTGGCCAGCCTGCAGGCGCTGGGACGATCTGGTGATGCCGGTTCGGCCGGCGTGATCGTCAAGGCGTTGTCCTCGAAGAACTCCGAGGTCCTGGTGGCTGCCATCGGCGGTGCCGGAGAATTGAAGGCGACCCAGGCCGTGGACACGTTGAAGACTCTGACGTCTCACAAGGACACGGCGGTGTCCCAGGCGGCGATCGCTTCGCTGGGCCTGGTCGGTGGCGAAGCCGGAACGGCGGCATTGAAAGAACTGGCTGCGCAGCCCAAGCACCCCGGTCGGGTGCGGATTGCCGCGGCGTTGTTCCAGTCTGGCGACAAGGCCAGTGGCGATGCGTTCAAGGCGTTCTTGAGTGACGAGACGGTCTCGGTTCGTCGTGAGGCGATAGCCGCGCTGGCGAGCCTCAAGGGGCTGGAGACCCAGCCGTTGTACGTGAAGGCTCTTGCGGATAAGGACGCGGAAGTCCGCAACGTGGCTCGCAAGGTGCTCGGCAAGAGCAAGGACCCGAAGATCCAGAAAGCTCTGAAGGACGTTTTGGCCCTCGAGGTCGATGACCTGCTGCCAAAACTGAGGAGCCGGCAGACGGTGATGGCCGCCAGCCAGAGCCTGGTGGCCCTGGGTGCGGATGTCGCGCCTTTGTTGATGGAACGGCTTGCCACCGAGAAGACCGCGGCGGGCCAGGACGGAATTGGTCGCACGCTGTTCGGGATGAGGAGCAACAAGTCCGTGACCGAGGTCGTCAAGGCTGGACTCAAGAGCGAGGTCCGGGTGGTTCGGGGTTGGTCAGCGTTCCTGCTGCAATTCAACGGTCCGGATCCGGCATTGCTGCCGACTTTGGCGGAATTTGCGGCGAGTGACTTCGAGTTGTTGAATGCTCATTCGTCACGCGCCCTGGGTCGCTACAAGCAGAAACAGGCGACCGCGGCTTTGGCAGCAGTCTTGAAGAAGAAGCAACCCGGAGCTGCCAATATCCGGTTGATCAGTACCGCGATCGGTTCGCTGCAGCGGCAGGACACGCCGGCTGCAGCCGAGGCCCTTGGGGCGCTGTTGGATAACCCCAAGCTGCGACGTCAGGCCGAAGCCGCTTTGAAGCGGATGAAAACTCCGGCGGCAAAGAAGTTCCTGAAGTCGACCCCGCCCTCGAGCACTCCGAAGCCCTCGGTGGGTTCGGCCACCATCAAGGACGCACAGGCAGCCAAGAAGGCTGCCGAGACGTTCGTCGACTTGAGCCAGAGCGGGTTGGGTTTGCAGGGGGTCGGCAAGGCTCTCGGCAAGCGCACCGAGACGAAGGCCACCGAGGTGCGGGTTCATACTGCCGGCGGAAAAAGGCTGCCGAGCAGGTTTGGCCCACCCCTGGGGAAAAAGAACGCGTTGTTGGTCAAGTTTCGTTCGGCCAAGGCCAACGTCATCGTTGTGGTGATGACGAAAAAGGCCAACGGGAAGTACGGTTGGCGGGACGTGCTCAGTCTCCCGAAGTCCGACTTCGAGAAATTGCCGAAACTGCTGCCGGCTTCGGAGGGCAAAGCGAAGAGTCCCGTGCGGGCAAAGAAACTCCGGACCCAGTGAGGTCCTGAAGGGACCGAATGAACCCGGAAATTGAAACGGGACCCGGGGCGGCTTGGCTGCTCCGGGTCCTGGTTCGTTAGACCGTTACTGGTACGCCACGTTGCCGTCGGGTTCGATCACCAGCGGTCGTCGCCAGTACTGCAACGGGTGGTTCTTGATCGCATCCTCGTTGATCTCGACACCCAGCCCGGGTGTCTCGGGGATCACCAGGTACCCGTTGTCGAACCGGATTGGCTTTTTCAGCAGCTTGCTGTTCGGACCGACGGTGTCGAGCCGGTATTCGAGGATCAGGAAGTTGCCGGTTGAAGCGGCGAAATGTGTCGAGACGGCTGTCGACATTCCGCCCAGCGGGTTGTGTGGTGCGATGGTCAGGTAGTCGGCCTCGGCCAAGGCCGCGATTTTCTTGGTTTCGAGCAGGCCGCCGCAGAGCACGATGTCTGGTTGCAGGATGTCGGCGCCACGGGCAGCGATCAGGTCGCGGAACTCGTACTTGGTGTAAAGCATCTCGCCGGTGGCCAAGGGGATCGGCAGCTTTTCCCGGAGTTGTCCCATCGCAGAGATGTTCTCCGGCCGCAGTGGCTCCTCGAAGAACATTGGGCGATAGGGCGCAACCGCTTCGGCCAGTTCGAGCGCCTTGTAAGGTTCAAACAGACGGGCGTGCGGGTCGAGACCGATGCCGATGTCGTCACCGACAGCTCTCCGAACGGCTTCCAGCTTGGCGGCGGCACCCTTGAGCACCTGGGCCCAGGGCATCTTCTCCGGGCCGGCCGGGAAGGGACTCATCTTCACCGCCGTGAATCCTTGCCGGACAGCGTCGACGGCGGCAGCGGCCGCCTCGGCGGGCGTTCCGCCGCCGGTGCCCAGGTAGACGCGGATCTTGTCGCGGCAGCGACCGCCCAGCAACTGGTAGACCGGGACACCGTGGGCCTTGCCCTTGATGTCCCACAGGGCGGTCTCGATGCCACTGATTGCGGCGTTGACGATCGAGCCGCCGGGAAAGCGGGATCCGTTGTGCATGATCCGCCACAGGTGTTCGATCCGTGTGGGATCTTCGCCAACAAGCCAGTCCTTGAGGTACTCGACAGCCGCCACCACCGACATATCGGGGCCGGCCCGGTAGGCTTCGCCGTAACCGATCAGGTGTTCATCGGTCATGACCTTGACGTAAATGTGGTTGCCGCCCCCGAGGTTGGCGCCCAGGGCCTGGATGTCGGTGATCTTCATGGCTGATCTCTCAATTTGCCCGTCGATGGGACACGGGTTGACCGATTTCTCGCGAGGGCAATCGTATCCGTGTGGTCAGCAACTTGCACCCGAGTGCTGACGATGCCATCCTGCGGGCGTTGACCGATGACCAGGGAGAGTCCGTGATGACAACTCGACGTGAATTCCTGGCTGCCGGAGCCGGTGGCCTGCTGGGAGCGACCGGTCTGCCGGCCCTGGCCGATGACCAGGTCCAGGTCACGCCGGGCCTGGTCAAGTTGCACGCCGGCATCGAGCCATTGGTGCAGCTGGTCGAACGAACGCCGCGTAACAAGTGCGTGGGCATGCTGGCCGAGCAGATCAAGAAGGGGGTCCCCTATCGCCAATTGTTGGCGTCGCTGTTTTTGGCTGGTATCCGCAACGTCAGCCCTCAGCCACCGGGATTCAAGTTCCACTGTGTCTTTGTGATCAACGCTGCCCATCAGCTCAGTCTCGATCTGCCTGCAGACCAGCGACTGCTGCCGCTGTTCTGGTCGTTGGACAATTTCAAGGCGTCCCAGGCCAAGGACATCGAGGAGGGCGATTTCAAGCTGGGGCCAGTCCGCGGCAAGCTGCCCTCGCCCCGGAAAGCCGGCAGAGAATTCAGCCAGGCGATGAACGAGTGGGACGAGGAACGGGCCGACCGGGCGATCGTGGCCCTGGTTCGCAGTAGCGGTGCCAGCCATGTCATCGAGAGAATGTGGAAGTACGGGTGTCGCGATTATCGCAACATCGGGCACAAGGCCATTTTTGTTGCCAACACCTGGAGGACGTTGCAGACGATCGGCTGGCATCACGCCGAGCCGGCAATGCGATCGTTGGTGCTGGGATTGCTCGACTTCGGCGCTGAACAGCGGGTCAACAAGTACGCGTTCGCCGATCAGACCTATTCGCAGAATCTCGACTTCGCCCGGAAAGCGATGCAGAAGGGCCCGGACGGCCGGATGCCCGCGAAGTGGCGGTACGAGTGGATCAGGCCCGGCAGCCGACCCGAGCAGGTCCAGGAATTGCTCGCTGACATGCGGAAACTGGATCCACAGGCGTGCTGTCGGCTGGTGGGGGAACGGCTGGGCAAGGGGGACTTTCGTGCACAGACGGTCTGGGATGCGGTCCACCTGATGGCCGGAGAGTTGATGATGCGTCAGCCGGGGATTTACGGGATCCAC
>PBOJ01000003.1 GCA_002724315.1 Planctomycetaceae bacterium | reverse complement strand
AGTGCCGATACCAGGGCGAGCAATCGCAGATCCGGATAACGATCTGGGTCCGCCTCTTCCAACAGCTTTCTGGCGACATCAGAACGGCGTTTTTCGTTCCGGACCCAGGCACGTCCCACAGCCAGGATCCCGACCCAGCCAATCACCAGCGCCGGCAAGGCGTACTCGAGGCGTGACGACTGACTGGCAAACCAGTAAATCGCCGCATGTGCCAGGCCAAACTGCAACCATCGGACCACTGGCGACCGCGCCAGGACGCCGAACGGCACCGCCAGGATTACCAGCAGGCCATCAAAGCCGTTGAGGAGCCGCAAGAAGCTCTTTGATAGCCGAGACGCAGGGACACCATTCCGAGCAACAGCCATGGTCGCCAGCCCCAACACCTAAAGATCCGGGTGGACTTTCGACCGAACAGTATGCAACAGCCCCACGAGGCTAGCAACGCTCAGCGGGACAGGAAACCCGGCATGAGGCGGCCGGTTCACCTTCGGCTCTGCGTCTTCATCAACAGACGCAAGATCTCGAGATAGAGCCAGATCAGCGTCACCATCAATCCGAACGCCCCGTACCACTCCATGTACTTCGGGGCCCCGATTTCCGCACCGTGCTCGATGAAATCGAAGTCCATCACGAGGTTCAACGCGGCGATCACGACCACGACGGCGCTGAAGCCGATCCCCATCGCGCCGGAACTGTGGATGAACGGCATCGAGCCTCCGAAAAGCCCGACGATCCAGGTCACCAAGTAGATCATGAAGATGCCTGACATTGCCGCAAACAGTCCCAGCTTGAAGTTCTCCGTGGCACGAATCAGGCCCGACTTGTAAGCCAACAGCAAACCGAACAGCGTGCAGAAAGTCATGCAGGTCGCCTGAAAGGCGATTCCGGGAAACTTGAGTTCGGCCAGCGCCGATATTGCCCCGAGCATGAACCCTTCACTGAGGGCATACAGGGGCGCGGTTACCGGCGCCCAGTTTTTCTTGAAGATTGTCGCCACCGCAAAGATCAGCCCCAGGATGCTGCCGCCACCCATCAGCACTCCCGGATGCACTCCGCCACCGGCGGTACTGACGGAACCGGCCCCGCCGGCCGCCTCGATGCCTGCTCGCCAATCACCGGTCAGGTTCCAGGAATATGACGCCGTCGCGGCCACGAACAGCAACAGCATGAATGTCTTGTTGACCGTTCCGCCCAGCGTCATCGTCGACGACGACTCGTAACCACGATACTGCTCGAACGTCGCTTCTCTCAGGGTCGGATTGCCTGACCGCATTCTGACGGACTCCATCTCTGGGACGGTTGAGTTTCACACGGGACTTTAAACCACCCCAACATCCCGAACAAGACGAACCGGCAAGTGGGACTCCCCCTCATGAGGATCAGTCACCCGGCTTCGCCAGGCTGTAACAGCGAATCTCGCGATCGTTGCGGAGATAGATGCACCTGTTGGCAAACGCCGGATGCGACCAGACCAGCAAGCGGTTGCCGACCTTGTGAGTCGGTTCGATCAGCCGGGCACGGCTCAACTCCTCGAAGCCCGACGGGTTCAGCCTGGCGATGATCAACTCGCCCAGGTCGTTGGCCAGGAAATAGCGGTTGCCCTGCCTGATGGTGAACACGTTGGCCCAACTGGCGGGCCGTTTGCCGTTCGCCAGTGCAAAGGTGTTCCAGAGTTGCTTGCCGTCAGACAGCCTGGCGCAGACATATCGGCCATTCTGCCCCCCCGCGTAGACATGTCCGTCGGCAATCACAGCCGTGTTGAAGACACCTCCGACCCCTCGACGGGCGTTGCCCTTCCATTTCAGCTTCGCCCGGCCACCATCTTCCGACACTTCGATGCAGGCCGAGACACGATTGAAACTCATCACGAACACCTGCCGGCCCTCGACCACCGGATGGCCAATCGACATTCCGAAGGTCGGCTTGACCGGAACAGTCCAGAACACCTCGCCGGTCCGGGGATCCAGCGATTCCACCCCGTCGCCGTGCCAGATCAACAACTGACGGCGACCGCCGATGGTATGAATCACGGGTGGACAGTACCCGGGCTGGGAGGCCGACAGGGCTCGCCAGATCTCCTTGCCGGTCCGCTTGTCAAAGGCCACACAGGTGGTGCCTTGACCGCCGACCAAACAGATCAGCCGGTTGCCATCGACCAGTGGATGGGCCGCCGTCCCCCACTCGGGGATCTTCAGACCGTAGTCCGCCTTGAAATCACGTTCCCAGATCCGTTTCCCATCGGCGACGGAAAAACACTTCAGGTCCCCTTCGGCGCCCAGCGCGAAGACACGCGACCCGTCCACGGTGGGAGTCGCTCGCGGACCGATGGCATAGATGGCGACGGTCGTGTAGGGACACGTCCACTTCTGCTCCCAGATCTTCTTGCCGGTCTTCTCGTCCAGGCAGACGATCCGCTCGTTACCCGGCAACAGTTTTCTCAGGAAATTGGCATTTCGCGGTGGGACCCCATCGTTCAGGATCTTCGCCCGTGCCAGGTCGATCTTTTCGGCCTGCCGATCCATCACGAACACCCGCCCATCGGCCACGGCCGGCCCCGAGTACCCGCCTCCCAGCGGCTGCGACCACCGCAGAGGCGGTCCTCCCTCGGGAAAGGTCTCGAGAATTCCCGTTTCCCGCCACACCGTTTCCCGTTCCGGGCCAAGCCACTGAGGCCAGTCGGCGGCAACCGAGACTGACGGCACACCAACCAATATCACGTACAGGGCCCAGGGAGCCGACATCAGTTGAAGGATGCATCTCATGAGGACGTCTTTCTCCATTCACCAGACCGCGGTCAACCCCGTGGTACAGCTACGGTGATCCTATCGACTCGTCGAACCAGCAGGCACCCCGCACGCCCGCGTGATCAATCTTTCGCCGGGCCTGCCGATTCCGCATAATCGCTTCACCGAACAGTGACACTGATGGACCTGACACCGTGCTGACAATCCCCGGCCCCTCCCTGGGCGGCTTCTGTGACGGCCTGTCCCGGCGCAGCTTTCTGCGAGTGGGATCACTGGGTGTTGCCGGGATCACCTTGCCGCGGATTCTCGAAGCCGCACGCACAACACCCGAGCGAGACCTGCCCCGCTCGGTCGTGATGATCTACCTCTGTGGTGGTCCCACTCAGCACGAGACCTTCGACCCCAAGCCGCACTCGCCAAAGGAAATCCGGGGCTCGTTCTCACCAATCTCAACGGCTCTCCCCGGCGTCCAATTCTGCGAACTGCTTCCCCGGCTTTCGGCAACGGCACAACGGTTCTCGGTGGTCCGCACGCTGACGGGAATGCAGAACCGTCACGAGTCGTTCCAGTGTTACAGTGGCCGGCCGGGCGGTCGCAACGGCGACAACGAACCCGCCGGGGGCTGGCCGACCTTCGGTTCGGTCGCGTCGCGGATCCTGGGACCAGGACCCGGTGGGATGCTGCCCTATGTCGACGCGTCGCCACCGATCAGCTACGGCCCCTACCGCAACCGCGGCCTGCATGATGCGTCAGGGCGGGAATCGTGGCCCGGTTTCACCGGACTGGAACACATCCCCTTTGCTTCCGAAGGCGACATCAAGAAGGACCTGGTGCTCAACGGCGCCAACAAAACTCGCCTGGGAAGCCGGCGATCGCTGCTCGAGACGCTCCGTCGACATCGGGATCACAAGCAGACCGACAATCTCGATGCCTTCCAGGACCGCGCCTTCGGCCTGCTGACCAGCAATCGGCTTGTCGAGGCCATGGAACTCGAAAAGGAAACCCGGTCGACCCGCGACCGCTACGGGAAACTCCAGGCCACCCATTCCAGCTTTGGCGGGGCACCACAGGACCCCCAGAGACTGCTGTTGGCACGGCGACTGATCGAAGCGGGCGTCCGCTGCGTGACCGTCGGATTCGGCGCCTGGGACTGGCACTCGAACCGTGAAGGCTCAATCGAATTCCTCTCCAAGAAGTACCTCCCCGTCTTCGACCACTCGGTGGCGGTCTTCCTGGAGGATCTCGAGGAACGCGGTCTACTGGAAACGACCACCGTGATCGTCTGGGGAGAATTCGGACGAACCCCCCGTATCAACGGCAAGGGGGGACGAGACCATTGGCCCGGAACCCAGTCGGTGCTGATGGCCGGAGGCGGCATCCAGGGTGGTCGCATCGTCGGCGAGAGTGATCGGGTCGGCGGCGTGCCCGCCTCGAGACCGGTCCACGTGCAGGATGTCTTTGCCACGCTCTACCGAAACCTGGGTATCGACCCCAACACGGCCACGGTCTCCGACTTCAACGGCCGTCCACGGTACCTGGTCGAGAGCAACCGGCAGCCTGTCGGCGAACTGTTCTAGCAGCACGCCCCCTCAGGCCAGCACCGGTTCCCGTGTCCCGTCTCATCCCCTACGGGGATTCGCTCAGAGCCAAGGCCCGGTACTCCTGCATCCTTTGCTTCCACCGGACCGCCAATTGCCTGACGCGATCGGGGTGTTTGTCGGCGAGGTCGACGGTTTCCGTCCGGTCGGTTTTCAGGTCGTAAAGTTCCCACGCCCCTCCCTTGGAAGCCACAAGCTTCCAGTCCCCCACCCGAATGGCACGATGCCCATCGTGCAACCACCAGAGATCAGACCGCTGAACCGTGCCGTCTTTTCCGAACGCGGGGACCAGGCTCCGGCCGGGCGCCTGTGGTGCGTCGGCCGGCAGCCGACTCGCCCCGGCCAACTCGAGAATCGTAGGCACAACGTCGATCACATGGCCGGTGTTATGCCGCAGTTCACCACGTGCCGCAATCCCGCCCGGCCAGTGAACGATCAACGGCGTGGCGCAACCGCCCTCGTGAACCCAGGTCTTGTGCCGCCGAAACGGCGTATTGCAGACCGTTGACCAGCCCGGGCCCAGGCACAGATGGCTGGCGGCCGAACCGGGCGAGGCCTTCGGATCGTGGCCATCATTACGGACCATGATCTCAGCACTGCACCCATTGTCCGACAGGAACAGCACAAGGGTGTTGTCGTAGGCCTTCATTGCCTTGAGCTGCCCAAGCACCCGGCCAATCGCCCGATCCATGCAGTCGATCATCGCAGCATGAATGGCCATCTTCGTCGACTGGAACTCTCGCTGCTCGTCGGTCAGATCCTTCCACGGAAGCGGACGATTGACTTCTCCCGACCCCAGGATCTGCAGGGCATTCGGAAAGTGATACGGCGGGCCCAGGTCTCGCTCGACTGGCGAGAGTTTTGCCGTGGTGATCCCCAACTGTCGCACCCTCTGGTACCGCTCGGCACGAACCAGTTCCCACGACCGCCGGTACCGCTTCCGGTACTTGGCGATGTCGGCCGGCAACGCGTGCAGTGGAAAATGTGGTGCGGTGAACGCCAGGAAATGAAAAAAGGGCTGTTCGGAGTGGTTCTCGGCGTGATCCCTCAGGCACTTCACAGCGTGATCACCAATGGCATCGGTAGCATAGTACCCCGAACCCCGCTTCACCGGCGGCAACCGCCTGTCATCCTCGTACAACACCCTGGGGCTGAAGAACCGCCCCTGGTCACCGACGTAGTAGGACCGATCGAAGCCGTTCTTCAGGGGCATGCCGTCGATGTGCCACTTGCCCGAGTGGTACGACCGGTAGCCGGCCGGCTTCAACATCACCGGCAACAGCCTGCCGAACGACGGTCGCCGACCAGGAACTCCGGCGCGAGTCCCCCGGGGCAGATTGGGCAACTTGTCGCGACGGACCTGTTGCGCGTAATAGCCGGTCAGAATCGCTGCACGCGTCGGCCAGCAACGGGCCGTGTTGTAGAACTGCGTGAACCTCAAACCGCCCCGAGCCAGCGAATCGAGGTGGGGAGTCTCTATTTCTCCACCGTAGCAACCCAGGTCCGAGTAACCGAGGTCATCTGCGAGGATGACGAGAACATTGGGACGAGGCTCGGCGGCAGCAAGGCCCGAGACCAGCACCGCCCACGCCGCCACCCCCATCCACCACAGCTTCCACACAGACATCTTGCCTCGCCCTATGCGTCTTCGACCCAGACCGCGGTGCCATAGGCCATCATCTCGGCCGCCCCGCCCATGATCACCGACGTCTGAAACTGCAGGCTGATGATGGCATTGGCCCCCAGGGCCGCGGCCTTTTCTTTCATTCGGTCCAGGGCCTGCTCTCGGCTCTCGGCCAGCAACTTGGCGTATTCGACGACCTCTCCACCAACAATGTTGCGGAGTCCCGCCATGATGTCCTTGCCAATATGACGGGCTCGAATCGTATTCCCCGACACCAGCCCGTAGGTCCGTTCGATCCGCTTTCCGGAGATCTGTGGACTGGTGACCACCAGGATCTCGTCGGCCGTCGAGGCGGCCGCCTCCGCTTCTTCAGGCATGATCTAGTCCTTCACATCAGTGTACTTGTCGGTCTTAGCCGCCTTCATCCGCTGCAGAAGCACGGTGACGAACAGGACCGTCGTCCCGACCACCACCGCAGGCAGACCGATCTTCAACCACCACGGCTGCTCGTCATCCAGGATCACTTCAACCGATACCCAATAGGCCCCGATTCCATAGACGCAGACCAGCCCCACGATCACCAGGACCTGGCCAATTCCCGTCCCTGCACCGGGCCTCGCATCTCCGTCCGGTCGCGAACCACTCATCTTTCCCACCCGCCACGTTTCAAGTTTGCGGAACCGGCCATCCGGTCCGACCAAGCACTCTCAACTCGGCATTCGGTGGCCACCCACACACCAACGCCCCGGACGTCCACATCTTGTACGATGCCTCCAATGATACTCCTCCCCTTCCGATTGACGCGAGAGTCCGTCACATGAATCGCCTCGCTTTTGCGCTTGCCCTGTTCTGTTTCGCGGCGGCCTGGATTTCCCCCAGTGTCGCCGCCGATCCGCCGAAAGTCGCCGGGCCCTACAAGCTGCTGGCCGCCGATTTCACAGGAAACGGACATCGCGACCTGGTGATTGGCTTCCATGACCTCGGGCTGCTGACCGTCGCCGAGGGCAACGGGCGCGGCCGTTTTGATCACCGGGCGATCACTCCGATCCGGCCGGCTTCAGGCCAGGGTTTTGCCGACGGTTCGTTCAACCTGGCCACCGGTGATCTGGACGGAGACCGACGCCCCGACCTGGTCGTCGGCTGCACGGGTCGTTTTGTGATGGTCGCTCGCAATCGGGGAGACGGGCGATTTGAAAGCCGCTTGCGGCTTCCCACCGAAAGCGACGCCAAGGGTGTTGCACTGGCCGACCTCGATCGCGACGGGAAACTCGACCTGCTGTACACGGCACGTGGCACAGGCCGTACGGGCGACCTCAAGACCGGACGCCTCCATATCCGGAAGGGCCTGGGCAAGTGGATGTTCGGAGAGCCGATCACTCTCGAAGCTGGCATCTCGGCCTACTACGTCGAAACCGCCGACCTCAATGCCGACGGTTTCCTCGATGTACTCGTCCCCAACGAATTGGGGCGCACCGCTTCCTACTGGATCAATCCCGGACGGTCCCTGTTTCAGTCCAAGCCCCAGCTCAAACGGCAGGTGGTCAACGTCTCAGGCTTCCGTATCAATGATGTCCGAGCCCGCGACTTCACCGGAGACGGGAATCTCGACATCCTGACGGCCAACTGGTCCTCCTCCACCGTCTCCCTGTTCCCCGGCCGCGGCGACGGGTCATTCGGGGCCGAAAGACTTATGCCCGCCGGAAAGCACTGCGTATTCTTCGCCGTCGCCGACTTCGACTCCGACGGCGACCTCGACTTTGCTGTCACACACTGGACCGAGGACTTCGCCAGCGTGTTCCTCAACGACGGCAAGGGAAAGTTCCCTCCCAGGACAGACTACAAGACCGGCCTGGGCAACTACGGCGTGCTGGCCTTCGATGCCAACGGTGACGGTCACGTCGACCTCGTGACAGCCAACTACCGTCATCGCAGCACATCGCTGTTGGCCGGAAAAGGTGACGGCACGTTCGCCAAGGCAGTGACCGTCATGAGGAGTTTCAAGCTGACGACCGAGGGATTCTCCCAGGACCGATCCTCACGATGAGCTAAAGCGTCCACCCCTTGCGGTAGGGCTTGTGGACATACTGGTTGAGTTCGGGAGCGTTGCGGATCTTCATTTTCGCCCCGTCCCATTCGAGTCGTCGTCCCGGAGCACGTTGGGCCAGAACACCCAGCAGTACGGTCTCGGTCAACGGACTCGAGTAACTGAAGTTCGAGACGGCGGCACCACGCCCGCTGCCCAACGCCCCCCAGGACGTGACGCGGCACAATGGTGAAGGCGGTTTTGGTAAAGCGACGGCGAGTGAAATCATCGGGACGTTGCTGATCGGTCATGAAATGATCCATCCACCAGTGTGAACGCTGACAGGGGTCAGAATGTGCAATCCATTCTCGACTTCCACCGCGGCGGACTGTTGGTCGGCCCGTGCAGAGACACTCCGATCAAACCGGTCATTTTCCCAGGATTACGACGTCGTCACCGACAACCGTCAGCGACGCCCCCCAGAGACTCGCCAGCCACTCGAATGTCTGCACCGCAAAGAAGCAGACGTGGGTCGGATCGTTTTTGTAGTGCCACCGTGAAAACGCCTCGTGGTCAAGCACTCGCTTGGTCATGATGCCCAACACGCCACCGGGACTGAGGCAACCCCACAGACGATCCAGTTCCTCGCGCGGCCGATGCAGGTGCTCGACGACTTCCGAAGCCGTGATGAAGTCGTACTCCCGTTGAAACACTCCGGAATCGGGAGCGTAGAACGGATCATACACGGACACGGTGTGACCGCTTTCCTCAAACATCACCGACAGCGTGGGGCCAGGCCCGGACCCAAAATCGAGCCCGCGACTTCCCGGTGGCAACCTCGCGGCCATCGGCTCAAACAGACGAGAAAGGAATTGACGATAACGAGAGTCATCCGGGGAATTCTGATGCCGATCGTAGACGGCCCGCTCGTCCTCGGCCGACAGGTAACACTCCGGATGTGCGAAAACCAGGCCGCATTCCGGACAACGAAAATAGCGTCGCCCATCATCGTGAAATGGGCGACAGTCCCCGCCCTGGCACAATCGGCACTCCGGTCGTGACCGTTCCCCACTCACGGTTTGCCCCGAGCCCGAATTCCCGANNCGTGTTCCTGCCACAAGACCATCCCCAAGCNGGCCTCGTCTCATCGCACACCACAGTAAGCCTCGGAATCCCGACAATCCAGTTCCACTCACAAGNCGANCGAGATGACTCGATCAACCGTGGTCGTCCTGTTCGTCCGCAAGTCGACACACGTTAGAATAGATCGCGCTTTCCCCAGCCGGGTCCACCGGAATGAAACACCACGCTCTGCAGATTGTGCTCGCCGGGCTCCTGTGCGCCGCTTCCGAACTCCCGGCCGACGATCCTGTTGACGGTGAGACAGTCCGGACCAGTGGCGGCCAAACCGAGGACTGGACCAACCGGAAGTACCAGCCCGCCAACCTCTGGGCCTATCGCCCCATCCGCCAACCGGTGCCCCCCGATGATTCCCGACATCCCGTCGATGCGTTCCTCCGAGCCAAACGTCCCGGTGGGCTCGCTCCAGCGCCGACTGCTGAGCGGCTGATACTGATTCGCCGGCTCACCTTCGACCTCACCGGCCTGCCTCCCACTCCACAGGCCATTGACCGGTTCCTGACCGACAAACGGCCTGACGCGTACCCTCGGCTGGTCGATCGGCTCCTGAAATCCCCTCGTTACGGCGAGCAGTGGGGGCGACATTGGTTGGATGTCGTCCGCTACGCGGATACCGGCGGATTCGCCAATGACTTCCTCCGCCCCAACGCCTGGCGTTATCGAGACTACGTCATCCGATCGTTCAACAGTGACAAGCCGTACGACCGATTCGTCCGAGAACAGATTGCGGGCGATGAAATCACTCCACGCTCCTCCGAGAACCTGGTCGCCGTGGGTTTTCTGAGAATGGGGCCGTGGGAACACACCGGCATGTCGGTGGCCCGCGTCACACGCCAGTTCTTCCTCGATGATGTCACCAACTCCGTCGGCCAGGTGTTCCTGGGACACGTGCTGAGGTGCGCAAGATGTCACGACCACAAATTCGACCCCGTACCGACACGTGACTACTATTCCATCCAGGCGGTCTTTGCTGAGACGCGATTTGCCGAGGTCGATGCCCCATTTCTTCCGGAAGAGAACACCAGCGGTTTCGAAGCCCATCGCAAGTACCACAGGCAGCGAACCGACGCGAACAACCGGATGTTGGCTTCGCTGCCCGATCAACGCGTCACTCCTGACGATTTCGGCCGTCACCGACTGGGACGCAAATGGAAACTGCTGTTCAACTGGTCCGCCGACCGATACCGCCCGATCGCCTTTTCGGTCTACAACGGACCCGGCAATGTTCGCCGCCGGGTGGCCTCCCGACTGAGAAAACCCTCCCAGCAGGCCCGTAGCAAGAGCCGGCCCAACCGCACGTCGATTCTCGATGGAGGTGATGTCTTTTCCGCGGGTGAACCGGTTCGCCCCGACGTACTCTCAGCCACCGGACTGGCCGCCACCATCCCCGTTTCGTTCGACGGACGTCGCACCTCGCTGGCCAACTGGATCATTCATCCCGCCAACCCGCTAACCGCCCGGGTCATCGTCAACCGGATCTGGCAGGGGCACTTCGGTCGTGGCCTGGCAACCAACCCGAACAATTTTGGCGCTACCGGCCAGCCACCGACTCACCCCCTGCTGCTCGATTGGCTGGCGATGGAATTCGTCCGCCGCGGCTGGTCTATCAAGTCGCTTCACCGTCTGATCCTCACTTCTGCCGCCTACCGCCGCTCGAGCAGTCACCCTCACCCCGACACAGTGTCACGTCTCGACCCGAACGGCACCGGTTACGCAGTCTTCCGTCCACGCCGCTTGGCTGCCGAAGAACTTCGTGACGCGATGCTGGCCGTCTCCGGTGAACTCAACCCCCAGGCTGGAGGACTGCCGGTCCGCCCGGACATGAATCTGGAAGCCGCGCTCCAGCCGAGAATGATCATGGGAACCTTTGCTCCCAGCTACGTCCCCGACCCCCTGCCAGCCCAGCGAAACCGCCGCACGATCTACGCCCTGAAGCTGCGTGGCCACCGCGACCCGTTCCTGACGACCTTCAACCAGCCCGGACCCGACGCTTCGTGCGAGCGACGAGAAACGTCAAACGTGACTCCACAGGTCTTCGCCCTGTTCAACGGACAGGAATCCTCGGACCGCGCCCTGGGCCTGGCAGCCCGTGTACTCAAAACCGCCGACTCTGACTCCGACGCGATCCACCTTGCCTTCCGTCTTGCTTTTGGCCGCGTGGCTGAGGCTGCCGAACACCGGGCGGCGATGGCGCACTGGAAAGCGGCAACTGCCGATCAAGCCGATCCTCCAGCCAGGCGGCAGGAGTGGCCCACCCGGATCACCCGGCGGGCCAACGAGGAAAATACCGGCGAGCCATTCACGTTCACAGAAACGCTGTTCGAATACCGTGACTACGTCCCCGACCTGCAACCTCACCAGGTCGATGCCCGCACACGGGGGCTGGCCCAGTTGTGCCTGGTCCTGTTCAATGCCAACGAGTTTCTTTACGTCTACTGAGACTTGTGCCTGCCCACCTCTTCGCCGGACGCCGCAGACCGTGACCCGCCGCACGTTTTTCCATGACCTGTATGGCCTGGGAGCCAGCCTGGGCAGCATCGCCCTGACCTCGATGCTCTCATCCACCCAAGCCGCTTCACGGCGGCCTCATGTCTCGCCCGTTCGGGCCAAACAGTGCATCTTCCTTTACATGGAAGGTGGCCCCTCACACCTGGACACCTTCGACCCCAAGCCCCGGCTGAACAGTCTCCACCTGAAGGAATTTCAACGAGGCGGTGAAGAACAAAGCGCGATGAGTTCGGGCAAGAGGTATTACGTCCAGAGCCCCTTCTCGTTTCGCCAGGCCGGAGACAGTGGTGCCTGGATGAACACCCGCTGGAAACAGTTGGCCGGAGTCGCTGACGAGATCTGCTTCTACCGCGGCCTGCAAGGGCTTTCAGTCAATCACCCGACAGCCAACTTCCACATCAACACCGGCAATCGCTTCGGCGGTGATCCGGCACTGGGGGCATGGGTCAACCTGGGACTGGGCACCGAGAACTCCAACCTCCCGGGTTTCGTCGTCCTGCCGGAACTCTCCTATCCGCAAGGCGGACCCGCAAACTGGTCCAACGGATTTCTTCCCACCGGTTTCCAGGGAACGGCACTGCGACCGCAGGGATCTCCGCTGCTGAACATCCGACCTCCGGCGACGATCGACCGCACACAACAACGCCGCAACCTCGACTTCCTCGGCCAACTCAACCGCCGCCACGCCGAACGGCATCCCCAGCATGGCGAGCTCGAAGCCCGCATGCAGAACTACGAACTCGCTTTCCGCATGCAGACCCAGGTGCCCGATCTGGTCGACCTCTCCACCGAGACGAAAGCGACCCGGTCACTGTACGGAATCGACCAGCCTCGCACCGACAACCTCGGACGTCGCTGTCTGCTGGCCCGAAAGCTGGTCGAAAAAGGCGTCCGCTTCGTCCAGTTGTACGCCAGCACCTGGGACAGCCACGACTACATTGCCAAGGCCCATGGTTCGCTGATCGATGGTGTCGACCGGCCCATCGCAGCCCTGATCACCGACCTCAAGCAACGCGGTCTGCTAGACGACACGCTGATTGTCTGGATGGGAGAATTCGGTCGCACTCCCGACAACGGCATCCGTGGCGGTATCAAGTACGGACGTGATCACAACCCCAACGCGATGGCCGTCTGGCTGGCAGGCGGCGGGGTCCGGGCCGGGCACACGGTCGGTGCCACGGACGAGATCGGGTCGACCGCCGTCGACGTCGTCCATCCGATTCAGGACCTGCACGTCACCCTGCTAAGACTGCTCGGACTCGACGACGACCGGCTGACCTACTTCCACGCCGGCCGGTTCAAACAACTGAGCCAGTTCGGCGGCGAGGTGATTGAGGACCTGATCGCCTGAACCGGCTACTCCACCTGTTTCCATCCCTGGCGTTCGGCCAGCGACTGCCCACTCGGAGGTGGCGCGAACGTCCAGAAGTAACACAGGTCTTCATCACCGGTGTTGAACGTCTGGTGTTCGACCCCCTGGGGAATGTAGACGACCATCCCCTTGCGGACCGGATACCGGTCATCACCGAGCCTCAAAACCCCCTCGCCGCTGACCACGTAGTAGATCTCCGACGCGTCGGGATGAATATCGGTGTCGCACTCTTCGCCGGGATGAAGCCACCACAATCCGGCCGCCATGTCCTGGGCATCGCAGCTCTCGGCTGAGATCAGCCCCTGGACTTCGCGAGAACCGTCCAGCGCCTCGAAGATCGGGAATTGGCCGGGATCAATGACACAGTTGTCGTAATTGGACATGGTCGTTCCTTGGAAAAGACGGGACGTGGCGAGGCCGCTCAGATCAACAACGCTCCACCGTTGACGTGCAGAGTGGCCCCGGTGATGTAACTGGATGCCGGCGACACCAGGAACATGACCGATTCGGCCAGTTCCTTCGGAGACGCCTGACGTTTCAACAGCGATGCCTCGGCATATTCCACGCGAGCCTCAGGACCGAAGCTCTCCAGCATCGGCGTGTCGATGGACCCGGGAGCGATCGCGTTGACCAGGATGCCGTCGGCAGCCCCCTCCTTGGCCAGTGATTTTGTCAGGGCAATCAGCCCCGCCTTGCTGACGCCGTAAGCAGGATGTGCACTCACGCTGCCCAGGAACGCCCCAACCGACGAGATGTTCACGATGCGGCCGTATTGCCGGTCCCGCATGTGGTCCCAGGCGGCACGGGTGCAGTGAAACGCGCCATTGAGATTGACATCGAGAACCCGTTGCCAGTTCTCTTCGGTCACCTTCGACCACGGAACCACCGGGGCGATCCCCGCGTTATTGACCAGAATGTCAATCCGGCCGAACCGATCGTGCACCTCCGAAATGAAACCACTCACCGCGTCTGCATCGGCCACATCGAACTGCCCGGTCACGAGCTCCGCATCCAGATCCGACAGGTCACACTCGGCAACGTCGATCACCGCCAGGCCGGCCAGGCCCGCCTCGGCAAATAATTCACCCACCGCTCGACCGATACCCGACGCCCCTCCGGTGACGATGGCGACCTGGCCCTGCAATGGCGCGGATGTGCTCATGTTGTGCTGTCGACAGGTTGGCGTCTCCAGTGGAGACGGCATTACTCAATCCGGAGAAACTCCACCATCAATCTTAAAGCCCACCGCCGTCGGATCGACCTCATCGAAGTCAGTCCCAGTGGGAGTCGAATCAGCCGGTCCGCCGTGGACAGCCACTGGCCGGAACGCTCGCCAGATCGCCCACGGGGAACCATAAACAATCCCGGCAATCGCTCCGCCAAGGGTCGACTGAGCGACGTTGGCTCCACCCGCTCCCATTCCCAGCAACGGAACCAACACCGTCAGATAGGCTACGAGCACACCGTTAACGAGTCCGGTTCGCCACAGCTTCCAGACCAGCACGGCCACCAGTCCCGGAACGACCAAGGATGTCAGAAACTCGGTGCCGCTGAACCGCTGGTCCATGGAGAACAGCTCGACAACCGACGACCAGGCCAACCCCGTTGCCAGTCCGGTCAGCAATCCGCCACAAAGCACCTCGCGACCCATCGTTCGCTTCGCCCGGCTCTTCTCCGTCATGCTGTCTCTCTTCCCGGACCGATTCCCGGCCAAAACGACGCCGCGGCCGATTGTAACGCAGACACGCAACTCGAGCATACTGCCCGACATTCTCGACGATCTCCGCCACCCTTTCCTGTGCGTCTCCGTTTAGCCGTGAGGCCAGATGTGCGAGAATTTCGACGGCCACTCTCCTCCCCAGCTGGGGTTTCACAACTCGAAAGGACCACCGATGACCACTGACCATGCCGCCCGCCTGCCATTCGGTGCCGAGGACCTGAGGCTCCCAGATGAGCTGAGAGGCCCGCTGCGGGATCACCTGGCCGCATTGAAGGAGAACTACCTGCAACGGGGCTGGGGCTCGCGGGTCGGCTGGGGCGAGCGGCCGGCATTGATCGTCATCGACATGGCCAAGTATTGGCTCGACCCTCATCTTCAGATCGGCAGCAACCTGGACAGCGTGATGGAGGGAACCTGCCAGGTCCTCGAAGCCAGTCGACGGGCGGGTTTGCCCATCTTCTTCACATCCCTGGCATGGGACCCCGCCGACCCGCCCAGCCCCCAGAACCGGAAGCTCCAGTGGACGGTCCCGGAGGATGATGCAGCCGAGTTGTTCGCACTCGATGCGCGACTCGATCATCGCCCCGACGAGAAAATCGTTTACAAGCGGTATGCGTCGGCCTTCAAGGGAACCAACCTTCACGAGATGCTGACATCGCTGTCGGTCGACACACTGATCGTCACCGGCATCAGTACCAGCCACTGCGTTTACGCGACGTGTCGTGACGCGGTCGACAGCTTTCGCGTGATCGTGCCTCGCGAGGCGATTGGCGAGCGTTGCGAGTTGATGCACGAGGTAAATCTGCTCGACATCGACATCGACCTGGGTGACGTCACCCCGGTCACCGAAGTGGTCGCGCACCTCGATGGTCTCGAACGCTGAACAGCCCGTCGACACCTCAGGCAATCAGATCGGTCATCACGTGGCCGTGCACGTCGGTCAACCGGAAGTCCCGACCCTGGTAGCGATACGTCAACCGCTTGTGGTCGATTCCGGCCAGGTGCAGGATCGTGGCGTTCAGATCGTGGATGTGCATCGAACCGGGTGTCCACTCCTCTCGGCTGGGCTGCGGATCCATCGGTTGGCCATCGGGGTCAGCGATGTTGTACGCGTAGTCGTCAGTCCGGCCGTAGGTGATCCCCGGCTTGATGCCACCACCGGCCATCCAGATGGTGAAGCATCTCGGGTGGTGGTCACGACCGTAGTTCGTCTTTGACAACCCGCCCTGGCAGTACGAGGTGCGGCCGAACTCACCGCCCCAGACAACCAGCGTCTCGTCGAGCATGCCGCGGCGTTTCAGGTCCTTGATCAACGCGGCACATCCCTGGTCAACGTCACGGCACTGAGACTCGTGCTCGCGGGGCAAACTGCCATGGGCATCCCAGCCGCGGTGGAACACCTGGATATTGCGAACCCCCCGTTCGGCCAGCCTCCGGGCATTCAGACAACACGCCGCGAATGACCCCGGCTGGCGAGCAGCCTCACCGTACAACTCGAACGTCTCCTTGGACTCCTGCGAGAGATCCATCAACTCCGGCACCGAGGACTGCATGCGATAGGCCATCTCGTGCTGCTTGATCCGTGCCAGCACTTCGGGATCGGCGAAACGCCTGTGCTGTTCGCGATTGAGCAGTGCCAGCGTGTCGAGTTGGGCTCGCCGGTCCCGGCGAGCCACCCCGGCCGGATTGCTGAGATACAACACCGGGTCCCCCTGGCTACGAAGCAGGATGCCCTGGTGATCAGAAGGCAGGAACCCGGTACCCCACAGTCGGCTGAACAGGCTCTGCTCGGCAAAGCTCGTCCTGGCATGCATCACCACGTAACCGGGCAGGTTTTCGTTCATACTGCCCAGCCCGTAGCTCAACCAGGCCCCGAGGCTCGGCCGCCCCGGAATCTGGCTCCCGGTCTGGATGTAGGTGATCGCCGGATCGTGATTGATCGCCTCGGTGAAGGTACTGTGCACCACGCACAGTTCCTTGGCGACGGTGGCTGTGTGGGGCAACAGTTCGCTGATCCACACACCGCGGTCGTTATTGGCATGCCTGGTGAACTTGTATTTGCTGGGGCAGACCGGCAGGGTCTTCTGCCGGGCGGTCATCCCGGTTATCCGCTGGCCGTTGCGGATGTGATCGGGCAACGGTTGTCCGTACATCTCCCGCATCTTCGGCTTGTAATCCCACAGGTCGTGGTGACTGGGACCACCGCTCATGAACAGGTAGATCACCCGCTTGGCCCGGGCCGGATGATGCAGACCGGACTTCGCATCGGCACCGGCGGCCTGCAGGTCCGCCCCCAGCAATTGAGCCATTGCGGCGGTGCCCAATCCCAGGGCCCCGCGGCCGAACAACTGTCGACGGGTCAGGTTCAGTTCGAAGTCACGAAGCGTGTTCATGGCGTTCACACCGGATGGATCTTTGAGATTCAGAGAAACCTGATGGAATCGGAGCGGGACCAAGCCCGCAGTGTCTAGTACAGGAGAATGGCCACATCGCTGGCCAACACGGTCACTGCCACCTGCGCCCACGCAGCATGTGCCGTGGCGTTCAGCCTGGCATCAGGAGCTGACGCCCCCGTCGACAACAGCGCCTGGGCATCCTTGGGAGACTTGGCAAATCGTGCTGTCATCACCTCGAGCAGTTTCCGGCAGGCGGCACGCTCTCGAGGATTGGGATCGCGGGATGCCAGCAGGCCGAACAGCATGTCCAGGCGACCGTCATCATCCTTGGCCTCACGCAACAGCCGCCCTGCCAGAACGCGTGCCATCTCCATTCTCTGTGTTTCGTTGAGCAGCCCCAGGGACTGCAACGACGTGTTGGTCCGGGACCGTCGAACACAACTCGATTCGCGGCTGGGAGCATCAAAGAGTGTCATCATCGGGTGAGGGCTGGTCCGCTTCCAGTACACGTAAAGGCTGCGGTGATAGAGTCTCGCCCCCTTGTCCGCGACGTAGAGCTTGGTGTTGCTGGCCGGGTGCATCAGCGCCGACCACAGTCCTCCCGGCTGGTACGGCTTGGCCCCCTCCCCGCCAGCCTGCGACACCATCAGTCCGCTGGCCCACAGCCCCATGTCTCTGATCACCTCGGCGTCCAGCCGATGACTGGGGCCACGAGCAAACAGACGGTTTTCCGGATCCTCCATCCCCTCGCGCCACGCCGAACTCTGCCGAAACGTCCGGCTGGTGACCATCAATCGCAGCATGTGTTTCAGGTCCCACCCGCTGTCGTGCAACTCGACGGCCAGCCAGTCGAGCAGTTGAGGGTGTGTCGGCTGTTGCCCCTGGAGACCAAAGTCCTCGGGCGTCCGAACCAACCCATAGCCGAATGTGCGTTGCCAGATGCGGTTGACCAGGACGCGGGCCGTCAGCGGGTGAGACCGCGAGGTCAGCCAGCGGGCCAGGCCCAGCCGATTTCGCGGGGCTCCTTCGGGGAATGCCCCCATCACGGTCAGTATCCCCGGCTTGAGTTCATCACCCTGGGGACGATTGTATTCGCCCCGTTCCAGGACCTTCGTGATCCGAGGCTTGGGCAGATCACGGGCCACCAGGGTGGACGTGAATCCCTTTTGGACCTCCGCAACTCGCTTGACCAGTTCTGTTGCCTGCTTATGGAGTTTCAGTTTGGCAAACGGCCCCTTGGGATCAGCTACTCGGACCAGCTGATCCGCCGGCTTGGCGGCCGTCCAGTCCTTCCGGTACTTGGGACTCGCCGATTCCAGGGATTTCAAATTCTTGGCACTTCGCGCCAGAAGGTCCTTCCTCAGGACGTGCAAATTGTCCCAGGTCCGCCACGCCATCAAGCTTCCCGGAGCCCGAATGACCGGTCCGTACTCGTACTTGTTCCCATCCATCGACGCTTCAGCGGTGCTGTTGAAGAACGCCAGCAGGCGGTAATACTCCCTCTGAGGAATCGGGTCGTACTTGTGGGTATGACACCTTGCGCATGTCAGCGACATCCCCAGGAAGACCGTCCCCAGCGTTTCCACCCGATCGAAGTTGTTCTTGGCCTGGAACTCGGCCGGAATCGCCCCTCCCTCAGCCGTCGACGGATTCATCCTCACGAATCCCGTCGCCACCAGTTGTTCGAGAGTTGGGTCCTTCAGCAGATCACCGGCCAACTGCCAGGTGATGAACTTGTCGAGCCGCAGGTTGCGGTTCAATGCCATCACGACCCAGTCCCGAAAGGGAAAAATCGCTCGCCGATTGTCCAGGTGCAATCCGTGTGTATCACCGTACCGCACCGCATCCAGCCAGTACCTGGCCTGGTGTTCTCCGTACCGCGGATGTTTCAGCAACCGGTCAACGAAACGTCCGTAGGCGCCGGGTCGACGATCGGAAAGAAACCCAGACAATGTCCCGGGGTCTGGCGGCAACCCGGTCAACACCAGCGCGGCACGACGGGCCAGCGTCCGCCGATCGGCCTCCGGCGAGAAATCGCCTCCACGGCGACCGAATCCGGAGACAATGAAGTCATCAATGATGTGCTGCCCTTCACGACGGACATCCGGCTCGGTCTTCTTTGGTGGCACGAAGGACCAGTGCGTGGCGTACGTGCCGCCCTGACGCACCCACCGATCCAACAACTCTCTCTCGGCAGCGGTCAGCTGTTTCTCGGCATCCGCAGGTGGCATCGGTTCCTCGGCCGAATGGATCCGCACCAGGATCTGGCTCTTTCCGGGAAATTTGGGATCGATCGCCTGACGTCCCTCATGCGATTCGGTCGCCGCGGCAAACGAATCCAGCCTCAACGCCTCCCTGGCTTCTCCGGCCGGACCATGACAGACGAAGCACTTGTCCGAGAGAACAGGCAGAATCTCGCGGGAAAAATCGACCGGCCCATTTGGCTCAGCCGCTCTCAACAGTGGAGACCACACGACAGCCAGAACGGCCACCGGGCCCCAGGATCTCCCCGCACGCAAAGTCGTCAGCATGGAATTGTCACTCTCGTAGGTCGTCCGGGACCGGATTGGTTTCCGGATTCAGTTTTTCGGCCACCTGGCCAGCCCGTTGCCTGATGATTTCCGCGTTGGCTCGCTGTGCGGCACGACGGACGAAATCCACAGGATCTCCTTCTGCAACCGCTGACAATGCCTCGGTCGCACCATGTGCCGCCGACCCGATTCGTCCCAGGGCCTCACAAGCGGCCCCTCGCGAATCGCGATGGCTGTGTTTCAGTACCACAACCAGACCAGGAACAGCGACAGTTGCCTTCGAACCGATCCGGCCCAGCGCGGTCACCAGTTGCAGCAGTTCTCGGCCATCAACGAACTCCAATCGTCCGGCCATTTTGCCGGCCGCCGATGACGCTGGTGGGCCAATTTCTCCCAGTGCCACCACCGCCAAACGTCGAGTGTCCGCTCGTGGGGCGTCAAGACGGTCTCGCAGACCAATGACTGCGGCCGCCCCCTGCGCCCCCAGCACCCTGGCAGCTGCAGCGGCAACGTGCCTATCTTTTCCATCCAGCACACGCAAGAGCTTCGGGATCGCCGTCACTGCTCGTGGCCCCATCCGGCGAAGTGTCTCGGCCACTTGTCGACGGTCTCGGGATGGCCCGGCGATCATTTTCTCGACCAGCACCTTCACAGCCGGAGTCCCGACAGTCGACAGGTGATGGGAGGCGTGACTGCTGGCCAACCAGTCCTTGGCCGACAGCAGGTCAACAAGCTCAGTAATCGCTTTTCTGTCACCGGTCGCCTGCCACCACGCCCACCATGCATCCGCCCGGACCATCGGCTGTTCGTCGCGTCTCAGCAATCTGACAGCCCGTACCGCAGCCACCTCCTTCACTCGCATTTGGCCCAGGGCCACCGCCGCTGCCCCACGCACATCAGCATCCCTGTCGGCACAGGCGGCTGTCATCAGGGGAACCGAAACGCTTGCCGCCGGACGGCCGATTCGGCCCAGGGCGGCGATCGCCTGCCAGCGGACGTTGTCATCGACATCGTCAACAACCGACATCAATCCCGGCACGGCCTCCGCCCCGATCTCCACCAGTCGATCAGAGGCCGAACGCATCTGCCGCTTGTCGTAAATCCGCGAGGCGGAAACCAGACGGGACACGATTTCCCCAACCGATTCGGCCTCGGCCGCCAGCGTGACGTTGGGCACGGCGCCACACACCGCCACGCTCAGCAGGGCCAGCCAGGAAAGTCGTCCGATCCGCATCAGAAACATCCAACAGAAGGGAAACGTCGCCGCTGCCATTTCAGCCAATCAAGTCGTTAACCACGTGCCCGCTCTCCCCCACACCGGTCAGGCGAAAATCCAGCCCCTTGAATCGGTGGATCAACCTTTTGTCGTCGATCCCAAACAACCGCATCAACGTCGCCTGGAAATCGTTGATGTGAACGGGATTCTCCTGTATCGACCATCCCAGGTCATCGGTGCGGCCGTGGGTATATCCCCCACGCGCGCCACCACCGGCCATCCAGATCGGGAACGCATGTGGATGGTGGTCCCGACCGTCCTTGCCCTGGACCAGGGGTGTTCGACCGAACTCCGTGCCCCAAACGACCAGTGTCGAATCGAGCATGCCCCGTTGCTTCAGATCGGCCAACAGCGCGCCCACCGGTTGGTCGACAACATTGCAGTTGCTGGCCACGTTGCCTTCCAACCCTCCATGGGCATCCCAGCCACCGTGGAAGATGTTGATGAACCGCACGCCACGTTCGACCATTCGGCGAGCGAGCAGACAGTTTCTCGAGAAGTCTCCCGGCACCCCTTTTCGCTGCACACCGTAACTCTCGAGGGTCTGCCTGGTCTCACCAGAAAGATCAATCAGGTCCGGAGCCGCCGTCTGCATGCGAAAAGCGAGCTCGTAAGCCGAAATCCTGCTGTTGATCTCCTGGTCACCCAACGACCCGAAGCGTCTTTTGTTGAGATCCTTCAGGGCGTCAAGAGAAATTCGCTGAGCGGCTGAGGTCAACCCTTTCGGATTATTGAGGTTCAGGACAGGTTCGCCCTTGGATCGGAACAGGACTCCGGCGACCGTCGAGGGCAGGAACCCACTGGAATAGAGTGTTGCCCCGCCCCGTGCGGCCGGACCGGCGGCCAGCACGATGTAACCGGGAAGGTTCTTCGAAGGGGCCCCCAGCCCGTAATTCAACCACGCCCCCACACTCGGCAAGCCAAACTTCTGCTGGCCACAGCACATCAACATCTGCGCCGGGTGGTGGTTGAAGGCCTCCGAATGCATGGTCTGGATCATGCAGATGTCGTCGGCATGGCGGGAAACGTGAGGCAGACGATCGGTGAACCACATGCCACTTTCACCGTACTGCTTGTACGGTCGCTTGGAGGCCATCAATTTCGCGTTCTTGTTGATGAATGCGAAGCGGATCCCCTTGGTCAGCGAATCGGGCAATTGCTGTCCATTGAACTGCTTGAGCTTCGGCTTTGGGCTGTAAAGTTCCAGGTGACTTGGGGCACCGGCCAGGTAGATGAAGATGCATGCCTTGGCCTTGGCCCTGAGGTGTGCCGACCTGGGAGCCAGGGGATCGGTCCGCGAAGCCCCCTTTTCCCCGGCAACCAGTTCACTGGCCAGGTGAGCCGACAGGGCCAAGCCCCCCAGTCCGTTGGCACTGGACGTCAGAAAATCACGACGCGTGGCATCAGCGAGCGTCTGCTCGAACTGGTTCCATTTCTGAGACAAACGAGTTCTCATAATTCACCTACTCCCTGGTAATCACTTCATCCAGGTTCAACACGGTCCGGGCCACAGTGATCCAGGCGGCCACCTCGACTACGGTCCGGCCTTGCAGTTCAAGACCGGCGGTCAATTGTGTGGCCGCTTTCTGATCGTCCCGGAAAAGTTTCGACAGTTTCGAGTGCAGTTCCAGCACACGTCGTGCTTCAAATTCGTTGGGCTCGCGGCCCAGAGCCCGCAGGTAGACCTTACGGACTTTTTCACTCGACGCCCCCTCAGCCTGTGCCAGTTGTCTTCCCAACTGGCGGGCGGCGTCCACGAAGATTGACCCGTTGAGCAATGTCAACGCCTGCAACGGCGTGTTGGATCGCTCTCGGCGAGTGCAGGTAACGATCCCGTCCGGGCGATCGAAAGTCATCAGCATCGGCAGCATCAGGTTCCGCTGCAGGTGGATGTAGAGACCGCGGCGGCGCAGTTCCGGCCCCTTGTCCTCGGCCCACTTGTTGACGAACTGAATGGCCTTGGCCCCCGGAGGCAACGGTGGCCGAAAACTTCGACCTCCGACCTGTGGGTTGAGTGTTCCGGCGATGGCCAGGTATTGATCACGGATCAACTCGCCACTGAGCCGAAACCGGTTCTGACGTGACAACCACTGGTTCTGGGGATCCTGGTCCACCTGCTCGGCGACTCTTGCCGAGGACTGGCGGTAGGTGCCGGACATCACGATCCGTTTGATGAATCTCTTGCGGCTCCATCCCAGGGCACGAAATTCCGTCGCAAGCCAGTCGAGCAGTTTTGGGTGGCTGGGTGGAGCCCCTTGCGACCCAAAGTCCTCGGATGTGGTGACCAGACCACGTCCGAAGAGCTGCTTCCAGATCTGGTTGGCGGCCACGCGGGCCATCAGTGGATTCTCAGGACTGGTGATCCAACGTGCCAGGTCGAGCCGATCGGGCAATTCGCCTCGTGGCTTCAACTCGTGCAGGAATGCGGGTGTGTGCACGTTGACGCGGGCCCCCCGGTCCAGGAAGTTCCCCCGCTTGTGGATGTGGGTCTCACGGGGAGAGCCGCGACGGGTCATCACATGGGCTGTGGTGGTGGCCAGTTTTGGGGCCGTTTTCTTGTGCTCAGCCAGTTCCTTGCGGATTGGGGCCACGACCGAATCGATGGACCGGTAGTAGTCGCCGATTGTCTCGCGCTGTGCCGGCGTCCGATCACCTGGCGAAATGTTGACGATCTGCAAGACCTTGGCCGGGGTTGATCGCTTGTTGTTGAGGCCCAGTGGATCGTCAACGGAGGTGACCTGGATTCGGAATCTTCCCAGCGACAGCTTCCCCAACGCGTGCTTCAGTTTGATTCGCACTCGCCGCACGGTCCCGTCGGCATTCTTCAGTTCGTCGGGTTCGACTGTCACCGCCGGCCGAAAGTGCGCCTGGAGAAAGTACATGCGGGATTCTCTGAACCGCGTCAACTTGCCCAGAACGACCGTCTCACCCTTTCCGGGAAACTTCTTGACGGGAAAATAGACCAGGTCCGTCGAAGGCCCGACACGATATCCGGGCCCACCGTTACTCGAATTGGCCAGCAGGTCGCCGCGTTGCACATCCCAGGCCTGGGGAAGCACCACTTCGACGAGCTTCCCGTTGACGCCTTTTGAGACAACGTCATGTTTCTGGACGACCCGAAATCCCCCGGCAGCATCTGGCCTGAGCAAGTAGAACCCACAAGCCGCTCCCTTTTTCGACTTCGACCAGTACCGAAATCTGTCGATCGTTCCGGCGGAAGGTGCCGGTGACCCCGCGTAGACGGTAAACACCTGGGCAGCCCCGTCCTGGATGCCACCCGGGAGTGGATTGCCCACCCAGTCGATTTTTGAGACTGCCGAGGCCACCTCGAAAACGGCCGTCGACGACTTGCCGGGCGGAGGATTCCATCCATCAGCCGAATCGCCGACCAGTGATCGGCCGACCGTCGCGTCACCGGGTCTATCAACATCACGAGCGTTGTTCAGTGGCAGACCGTTGAATTTCCCGTCGGCTGAATCCGAGATTCCGACGGCGAGGCTCGACAGCACAAAGCGACCGTCGGCAGCCCGGCCGGGCCCCTTCGCCGGCAGGGTCTTGTCGGACAACGCGTTCAAGCGAATCGCCCGGATCCGCTTCAGTTGGGTCATTGCCTCGATCGTGTACGTATCGCTTTCGCCCGGATCACCAACAACACGCACTGAACGGTCCTTCTCGACTCTCAGCACAGCTCCCGACGACGATGTCAGTTTCGGGTTCTCAAGGTCGTGCCACCCGACACCTTTCCGTTTCAGGGACAATTCCCATCGTCGCTGGCGCTTGTCCAGTTCCGGCTTCATCTTCTCGATCCGGGCTTCAATGGCAGCCCGTTTTTGCCGGTGCGTTCGCTGTTTCTTCTCGAACTGCTTCCGGGCCGCTGCCGACGGTGCGACCTGGATGTCCTTCTCATCGGCATTGTTGAAGAAGGCAAACAGCCCGTAGTACTCGCGCTGGGAAATCGGATCGTACTTGTGCGAATGACACTCACTGCAGCCGACCGTCAGGCCCATCCAGACGGTGAACGTCGTGTTGACGCGGTCCACGACCGCCTTCACCCGGTACTCCTCCTGGTCGACGCCCCCCTCCCGATTGGTCAGCGTGTTGCGATGAAACCCGGTCGCCAGCTGCACCTGGTCGGTCGCCCCCGGCAGCAGGTCACCGGCTATCTGCTGTTCGGTGAACTGGTCAAACGGCAGGTCGCGGTTGATGGCATCAATCAGCCAGTCGCGCCAGCGGAACGAGTGCGGCCGGGGCAGATCCTTTTCATAGCCGTCACTGTCGGCATACCGGGCCAGGTCCAACCATTCCAGCGACCAGCGTTCTCCGAAGTGAGGTGATTGCAGCAATCGATCAACGACAGCCGTGTAAGCGGCTTGGGCGTTCTTATCACGAGCCGCCAGGAACGCCCGGATTTCGGCAGGCGTCGGCGGGATCCCCGTCAGATCCAGGTGAAGTCGCCGCAACAACGTGTTGGGGTCGGCTTCCGACGAGGCCTTCAGCCGATGCTCCTTCAGCCTTGCACGCACGAAGCGGTCGACATCATTTCGAACACCAGGACCGCCGATTTTCGGCACCACCGGGCGAGCGATGGGCTGGAACGCCCAGTGATCCACTTGCAGCTTGCCCGCACCACCGTCGTCGGGCCACTGGGCCCCTTCGGCAATCCAGCGGGAGATCACTCCGATCTGGACTTCGCTCAACGGTTTCCCTTTCGGCGGCATCCGTTCATCCGGATCGGCCGAACGAATCCGCTTCAACAACAGGCTGGCCCCGGGCTTTCCCGCTCTGATCGCCACACCCGAATCGCCACCCGCGAAAGCCGGTTTGCGGAAGTCCAGCCGCAACCCTGCCTCACGCTTCTTGACACCGTGACACCCGGTGCAGTGTTTGGCCAGAATCGGTTTGATCTGCTTCTGGAAATCGACTTTCCCGGCAGCAATGCCTCGCGACGGGCCCAACACGAGGGTCCAGGCGGCAACCGTCAACAACAGGCAGCTTCGGTGCAATGTCATGACAAACAACGCGTTGAAAACAGGAATCGGCTTCACCAAACGGCCGACGGTCAGCAGTCGCTGATTATAGCGAACTGCGGAGATTTCCCGTCACGAGTTGGTTCGAGTCGATCAGCAAAATCTCAACGTCGAATCGACGACCGGCAGCACCAGTTGCGACGGTGTGACCTGGCTGTGCAGCACCGAATTGGCGGCGACCAACATCCGCGTCCCCGTTCCGACATCCTCACCGGTGTTCAGGTTCCGGCTGAAGCGTGGAAAATTGCTGCTGGAGATATCCAGCCGAATACGATGGCCAGCCGCGAAGACGATGCTCGTCGGGTAAAGCACGATCTCCATTTGTTCAGCCACAGCTGGTGCCAACAGTTCGGTTTGTTTCAACCCGTTCCGATAGCGAGCCCGCAGAATGCCCTCGGTGACCAGGAAGGCCGTCCCGTCAGGAGCGACATCCACCAGCCGGGCTGTGAAGTCGGTATCGCGGGCATTCGATTCGGCGTACAGCACCACGCTAACCGGACCAGTAACCTCGACCGGTTCCGCCAGTACCGGGGTGGTATAGACCAGCACGTCGTCCCGCTTCTCCAGGAGCCGCTGGTCAACCGCCCCCGCCTCAAGGGGCTCCTCGGCATGAGCGGTCATCATATGGACCGAGAGCACGCCCCCCAGCGTGGGAACCGGGTCTGCCGGATCGTAATGGAACCGGTCAACCGGCTCGTCACCCGGCGGGTCGAGCGTCAGGCGGCCGTCGTCGGGCGACGAACCAGCCCGCCCGGTGCTGTGCAGGAACAGCGGCGTGACCACCGACCGTTCCAGTGGCCACTCCGCTTCGCTCCTCCACGAGTTGGCTCCCATCGTGAAGATCCGGATCGGCGGTTCGGAGGCAATCCCGTCATCGATTCCTTTCAACTGCCAGTCAAACCAGCGGTGCTCTTCGGCGCGAATGTCCAACAGGGAACCGGGACCGAAATCTCTCCCCCCCATCGATGTTGACGCGGGTTCCTCGTGAGACCACGGCCCGACCAGTATCCGTTGTTGCTCGCGTGCCCGAGAGTTCGGGCCATGCTGTTGCATGCCGTTGAGATTGCGGAAACCGGACCCGGTGTAGGGATCGAACCAACCACACTGCTGGAAGGCGGGCACGGTGATCTCCGCGTGCCGACCACGGATATCAAACGGCCTCCAATAGTCGCCGTACGTGGGATGTGCGAGCCACTCTCGCCAGTACTCCACTCGCCGACCGATGGCCAGTTCGTCCATTTCGATCAGCGGCAGATGGCTCCAAAACCGCCGGTTCTGGAAAACGTGTCGGGACTGCGGCCCGACCACCGTCGCGAGATTCGTCTGCCAGATCACAGCCGCTCCCAGCGAGAGCATCAGTTGGAAGGCCCCGCCGATGTAATGACAGTCGCTGTAAAAATCGTCGCAGATGACATGGGGAGCCATGCAGGTCAGCTGCGGATGAGCCAGAGGCGCGGACAGCCACTGTGTCAAACCACCGTAGCTGCGGCCCCACGTCCCGATCTTCCCGTTGCACCACCCCTGCCCTCCCACCCATTCGATCGTGTCGTATCCGTCAGTGGGATCGTCCGCGTAAGCTCGAAACGTGCCTTCCGATTCGAAACGCCCACGACAATCCTGCACGACGAAGGCGAACCCGCGGCGGGCCCAGTAAGCCGCAACATCCAGAAACGCATCCCGACCGCTCTCGTAAGGCGTACGGGTAACAATCGTCGGAAACGGGCCGTCACGATCCGGGAGAAATACGTCGGCACTCAGCCGCACGCCATCCCGCATCGGGACGCCCAGATCATGCCACAACTTCAGGCCACACTCGGAACCCGGCGAATTCGTCACAGCCAAGCCACCTACACCTTCAGGAACGAGACACCACTGTACACGGGATCCCTCGAGCAGTGGCCAACTGTCACCACCCGATAGAGGGTTCCGAACTCATGCAAAATTCGAGACCGAGCGACCTGTTGACACCACCATCTCGATGGAGGTTACGTGGTGCAACGCCCAGGCGAAACCTGTTGCCGACTTCCGGGTGATATACTGGCCCCGGGCGGAACAAAGCCGAACACGTCGTGGAAATCTCTGAAGTGACACCCCCCACAACACCACGGCGGCTCCTTCGACTCGGTGCTCCACGATGAAATCTCTTCTGCGGGTCATGATTGGCTTCGCCTGCCTGGACCCACACCTCCACTGCGTGCCTTCGGTTCACGGCGAGGCCCCACTGCTACGGATGCGAGAACTGCTTGACGCAGGCAGCCTGGACGAAAAAGTCCTCAGCGATTGGCATACCGTGCCCGGCGACGTCCCGACCCGCCAGAAACTGGTCTCGATTCGCGTGGGCGAGTTGGTGCCGGGACGAGAGTACCGTGTCCCGGTGCGAATGATCGTCCCCGTCGGCCGAAAAGCCAGCGGGTTTCATCTCACCGGCGGACACCGGCCGGCCTCCATACAAAGAGACGCTCGGCCGCGGGGCGTCGACAGGGAATTGCTGAGAGGCGGCGTCGGCCTGGTCTTCACCGTCGTGCAGGAATTGGGGAGTGTCGGACAGGCCGAACTGGGCCAAGCGGCTTTCCGACGATTCATCAAGACTCTCGACCCACGACACTCGGTCCAATACTGGGGATGGCCAGCCGCGCTGATCCGCGCGGTGACGGCCGCCTACGCCGAGACAGAACACTTTGAACCCGGCAAGGTCGCCGTCACGGGAGCATCCAAGAACGGAGCATCCCCTTCGGTCGCCCTTCTTCATGACAGGCGAATGACAGCACTGCATTCGTCAGTCGCGCCGATCTGGGATTCCCCGTTGCGACTCTGTGACCGGACAGCCTGGAAGAACCTGCAAGCAGCAAACCAACGGTATGTCCGAGGACTCCAGGCAGCCAATCGCCGAGTCAATCCGCGGCGACTGTTGAACCACCGGTTCCTGGGTGGGACTTTCGGACCCGTCTACAATTCTCAGGCAATGGCGGCCGGACACAATTGGGACGATCTCCGACGACTTGCTCACCGCATGAAGGATCACGTCTTCGTGGCTCGCCACCTCAAGACGCTGGCCTCGCGCAACGTCGACCTGTGTTTTCATCCGGGAACCCATGACTTTGTGGCTTTTGACATGGCCTGGGGTGGCCGGCATCACCCCGGAATCCCCATATATCTGAGAGTCAATTCCGGCCACGGAAAGTCCAGGCGTCACCCCTACGCCGAAACGGACGAACAGAACAAACCGGCGTTCCTGTTGCGACATTTCTTCAAGGGTGTCGCCGCTCCACTGACTCCCCCATCGGTCACAACTCGCGTCGACGGTCAGAGGCTGTTGGTGACCGTGACCTTCGAACCCGGCTCCGTGTCCGAAAGCGGCCGCATCTGGTGGATGTTCGACCGTGGTCCCGACGGAAGCGCTGCGTATATCAATGAACTCTTTCCGAGCGATCAATGGAAAGACATGACCAGTGACAGCAAAACCAACAGCTGGAGTACCACGATCCCGATCGAGACCGGGGCATCCCATATCGATTTCTTCAGCAATCACCGAAAGACAGTCACTTATCGTTCGGTCAACTACTCGTCCTACCGCTCCAGCCCGTACACGCGGGTTTCGCTAGGCCGCAACTGAGCGATCTCAAAGGCCACGCAGTTCCGCCAGAACTGTGGCCACGGGCGATCTCATTTCGAACTGTTCCGCATGCGGCGAACGATCCAGAAGACAATCACCGCGTAGACGACGCACAGCCCCAGCAACGGGTACAGCAACCGCGGGAACACCGTCAACAGGCTGTCGGCCAGCCACGCCTGAACAAAACACAGCGGTGCCATCCCCAGCAACGTGCCCAGCATCACCTTCCAGGCCGGGATCGACGTCAGGCCGGACGCGTAGGACACCAGGTCCGAGGAGGTCAACGGATTGACTCTCAACAGAAAAATGACCAGAACCCCGTGGGAACGTAACCGCTCTTCCAAGCGCCCCAGTTCCCGTTGCTCGACGAAGGACTTCATCCTTTCACGTCCCAGCCATCGCATCAGCCGGCACGACACCCCCGCGCCGATCACGTTGCCGACCAAGGAATAAAAGCCTCCCGGGATGGCCCCAAAGATGACCCCCCCGGGTGCATAGAGCATGGCCCCGGGGATCGGTGCCACAATCACCTCGACCATCACCAGCCCGATGTAAACCAGGGGTGAGAACACACCGAACCGGTCAAAGAAGGCCTTCATCGAAGCGAGTTTCGTTTCGGCCGAGAGATCCGGGTCCAACAGTTGCTGTCCGAACTCCGAGTGAGACATACCCCAGATGCCACCGAGCAGGGCCGCAAAGGCGAGACCGGTCAACAGAAGTCTTCCGCCGCCCCGTGCCATGGTTCATCCACACAGGCAGTTGTCCATGACAACCGCGTCCACGAGAGACACAACCGGTTCGCCAGGAGTGGAACCGTGGTCCAGTCCGACCGTCAGAGCAACGGTTCGATGGGACGCCCACGATAGATATGGTACGGCCGCCCCGCTTCGTCGTAGAAATTCGCATCGGCCCTGATGCCCAGGGCGTGAAAAATGGTCGCTGCCAAATCGGACGGCGTGAACGCCTCTCCGGTCGGAACGCCACCGTGAGCGTCGGACCGGCCAACAATTCGTCCCGGCTGGATTCCACCACCGGCCAGGAAACACGGAAACACGTCGCCCCAGTGATGGCGTCCGGGGGTGAATTTCTCACCCGACGCGTTCTTACCGTTGGCGGAAATCGGTGAAATCTTCGGAGTCCGCCCCATCTCACCACACATCACGACCAATGTGTCGTCGAGCAATCCTCGATCCTCCAGATCATCCAGGAAACCGCTGAGACAATGATCGATCGAAGGCAACAACTTTCCCTTGAGGTCCCGAAACGCGTTCTGGTGAGTGTCCCACCCCCGCAGGTTGACCTGCACCATCCGGACACCGGCCTCGACCAGGCGTCGTGCGACCAGGAATCCCTGGCCCCACTCTTCACGTCCGTACTGGTCGCGAATTGAGTCGGGCTCCTGCGACAGGTCAAACGGGTTGTCCTGTCCACTGCGGGCAGTCAGCAGCAACCGCAAGGCCTGTTGCCGCCACGCATCCCAAGCTGCCATCTTGGCCTCACCGGCAGAGGTTTCGCTTTGACGTCTCAGCGATTCAAGCCCTGTCAGTAACGCCCGACGATTCTGAAGACGAGGAATCGACAAGCCGCCATCCGACTCAATCCGCGGAAGGTGAAACGATGGATCCCGGCAACTGGAGTTGTCCCACCAGGCCTTGGGACCCGGTCCTGCAGCCCGGGCCGGATCGTTGGGATCGTCGTGGCTGTAACAGTTTGGACAACTGCCCCCCGGATCGGGTGAGTTGCACTTGGGCGCGAGATCTACGCCCCAACGGGCGTAACGGGGCCCCAGAAGCCCCGGACCGCGTCCGGGATAGTTCATCCGCTTGGCCCGAGGAATCTCGATCACCGACGGCAGCCCCACGCTCTCGTCGGGCGGTGCCGCGTACGCAATCAACGATCCCAGTGACGGCCATTCGAAACGGCCGCTGCGAGGTTTGGAGATGGAGGCGTTGGAGTCACCTGGCGGCAACGAGGTTGTCCCGCTGTGCAACAGGTAGTGGCAGCTGCTGTGTTCGTTCCGGAATTGTCGGCCGGCAATGTGATGCATCGTGCGGACGATCGAGAACCGATCCTGACGAGCTGCCAACCGCGGAAGATGCTCGCAGAACCGCACGCCCGGCACGCGAGTCGCCGTGGTGCCGTACTCGCCACGAATGGAATCCGGAGCTTCGGGCTTCGGATCGAATGTCTCGTGCTGTGACGGTCCGCCAGACTGAAAGATGAAAACCACCGACTTGGCAGTTCCGCGGCCAGGAGCTTCAGCCGCCTGTGACTCCATCCGCAACAGGTCACCCAGCCCGGCACCGAACAACCCCAGCCCACCCACCTGCAGCAGTTCTCGTCGTCCCAGTAACGGGTGGTCACTCGGCTGACAGCCGTGCCGTTGCATACTCACCACCTCCAGAGCGTTGAAACCTTCGCTGCAGTTTATTGTATCGGCCGTACCGATACCGCAAGGCAATTCCGGATTGTCGAGCCGTCGGCACTTTGTCCGCCGAATTCCCAGCCGGTATAAAGGGAGACGCAATGAACCACATGCCCGCCGAATGGCTGTTCCGCCTGAGTGCTGCCATTCTGTTGTCGGCGGTGCCGTGTGCCGCTGAGCCTCGCGCCGCCATCGAACTCGGACCAGCAGCGATCGTCCCGCTGTTTGACCGCAAGACCGTGCGGGAACCCGACACCACGATCCAGACCTCCGACGCGGTGATCACCCGAATTGCTGATCGCGTACGAGACCGGCACGCTCGAGAACCGGGCGGCTACGACCACTTTCTCAGTTGGTACTGGGAAGAACGCACCGTGACCATCGAACTGGTTGACCGTGTGCTCAAAGGGGGCGCCGGGGTTGTGATCAACATCACCTCGTTGGCCCCACTCAACAAGCCCGATTTCCGCTGTTTCTTCCGTGGGATCAACACACCGGCCGAGTATCACCACAATGTTGCCACCCGCGAAGTGGCTCCACTTCGCTACTCCACGACGATCACCTTCAACAATCTGACCGGTCGCCCCCTGGCAGTCGGGGATCGCATGGAATTCGAGTTCAGCCCATTCCTGGTCGCCCCCCGGGTCGGACGTAAGAACTATTACGGCACGGCCATGTTGTACGTGGTCGGCCGAGGAATTGTGCCGTGGCACGGTGTGGGGGAACGACTGCAACCCGAGCCGCTGCCCGAATCAGCCTGGCTGGGTGGCCGCACCACACTTCCCTACCAATATTCGAAGGAGCCCACCGAACGGTTCAAGCAGATGGCCGGCAACATGGCTCCGGCGAGCGCTCAGAAATTCATGCTCGGACGCCGCCTGCACCACACCGACTTCGGTACTGGCGCCCACTCCGATCAACCCAACCCGACCTTTTCGGCACAGTCCGACAAACTGGGCCCACGGTTTGTGGCCCGCAGCTGTATCGCCTGCCACGTCAACAACGGCCGTGCGCTCGCACCACAGATCGGATCCCCCATGTACCAGACGGTGGTCAAAGTGGCCGCCGACGCTGACGGCACTCCGCACCCGAAACTGGGAACCGCTCTGCAACCACAAGCCACAACCGAGCGGCCGGAAGCCATCGCCACAATCAGCGACTACCAGACGACCCGGGGCACCTTTGCCGACGGCACACCGTACACTCTCCGCAAGCCTCGATATTCCTTCCAGGGGGTTGTCCCCAAACACTTCTCGGTCCGCCTGACGCCACAACTGGTCGGCCTGGGACTGCTGGAATCCATCAGCGAATCAACGATCATTGCCGGAGCCGACCCCTCAGACACGAACAACGACGGGATCTCGGGCCGCATTCGCGCCGTGACCGATCCGGAGACCAATCAGTTGAGGCTGGGGCGATTCGGTTACAAGGCCGGGCAGGCCCGCGTCCGACACCAGATCGCCGCAGCATTCAACAGCGACATGGGAGTCCTCTCGAAACTCTATTCTCGGCCCGATGGCGAACCGGAATCCGGACCGGTCGAGATCGAAGCAGCCCAACTCGACCAACTCAACCGCTACCTCTCCACCCTCGGCATCAGTGCCCGTCGCAATCTCGACAATCCGCAGGTCAGGCGTGGCGAGCAACTGTTCGCCGCCACCGGATGTGCCAAGTGTCATACCCCACAAATGACAACCGGTGGCTTTCACCCCCTGGCCGAACTCCGCAATCAGTCCATCCAGCCCTACACCGATCTGCTGTTGCACGACATGGGAGCTGGCCTGGCCGACAATCTCGGCGAAGGTTCAGCGACCGGAGCCGAATGGAGAACTTCACCGCTGTGGAGCATCGGACTGACACGTGGCGTCAGCGGAGGTGAAGCGTACCTGCACGACGGCCGTGCCCGCAGCCTGTCCGAAGCCATTCTCTGGCACGGCGGCGAGGGCAATGCGGCAAGGGACGCGTTCCGGAAATTGAGCCACGACGATCGAGAATCACTGATTGCGTTTCTGCAATCCCTCTGACCCTTTCACTTCCAGCACGAGACACGTCCGCACCGGTGGCGATGCAGGAGAGACACCATGAGCCTGGCCGAACCCGTTGTTCCAAAGTCGCTGGCCGATTCAGGCGTGTCCCCGGAAGAGTGGGCACTCCGGGTGCGACTGGCGTCCGCATACCACGTGGTCGAACACCTGGGATGGACCGAATCGATTTATGGCCACATCACCCTGAAGGTGCCCGGCCCGGAGCGGCACTTCCTTATCAACCCCTACGGGTTGCGATATGACGAGGTCACCGCTGAGAACCTCGTGAAGATTGACCTGGACGGCCGACCGGTCGGCCCAGCATCACACCCGGTCAACGTCGCCGGATACGTGATCCACAGCGCTGTCCACGAAGCACGGGACGACCTGGCATGTGTGTTTCACACCCACACCACCGCCGGCATGGCCGTCGCCGCGCAGGCCGGCGGACTGTTGCCAATCAGCATCCACGCCAGCGGGTTCTTCGAACGGATCGGGTACCACGATTATGAAGGCCCCAGCCTCGACGGGAATGAAAAGACCCGACTGGTCGAATCCCTGGGCGAACACAAGGTCCTGATCCTGAAAAACCACGGGCTGCTTGCCGCGGGAACCACCCTCGAAGAAGCCTTCATCCTCATGTTCCGGCTACAGCGGGCCTGTGAAATCCAGGTTGCGGCCCAGGCCGGTGGAGCCGAGCTCGTGATTCCCGCCGCGGAGACCTGCCGGGCCGCCGCCGAGATGGTCGACCGCTTTCTGGCCGGGAACGAAGGCTACGGAGTGGGAAAACTGGAATTTGATGCCTGGGTACGCCTGGTCGACGGTTCCGACCATTGACCTGCTACTGCCGCTTCTCTGGCGAAGCTTCCATCAGCCCGATGGCACTCGGAGCGAACTGCTTCCCCGGCAACGGTTTGTGCCCTTCGGCCCCGTACCAGATCCGCAACCGGTTCTTGATCACGATCAGCTTCGACGGGTGGACTGAGTGATTGTTCCCCTTCTTCCCGTTGGCGGATCCGAAGTTGTCCGGTGGAGCGGGACCCAGAACAGGTCTTCCTTCGAGAGCCGGCTTCCAGTGAATCCCGTCTTGACTGGTTGCGGCGAACATCGTCCAAAGGGAACCTCCTGTCGGCACCGCAACGATTGTGTTGTAGTACATCAGGTACTGACTGCCGTCAAAATGCACCGAGGGGCCCAGTTGTTTCGGGCCAGACAACCCCGGAAGTGATTTCCCGCCATTCTGCTTGGTCCAACGGATTCCATCCGGACTGGTTGCCAGCCCAATCGTGTGTTTGCCGTTGTAGGCGCCGTACCACATCACGAATTCGTTGCCCCGCCGGATCACGTGCATCCCGGTGGCCTGCACCGAATCAATCGATCCTTTCTTGCCGACCGCCATCACCGGACGCCCCTTGTTCGCCCGAACCCAGTGAATCCCGTCGCTGCTGGTGGCCAGGCCGACCTGTTCGACCCGCACATGCCGCGGCCCATCGCCCACGTCCTTCCCTGCCCGACCATCAATTCCGCCGTACCACATCAGGAACCGATTCTCGATACGCAGCACGAACGGATGGGCAATTCCACAATCGTCGAATGCCCCCTCCGGGCCATGGTCCAGGACCGGCCGACCGCCGTTGGCGATCCGCCAGACAACACCGTCGCTGCTGGTGAACAGTCCGATGCGTTCGTCGAACCCGTAGGGGATTCTCGGGTCTTTGGTTCGGCTCATCCCAACAAACCACATCCGGTAGGTTGTCCCGTCAAAGTCGACGGTGGGGGACCCGATCGAGTGGTCAAACCACTTCGAATTGCTGTCCGGAAACACGGCCGCCCCACCTGGTGCTTTGCCGGCAACCCTCCGAAACGGACTCCTCAACACCGTATCCACCGAAACGGTCGGATCAGCCGCAGGAACCCCTTCGGCAATCACCAAGCAAATCATCCCGCAGACGACCGAACCAAGAATCTGTCGGAGGGCCAAAGGTGTTTTCATGATGCACCGGTTTGATAGCGGGAAGCGGATTGACGTACCACAGAACAGTCCTTTTCTATGAACCGGGGTAACAGGTAATGCAACCAGTCGCGAACCAGTATTCCCCTATTGTCAGCACTCACCTTGCCAGAGAGCACATCGTGTCACGGGCTTCCAGAGTTTTCATCTGAACCGGACCAAGCTCACTCCTCCGGTTGCCCAAACGTTCCGTCAGGCGAGACTCGCAGTTCCCCACGGGTCCGTTCGAGCAGGGTCTGGCAACTGACAAGCATGTTCTGGAATACGATGTAGGACGAGTCGGCAGCCAGTTGCTCGTGAATCAACTCATCGGCAGCTCTACGACGAATGTCGGCCAGATCCGACTCCAACTCCGCCAACACCTTCATATCACCGGCATCGTGAACCCGCTGGCTCACCCCTCCAATCTCGCGATAGAACGTGTCGATCCGGTTCTTTCGTGCCTGCACGTACCAGCGACGTGCCCATGTGAGCACGCTCCATCCCAGCAACAACAACGTCACCACAAATCCCATTGGTTCGGCATTCTGGCTAAGAAATCCGGGCTCTCGACGACGGAAGAAGTTCTCAGCTCCTTCGTGCAAAGGGAACTGCAGGCCGCCCTGGGCAGTTTGTTCATCAAGATGGGTGAACGCCGACTCCCGTTGCGACAACACCGCCCGCTGTTCGAAGAGCGTTTTCGTGATTCGCTCGATGATTTCCGGTTCCACATCCGCACCGCACGCCATTACCGCCTGGACACTCAACGATGGCACCGGTTTTCGAGGTCGTCCGTCGTAGGCCATCAGGGGAATCGTGTGAGGTGAGGTGTGTGGATAATGCACCCGAAACCCCGCGGCGAAGGTTCTGGCGATGTCCTCGGGGTTCCCGCCTTCAACCGACCGCATTTGGATTGGTGTGAGTTTCAGCCGATCGTCGTTCATCGCCTTCCTGACAACATCCCCTCCCAGCCCGATCAAAAAAAAGGCGGCATCAATCTCGCCGGCCTTCAACCGCTCGATTGCCTCCGCAAATGACCCGCGCCAGAACGGACTGGGGCTGGGTTCCACGCCGACGAACTGCAGCAGGCGCGTCGCGATCTGTTCGGTGCCGCTCCCGGTGGCGCCAACTCCGACCCGGTGCCCCGCCAGATCCTCCACAGAGTTGATATTGGCATCGGTTCGACACAGCAGGTGCAGCACTTCGGGATAGAGCGAGGCCATGCTCCGCACCGAACCCCCACCGATCGCGTCATTCTGCACGAGGGCCAAGTGGGCCTGACCGTTGTCCAGTCGTCGAATGTTCTCGTTGCTCCCGGCACTTTCCCGCAACTCGATGACGATGTCCGCATGGTGCGTTTCGACAACCGTCTTCATCTGGGTGGCCAGTCGATGATAGAGCCCCACCTTGGAACCGGTCGAAAAGACGAGCACGGTTTGCTCTTTGGTTGCCCAGACGTTCCACCAAACGACGACCGACACCATCAGCGCGACGACAACCGGCACAAGTCGAATCTTTTTCAGCAGCGATTCCTGCACGAACGGCTCTCCAGCATCGAGATGAGCAGACGGCGTATTCGCGAAGCCGCGGTGGCCACACGAACATCACGATGTTCCGTCGCCAACGCCTCCAGCTTGACCGTCAATCCACCGGGAATTCAAGTCCCCGCTGCTTCCCCCAAATCTGGTGCGGCAAGTACGGTCAACTTGCAGATTAACGGATCGGGGACCGCTGACCCACCATCCTGAAGACAGCGGCATTCTTCGACACAACGATTCGGACCCGACAGCACTATCGATAGTCGGCTCCAGTCAGGCTCTCGAGAACCGATTGCTGCCAGGCCCGGAGCCGCTTCTTCATCCCTTGTGCCACCTTCGTCTCCGAACTGGCCAGGTTCTGTTTCTCGGCCGGGTCCTTCCGCACGTCGTACAACTCGTGAGTGTCCGGCTTTCCCTTGCGGCTTTTGACGATCAGCTTGTACCGATTGCCCAGCAGCACCCGCACCCCGCCGAAGTCCTGATCGCGTATCTCCGGATGATGAAAATTGACGAACTGTCGCGTGTAACGCCCCCCCAGCATTTTCACCAACGGAGTTGTCCCTTGCTGGAGCTTGGGGGCTATATACGGTTTGCCTCCCCTGGCGTTGCCCGTGTTGAAGCTCCAGAAACCGATCGGCTCAGGCCGTTGGATCATCTTTCCCTCAATCAACGGCCTCAGGCTGATGCCATCCATAGGACGATTGGGCACCGGGCGTCCGATGATCTCGCACAGGGTCGGCAGGATGTCGCTGGTGACGGTATTGACGTTCGAGACGCGCGAGCCGGAGATCTTTGCCGGCCACTCGATCACGCCGGGAACCCGAATCCCACCGTCGTACATCGTGCCTTTTCGCCCTCGGAACGGGGAGGTCACGATTCCGCCGGCTGGAGTGCCGTTGTCACCGCAGTACCACAGGATCGTGTTCTTTCGCACCGCCGCTTCACCAAGCCAGTCTCGGAGTTGTCCAATGGATCGGTCCATCGCCGTTATCTCGGCGTACCGTTCCTGCAACACGTCGCCCAGGGAACGAGTGGTCGGCTTCCCGGTTTTGTTTGAAGTCAGTCGCACCGTCTTGCCCGGATAGGCCTTCACCACATCCTTGTAGAGAGCCAGGTCCTTCTCCAGTCCGCTGTAGGGCTCGTGTGGCGACCCGAACCACACCACGGCGAAGAACGGTTTCTTGGCAGCAATGGCTTTCTTGATGAACCCCACCGTTTCCGAAATCAGGATCTCGGAGCTTTCGCCGGCAATTTTCTCCGGTGGACCACCATTGCGAGAGAGGACCGGATTGAGCTCGAAGAAATTGTCGTGCGAAAGCCATGTGTCAAAGCCCATCCGGCCCGGGTTGGTCGGCGACTCCGCCTTGACCGGGCCCAGATGCCACTTGCCGAAGTGACCGGTGGCGTAACCGGCCTGTCGGAAAATTGTCGCCACGCTGATCTCCTCGGGCCGGATCGAGAAGTTGGGCGCAAAGGTCCCGCAACGGTTTGGATGTCGGCCGGTGATCACGCTCACGCGCGTCGGCGAACACGAAGGGTGTCCCGAGAAGAAGCGATCCAGCCTCAGACCTGTCGCAGCCATCTGGTCGAGCACCGGCGTCACGAGGTGAGGGTGCCCGTTGTACCCGGTCTCGTCCCAGCCATGATCGTCCCCCATCAGCAGGATGATATTGGGCCGGTCATCGGCCGTCGCCGAGATCGTGCATCCCAGCACCAACAGCAGCAGGACATACCGGACACGACAGCGCAGTGATTTCGATGCGGTCATCGACAGGGCTCCAGTGTGAGTGGCCAACCGGCCGGACCGGACATCCTACCAGACAACCCGGACCCCGTCGTTTCGTCGTCTCACTCTCGGATCCACCTCGCGAGGTGGCACGGCCGGCAAAAGTGGTTCACACTTCTCTGCTGCCGGGATGACTGTTTGTTGTCCACCGAAACCCCAAACACAACGAGACTCTCGAGATGGTCCAGGTCAGTTATTCCACCTACGGATTTCCCGGCGGCGAATTCGAACCCACATTCGAACAGATCGCTGAAATCGGATTTGAATGCGTTGAGTTCGCCTGCGACCGCCATGGGGTGGAGGATCACCCGCTGGAGATCGCGGCGGACGTGAAGCGAGCACTCGATCACCAGAACCTGACCGCCACGACCGTGCATGCCCCCGCCCGGCGAAACGTGCTGGGCGCACCGGACAACGAGTGGCGAACCCAGGCCATTGCCGTGCTCGCTGACGCCCTGCGACTGACAGGAGAAATCGGAGCACGAGGACTGGTGATCCACGGCATCCCCAACCCCATGTTTCTCCCCCAGGACCAGGACATGCGGTCCTTCTACACCGAGATGGTCGACGCCATGAGACGTTCTGTGGAAGACCTGATCCCGGTCGCCGAGCAGGCCGGCGTCCGGATCCTCCTGGAAAACCTTCCCTACAACTGGGACCTGCGGGCGGCCGGGCGGGACGGAGATTACCCGCTGATGCACGTGGAGGATCTGAGGGCATTCATCGAGCCGTTCCCCTTTGACCGGGTCGGACTGATCGTCGACGTGGGCCACTCGTGGACCAACGGCCAGGACCCCGCCTCCGAAATCCTGGCCGCCGGCGATCGACTCTGGGGCACACACCTCCAGGACGTCGATCGGGACGATCCCCAAGACAACCACTGGGCCCCGCTGCAGGGGGGCCTGGACTGGTCCGCGATTCTCAAGGCCATCGAAGAAGTCAACTACGCCGGAGCGCACACCTTCGAGATCATCAGGCCGCGGCACGATGAAACCGCCGAGGAACTGGCTCGCATGACCTTTGCGGCCGCCCAGTCCTGGGGACTGGTCTCAACCGCCTGAATCGCCCTGGTCGCCAAAAACATCGGACGGTCATCGCTCCCACACGTCGCTCTGAACCTGGAGATTCCCAATGGTACTATTTCGTCATTGCCTGCTAGTGGCGGCGTGTTTTTTGCTGTCCGGACCGTCCTCACACGTTCTCGCCGCCCCGAAACTGGCCACCGTCTTCGGCAACCGCATGGTGCTTCAACGGGGCCGGCCCTTGAAGATCTGGGGGACGGCTGACAGCAAGGCGAAGATCACCGTCACATTCGCCAGCCAGATGCAGACAACCGTCACAGACGCCGACGGCAACTGGAGCGTCACCCTCGAAGGGCTCCAGGCCAGTTCAACCCCCCGCAACCTGGTCGTTGAAGCCAACAACTCCCGGACGGTGGTCCACGAGGTGCTGGTCGGTGACGTGTGGCTGTGCGGGGGACAGAGCAACATGGCCATGACGCTTCGTTCGACGGTCAACCGTGACCTGGAGATTGCATCGGCCGATTTTCGGTCCATTCGATTCCTGAGAGTTCCGTTGATCAGCCGTGGAACCCCACAGTCGGATCTGCCGACTCCGAAACCCAAGTCCGGTGAGGGCAACTGGCAACTGGCGACAACCGAAAACGTTGGCAACTGCACGGGCGTCGGATTCCACTTCGGCAAGGTCCTGCACCGAATGCTGAAGATCCCCATCGGGCTCGTCGATGTCTCGTGGGGCGGAACGATGGCTCAGCACTGGGTACCGGAAGCAAAACTGAAACCGATCCCCGCAATGGCACCCTACTTCGAGCAATACGCTGCGAAGAAAAAGCAGTGGGACGCCTTCGGCGGGCCGCAAGCTGCGCAAAGGGCCTACCAGAAGGCAGTCAAGGAATGGGAAGCCCTCCGTGACGAGGCGAAAAAGAAAAAGGCTCGGCCTCCCCGGCGTCCCAACGCTGGCACCTATCAGGATCCCCGACAGCAACGGCACCCCGCCGGCATGTACAACGGCATGATCCATCCGATTCGGCAATTTCAGTTCCGCGGAATCCTGTTCTACCAGGGCGAAAACAATTCGTTCGGCGAATCCTGGAAACCGTTTCCGCAGACATTTCCGCTGGTGATCTCACAGTGGCGAGAGACATTCGGTCCGCTGCCGTTCGGAATCATTCAAATCGCCGGCTGGAGCAACCGGCGCACGATGACCTACGACATGAACCACCACACCAACGTCATCCGCGAAATCCAGTTCGACACCTGGCGAGACACCCGCGACACCGGCCTGATCGCCACCTACGACACGAACTCGAACCAGAGCATCCATCCCGGAGCCAAGCGGCCAGTCGGTGAGCGGGCCGCACGCTGGGCATTGGCCGAGGTGTACAAGGTCCCGTCGGCGACATCGCGCGAGCCACTGGCATGGAAGGGGCCCATCTACACGTCGCACGAAGTCCTGGGCGGCCGAGTCGTCGTGGCGTTCGAAGGACAAACCGGCCGGGGATTGCGGTTGGACAAGGACGACGACATCGGGTTTTACGTCGCCGGCAACGACCGGATCTTTCACCGCGCCCGGGCACGAGTCACGCGCAAGGACCGTGTGGATAGACTGGAAGTCTGGTCCGAGAAAGTGAAACAGCCTGTGGCGGTCCGCTACGCCTGGTCCAATCTGCCGGTCGGCCGATTGATGAATCACCTGGAACTGCCCGCGTTCCCCTTCCGCACCGACGACTGGCCGCTGACACCGCACCAGAGCAAAGGGGACTACCACCGCAAGAGCCGAGTCTCTCGACCGCGAAAGACCGCAGACCCTTAGGCCAGAATCTCGGGCGGAACGTGGCCGTGCACGTCGGTCAGCCGCTGGTCGCGGCCTCCATGCCGGAACGTCAGGCGTTCGTGATCCATGCCCAGCTGTTGCAGAATCGTGGCGTGCACGTCGTGGATCGTGAGGATGTTCTCGACAGCAGCATTGCCGAACTCGCTGGTCTCCCCGTAACTCATCCCGCCGCGGATGCCGCCACCGGCCAGGAAGATCGAGTACCCGTTGACATGGTGATCGCGGCCACACGTCGCGGTGACCTTGGGAGTGTGGGGCGTGCGGCCCATCTCGCCGGCCCAGACCACCAGTGTCTCATCGAGCAATCCACGCTGCTTCAGGTCGCTGATCAACGCGGCCACCGACTGCTCGGTGATCCGGGCATTCTTCTCGTGATTCTGCTTCAGCTTTCCGTGCTGGTCCCAGGGTGAGTTGTTGCTGTCGAAGCTCGGGCACGTGATCTCGACAAAGCGGACGCCGGCTTCGACCAGGCGTCGGGCCCGCAAGGCCTGCATCGCATAGTACTGCTGGTGCTCATCCTTGGAATCGACCCCGTACATCTTCTGGATATGCTGCGGTTCGGCGGCAATGTCGGCCACGCCCGGCAACACGCTCTGCATCCGGAAAGCTGTCTCCATGTTGACGATCGCCGCTTCGATCGCAGACGCGTCCGACGCTGACCGGGCGAATGACGCATCCTGACGAGCCAGCACGGCCAGCTTGCGGCGTTGAATCGCTGCGGTGTCGGCCGGTCGAATGTTGTCCACCGGCACGCCCTTGGCCCGCAGCAGCGTTGCCTGATGACTGGCCGGCAGGTANGAACTGGCAAAATTCTCCATGCCACCGTTGGGCACCCAGTCGTTNTTGAGCAGCACATATCCCGGCAGGTTCTGGTTCTCCGAACCCAGNCCGTACGAGACCCAGGCCCCGAGGCTGGGTGCCTGACCCAACACCCGTCCGGTGTGCAGCAACAGGTTCTGCTGTCCGTGAAGCGGTTGCAGGCCCTTCATCGACTTCAACACACAGATCTCATCGGCGATCGACGCAATCCGCGGAAACAGGTCACTGACCCACAGGCCACTCTCACCGCGCCGACGGAACTTCCAGGGCGATCCCAGCCAGACCCGATTGGGATCGTTGTAGAGCGTGTTGTTGAGCTTATCACCGATCTTCTGTCCCTGATGCCTGGTGAGCATCGGCTTGGGGTCGAACGTATCAACATGGCTGGGCCCTCCGTCCATGAAACAGAAGATGACGCTGCGGACCCGGGGGCGATGATGTGTTGTCGCTGATTTCGGCCCGGCGGCAGCCTGCTCGGCGTGGAGTGCCGAAAAGGCCATCCACCCGAAACTCGCCGACGCCGATTGGAGCAGGCGACGACGACTGAGCCCCTCTGAGCAGAAGGCGGCAGCATCGGACGAATGGAAGACGGGACTGGTCATGTTGCTGATTGTACCGGTTTCGCGTTCAGGCGGCAGAGCGATTCGGACCATGAGAACAGAGAGGCTCTCATCTTTACCCGAGGCCCGGTCACCGGAAGTGAATGAACTCCTTGGTGTTCAGCAGCGTGTGCGCCACGTTCTTCCACACCGCCCGATCGGCCATCAACCGTGAGGTTCCACCATCAGACAAACCACGTGCCAACTCGACCCATCGACCGGACTCATCCTTTCGTGGTGATCTGCCCAGGGCCCGCACGAACATCTGTTCGATCCGAGCCTCCGGAGTCGAGTGATCCTCGCTGACGAGCTGCCCGGCCCACCGATCGGCCAACGACACGACGAACGGATCATTAAGCAGTACCAGGGCCTGGGCAGGAACATTGGTCACGTCGCGGCGACCGGTCGGCAGCTTCGGGTCCGGAAAATTGAAGCTCAGCAGGAATTTCGACGGGGCCATGATTGAAACCTTCAGGTAAATCGACCGGCGACCGTTCCCATCGACCGGACCGGAAAACAGCCGCTTGGCCGAGTCCTCTGCGTGACGATGCGGATTGATCGATCGACCGAACAGGGTTCGGTCAAGTCGCCCGGAAACGGCCAACAACGAATCACGAATCGCTTCCGCCTCGAGCCGCCGCGTCGCAGCATGATGCAACAACCTGTTGTTCGGATCGGCGGCCATCGCCTTCTCGGTCGGTCGCCCCCCCTGTCGGAATGTTCGACTCGCAACCAGCCTTCGAATCATCCTCTTGCTAGACCAGCCCTCGGCGATGAATTCGCGGGCCAGATAATCCAGGAGTTCGGGATGCGAGGGGCGGTCTCCCAGTCGGCCAAAATCGTTGGAGGTGCGTACCAGGCCGCGACCAAAGACCCACTGCCAGAGCCGGTTGACGTAAACACGAGCGGCCAACGCGTGGCGTGGGTCGACAAGAAAACTCGCCAGCTCCAACCGGCCACTTCCCGCCCCGTCCCGCGGCCCGTCGGCCTTCTGACTCCCGAAGACCTGGAGGAACCGTCGAGGAACATTCGGGCCCCGGTCGTGAATGCTGCCACGTATGTTCAGGGGGTAGTCGACCGGCACCACGGCTCGTTCGTCCATGCTGTTGACAGTTCGTGGAAACGGAACCGCCCGCTCCGCCGCCCGATAGTTCTCGACCAGGGCCGCCAACGCGGCCCCCTCCGCCGAGACGTTCTGCAGCAGGCCGTGGCTGAGCAACCAGTTCAGCACCTGCACGTCGTCCCCATCTGGTCGACCTCCCGCCCAGTCGTCGACAGCCATGGCCAGCCACGCGCCGATCCGCCGGAACGCCGCCCGAGCGGTCTTCGGCGGCAGACCGTCAAACAGCGGTGAGAACCTGGTCATTTCATCGGCCGGCTGTCCGGGTTGTACGTGGGTGACAACCCCGGTGACGCTGAACCAGCTTCGCTTCCTGAAGCCCATGTCCTTGTCGGGCAATTTTCGAGCCCCTACTCGCGCAACGCCGGTGCGAGGCGGGAAGTTGGGATTCAGATCACTGGTAACCAGGTCGTAACTGAGTCGCTGGATTCCGTTCTTGGGGGCGATGTCCGCAAAACTCTCCCAACGCGACTTTTGCCAATCGAAGAATTTCACCGCCTCGGTCTGGAACGCGTTGTCGGCCATGCGAATCGAACCACTCCATTCGCCTCCGGCCAACTCGAGGCTGACGTATTTGCCCGGCAGGTCCTGCTGACGTGGCATTCGCACAGCACCGGGAAGTTTCGGCGAGAGCGAATGCGTGTGATACCCCCTGCGTAAGAGGGTCTGCACAACCGCCTTTCCGTCGAGTGCGATCAACGGGGTGCCATCGACAACGCGGCCGCTGCGCATTCCGTCGCCCTCGATCACCCAGTTCTTCGGCCAACCGTCACGTCCCACGTCGGCCAGGACCTTGAAGTCCGCCCGGTTCTTCCTGTTTCGCTGCGTGTGAGCTTGCCGCCACTGCTCACTCGCCTGCTTCCAGGCGTTCTCGGCCGCAGCGTCATCCGGGGCCGAGACAAGACGTGAGACGAGCCACTTCAAACCATCCAGCCCTGTCGCCGACGCAAAATCGCTGGCCAAGTCTGCCGCTTTCGCCTTCTTGCCGGTGGAATCTCCCAGTGCCTTCCGCCACAACGCCAGCCGCGGATTCTCAGAGTCCGCTTCTTCAGATGGCTTCACCAGGGCGAGTTCGATCTCCGTTGCGAACTTCTCTCCCTGCGGCTTCCACATCTTCCGCAATTGCCCGGCAATCTGGTCACGCAGTCTCTTCAACTTGTCGATCAACGCCCTGTTTCGCCCCGGGGCTTCGATCGACCTCGCGGTCCACCGGGGCGTCATGAACATCCCGGCCATGGCGTAATAGTCACGCTGAGAGACGGCGTCGAGCTTGTGATTGTGACAACGCGCACAGGCGATCGTCATTGACAGAAACGCCTTGGAGAAGGCATCGATCTTGTTGTCGACCATCTCTTCTCGAACGCCATTGATCCGAATGTTGTCACCGTGACGGTGTTCACCCATGTGGTAGAACATCGGGCCAATCAGGCTCTCGTTCAGACCGCTGCTCCGATCAACCCTGGGCCGGGGCAACAGGTCGCCGGCAATCTGCTCGCGAATCAACTGGTCGAAACCGACATCGCCGTTGAAAGCCCGGATCAGGTAGTCACGGTATTCCCACGACCCCTTGGCCGGATTGTCCCACTCGTACCCGTACGTATCGGTGTAGCGGACCACGTCCATCCAGTGACGGGCCATCCGTTCGCCGAAGTGAGGCGATTCCAGCAATCCGTCAACCACTTCAGCCAGCGCCTGTTCAGCATTTCGAGCAAACCGCTCGGGAAAGCTGCGAACCAGTTCGGCTGTCGGAGGCAATCCGGTCAGGACAAAGGACAGCCGTCTCAGCAGGGTCAATGCGTCGGCATCCGGCGCGGGCATCAAATGCCGTTGACGGAGTCTTGCCAGCACAAACCGGTCGACGGGCCTGGTCGACCAGTCGTTGCCATCCACATCCGGCGGCGACACCCTGGCGACCGGCTGCAGACTCCACCACTTGCGTCGCTCGGTGAGCACCAGTTCCCAGGACTGTTCGGCCGCCTTGTTTGCGGTGGGAGGATGATCACGAGGATCCGGAGCTCCCTGTTCGATCCATTCCCGAAAGTCGGCGATGATGTTCTTGGGGAGTTTTTTCTTCGGCGGCATCTCCAGCGTCCGATGCTCAAGAGCATCGATCAACAGGCTCTTGTTCACTCGTCCGGGAATCACCGCTGGCCCGGTTTCGCCACCGGCACGAATCGCCGCCCGGCTGTCGACTCGCAACCCGCCCTTGACCTCGGGTGCCGCGGACGAGTGGCACGCGTAGCACTCACGGACCAGGACAGGCCGAATGCGTCGCTCGAAGAATTCCTCTCCCTTCGGATCAGCTGCCGACAGGGCTCCCGTGGCGGCGAGTAGCAGGCAGAAAGCCCCTCGCAGCAAAACGGCCCATCGCACGGATTGGTCATCCCTAGCCGAATTCATTGCCGGGACGTCCTCGTTGACAGTTCAACCGCGGTACGTGAAACCGAACAGCAGGCAATGCGAAACCCGCCTCCCGGAGTCCGCAGCCACAACAAATGGTATCAGGTGCTCCTCCAGAGTGGATCCCGGATGCGAGAAGCGTGACGCGATTCACTACACTGCACCTGATTGGATTGCTATCAACGAGACACATCACGAGGAGTTTGAGAACATGGCTCTAGCCAGCGCACGACACATCCTGGTTGAGGACGAGGCCCTCTGTGAAGACCTGAAACAGCAGATTGCCGACGGAGCCGATTTCGCCGACCTTGCCAAGGAACACTCCCAATGCCCTTCGGGACGAGACGGTGGAGCGTTGGGGGAATTCGGACGAGGGCAGATGGTCCCCGAGTTCGACGAGGTTGTGTTCACTGGCGAGGTCAACGTGGTTCACGGACCGGTCCAAACCCAGTTCGGTTTCCACCTGTTGGAAGTCACCAGCCGGACCGACTGATCACCGGATCCACTGGAGCCCCTCGCCATGACCGCCTGCCATTTCCGGTCGCATCTCCTGGCACTGACAATGGCTGTCACCCTTCTGGGTGCTGCCACCGCCCACGGACAGCGGCACGACCTGTCGCATCTCGACACCAACAACCCGTACCACGTGGGACAGGACACCCCCAGGCTGACAACCCCCCAATGGGTTGGAGAGCCCGGTGTCGAAGCAGTCGTGATCCTGGGCATCGACGACATGCGGGATCCCGGACGTTACGAGGCATTCCTGCGGCCCGTGCTGCAACGCCTGAAGAAGATCGACG
>PBOJ01000002.1 GCA_002724315.1 Planctomycetaceae bacterium | reverse complement strand
CGCCTCGGGTTCGGATCCGAACATCTCGGGTTCGACCGGGATCATCTCCATCGGCCCCACGCTGTCGATCAGTTCCAACGACTTGTTGGTGATCTGCGAGATGTAGAACTGGGCGAGCGGTCGGAGGTGCGAATCGGGAACGTCATCGAGGAGTCGGGTCAATTCGTCGCCGGCCTGGTTGACTCTCCCGGCTTCGAGGTGGCACATCGCGACGTTGAACAGGATCTCGCTCTGCATGCTCGGGTGCAGCAGCACGAGATTCATCGTCGAGTTGAGTTGATCGAATGGCCACTGCAGGGGAGGCAGGATCAGCGGCAGTTTCCTGAGCGCGTCTCCCAGCCGACGTTGTTCGAGCTGGGCCAGTTCACCTTGCCACAACTGGTTGGCCTGTTCGTAGTCTGCGTAGGCCAGCCGACTGATCGCCAGCGTGGTCCGGCTGGCCCCCCGATCTCCCTGCTCACCGAGCTCCTGGAACATCTCGTCAAGAGTCATGGCGGTGGTCTCGTCCAGGAAGATCCCCGCTTCCATCATCCATTGTGCCTTGAGCAGCCGAACATCCGGGCTGGCAGCCAGTTGTGCGTCTTCGTTGACCAGCTTGAGTGCGGTGCCGATGAAGACTCCACGGCCGGGTTGCTCCTGGGTCAGCAGCATCGCGTGTTCGAGTCGGTTGGGCGGTTCGCTGCCGTCTTCGGGATGGAATCGCTGGTCGATCTCCTTCTTGATCCCTTCGACTTCACTGATCAGTTCCTGCAGGGGATCGTCGACCTCGCGTCGACGCAGTTCGACCTGTTCCTCGCCGGCTCCGTTGGGCAAGGGGGTGAGTTCGTCGAAGTCTTTCAACGAGTCGAGGGCGAGGTCCCGTCGATTCAGTCGCCGGAACCGCTGGTAGCGCGTGAACAGCGCTTCGGCGTGTTGGTGGTCGAGCTCGATGGCCTGGTTGAGTGCAAGGATCGACTCGTAATATCGCCGCTTGGCCCAGGGGGAACTGAGATCTCCGCCGCGGAATGCCGATTCGATGTCATCGAGACAGGCGTAGGCGATTCCCAGGACCATGAAACCGTTGGCATCGTCGGGCACCGCTGCCAATCCCTCGTTGGCCGAACGAATGGCCATGTGAGCGATCGCGGCGGTCTGGGCCAGTATGGCCAGTGCCGCCCGACTGTTTGGACTTCCGGTCAACTCCTGGTTGGCCACTCGCAAACCGACCTCCTGCAGAGCCTGCTGGTATCCGGGGTTGGACTGGCTGCTCTTGAGGATCTGTGCCAGGTGGGACGCCCGGGCGATCGACGGCACCACGGCAGTGCGTTTTTGCGTGAGGAAGCTGGTGTAGGAGCTTTCGCTTCGAGCCAACTCGGGACGAGGTTCGAGCTTGTCGGTGACCGTGCGAAACGCCGTCTCGACGAAATCGCTGGAATGAGAATCCAGGAACGGCACGATCTCATTGACGGCGTTGACTTTGCGATAGAACACCGCGGTGGTGGACCCGATCTTCACCAGTTGCCAGTGGTTGGGATACTGCAGCAGGTCGAACATCGAGAGATAGTCGGGAGAGGTTGAGCCGTGGAGCCGTGGCAGCACGTGAGTGATGCCGAATGTCTCGAAGGTCGACTGCCAGAGACGGGTGTCGCCGGTGTGGGGCGTGTCGCTGCGGATCGAGGCGGTCGAGGCAGTGGCATCGAGATCGGATCGGTCGAGTCTCTCGCGAGCCTCGGCGCCACCCGGTGGCAGAATCACCTCCAGCGCATCGGAAGTCTCGTTGGCCACCTGCACGCGGACCACTTGCCGACCCTGGCCGGTGCCGACCACCAGTCTCCTCAGTCGCAGTGCAGCCCGTGTCCGACGGTGGAGGCTCAGCAGATCGTCGTCACCGCTTCCGGCGTACAGCCTCATGCGGCTGTCGACAAACGGTCGATGTCCCACCCAGATCATCAGGTCTCCCTGGTCGGGAACGAAGTTGAAGCCGCGGTGCCTGTCGTCCTGTCCCAGGTCACGGAAGACGGCCAGACGGCCCGCTGAACGGATCACCAGGAAATCGTGTCCCGGCTCGGACGCCCGGATGGTCCAGGTCGAACCGGGTCGGCGGCTGGACAGACTCACCGTCTCGGGGAGGCGGATCTTGTTGGTCGCAAATTGTTTGCGGAGCGTGGTGTTCAGATCGCCCCGATCGAGGTCGTCGGCGAGATCACCGGAAACGGTGAACAGGCGTTCGTTGAGGTCGGCGGTCATGCCTTCGATGGCCGACGCCAGTGTCGGATCGAAGCCCAGTCCGAGTTTGCGACCTCGTTCGGGAGTCAGCCGGCCACTGATCGCCAGAAAGGCCACCGCAAAAAAGGCCAGCACCGTCAACGATCGACCACCGCGAGAAAATACCAGTTCTCGCGGCTCGATCGTGTATTCCTGGGGAAAGGAGGCCTTGTACCAGTCCTGGGCGTTGAGGCTTGCCAGCACCGCAGCGACCACCGCGGCCGGGGCCAGTTCCCGGACCGCCAGAAGCGACAGCACGAACAGTCCCGCCAGCACGGTCACGTGCCCGTAATCCGTGCGTCGTCGGTTCAGGCAGATCGTGACCGCTGCGGCGATCAACACCAGCAGGCCGGCGATCACGTGGTAGTTCAACCACGACCAGTTGCCCCACGCCCCCCGGTGGTAGACGATCGACGTCAGCGGGAAATACTGCAGTCGCTCGATTGGAGCCGGTTGGTCCAGTCCCAGAAGGTTGTAGGTCTGTAGAGCCGGGTACTCGGTTCCGTACAGAACAAACGGGGCCAGCAGTGCGTCGATGTGGAACGGGTTGATCAGGCAGGCCACTGCCACTCCGCCGGTCACCAGCCAGTACAGTTTCCGTTGTTCGGCTGAGGCCAGCCCGGGACGGTTCGACCGGTTTCCCAGGGACTCGCCGATCCCGTAGAGCAACAGCAGCAGCAGGCCAATCCAGGCCCGGGGGTCAAGGTTGACCCACAAGAGTTGAACCCCGACCAGGGACCACAGGTCACGCGATCGGCCGGAGAGCCCGAAGCGGTGCAGGAGCCACAACTGCAAGGCCAACCCCAGCAGGGTTACCGATTCGGGGCCGGCCACGAATTGTGGGAATGCGGCCAACAATGCCACGGAGGCCATTACCGATGTCCACCAACTGGGCAGGCCTGGTCGAGAGATGTGGACCATCAGTCCCAGTGTGAGTCCGGCCAGCACCGCTGCGAAAAGCGTCAGGCAGATTTCCTGCCCGGGCAGAGCGTAAAGGCCGGCCAGGATCAGATCGGTGCCCCAGCCGAGGTTCACCCAGGTGCGATTGGTGGCCGTCAGGCTGAAGACGTCTGACGACGGAGGGAGCAGGCCGTGCGAGGCCATGTACTGGCCACTGGCGGTTCGAAGCAGCGTCGTCGTCTGGTGGATTCCGTAACAGCCCAGCAGAATGGCCAGCAGAACGACGGCCCAACGGAGCATGAAGTCGCCGCGCTCGGCTTCCTCTTCGACCAACTCAGGTGTCAGAGGTTCCCACTCGGGGAGGTCGTCTTCGGAATCCCCATCTGTTTCCGACGAATCGTTTTCCGGAGGGGCCTCGGAACTGTCCGGTTCGGACTCTCCGTCCACGGGATCGGTCGGCACTGGTGCATCGTCGATCGGGTCGGCGTTGTCGTCGTTGCGGGTCTCGTCGTCGAGTCTCACGGCGATGATTCCAGAAGAGAGTTGAAGGGGGCACGTTGTCGTGGGAGTGTGTCAGCCGATTTGATCGGATCCGACCCACGGGCGGAGGGCCTCGGGAATGTGGATCGTGCCATCGGCCTGCTGATGATTTTCGAGCAGGGCGATCAGCGCTCTCGAGGTGGCCACGGCGGTGCCGTTGAGCGTGTGCACAAATTCGGTGCCTTTCTTGCCCGGTGTCCGACAGCGGATGCCCAGTCGCCGGGACTGGTAATCCGTACAGTTGGAGGCCGAGGTGACTTCCCCCCAGTCCCCTCCGTCTCCTCGTCCAGGCATCCACGCTTCCAGGTCAAATTTCCTGTAGGCTGGTCCACCCAGATCGCCCGTGCAGGTGTCGACGACACGGTAGGGGATCTCGAGTGCCTGAAACAGGCCTTCTTCGATTTCTACGACCTCGTTGTGGAACGCGTTGGAAGCCTCCAGCGTCGGTGCGGTGAATCCGAACATCTCGACCTTGGTGAACTGGTGGACGCGGTAGATTCCGCGGGTGGCCCGGCCGTGAGCTCCAGCCTCGGTGCGGAAACAGTGGGAGATTCCGGCGCAACGGAGCGGGAGGTCGTCGATTTCGAGAACCTGGTCTTTGAGCGCACCGCCGAGGGTGATTTCCGCCGTGGCGACAAGACTGAGTTCGGAGTTTTCGATCGAGTAGATCTGCGATTCGGGACCCCGGGGCAGAAAACCGATCCCTTCGATGATCTCGTCTCTTGCCAGGTCGGGCGTGGTCATCAGGGTGAAACCGGCCTCACGGAGTCGAGTGACGGCCAATTGCATCAGGGCCAGCTCGAGCAGCACCGCCTCGTTTTTGAGGAAGTAGAACCCGTGTCCGGCGACACGGGAACCCGCCTCGAAGTCGATCAGGTTGTGTGCCTCGGAAATCGCCACGTGGTCCCGGGGTTCGAAGTCGAATTCGGGCACGTCGCCCCATCGTCTCAACTCGACGTGGCCGTCGTCGCCCAATGCGATCGGGGCGTCGGGATGTGTCATGTTGGGGATGCGCGACTGACCGGAACGCAGATCGGCTTCGACCTCGGCCAACTCACCATCCAGTCCCTGCAGTTGCTCACGCAACTCCCGACCGCGGGCGATCAGGGCCTGCTTGGCCTCGTCGCTCTCGGCCGTGGGGATCTGAGAGGAGGTTGCCTTCTGCTCGCGCCGCAATTCGTCGCCGGAAGTGATCAACTCACTACGACGTCCCCTGAGAGCGACGATCCTGTCCAGGTCGACCTCCACACCACGGTTGCGGCAATTTTCGGCCACGGGTTCGAGATTGTCACAAATGTACTGCAGGTCGAGCATCGATCCGCACAGGCTCCGACTTTGAGGTAAGGGAGTGGAGAATACTGTCTGAGACGAATGGGACAGCCGGCGAAGGATCACCGGCAGGGGGGCTCGGGCTCAGCTGGGCGCCAGCTGATGAATCGGGAGGGCGAGGGGAGGGTTCATTTGGTACGGCCTCGTTGCTAGTCGTCGTCACCGAGTGGGATCACGTCACCGTCATCGATCTCGGCAACTCGGAGATCTGGCAATTCCGGCAGGTCTGAGACCGACGCGGGTTCGGCCACCAACAGTTCGCCGTCCGGCTCGGACACGGCGACCGGAATGTCCTGGCTGATATCGGGTTCGGGGGCCGCGGCGTCCTCGTTCACAAACCGGAAGCGGACGTCTCCGATGGCCAATTCGTCACCCGGACGCATCTTTCTGGACCGTTCGACCCGTTGTCCATTGATGTAGATGCCGTTCATGCTCCCCAGGTCACGGACCACCAACTGGTCGTTGACAATGGCGAGGCAACAGTGCTTTCGCGACACGCGGCGGCTGTCCGTCAGTACGACGTCACATTCGCTGTCTCGGCCGATGAAGATCACCGGCTTGTCGAGCGTGATCGACGGGACATCGGTGAGCGATTCGAGTTGAGCGGCCATGGCGTGTCGGGGTTGAGGCTGGTGTGGAGACCGCCGGGAAATTGAGAGGGCCGACAGGAACACCCCAGGGGCCGTTTCTGTCCGTTCGGCAGGTTCCACCGTTGCGTACATTCTACACTCTAGGTTCAGACCGATACACATGCGGTTGTCGGGGACACGTGAAGTCCCGAACAACGCAGCTTGCGTCGAGTCAGGCAATTGGGCGAAACCGGGCGAGAGGTGACGAGGTGACCGGTGGTGCCGGTTGTGCCGTCGCCGGAGCGGCCCGGTGTTTTTCGAGCGGTTCAGTTGACCGGTGGGGGGACGCCGAGGGACTTGCCGCCGTCGATGCCAATAGCTGTTCCGGTGACCATGGCAGCCTGGTCGCTGACCAGGAACAGCACCGACGCGGCTATCTCTTCGGGGGAGATCATTCGGTCCCAGGCAGCGGCCAGCGGGCTGGCAGCAATCATCGCCCGGGTCATTGCGTCGGGGTCGGTGGCCGATTCGAGATCGGCGTTCATCATGGCCGTGTCACCGACCGGTCCCGGGCAGACGGCGTTGACCCGGATTCTGTCCGGAGCCAGGCACAGCGCCAGGCTGCGGGTCATGCCAACCAGGGCCAGCTTGCTGATCGAGTAGATCGGGTCGTGGGACCGGGGCAGCAATCCGGCATTGCTGGACATGTTGACGATGGCACCGCCACCGGTGGCTCGCATCGGTCTCACCGCGTGTCGGCAGCCAAAGAAGGCCCCTTTCAGGTTCGTGTCGATGCACGCGTCCCAGTCCTCCTCGGTCACCTCCTCGACTGGCTTCACCATGCCGATTCCCGCGTTGTTGACCAGGATGTCCAGACGCCCGGTCCGCTTGACCGCCTGGTCAATTGCCGAGGACAGCTCCGTTTCCCGTCGTACGTCGCAGGGGAGGTCAACAATCCCCAGTTCGCCGAATCGCTCGGCATTTTCCCTGGCCTGTTGGAAGTCGGCAGCCAGCACCGTCGCGCCGTGTTCGGCCAGCAGAATGGCTGTTGCTCGTCCGATTCCGTTGGAAGCTCCCGTAACGATTGCCGTTCGTCCCGAGAGATCGATGGTGACGGTCATGTGTTGTCCCCGGTTGTCGTTTCAGACGAATTCTTGGGCATTCCGAGCCGTCGTGGAAAGTGTCTCCAGATGCTAGCAGATTGCCGGAAGGTGCGAATTCTCTCCTGATCTGGAATTGGATGCGTTCGTTTTAAGTTGCTTCCAAGTAACAGGTTGCGACGAAAGTTTTGGTTTCGGGCAAAAAAAAATGACAAAATGGAGACGAAGGTTTTCGGTTCTATTGTGGTTAGTAGGATGACGTGGGAGCCTGTCCGGACAGAACCGTCTGATATTGGTTCACAAAACGGGGCCGAGGGAGACTGGAAGCGATGCAATCGAGGCGGGAAACAGACAGAAAGACTGCGTGGTGTCGGTCGCTTTTGGCGGCGGCATTGATGGCCATCCTGGTCGCCCCCGGCAGTGGTCAAGCTGCTGACCGGAAGAAGTCGCAGGGGAAGAAGTCCACGGCAAGAAAGTCGACGGCCGGGAAGTCGTCAACGCGTCGACGTGCCGCCCCCACAGCGGCCCTGACCGGTTCGGCTCGCGAGATTGTTGATTACACAAACAGCCAGATCAAGCAGGGGTGGACCGACAACGAGATCAAGCCCTCGGCCTTGGCGAGTGATGCTGAGTGGATCCGTCGGGTTCACCTGGACCTCGTTGGCGCGATTCCGTCTCTGGAGACAGTCGAGGCGTTTCTCAAGGACCGTGACACGACCAAGCGGACCAAGTTGATCGACAACCTCCTGGATGATCCGGGGTACGTCCGCAATTTCACGACGATCTGGAGCAATCTGCTGATCGGTCGCCAGACGCCACGTCGCGTCAGCCGGGGCGGCATGCGAAAGTTCCTCCGTGAGGCGTTTGCCAGAAACCGTCCGTGGGACAAGGTCGTGTTTGACCTGGTCTCGGCCGAGGGCCACTTTGAGCGCAACGGAGCCGTCAACTACCTGCTGGCACAGATGACGATGCGGGATGACGGTGTCCAGGCGACCGCCAAGACAACGCGGTTGTTCATGGGGATCCAGGTCCAGTGCACGCAGTGTCACAATCATCCGTTCAACGACTGGAAGCAGAACCAGTTCTGGGAGTTCAACAATTTCTTCCGCCAGGCCCGTCGGGTCGATCATCGCAAGTACGATCCCAAGAGCGGTCGCATGGTTGATGATTACTCGGAACTGGTCTTCACCGATTTCAACGAGAAGGTCTTTTTCGAGCAGCGGGCGGGCACGCTCCAGATGGTCGAGCCACGATTCTTCAAGACTCGCGTCGATGCCAAGCCGTCGACCGACTTGCGGAAGGAGTTGGCCAGGCTGATGGTGGCCGGCGAGAATCCGCTGATCGCCAAGGCGATGGTCAATCGGATGTGGGGGAAGTTTTTTGGCTACGGTTTCACCAAGCCACTGGACGACATGGGGCCGCACAACCCGTCGACCCACCCGGAACTGCTCGATCGGCTCTCACGGGAATTCGTCAAGTCCGGCTACGACATCAAGCAGTTGATTCGCTGGATCTGCAATGCCGAGTCGTATCACCTGACCAGTCGGCTGGGAGCTGACAACGCGGTCGACAACCCTGCCGCCGGCGAGGCTCCGTTGTTCAGCCACATGTATGTCAAGGGGCTCGAAGCCGAGCAGCTCTACGATTCGCTGATCGTTGCCACCGGTGCTCACAAGGCGGGTGGTTCGGGCTGGGAGGAATCCGAGCGGCAGCGGCAGACGTGGTTGCGTCAGTTCGTGATCGCTTTCGGCACCGACGAGAACGACGAGGCAACGACCTTCAACGGAACGATCCCCCAGGCCTTGATGATGATGAACGGAGACCTGGTCGATAAGGCGACCAGTGCCGAGAGGGGCAGCTTCCTGAACAAGATGCTCTCCGGAGCTGGCACCGACGCCACTCGTGTCCGCCGACTGTTCCTTTCGACACTCACAAGAGAACCCACCCGTCGCGAGCTTGCGGCGGCTCAACAACTGCTCAAGGAAAACCGCAACAGCCCGATCACGGCCTACCAGGATCTTTACTGGGCGTTGCTGAATTCCAACGAGTTCATTTTCAACCACTAAGTCAACACGGACATTCACCAGGCGGGAGAGACGTTCGCGAGTTCGTCTCGGTTTTTGTAGGGGCCGCGCGACAACACACTTCGACGGGCCCCATAGAAAGGGAAAGACTGATGCATCTTCCAACACCCAGCGGCATGAGCCGGCGGCACTTCATGAAACACATGGCGACTGCCGCAGCCACCGCGCCGGCGCTGCAGTTCATTTCGGATCTCAGGGCGCATGCCCAGGACATCAAGAAGGCCCAGAAGGCCTGCATCTTGATGTGGATGGGCGGCGGACCTCCGACGATCGACATCTGGGATCTGAAGCCCGGATCGAAGAACGGCGGCGAGTTCCAGCCGATCGACACCAAGGGCGACTTGCAGATCAGCGAGCACATGCCCAAGACGGCGATGCAGATGGACAAGTTGAGCGTGGTCCGTTCGATGAGCACTCGTGAGGCCGATCACGGTCGGGGGCGGTACTACATGCACACCGCGTTCGTTCCCAACCCCACGGTCGTCCATCCGACGTTCGGCAGCGTGGTCAGCCAGGAACTGGGCGCGAAGCGGTCTGCCCTTGAGATCCCGGCGTTTGTGTCGGTCAACGCCCCTTCGGGCAGTCCCGGCTTCATGGGCGCCCGGCACGCGCCGTTCGTCGTCAGCAGCAACGGCCAGATCCGCAACGCCAGCCTCGGCGACAAGAAGGATCGGCTCGGTCAGCGGCTGCGGATGCTCAGCGTGATCGAGACGAACTTCATCAACTCAAAACGCGGTGAGATGCCCAAGGGACATCGGGAGATCTACAAGAAGGCGGTCAACCTGATGACCAGCAAGCAGATGGAAGCCTTCAAGGTGGCCGAGGAGTCTCAGGAGACCAAGGACGCCTACGGCACCGGTGGGTTTGGTCAGGGACTGCTGATGGCTCGCCGGCTGGTCGAGACGGGCGTGCCCTTCGTCGAGGTCGGCATGGGTGGCTGGGACCTGCACAACAACGTCTTCAACACGTTGAGTACTCAGCGGTTGCCGCAGCTCGACCAGGGCATCGGCGCCCTGACGGCCGACTTGGCCCAGCGTGGCATGCTTGACGACGTCGTGTTGGTCTGGATGGGCGAGTTTGGCCGCACACCGCGGATCAATCAGAACGTCGGCCGCGACCACTGGGCTGCGAGTTGGAGCGTGATGATCGGCGGGGGTGGGCTCAAGGGCGGACAGGCTGTCGGGAAGACCGACCGTGACGGAGTCCGCGTCGATGGGAAGGCCTACCTTCCCGGCGATATCTGGGCCACCGTTTCACACGCACTGGGAATTCCGTCCAAGACCGTCCATCGGTCGAAGCGCGGACGCCCGATGAAGTTGGCCAACGGCGGTTCGCCGATCAAGGAACTGATCGGCTGACCACCCGTCACTGGTCGTGTCACCGCTCGAGTCCTGGCTCGCATCAACCAGGCCCGAGCGGTGATCGCGGCCGGATGATTTTGATCGACACATTTTCCGGTTCTCAACACAAACCCGACACTCCAGGATCGTCGCTCGTGTCCGAATTCCGGATCAGCACCGAGATCGACGGGGCAGAAGCCACGATGCCTGCTGCGGGGCCTCGTGAGGAGTTCATCAAGCTCTTCACGAAGTACCAGCGCCGCGTCTTCCTGTTCATCCTTTCGCAGGTCCCCAATCCGGTGGATGCCGAGGAAATTCACCAGGAGGCCAACGTGATCATCTGGCGGAAGTTTGACCGCTTTGAACTGGGGACCAACTTCCTGGCCTGGGCGTGCCAGATCGCCAACTACGAGGTGCTGAAGTACCGCGAGCGCCAGCGGCGCGACCGACATCTCTTCAGCGACGAATTCGTCCGCCAGGTGGCCAGCGACGCGATCGAGCAGGCCGATGAACTCGAACAGCGACGACAACACCTGGCCGTTTGCCTCAGCAAGCTGAGAAACAAGGATCGGGAACTAATCCAACAGCGTTACTCGGCGGGGGAATCGGGCAAGAGTGTGGCTGAATTGATCGGTCGTCCGATCAATTCGGTCTACCAGTCGTTGTCCCGCATCCGTCGTACGCTGCTGGAATGTGTGAACCGTCAGACCCAGGCACAGGCAACCCCATGAGTGTCGAAAGCCTCCAACATGAAGAGCTCGTGCAGCTGCTCGAATTGCTGTGCGAGGATCGGCTCGACCACGATCAGGCGGCAAGGCTCGAGGAGATTGTGCTCGGTGACCAAGGCGCCCGGCGGATGTATCTCGAGTACCTCTCGCTTCACGGAACGCTCTATTGGGATGCCGCCAGGGGAATCGACGACGAGTCCGAAGTGCTCGAGGTCGGGGGGGCTGCGACCGAGCCTGTTGATCGATCCCCCGCCGCCGGCCGCCGGACGCTGGTAGCCGTGGCCGTGTGGGCCTCCGCCGCAGCCCTGCTGCTGGCCGTCGGACTCTCGTGGAGGCCGGCCGAACCATCCGCCGGTCCGGAAATTGCCGTGGCGGATCCGTCGGGGCTCCCGATCATCGAGAAGAAGGATTCGGCCGCTTCCGGTGTGGATACGGGACTGACACGTCGGCAGCCGGCGACGATCGAGTCGACGCCGGCCCCTCAGATGGCCAACAGGGTGGAGAAGGGCAGCACCGTCGAACGAGTGGTCTCGCCGGACGCGGTTGTGCCGGAATCGAAGTCTTCGGTGAATCCTCAGCCGAGTGCGGGATCGTTGGCCGAGATCGTCGGGTTTGTCGACAGCCGCCTGGCGGCACAGTGGCAAGACTACCAGGTGGCTCCGTCACCGGTCGCATCGGATGCCGAGTGGCTTCGTCGGATTTACCTCGACATTGTCGGTCACATCCCGCCGTCGAATGACGTGATCGCATTCCTGAAGGACCGGCGGCCCGAGAAGCGTGCCGAGGTGGTCGATCGGCTGCTGGATGACCCCGACTACGTCCGCCACTCGACCACCATCTGGTCCAACCTGTTGGTGGGTCGTGTCGAGCGTCGTGAGGTGAACCGACCGGCGTTCGAGAAGTTTCTCCGCGGATCGTTTGCGAGGAATCGGCCGTGGAACGAGGTGGTTGGTGAACTGGTGGCCGCCCACGGTCGCAACGACCAGAACGGGGCCACCAACTTCCTCTTGGCTCATCTGAACAACGATGCCACGCCGGCCACGGCCATCACCGCACGCCTGTTCCTGGGGACCCAGGTCCAATGCACACAATGTCACAATCACCCGTTCAACAGTTGGCGGCAACAGCAGTTTCACGGCCTGAGTGCCTTCTTCAAGAGCACCCGCTCAAAACCGATTCGTGGAACTGGAGCCTACGCATTGGTCAGTGGTCCGTTTGAAGAGCCCCCGTTCTACGAGGATCGACGTGGTGTAGTGCACATGGCCCCGGCGGGGCTGGGTGGTCAGCGAGTGGACCTGAAGGGGAGCGAGCATCCTCGGGGGGAACTCGCCCGCCTGATGACCGGTGACAGCGATCCCCGGCTGGCCCGAGCGATGGTCAACCGCACCTGGGCGAGGTTGCTGGGACACGGATTCACCACTCCGGTCGATGACATGGGGCCACACAACCCACCGTCTCATCCTGATGTGCTCGACCGCCTGTCTCAGGAATTTGTCGCCAGCGGTTTTGACGTGAAGCGGCTGATCCGCTGGATCTGCAGCACGCGGGCCTACGGATTGACCAGCCGGATGACCAATCGGAATCGAATCGACCATCCCGAGACCAGCGGGGAACGGCTCTTCAGCCACGTGTACACCAAGCCAATGAGCGTCGAGCAACTCTACGATTCTCTGCTGGTGGCCACGCAGGTGGATCAGGCGACTGCCAGTGACTGGGAGAGCGTGGCGGACAATCGCCGTCGTTGGCGATCTCAGTTCGTTTATTCGTTCGAGACCGACGAGAACGATGAAGCGGTGACGTTCGACGGGACGATCACCCAGGCGATGATGATGATGAACGGTCCGTTGATTCGTGAGGCGTTGTCTCAACAGCCTGGGTCAGTCTTTCACCACGTTGTCCACGCTCCGGGAAGTGACATCGACCGGGTGAAGAGGTTGTGTCTTGCAGCCCTGGGGCGTTTTCCGTCGTCGTCGGAGATGAGGGCGATCACGGAGATGCTGCCGCTGCGGTCTTCTGCCCAGGCACGCCAGGCCCCTGTTTCCGGGCCTCTGGCCGAAGGCCTGCAGGATGTCTTCTGGGCTTACCTGAACTCGAACGAGTTCATCACGGTTCCATAAACCGTCACTGTCTCGGGTCGGGAGTTTCCGGAATGGCCATTGGCCGTCCGTCCCGATCAGCCGGTCGAATCGGTCAATTCGAGTAGTTGCTGTTCGGAGATGACGCGGACATCGAGATCCCGCGCCTTGGTCAGTTTGCTGCCGGCATCTTCACCAGCGACCAGCAGGTCGGTCTTTTTTGAGACGCTACCGGTCGACTTGCCTCCCTGTTCCCGAATGAACTCCTTGATCTCGTCACGGGTGAACTGTGTCAGGGTCCCGGTGACGACAACGGTCATTCCTTCCAACGGGAGAGAGACGGAGGTGGCGGACTCGGGTACCGGCTCGCCCTGGTTGAGACCGAGTTCGCGGAGATCTTCCACAACCGCCCGACTGATTGGTGAGTGGAAGAACTGGTAGACACTCTCAGCGATTACCGGGCCGATATCCTCCACATCGGACAGTTGCTCGACCGACTGCCCGCCGATGGTCTCCATCGTACCGAACCGATCGGTCAACACCCGGGCGTTGGTACCGCCAACGTGGCGGATGTTCAATCCCGTCAACAGTCGCCATAACGGCCGGGTCTTGGAGCCCTCGATCGCTTCCAGCAGGTTGTCGACCGATTTCTCGCCCATTCGTTCCATCTCGATCAATGTCTCGCGGTGATCACCCAGTCGATAGATGTCGCCCAGAGAGGTCAGCAGTCCCGATTCCAGCAGGCTTTCGATCAACTTGATTCCCAGCCCCTCGATGTCCATTGCTGCACGTGAGGCGAAGAACCTCAGGTTTTCCCTCAACTGAGCCGGGCAGGCGGGGTTCGGGCAGCGGATGTAGACACCACCCTCATCTTGCACGACCCTGGTGCCGCATTCGGGGCATTTTTTGGGGAACGAAAATCTCTTTTCGGACCCGGTTCGGCTGTGCTCCTCGACGCGGACCACGCGAGGGATGATTTTGCCGGCCTTCTCGACGACCACGGTGTCACCGACACGGATCCCCAGTCGCTTCAATTCGTCCCGGTTGTGCAGGCTCGACCGAGACACCGTTGTTCCGGCGATCTCGACGGGATCCATTTCTGCCACCGGTGTCAGCGTTCCGGTCTTACCGACCTGAATGGTGATTTCCCGGACAGTTGTGGTGCCGGTGTAGCGTTCCCACTTGTAGGCGATCACCCAGCGGGGGCTCTTGCTGGTTGTTCCCAGCCGTTGGCGTTGTTCGAGGTTGTTGAGTTTCAATACCAGTCCATCGACCTCAAAATCCAGCGCGTGGATGTTGTCCATCAGTGTTTGAGCGTGCTCACGGGCCGAAATGATGTCGGGACGGGTTTCGACACCCGGAGTGGTAGGCAGTCCCATCCGCGCGACCGCATCGAGGAACTCGGTATGCGTTCGGTACTCCCCACCCTCGATGTGTCCGGTTGAGTGGGCGAAGAAGCGGACCCTGCGTTGGGCACAGAGGTTGGGATCAAGCAGCTTCAGTGCCCCCGCACATGTGTTCCGCGGGTTGGCGAAGGCGTTCTCTCCACGTTCTTGTTGCTCGGCCTGCAATCGGGTGAAGTCCGAATTGGCGATGTAGGCTTCGCCACGGACTTCAATCACATCCGGCCATGGTCCCTCGGACAGTTTCAACGGTACGCCCCGAATCGTGCGGGCGTTGTGGGTGACGTCGTCTCCCTGGACTCCGTTGCCGCGGGTCAGTCCCTGGACCAGAACGCCGTTCTCGTAGATCAGCGACAGGGCCACTCCGTCGATCTTGTATTCGATGGTGTATTCGAGCGATTCGTTCTCTTCGAGCAGCTTGAGGATGCGAGCATCGAACTCGTGCAGTTCCTCGTCCGAGAAGGCGTTTTCGATCGAGAGCATCGGCACCCGGTGCGTGACTGTCTCGAACCCTTCGATCGGTTCGCCACCGACCTTGTGTGTCGGGCTGTCGGGGCGGTCGTATTCGGGGTGAGCCTCTTCGAGCGACTGCAATTCGCTCATCATCCGGTCGTACTCGACGTCGGTTGCCCCCGGGGCCGCTTCGACGTAGTACAGCCGGTTGAGTTGTCGAATCGTCTCGCGGAGAGACTCAATCTGCTTCTGGATGGACTGGCTCATTCTCGTCCGTGGAGTCGGAGGCCTGCTCGGGCGTGTTGTCCTGGTCGCCAGCCATGGCAAAGAACGCGGAGGCAAGAATCGCGATCACCTCAGCAGCCAACAACCAGCCGGCGTTCTCGTCGAAAGCGGTCTTGATCGACGACGACGTGGGGCCGAGGGCCGAGGCGATCATCGCCAGGATCGTGACCACAAACAGCCCGCCGGCGAAGATCGTGATGCGGAAGAACGGATTGAGCGGTTCGGGGACAGTCTCGGTGACCGGAGGTGTCGGCAGGGAAGGAACCGGGGCATTCATGACAGGAGGATCCGATGATCCGGCCGTTGCGTCAACAGCGGGTCCGCCATGATCAACAGGGGAATGTCTGTCCGCCACCGTCGACCCGCAAGACCTGCCCGCTGATGAATGCCGATGCGTCGGTGCAGAGGAATCCGACGACACCGGCTACCTCGTCGGGACGTCCATAACGCTCCAGGGTCCCCTGTTGTACCATCATCTCGTCGTCGATGGGGTTGATCCTCAGGAACCGTTCGGTCACGGTGCCACCGGGCGCGACACAGTTGACCGGGATGTTGTGCTGGCGAAGCTGGTCGGCCAGGCAACGGGTGTATTCGTGCAGGCCGGCCTTGGCGACCGAGTAAATGGCTCCGTAGGTGCGACCCGAACAGCCAGCGATGCTGCCGATGGTGATGATTCGGCCGGTATGCCGCTGGATCATCCCCGGCGCCACCTCGCGGCAGCAAAGGATGCTGCCCAGCAGGTTTCGATCCATCACGCTCTGGTAGTCGGCAAGGGAAATGTTCAGGCAGTCGTCGTTTTCGGGACGTCCTCCTTTGCCGACCGCGGTGCCGGCGGCACCGATGTCACCTCCTGCACAGCAGACCAGGATGTCAATTTGCCCGAAACGGTCTCGGACCTCGTTCGCTGCCCGTTGCACTTCCTGTTCGTCAGTGACGTCACACCAGCAGGCCATCGTGTCGCCCGGACCCGATTCGGCCACGTCGGCAGCCACCTGCTCCATCGACTCGCCCTCGCCGAATGTCTTGGGGCTGTCCTGTCGGGTGCCGTGGACGGCCACGTTGGCCCCCAGGCGAACCAGTTCCTCGGCCATCACCCTGCCGAGCCCTCTTGACGAGCCGGTGATCCATGCGGTTTGTCCGGCGAGAGGTGCTGCTGACATGTGGTGGGGGCTCAAAAGGAAGGAGGGGGCAGGTGGGGACTCTAGTTGGGTGTCTCGCTGGTCAGGCCTTGAGCTTCAGCTCGCGCCTCTTCGAGGTCGTGTTCGGTCATCAACCTGGCGAGTTCAGAGAAACTCACCCGCGGCTCCCATCCCAGGATCCGCCGAGCTTTCTCGGAATTTCCTCTCAGGGCATCGACCTCGATCGGTCTGAAGAACTGTGGGTCGATCTCGACAAAGTCATTGTAGTCCAGGTCGAGGTGTCCGAAGACCTCTTCGAGGAAGTCCCTGACCGAATGGGTCTGGCCGGTGGCAATGACGAAGTCGTCGGCTTCGTCGTGTTGGAGCATCAGCCACATTGCCTCGACGTAGTCGCCGGCAAAACCCCAGTCGCGGCGAGCTTCGAGGTTTCCAAGTGCGAGCCGGTCCTGGAGCCCCAGCTTGATTCGAGCAGCGGCGCGGGTGATCTTGCGAGTCACGAAATGTTCGCCGCGGCGTGGTGATTCGTGGTTGAACAGGATCCCGTTGGATGCGAACAACTCGTAGGCGTCGCGGTAATTGACCGTTTGCCAATAGGCGAAGACCTTAGCACACGCGTAAGGGCTCAGTGGATGGAACGGGGTCGATTCGTCCTGCGGAGAGACGGCATTCCCGAACATCTCGCTTGAGGACGCCTGGTAGAAGCGAGGAGAACGGCCGCTGGCATCACGGTGCTGTCGCATCGCCTCGAGCACCCGCAGTGCACCCACTCCGGTGACATCGGCGGTGTGGACCGGCAGGTCAAACGAGACCCGCACGTGGCTCTGGGCACCCAGGTTGTAGACCTCGTCGGGCGACACGTCATTGAAGACCGCCGCGATCCGCGAGGCATCGGTCAGGTCGCCATAGTGCAACTGGCAGCGAGGGTCACACAGTTCGCGCCGCCCGTAGGGGACCAGCCCATGGACGTCGTAGTCGCGTTCGAGCAGGAATTCGGCCAGGTATGACCCATCCTGCCCTGAGAGTCCGGTGACCAGGGCGACGCGATTCACGATGACTCCTGTTTCGTCGGCCGACCGATCCCAGCTAAGATGGTCCAGTTGGGATGAGGTGGCCACCGTGGTTGAGAAATCGAGTATGAATGGCAGCGAGCGAGAGCGTCAAGCGATGCTCCGAAGGCGTCTCGGTGGCCGGTCGGACTCTCGCATGACTCGCTGATGGGCTGTTGATGAGCGATTCCACGAAGCCCGTTTCGTCGGGTCGTTCGACCGAAGGCCCCGCGTGGAAACCGTGGGCGGCATGGTTGGCCGCCTGGGCCGCCGGCCTGGCGTTCGTGGTGCCTGTCGAACTCGAACGATGGCGGGACGCTGCCGGCGACGGCGTCGAAGCCGTTCTGGTCGGAATCAACATCGACACGGCACCCTACCTCTTGTGGCTGGCGTTGGGGCTGTTGCTGGCTCCGTGGCGATTCGAAAGGTTGATGGCCACTGGCAGGCGGACCGGTCGCCTGGCCGCCTGGTGGACGGCACCGGCTGGCCGCGGTGGAATGGGAGTGGCCATTTCGGTGTTGCTGGTTGGAGCGACCTCCCTGACGGCGAGCCTGTACGTTGCGTCGTACCCGGTTGCCGGACCCGGTGCCGCGGAATTCGGCAGCCTGCCGCCGGCTTTTCACGATGAGTACAGCTACCTGTTCCAGGCTCGCACTTTCGCCGAGGGCCAGTGGGTCAACGCCTCACACGCCTCGGCCGCCCGGTTGTTCGACCAGATGCACGTATTGAACGACGAGGGTGTGTTTGCCAGCCGGTATTTCCCCGGTGTCGGGGCGTGGATGGCCCCGTTTGTCGCTTGGGGAAAACCGACATGGGGGCACTTCCTGGCGGGCCTGATCACGGCTGTCGCGATCCTGGGCGTGGGGCGTGAACTGGCAGGCAACGGGGTCGGCCTGCTGGCCGGATTGCTGACAGCCGCGGCTCCGGGCATGGCCCTGTTCAGCAATCTGCTGCTGTCTCACCATCCGGCCCTGGCCGGGTTGTCGGTGTTCGTTTATGGGTTCCTGAGAATGCAGCGGTCCGGGACAGCTGTTTTCGGCCTGGTTGCCGGTTTCGGCCTGACCCTGGCGATGCTCTGTCGTCCGTTGACCGCCGCCGCGATGGGGTTGCCGTTTGGTTGCTGGCTGGCGTGGTGGTGGATCCGCGGTGGCGATGACATTTCTGCCGACCGTCGCCGCAGACACGTGGCCTGTGTCGGAGTGCCGGTGCTCCTCGGGATGGCCGTGATGGGATGGTACAACCACCAGTTGACCGGCGACTGGGCGACGACGCCGTACCGGGTTTTCACCGACAAGCACACGCCCCGTCACATCTTCGGGTTTGACAATGTCGTCCATGGGGAACAGCGGATTGCCGAAATGGACGCCGCATCGCGCGAGCGAGTTCTCGAACACTACGACCGGTGGGCCGAGAACCTCGATGGCGAACTGGCGGTTCGCAACGTGGTCAGTCGCGTGATCGAGTCGGGCAAGTGGACCGTGGGACTGGTCACACTGTTGATGACCTCTGTGGTGCTGTTGGTCGGCTTCCTGTTCGGGGCGTTGCCGTTGCCCGGACGGCGTTGGCTGCCGATCGTGCTGGCCATCGTCTCACTGCACCTGGCTCACGTTCCATACTGGTACGCGGGGATCATGAACTGGCATTACGTGTTCGAGAGTGGCCCGTTCTGGTGCCTGCTGGTGGCCGGTGTGACAGTGGGGTTGTGGCAGGTGGCGAGGCGTGTTGGCCGCCCGGGGCTGGCGTTGGCGTGGTCGGGGCTATTGCTGGTTTCGCCAGTAACGTCCTACCAGTCGTTTGAACCGGTCTGGTCTCCGTCGCGAATCGGGTTGGCCGTCGGTGAGGTCGGGTTTGCTCGCAAGAAGCACGAGGAGTTTCGCAGCCTGGTCCGGCAGCGGGTGAAGGAAGATCGCGCGCTGGTGCTGGTCGATCCCGATCCGGCTGATCGGCATATCGACTTTGTCGTCAACGAACCGACGCTCGATGCGGCGGTGCTGGTGGGACGATACGTGCCGAAGGTGGTGCCTTTGTCGAAGGTGCTGGGAACGTTTCCCCAACGCCGGGTCTTCGTCTTCGAGGCCCAGACCGGACGGTTGAGAGAGGTTCGGCGATGAACGAGACAGATACGACAATCCGTGGGCGGACGTGGCGTGTGGGGGACACTACGCACGTTCTGGGCGGTGATCCGTGGTTGATGGGAATCCTGAACGTCACTCCCGACAGTTTCTCCGACGGTGGTGAGTTCACCTCGCTTGAAGCGGCCGTCGATCGGGCTCGAGTGATGGTCGATTCGGGAGCCGCGATGATCGATGTCGGTGGCGAGTCGACTCGACCGGGCGCCGAACCTGTCGGAACGGCCGAAGAACTGCGGCGGGTGATTCCGGTGATCGAGGCGGTGGCTGCCGAGGTGAAGGTCCCGGTGTCGATCGATACGATGAAAGCCGACGTGGCGAGGGCTGCGGTGGAGGCCGGAGCCAGCGTCGTCAATGACGTCTCGGGGCTGGAGGCGGACCCGGAGATGGTCGCGACGTGTGTCGGTCTGGATGTGGCGGTCGTCTGCATGCACATGCGGGGAACACCCCAGACGATGCAGGATGATCCGGTCTACCAGGACGTGGTCGAGGACGTTGCGAGTTATCTCGAGAACCGGCTTGACCACCTGGTGTCCGCCGGGTTGCCGGCCGAGCGGGTGGCCTTTGATCCGGGGATCGGTTTCGGCAAGACCGCCACTCACAATCTGCAACTGCTTTCTTCGATCGACCGCCTGCATCTGGCCGATCGTCCGGTGTTGATCGGTCATTCCCGGAAGCGGTTTCTCTCGAAGCTGCTCGGCCGTCCTGTCGAGGAGCGGACGGCGGGGACGATCGGTGTGGCCGTGGCCCTGGCCGGACAGGGGGTCGAGATCATCCGGGTGCACGACGTGGCCGCGGTTCACGACGCCCTGGTGGCCTGGAGGTTCGTTGACGAGACAACCCGACGAGAGGGACGTTGATGGTCATTCGTCACGCGGCGGCCGCATCATCAGCGAGTTGGTCGCTTCGGCCGCCCGCTTGTCTTCGAACAGTACGCTGAACACCTCGGCGGTGATCGGCATTTCGATGCCTCGCTGTTCGGCCAATTCGTGAACGCTGCGAGTGGTCCAGACCCCTTCGGCCACCGCGTCCATGCTCTCAAGGATCTCCTCGAGCGTTTCTCCGGCTCCCAGTCGTTCGCCCACTTTCCGGTTGCGGCTGTAGGGGCTGGCACAGGTGGTGATCAGGTCGCCCATTCCGGCCAGGCCGGTGAAGGTCTGTGCTTCGGCTCCCAGCGATGTGCCGAAACGGGTCATTTCCACCAGGCCACGGGTCATCAGGGCGCTTTTGGCGTTGTCTCCATACCCCAACCCATCGCAGATGCCGGCGGCGATGGCGATCACGTTTTTCAGCGCCGCGGCCAGTTCGACACCGATGATGTCGACGTTGGTGTAGACGCGGAAGCGGTCGGTGGTGAAGGTCTGCTGCACGCGACGAGCCAGGGCGAGATCTCCGCTGGCTGCCACCACGCTGGCCGGCAACCTGCGAGTGATTTCTTCGGCATGGCTCGGTCCGCTCAACGACACCACCGCCCGGCTGCCCAGGACCTCGCCGATGATCTCACTGGGCCGCTGGAACGTTTCGTTCTCGATCCCTTTGATCACGCTCACGACCGGTCGGTCGTCGGTCAGGCGGACGGAAATCTCGGAGAGGCAGTTGCGGAGGAAAGCGGTGGGAACCGCCATCACCAGCAGGTCGCTGTCGGCAACGGCTGCACCGATGTCTGACGTGACCTCGACCGAATCCGGAATCGTGATTCCCGGCAGCAGCCGCTTGTTTTCACGGGTTTTGACCATTTCCGAGGCGTGGTCGGCGTTGCGGGCCCAGAGGCTGACGCGTTGTTCCGGCTTTTCGGCGAGGACGATCGCGCAGGCGGTCCCCATCGCTCCTCCACCGATGACCGTGATTCGGCTCGACATTGCCTGTTGCCCAATTCCTTCCCAATCCGGCTGTCCGCACCGGTGATGATCTCAGACGACGGCATTCTAGACCAAGGGGGGGTGCAACAGAAGAGAGGGCCCGGAGAGCGGGGTGTGGTGTGTTGAGTGGCGTTGAAAAGGGGACTGGGGGGAATGGGGCAAATCTGGTGTTGACGCAATTGGCGACATAAAGACAATTCGCACTCGCTGCCCTCTCTCCCACTCCACTCCCGCGTTCCACAGGTGCGACTGTGACTGCGCCCGTCAAGATTCTTGTCTCGTTGTGTCTGCTCATTCCCGCAGTGGTCTCGGCGTCCGAGCCGGGCCTGCTGATCGATACGGTGATCCGAGGTCAGTCACCAGCGGCAGCTGTCCCGACCGCACCGACATACGCACCGGTTTATGCTCCAACCTACGATCCAACCCCGGTGACGGGGTATCCCGCGGCCACACCACCGACGACGTGGATGGCCATGCCAGTGATGCAGACTGGAAACCCGATGGGGATTGTCCCGGCACCCGGTGTCCAGGCGGCACCGTGGGCGGCACAGCCCACACCGGGTCAGGTGCCCGGTGGAATGACCTTTGGGGCCCATGCCAGTCTGCAGCCGTATCGTCTGAATGCCTGGACCGGACGGGTTGAAGGCGGGTTTCTTCCCAGGGAAAGCACCGAGGGGCGGCTGGGACAATTTGGCGTGACCGAACTCGACGTGGAACTCGAATTCTCGGGACTGTTCATGCCCGGCTGGATCTTCAGCTTCACACAGATCGCCGATAGCCGGTGGTGGGATGGTCCAAGTGATCCGGGAGTCGATGCGGATCCACCGGCGACACCCCTGCCGACCTCTGGCAACGGATTGCCCGCCCGTGTCTACCGGATCGGCTGGGATCTGGAACTGGCCACGATCAACCAGGGCGGTTACAGCGCCCAACTGGCCTTCACGCCGTCGATGGCCACCGACTTCGACAACGGTGTTGACTCGGACAGTTGGCAGTTTGATGGCCGTGGGGTGATCTACTACAAGTACCCCGGCATGACGATCGCCCTGGGAGCCGGCTACTGGGACCGGGTCAAGGACCGGGTGATCCCCTATGCGGGAGTGATCTTCAAGCCTGATGCGATCTGGGAATGGCAGTTGATGTTTCCTCAGTCGCGGATCAGCGTTTTCCTGGGCAACTACGGTGGAAACTCGAGTTGGATGTACACCAAGGCCGAGTACCACGTTGAATCCTATGACATGACGGTCCAGCGAACCCATGGTGGAGCTCCACTTCGTGATCAGGTCGAGTTCGAGGACTATCGCCTGATGATGGGATTCCGGTCCGAGGCGTTGCAGTACTCGAGTTTCATCGAGGCTGGCTGGGTTTTTGGTCGTGAAGCCCGTTTCGGCGGACCAACTCCGGGGTTCGACATCGCCGACGGGTTCATTGGTCGAGCCGGTATCAGCTTCTGAGCCGGACTCGCGGCGTCGGAAGAAGCTGTGTCCGGGCAGGAGATGCGCGTGAGTTCGCCGGTCGCGATCGTACTGGCTGCCGGCGAGGGCCGCCGAATGCAGTCGGACCTGCCCAAGGTGTTGCATACCGCGGGGGGACGTCGCCTGGTCGACTGGGTGCTTGATGCCGCCCGGGCCGCGGGGGTTGGCCGGCTGGTGGTGGTCGTGGGCCACAAGTCCGAGGAGGTTCGGGCGGCGCTCTCGGACCAACACGACGTGTCGTTCGCACTTCAGTCCGAACAACTGGGGACCGGCCACGCGGTTTCCATGTGCCGCGACGGCCTGGCCGATCATGACGGTCCGGTCGTGGTGCTCAACGGAGACATGCCGTTGATTCGAGGGGAATCGATTGGAGCACTTCTGGACGCTCAGGGACAGGAATCAGCTGCCTGCGTGGTGGGGACGGCCCGGACCGAAGCGAACGTGGGGCTGGGGCGGATCATCCGAGACCAGAGCGGTGAGTTCGTCCGAATCGTCGAGGAGGTCGACGCGACGCCTGAAGAGGCGGCGATCGAAGAAATCAATACGGGCCTGTACGTGTTCGACGGTCCCCGCCTGTGGGATGCGCTGTCCCGGGTCGAGACGAACAATCGGCAGGGGCAGTTTTACCTGACGGATTGTGCCGAAATCCTGTTGTCCGACGGATGCCGCGTGATCGCCTCGTGTTCACTGGACATTGCTGAAGCGATGGGAGTCAACACTCCCGAACAACTGGATGAGGTCGAGGCATCGTTGTCGGGCGCTTGACAATTGTGAGCGGGTCGGGCAGAAATGGTGCGCGTTGAGGATCCCGGGCCGCGGTGACAGCGGTGCCGGAATCGGTTTGCGAAGGGTGGGCATGTACGATCATCTGACGTTGATCAGCGGTCGCGGCCATCCCGCGTTGGCGCAGGAGATCTCCGAACACCTGGGGTTGCCACTCGGGGCGGTCGAGGTGGCAGATTTCCCCGACGGCGAGATCAGCGTTCAACTGGATCACAACATCCGCGGCCGGGACGTCTTCCTGGTCCAGCCGACCGGTCCACCGTCAAATGACAACCTGATGGAGTTGTTGATTCTGATCGACGCTTGCCGACGGGCCAGTGCCGCGAGAATTACCGCGGTGATTCCCTACTTTGGCTATGCACGGCAGGACCGCAAGGACGCGGGACGGGTTCCGATCACCGCCAAGCTGGTCGCCAATCTGATCGTGCAGGCCGGAGCGGACCGGGTGCTGACGATGGATCTGCACGCTGCGCAGATCCAGGGGTTCTTCGATGTTCCCGTCGATCATCTCTACGCCGCACCGATTCTCGACGAGTATTTCCAGTCGCTGGGTCTGCCGTCCGAGGAAATCGTGGTCCTGAGTCCGGACGAGGGAAGCATCAAGCGGAGCCTCTCGCATGTTCGTGAACTGGGGGGATCCCTGGCGATTGTCGACAAGCGGCGGAGCAGTGCGACCGAGACCACGCAGGCGAACCTGATCGGAGGACCGCTTGCCGGCCGCACGGTGTTGATCTTTGACGACATGATCAGCACGGGGGGGTCGATCGTGGGAGCCGTCGAAGTGGCCCGGGAACACGGTGCCCGAGAGATCTACGTCAGTGCCACCCACGCGGTACTTTGTGGTCCGGCTCCAACCAGGCTTCGCGAGGCGGGAATCAAGCAGTGCGTATTCACCAACAGCCTGCCGCTGGCCGGCGAAAAACAGCTGCCGGACATGACCGTGGTCTCAGTGGCACCGCTGCTGGGTGAGGCGATCCGAAGAATTCACCGCAACGAATCGGTCAGCGGCCTGTTCGACTAGGTCGCCTGTCCGGTGAGTCCTGAACCGGGCGCGAAGTCGCGGAGAAATGCGTTGCTGGATTCGAGGTCCGGGATCAGGCAGGGGTGCTTGTACTGTTCGAGACTGCCGCCGGATTTCTGACGCCGCTTGGAGGCGAACCGGGACCAACTGCCTGCGGGAATCTGGGTCAATTGCAGCGGTGCCAGTCGGCCAGTACTACGTTTCTCGCGGTACTCCATGTTCAGTTCCTGCAGGCTCCGGTCAACCCGATCGGCCAACTGGTCCCAGGTCGACAAGGAGGGCGTACCGGTTTCCTCGATCACCAGCCGGTATCCGGGAGGTTCGCCCCAGACGGGCATCGCGGTGAACTGGTCGAGCTCGACTTCCAGCACATCGGCACCGAGTCGGACCGATTCGACAATCTGAGATTCGGAGATTTTTTCTCCGGTGAGGTTGGCGATGTGGGCGCCTTTGTGCAGGAACCTCAGCAGCGGTGTCGTCCCGCAGAAGCCCGTGCAGCGAACCACGTCACAGATGTCGTAGCGGTAGAGTCCTGAGCCGGTTGTCAGCAGGATGTAGTAGTCGGTGTCGATGTCCAACTGGTGAGCTTCGAGTACGGTGGGATCCTGGGTGCCGTATTCGTCGGCCGGGATGAACTCGAAGAAGTTCGACATGACATCCAGGACGCCGTCGCAACAGTTGTCCTCGAGCGGTATGGTCATCCGCCCCTCACTGGCATGAAGGCCGTGATCTCGGGTCGGCAGGTCTCCGAAGCACTCGCGGACGGACTCGAAGTATGCGGCGCAGCTTCCGCCGGTCCAGACGGCCAGGAACTGCGTGTTGTCCCAGTAGTCCTTCGGGTACAGGTGTCCTGTCCGCTCAACGATCCGTTCCAGTTCCGCGGCCCGACGACGTTGCGGCTTGAGACGCCGCGTCAGTTCGGTGCGGATGTCTCCGGCGATTTCGAACTCGCTGCTGAGTGTTCCGTCGGAGATGTCGCGAATCAGTGTTTCCCGGTGTTTGTCGGCGAAACGGGCAACGTGCAACAGCGTGCTGGGGTTGGCCGTGGTCACGGTGCCCACTCGTCCGTCGGCCACCCCTGCCCGCATCGCAGCGTAATACTTGGCCTCAGCGTTCTCGATCCGGGCCACCTCGAAGGGGATGGTGTACATGAAGCGGATAACGAAAGGAGACTGCATTCTTGCAGCCAGTCCGCTGATATTCCCGCACGGCGTGCCGCCTTCGGAATGAAACTGCTCGTGGTGGCTGACGAACTGGACGATTTTCTGGCCGGTGGCGACGAAGTGGTCGTCGTAGGCGAAGATGGCCCACGTTTTCCAGCCACGACGGTAGTCATCAAGGAAACGGCGGCTGACCGGGATGAACTTGGTGTCGGCGGTGGTGCCGCTGCTGAGAGTGAACATCAACAGCGGGTTGTCCGGTCCGAGCATCGCGGCCTGGTGGCCCGTCTTGAGCTTCTCGATCCATGGCCGATAGTACTCGTAGTCGGACACCTGGATACAGCGACGAAACTCTTCGGTGTTCGTCGCACGATCGAGCCCGTGCTCGCGACCGAAGTCACTGTTGCCATTGAGTTTCAGCAGGTCACGCAGAACGGTCTGCTGGGCAGTTCGGCAGTCGGCCGTGGCGGCCAAGAACTGCCGCCCCAGCGTCCGCATCCGTCGTCGAGGAAAAGTGCCCGCCAGCGACTGTAGCGTAGAGCGGATGTCCATCGACGGGGTGGAGGAATGTGTGGGAGAGCGAGCGGGGCAATTCGAGGTGGACTATTCGGACTCCTCTTCCACGTCCATGGCCTCGTCGCCCAATTCTCCCTCTTCCTCTTCCTTCTTCTTCTTTTTCTTTCGGCCGATCGTGCTCTTGATGACCCGCACTTTGGGCAGTCCAAACGGGCTCTGGCCGTCTTCCCAGCGATCCTCGAATTCGAGTTTCTCGATTCGCTCGCTTCTTTTGAGCACGTTGCGAGCGCGCTCCAGGCGGCCTTTGCGGCGGAGGCTCTTGTCGATCGTCACCGTAGCATCTCCCCGGGTCGGCGCGGTAGAGTCAGTCCGAGGCTCGTCGGCGAGACTCTCACCACATCTCAGAAACCCAATCGTAGGACGACTTTGTCCCGAATGCAACCGCTGCATTTTGGGGCCAGTGGGCCGACATGGAACTGTTTGAGACCAATTTTACCTCGATCGACTGGGTGATCGTTGCTGTCTATCTGGGCGGGTCGATCCTGATCGGGCTGTGGGCCAATCGGTACGTGGGGGGACTTTCCGATTATCTGGTCGCCGGCCGCACGCTGAGGATCCGCTTGGCGCTGGCGACGATGACCGGAACGGAACTGGGACTGGTGACGGTGATGTACGTCGCCGAGCTTGGCTACACCAAGCAGTTTGCGTCGCTGTACCTGGCCGTGATCGAGGTCCTGGGACTGGCGGTGATCGGTCTGACCGGGCTGGTTGTCTACCGGCTGCGTCAGGAGGCGGTGTTGACGGTGCCCGAGTACTACGAGCGTCGTTACACCCAGTCGGTCCGCGTGACCGGAGCGGTGATGATGGTACTGGCCGGCGTGCTCAACATGGGTGTCTTTCTGAAGGCCGGGTCTCTGTTCCTGGTTGGCGTGACCGGCCTCGAGGATCCCATGGCACTGAAATTGATCATGACGGGACTGTTGCTGTTGGTCCTGTTCTACACCGTGCTGGGAGGAATGGTTTCGGTGGTGATCACCGACCTGGTCCAGTTCCTGGTCCTGGGAGTCGGTTCACTGGTGGTCAGTGGGTTTGTGCTGAGTGAAATGGGGGGGATCGACGGCCTGTGGGAACTCAGTGGCACCACGTACATCGATCCGCTGATGGCTGACAATCCGGTGACCGAAGCCGCCGGTGACGGAGTTGGTCCTTGGATGCTTACCGCTCAGTGGGTGACTCTTTCAATTGCGGTGATGTTGTGGCCGGCGACTGTGTCGCGAACTCTGGCGGTCAAGTCGCCGACCGTGGCCCGCCGATTGTATCTTTTCAGCACGATCCCGTTTCTGGCTCGGCGGACCCTGCCGGCGCTCTGGGGTATCGGGGCATTCGCTTTCTTCGCGTTCCATGCTGATCTCGGCAGCGAATTCCAGGATCAGGTCGACTCGAAAAATCTCTCGACCCTCTCGGCGATGCCTCTGTACCTGGCCAAGATCATTCCCACCGGGCTGCTGGGCATTGTCACGGCTGCGATGCTGGCTGCGTTCATGTCGACCCATGACAGTTATCTCCTGTGCTGGAGCGGTGTGGTGGCACAGGACATCGTGGCCCCGTTGTGCGGCGGGCTGAGCGATCGACAGCGTGTGTTGGTGACGAGGGTCAGTATCGTGGCCATCGGCGGCTTTTTGCTGTTTTGGGGGTTGTGGTACGAGGTCGGGCAGGAGCTGTGGGATTACCTGGCGATCACCGGCACGGTCTATCTGTCGGGTGCGTTGCCGGTCATCGTCGGAGGGCTGTACTGGAAACGGGCCAGTTCGACCGGAGCGCTGGCGGCATTGGCCTGCGGTTTGATGGGGGTGTGCGGGTTGTCGCAGGTCATCGAGTTCATCAACGACTGCCTGTTCCCCGATCCGGCAGGATTCCAGGTCTTTCCCGCAATGATGATGCTGGTGACAATGATCACCCCCACTCTCGTGTTCATCCCAGTGTCGTTGCTGGTGCCGGATCGGCAACGTCCCGACGGGGAGCAGTCGACGTGAATGGTTCGTTCTGGCAAGTCCTCTGGTTGGTCATCCTCGGCAGCGGGCTGGTTGGTATGGCCGGCCTGCTGCTGTCCGTTGGCACCGGATCGGTTCGTGAACTCCGGCAGTCTCTGGACGAGTTGAAGTCGGGAGGCGAGGACGGCGAATCGTCGGAAGCGTCTGATTGACCGCCGGCGACCGTGTTTCCGCAACTGGTCTTCTCAGATCGGCTTCACTCGGATACCGTAATCCTCAACGTCGGGCGGTGATGATCCTGCCACGTGTTTCTTCGGAGTCGCGGAACGATGCAGTGCCCGTTCTGTCGATTTGATGAGACCAAGGTTGTTGACTCTCGCGCCAGTCAGCCCCACGCGATCCGCCGTCGCCGAGAGTGCCTGGGCTGCAGACGGCGGTTCACGACCTACGAGAAGATCGAGGAATCTCCGCTGCGCGTGATCAAGAAGGACGGCTCGCGGGTGCCGTTCGACCGTGAACGGATTCGTGTCGGGTTGGAGAAAGCCTGTTACAAGCGTCCGGTCAGTGATGAGCAGATCGAGGGGATCATCAACTCGGTTGAGCAGGAGGTCTACCAGGGGTTGGATCGCGAGATTCCTTCTCGCGATATCGGCGAACTGGTGTTTGGGCGGTTGCGTGATGTCGACCAGGTGGCGTTCGTGCGGTTTGCCTCGGTGTACCGCGAATTCAAGGACGTCAACGACTTTGTCGAGGAACTCGAGCCCATGCTCAGGGACGTGGATCGCGATTAGGCGACGATCTTCTGCGGAGACGCTCTCAAGAGACATTGACTCGTGGCAGACGGATCGGGATGATCCCCGGCCATGTCGTACGAGTTGGTCGAGATTCTCCGGGGGGCCGGTCATCCGCGGCTGTTGGTCGTGGGTGATTTGGTGCTTGACCGCTATACCTGGGCGGACGCCGAGCGGATCAGCCAGGAAGCTCCGGTGATGCTCCTGCGGGAGGATCGTCGTGAATGCAGGCTGGGCGGGGCGGCCAACGTTGCGAACATGCTGCGAGGCCTGGAGGCCGAGGTGGTGATGGCCGGTGTCGTCGGAGACGACGAGGATGGTCGCGAGATGCGGCACCAGTTGTCTTGCTCGGGCGTCAGCAGCGACCTGGTCGTGACCGACGAATCGCGTCCGACCACTGTCAAGACACGGGTGATCGGACGGGCTCAACATCGGCACCCTCACCAGGTCCTGCGGGTCGACCGTGAATCGCGTGAGCCATTGACCGGTCCGATTGCCGAGGAATTGATCGAGGCGCTGGAGCGGATGATTTCCGGAGACGAGCGGTCGGTCGATGCGGTCCTGGTCTCCGACTACGCCAAGGGGGTCTGCACGGCCGGGTTGCTGGCCGCTGTGATCTCGGCCGGCCGCGAAGCGGGGATTCCGGTGATTGTCGATCCGGCAGCGACCGCCGATTACCGGCTCTACCGGGGTGCGACGGCAGTCACTCCCAATCGCACCGAGACATCCGGTGCGACGGGGCGCGTGATCGGGACGATCGAGGATGGTCTGGCCGCCGCCGCCGAACTGCGTGAAATGCTGGATCTGGACATCGCCTTCGTCACACTGGACAGCGACGGGATTGCCCTGGCGACAGTCGGAGACAAGACGTGCCACGTGCCGACTCGCCGACGGGAGGTCTACGACATCACCGGCGCGGGAGACATGGTTCTGGCCACGATCGGCCTGTCGGCTGCGGCCGGTTGTGATCCCGAGACGATGGCCCGGCTGGCCAACACATCCGGGGGACTGGAAGTCGAACAGATCGGCGTGGTCACGGTGACACGCGGCGAGATGATTGCGGATCTGCTGGGAGGGCCACGTTCGGCCCGGGAGAAGATCCGTGATCGCGAGACGTTGGCCGAAGTGCTGTCGGCCCGACGTGAAACTGGCCAGAGAGTGGTGTTGACCAACGGCTGCTTTGACCTGTTGCATGCCGGTCACCTGGCGTGTCTCGAGCAGGCTGCTGCCGAGGGCGATTGCCTGGTGGTGGCGGTCAACAGTGACCAGAGTGTCCGCGGGCTGGAAAAGGCACCGGGACGACCAATCATCCCGCAAGGGCAGCGAGCGGCAATGCTGGCTGCCCTGGAAGTGGTCGATTTCGTGGTGATCTTCGACGAAGGGACCCCCGAAGCTCTTATCGAGGCACTTCGACCGGACGTGTTGGTCAAAGGGGGGACCTACGCGGTCAAGGACATCGTCGGTGGTGAGTTGGTCACATCCTATGGTGGTGAGGTCAAGCCGCTGGGCCTCGTGCCCGGATTGTCGACGACGGAGATCCTGTCTCGGATCCGCGCCGCCGAATCGGGGACGTGGCAGAAGGCTGGGTGACGTCGTTGACATCATCGAACACTCTGCGTGGGGGATGGCATGAAGATCGCCGTGTTTTTGCCCAACTGGGTCGGTGATGCCGTGATGGCCACGCCGGCGCTGTCGGCGATCCGTCGTCGCTGGCCCGACGGGGAGGTTGTGGCGGTGTTGCGGCCGTATGTCGCTGACGTGCTTGAGGGGACCGGACTGGTTGACCGGGTGATTGACTGGGACCCATGTGACAAGACACACGAATCGTCGGGATGGAAACTGGCTCGACGGTTACGACGCGAGCGATTCGATGCGGTGGTGCTGTTCCCCAATTCGTTGAGATCAGGCTGGATGGCCTGGTTGTCGGGAGCCACCCGGCGTATCGGTTTCGCCCGCGATGCGCGACGGTGGTTGTTGACCGATCCGATTCCCGTGACATCCCGTGGAGTACCGCATCCGGTTCTCGACGATTACCTCAGGCTCGCCGCGGAATTGGACTGTCCGTCGGGAGATCACAGGATGCACCTGGCGACTTCGGCGAGTGACGAGGCGTGCTGGCGCGAGATTCGTGCCCGGCGAGGGGACGTGCTGGGACCGCGTCCCTACATCTGTATCAATCCCGGTGGTGCCTTCGGTGCGGCCAAGCACTGGCCCAGCCAGTCGTTTGGCGAACTGGCTCGCCGGATTGTGTCTTCGACCGATCAGTCGGTCGTCGTGGTGTGCGGGCCGTCAGAGCGTGAGGAAGCTCGAGAGATCTGCCGGTGGGCGGGGGATCCACGCGTGGTGTCGCTCGCCGACGAGGCGTCGAGCCTGGGACTGACCAAGGCGGTGATTCGGCACGCCACGGCCCTGGTCAGTACGGACTCGGGCCCCAGGCACTTCGCGGCTCCTTTCGGCGTTCCGGTGGTGACCTTGTTCGGACCGACGCATGTCGCCTGGAGTCAGACCGGCTATGAGCGAGAGGTTCATGTGCAACTGGATGTCGAATGTGGACCGTGCCAGCAGCGAATCTGTCCGTTGGGACATCATCGTTGCATGACTGATCTGTCGGCTGACCGGGTTTTCAGGGAACTGCGAACGTTGATGCAGCAGCAAACGAGCAAAAGTGGATTGCCGGTTGAACACGGCGTCCAATCTCCGCACGAAATTGCGGCCATGGCTCGACTTTCCGCTCTGAATTGAGTCTAACTCGTCAGTGCTGGGATGCTGGCGGCCCGTGTCTGGTGGCCGGTTTTGTTCCACTTCGGCATGAGACCGATGACCACGTCCGTCTACCTGGTGATTGCGTGTGCGGTGGCCTACCTGGTGGGGGGCATTCCGTTCGGCTACATCATCGGGCGACTGGTTGGTGGGATCGACATTCGCTCCGAGGGCAGTGGCAACATCGGGGCCACGAACGTGGCACGGGTGCTGGGCCTGAGATGGGGGGTGGCCGTGCTGATCCCGGATGCGTTGAAGGGGTTGGGGCCGGTCTGGGTGGTCTCGGCGACGATGAGCCGGTGGGTCGAGTCGGTTGGCCCGGACAGTGTGATGGTCGTACACGGACAGGTACTCGTTGGTGTGATCGCAATCCTGGGACACATGTTTCCGTGTTGGATCGGGCTGCGAGGTGGCAAGGGGGTGGCAACGGCGTTGGGGGTGGTTGTGCTGCTCAGTCCCTGGGGGACGCTGGCCGCCGTGGGGGTCTACGTGGTGACGCTGGCAACAAGCCGACTCGGCAGCCTCGGCTCCCTGTTGGGAGCCCTGGCGTTCGCGGTTGTGCAGTCCGTGTTGCTGGTGCGATCGGGTGACTGGAGCCTGCAATGGAGCCTGTCCGCGTTCACGCTGGCGGTGCCGCTTTTGATCGTCTTTCGGCATCGGAGCAATATTGGCCGGATCGTCCGCGGTGAAGAGCCTCCGATGGGACAGCCGGTTGCCGACGATCCCGAACCGTGATCCACGTGTTCGACTGGAGATGAATCGGACGGCGAGATCAATTCGGCCCAGGGTGGACCATGATCAGCCGGTGTTCGTGAGGGCGGTAGTAGCCGTCGATCCGCTCTCGGACGTCGAAGCCGAAGTTCTGGTAGAGGGTTACCGCGGCATTGTTGGATGGGTCGACGGTCAGCAGCACCGGCAGGTTGGCCCGGGCGAGTCCGGCTCGCATCAACTGCGTGCCGATGCCGGATCCCCGACATTCCGGGTGGACCATGATCTTGTGCAAGCAGAGTTCGGAGGCGTTGGTCGGAAACATCACCAGGGCCCCGGCGATGTCGCCGGATTCCGACAGCTGGTCAGAATCACCGGGACGTCGTGCGACCAGCAGTGTGGCCATGTCACACCAGATTCTCCAGATGTGCTCGCCGTCGGGAATGAACAGGTCGGGCGCGATGGGCCACGAGATGCGGTCCAGTGCTGCCACGTGCAGGTAATCTCGATCGCTTGCGGTTTCGATGGTGCAGGACACGACGAACGTTTCCTTTGTCGATGGCGCCGATTGGAGCCAGAGAAGAATACGATTTGCCTCGAGAGAGGTAAAGCGGTGACCGGAGGACCGCTGATTGACAATCTTGGAGGAATGGGACAAGGTGTCGCCGGTTGAAGCAAATGCGGGAGACGGGGATGTGGGCATGAGAGCGGGGTGGCCAAGGATCGGAGTGGGGACCCCCGGCCGCCTGGTGGTTTGTGGCCTCGTGGTGCTGTTGGCTGGAAGGCTTGCCCACCTGGAAGCGGCTGAACGTCCCAACATCATCCTGGTGATCACCGACGACCAGAGATTCGATGCGCTGGGATGCATGGGCAATCCTGTGCTGAAAACTCCCCACATCGACGGCCTGGCCGCTCGGGGAACACTCTTCACCCAGACCTTCTGTACGACTTCCATTTGCGCCACCAGCCGAGCCAGTTTTCTGACTGGTCAGTACGCGATGCGTCATGGGGTTCGTGGATTCCGTCAACCGTTGACCGAGCCGCAATGGCGGGATGCGTTTCCGGTTCTCTTGCGGCGGGCGGGGTATCGCACGGCGATGATCGGCAAGTGGGGGCTGGGTGGGCCGTTGCCTCGCAAACGTTACGACGTCTTTCAGGGGTTCAGCGGGCAAGGTCGGTATTACCCGAAGCCGGCCGGGAAAGGGCCGCACCTGACTCACCGCCTTGGTCAGCAGGTGATCGATTTTCTCGAGACATGCGACGACGACAAGCCGTTTCTGTTGCAGTACTACACCAAGGCCGCGCACTGCCAGGATGGCGATCCCTGGCCATTTCAGCCCGATCACCGGTACGACCGACTTTTCGCGGATATCGATGTGCCCAAGGCCACGACCGCGACAGCCTCCCACTTCGCGAGGTTGCCGAAATTCCTCCAGGAGTCTGAAGCCCGGAGAAGGTGGAAGATCCGGTTCGCCGATCCGGCGATGTACCAGAAATCGGTCAAGGACTACTACCGGCTGGTGACCGGGGTCGACGACGTGATCGGCCGGATGGTGAGCCTGTTGAAGAAGAAGGAACTCTTCGGGAACACGGTGATCATCTTCACTTCCGACAACGGATTCTATCTGGGGGAGCACGGCCTGGCTGGGAAGTGGTTCATGCACGAGGAGTCGATTCGGCTGCCGCTGGTGATCTGTGATCCGCGATTGCCCCGGAAGGGGACAGGACACCGAGTGTCTGAACCGGCGCTGAACATCGATATCGCTCCGACAATCCTGGAGTTGGCGGGATTGTCGGCTCCGGCTGCGGTTCAGGGGAAATCGCTGGTCCCGCTGCTTCAGCGTCGCCAGGTAGCATGGCGGACTGAGTTCTTCTACGAGCATCCGTTTCGTCATCCCAGGATTCCGATGACAGAGGGCGTTCGCGGGTTGCGTTGGAAGTACGTGCGTTACACGTCGCTGGATCCGGTGGTCGAGGAATTGTACGACCTGGAGACCGATCCCCGAGAGGAGAAGAACCTGGCGAAGGACCGTCAGTTCGCCGGACGGTTGGCTGAGCAGCGGGGCAAGTGGCAGAAGTGGCGGAATCGGGTGAAGTAGTCGGGTCGGAAACCAACCGAAGGCCGTGTTGACGAGGGGAGCGGATGTCGCAATACGTTTTGGCTCTCGATCAGGGCACCACCTCCAGCCGCGCGATCGTCTTTGACGATACGGCTCGGATCGTGGCGACTGCCCAACAGGAGTTCGAGCAGATCTACCCCGCGCCCGGTCACGTCGAGCACGATCCCGAGGCGATCTGGGAGACTCAACTGGCGACCGCTCGCGCGGTGCTGACAGATGCTGGAATCGATGCTGGCGACCTGGCGGCTGTGGGGATTGCCAATCAACGTGAGACCACAGTGGTGTGGGAACGGGATTCCGGACGGCCGGTGGCCAATGCGATTGTGTGGCAGAGCCGGGTGACCGCCGATCGCTGTGCGAGATTGAAGGCGGCCGGTTACGAGAGCCTGTTCCGTGAAAAGACGGGACTGGTGCTGGACCCGTACTTTTCGGGCACCAAAGTCGCTCATCTGCTTGATGAGATCGACGGCTTGAGAGAACGGGCCGAGCGGGGGGAAGTGCTGTTTGGGACGATCGATTCATTCCTGGCGTGGCGACTGACCGGCGGCCGTCGCCATGTCACCGATGTCAGCAACGCCAGCCGAACGCTGTTGCTGAATATTCACACGCTGGAATGGGATGACGAACTGTTGAAGATTCTCGACGTCCCGCGGGCGATGTTGCCTGGGGTGGTGGAGTCGTCCGAGGTGATCGGTGATCTCGAGGCTGAGATTCTTGGGGCGCCCGTGCCCCTGGCCGGAATGGCCGGAGACCAGCAGTCGGCCACGTTCGGCCAGGCCTGCTTTTCTGTCGGTGAGGCCAAGAACACTTATGGCACCGGGTGCTTTCTGCTGATGAATACCGGGGAAGAAGCGGTTCAGTCGGAAGGTGGCCTGCTGACGACGGTTGGCTGGAGTCTGGGGGGGAAGGTGACATATTGCCTGGAGGGGGCTGTGTTTGTCGGCGGGGCCGTTGTGCAATGGCTCAGGGACGGGCTGGGCTTGATCTCGCAGGCATCTGAAATTGAAGCACTGGCTGCCGAGTGTGAGTCGACCGATGGTGTTTACCTTGTGCCGGCGTTCGTTGGATTGGGAGCCCCTTACTGGGATCCATCGGCTCGTGGCACGGTGATTGGGATCACCCGGGGGACTGCGAGGCCGCAACTGGCCCGCGCGGCATTGGAGTCGATCGCTTATCAGAGTCGTGATCTGCTGGAATTGATGCAGCGCGAAGCGGGCGTGCGATTGGAGGGCCTGCGGGTTGATGGGGGGGCGTCGGCCAACGACCTGTTGATGCAGTTCCAGGCCGACCTCCTGGATGTCGACGTCCTCCGCCCAGAAATTCTGGAAACGACAGCTCTGGGTGCCGCGAGGTTTGCCGGGCTGGCCACCGGTTTCTGGGAGAGTGCCGAGGAGATCGCCGCCGCCTGGCGACTCGAGAGACAATTCTCCTGCGAGATGGACAATGCCGAACGGCAACGGCTGTACGAGGGATGGCAACGAGCGGTGAAGCGATCCCGGGATTGGGCCGAGTGACGTTCTTCGAGTGAGCATCTTGGGGTAGGATCAAAACTGTCTGACGGACCAACTCCGATGCCACGCGATTTTTCCACCGAGAGTCTCTCCCACGATCCGATCCACGGGTACATCCCGTTCGTTTCGCAAACGGGGTTGCCTGCGGGCGAGGTGGCCGAGCAGGAGTTGATCGATCATCCGTGGGTTCAGAGGCTCCGGCAGATTCACCAACTGCAGTCGGCCTGGTGGGTCTTCCCTTCCGCAGAGCACATGCGTTTTCAGCACGTGCTGGGCGCCATGCACCTGGCCAGCCGGGCGATCGAGGCCTGGTACGATTCGTTGGTCGATTCGTGTGACAACGTGCCGTCGCGGGCGTGCGTGGAAAGCCTGGTCAGGCTTGCGGCGTTGTTGCACGACGTTGGTCACGGTCCGTTCGGTCACTTCTTCGATGACCATTTCCTGGACGACTTCGGCGTCACCCATGAGGATCTCGGCGCGCAGATCATCCAGGAGGAATTGGGCGAATTGATCCGTCGGGTGAGACGCAATCCCAACGGGCAGCTGCTGCCTCTGGAAGAGCTCGACCCCCGACAGGTGGCGTGGCTGATCTGTCGGCCGAAGGGTGGTGACGAGACGGAAGGGACTCCCGACTGGCTCTGCAAGTTGCGGTCGCTGTTCAGTGGCATCTACACCGTTGACAACATGGACTTCGTGCTCCGAGATGCCTACATGACCGGGTACAGCACCCGGGCGTTCGATCTGCCCAGGCTGCTGCACTACAGTTTTTTTACACCCCAGGGGCTGACGATCCACTCCCGGGGATTGGCCACGTTGATCAACTTCATCGAGACGCGGGCCAACCTGTTTCGAACCGTGTATTTTCACCGCACGGTTCGTGCATTGGACCTGTCACTTGAACAGGTGTTTCCCGAAACGATGAAACGCCTGTTTCCGGGCGACCCCAGTCTGCACCTGGAAGACTATCGTCGGTTGACCGAGTCGAGTTTTCTGGTCGATGTGGGTCGGTGGCCAGCCAGTGAGGATGCCCAGACACGAGAGTTGGGCGAGCGATGGGCGAGAATTCTCAAACGGGATGTCGACTGGAAATTGGCCTGTGAGCGAATCCTGCATTTTCGTGCCGGCGAGTCGGAACGGGTGACAATTTTCTCGGAGCCGGAACTGGTTGAGAGCCGGGTGCGGGGTGTGTTGCCATCGGGACTGTCGGACATTCCGATGCGAGTTGATGTCGCCAGGCATTACCATCGGCCGAGTGGCCCGCTGCCGGCCGGCGGGCAGAATTTCCTGCTCGACCCCTCTGAAACGGAGCCGCAACCGCTTGATGACGACGATTTGTTTCGGCAGTTGCCGACGAGTTTTTCGATCTTCCGGATTTACTCGACCGACCACGCCCATGATGGGCCACTCAACGAGGCTCTGAATGCCGTCATCGGCGACGTCGATGATGCGAAGACAAACATGTGAGCCGGGCGTTGTGGTGCCCGGCAATGGTGTGTCCGGGAGCAACTCGCCCAACCGCCGTTGTCAGGGTGTTCCGGTCGGTCCGGATGTAACGGTTCTCCGGTCCTGCTGTCACTCCGGTATGGCCGATTGTGCGTACGGTCGTAACGATCGTGACGACAACAGCCGGCGGCCTGTCCCGCGGAGAGGGGATCGTCGATACCATCCAGGATGATCGATATCGACGCGGAATTGCTCGACCTCGACGCCGGCTGGCGAGAGGTTCTGGAGGCCTACCAGGAGGTCGAGGAGACCGGTGGTGCCGAGCCGGACGAGTCGACGACGGACGACCAGGGCATGGCGTCCGACGACGGACCGGATCGGGGCGATGGGGAACCGGCGATCGGATTGGCGGAGTTGGTTGACGATGTCGAAATGAAGGAGTGGTTGCCTCGAGTTGTGTCGCTCGAGGGATTCGATGGTGAGAGACTTTCGTCTCTTCACGGTCGCCTGATCGCGTTGGGTTGGCTGGGGTTTGACGTCGGCGACAGTGTGACCGGCATCCGGTACCAGTTGACCCGTGACGGTCAGCGAGTGCTCGATGGCCTGGTCCCGATTCCGACTCTGCGAGTCGTCGCCGCGACAGACGACGGGGAAACTCCGTCGGTCGACACGGACGTGGATCAGTCAGCCGAGTCGGAGGTGGCGATGACGGCCGATTCCGACTAACCGCCAACGGCTGGTCCGCCGGGCGGTTTACTGGCGGTTGATGTCGGGGTTCCACTGAGCCACGACAGCGTCGACGGGCAGCACGAAGATTTCCACACGGCGGTTCTTCTGCCTGGATGCCTCGTTGCTGTTGGCGACCAGGGGCTGGTTGGCCCCGTAACCCGCTGCTCCCAGCCGGGACTGGTCGATTCCGAGAGTCTCCAAGGAAACCAGCACGGCGTTGGCTCGGTTGGTGGAAAGGTGCCAGTTGGTCGCGTGCTTGGACCGGGTGTTCGCCTTGGCGATGCGTCGGTCGTCGGTATGGCCGACGACGAGAATGTTGAGATCCTTGGCGTCACCCTGGTTCATGATCGCCGCAAATTCCTTGAGAATTGTCGTTGCGGTCTTGTTGTTGACCACCGCACTGCCGCTCTGGAACAGAATGTCCTCGCCGATCCGGCTGACTCCGCTTTGTGGGTCAAATTGGAATAGCGGGTATTTTTTCTTCAACGCCTGGAGCCGACGAGTCGCGTCCGGTGAGAGGGGGCTCTGCTGCTTCAACAGGTTGACATAACGCTGCTGCAACAGGCTCCGCTCGCTCTGCATGTTGGCGAGCCGTTGGTTGGAGACGTCGAGATTGGATTTCAACGCCACGTTGTTCTGATTGAGCTGACGGTTCTGGCCGGCCAACTGCATCGCCCGAATCTGGGACTGCCGCAGTGTTTGCTGCGGAACCAGGTTGCAGCCGATTGGGATCGAAAGGGCCAGGGCCAGGAGAACGAGTGTGGATGTGCGGGCCGTCGCGAACATGGGGCACTCCTTTGTTGCCGACCCGGGCTGAGCCGTGTCCGGGTTGCGGTCAGAAGCCGCGCACCACGCAACAGGGACCAACCGGGCTGAGATCGCCTCGGGTGTGGCTGGAATCAGGTGAGGGGGAGAAGAAGGGAGTGTTGAGGTGTGAGAGAACCGGACGCCGTGTTGCTGAGAGAGGCAACAGATCACGCCCGACGAGTGAGGGCGGATTTATAGTGTCCGGGCCGGCGATATGCCTAGAGCAAACCACGACTTTTTTGTGGTCAGACGGTTTCAACTCGTCCGGAAGCGAGGCCTAGTTGAACATCCCACCGACGGCATCGATCAGGCCAGCAGAGAAGCCGGGATCCTGCCAGCCCCAGATCGAACGGACGAGTTCGAACAGGACCATGCCGCAAACGACCATCAGACCCGTCGAAAGCATCATGGCCAGAAACGTTCCGACTCCCCACTCGTGCTCGACCGATGCGACGATTCGCTGTTCGACCGGAGCCGCGTAGTCTTCGGATTCCTCGTCGTCGAAGACATCGTCATCGGCGTCGAAGACGTCCAGGTCTCCCAGTTCGTCGTCATCGCCGAAGATGTCGTCATCGACCTCGTCGAGGTCATCATCGTCACCGATGTCTCCGAACTCGTCGAAGATGTCATCGTCGTCGGACTTCTTGACCACGGTGGCCGAATAGTCGTCGGCGTCGTCTTCATCGTCAAACAGCAGCACGCTGGTGTCGGTGCCTGTCTCTCCATCGTCGTCCAGCGCGGGAACCTCAACCTGGGTCTCGGCACCGGTGTCGCTGTCCAGGTCCAGCGAGATGCCGCTGTCAGCGATTGTGACGTCACTGAGACCCATTCCGCTGCCAGACGATTCCAGGCTGATCCCGCTTTCGTCACCGATCTCCAGGCTGATGCCACTCTCGGCCACCGCCTCGAGCGAAATGCCGCTGTCCACGGCGGATTCGAGTGACACGCCACTGCCTTCGGCTATCTCGGTCAGGTCCAGATTGTCGCTGGCCTCGGCACCAGGCGTTTCGAGCATGGTGGCTTCGAGAGCGTCGTTGGTGACCAGCTTGACGTCACTGTCACTGCCGGCCATCCCAGGATCCTCGGTCACGGGATCGGCCACCAATCGCACTTCGCTGTCGGATTCGGCCAGCATCGGTGCGTCGTCCTCGACCAGTACTGGTGCGTCGTCATCCTCGACGACCAGTACCGGTTCGTCATCGTCCTCAATCAGCATCGGCGCGTCGTCATCCTCGACGACCAGTACCGGTTCGTCATCGTCCTCAACCAGCATCGGTACGTCGTCATCCTCGACGACCAGCACCGGTTCGTCATCGTCCTCAACCAGCATCGGTNCNTCGTCNTCCTCGACGACCAGCACNGGTTCGTCATCGTCCTCAACCAGNATCGGTNCNTCGTCGTCCTCGACGACCAGCACTGGTTCGTCATCGTCCTCAACCAGGATCGGTGCGTCGTCGTCGGCCAGTATCGGTTCGTCATCTTCGACGACCAGGATCGGTTCGTCGTCGCCCAGATCCAGGAGCGGCGGTTCGTCATCCTCGACGCTGTCTGCGACCAGGCGGACATCGCTATCGGACTCGTTCAGGTCGGAAAGAGTTGGCTGATCGCCAATGTCCAGTTGCACGTCGTCGTCGGAGGAATCGTCGAGTTCGACGGCCGGGTCAATGACGAGGCGAACATCGCTGTCGGATGCATCGTCGACGAGCAGGGGCTCGTCGTCGAGTGACTGTTGAATCAGGGTTGGTTGATCAGCGGTGACGTCGTCGTCGTCGTCGAGCAATGAGGTGGTTCCCGCCGAGTCGAAATCCTCGTCATCGGTTGACAATTCGACTTCACCCAAACCGCCGTCGGTAGACGAGTCGGCCTGCCGGGATCGAGCGAATTCCTCAATGTCCTCGGCCCGGAATTTCCAGGTCCCTCGATCGGCGAATCCTCGAAGTTCACCGGCTCCTCGCAAGCGGTTGACCTCTTCTTGGGGAATCCCGAGGATTTCAACGGTTTCCTCGATGCTGAGATACTTGTTGGCCATGATGAAGAGGCTCCACCGAGACGGGACGTAAGCCGTGTCAGAGTCGGGAGTTGTCGAAGAATCGGCCGGAACAGCCGAGGTCTGGCAGGCTGAAGAAGGACCTTCAACTGCCTGCTGTATTCTAGGTGGCCCCTGCAGCGATGCAAGATGATTGGTTGCCAGCGATTGAGAATCCGACCGGTGATAACGATTGTAGTGGCGGACTTGCGTCGGTCGTGGGCGGTTGGGAGACTCCGGATTCGTTCACAACTCCAGCCCGTGGTGGGAATCGATGGAACCGGCCAACCTGCTGTTTGTCCTTTCCGACCAGCACAACCGTGACACGCTGGGGTGCTACGGTCATCCGACGATCCAGACGCCGCACCTGGACGCGTTGGCGGCTCGCGGCGTCCGTTTCGACGCCGCGTACACGAATTGTCCGATCTGTGTTCCGGCGCGTGCCAGCTTGGCCACCGGCGAATACGTGCACCGGATCGGGTACTGGGACAACGCGTTTCCGTACGACGGTCGGGTGCGAGGATGGGGGCATCGTCTGCAGGAGGCCGGGCACCGCGTCGATTCGATCGGCAAATTGCACTACCGCAGTGTCCAGGACGATGATGGTTTCAGCGACCGGATCGTACCGTTGAACGTTGTCGACGGAGTCGGTGACGTGATGGGAGCGATCCGTGATGATCCGCCGATTCGTGCTGGAATGCGGGGTGGTGTGACCGAGGCGGGACCGGGGACATCGACTTACATCGACTACGACATCGAGATCGCCGATCGGTCTATCGAGTGGTTGCGGAATCGTTCGGCCGAGCCAGACGCTCCGCCGTGGATGCTGTTTTGCAGCTTTGTGTGTCCGCATCCGCCCTTCATCGCGCCTCCGGATCTCTTCGAGCTTTATCCGCCAGAGGACATCCCGCTGCCGGTGCAAAATCGTCGCGACGAGCAGCCGCGTCATCCCGCGCTGGAGACGCTGAGGCGGACGATGAACTACGACGGTCCCTTCAGTGAAGACCAGATCCGGAAGGTGACCGCTGCCTACTACGGCACCTGCACACACCTGGATCGTCAGGTGGGCCGGGTGCTCGAGGTTCTTGAGCAGACAGGTTTGGCCGAGTCGACCCGTATCATCTACACGAGTGATCACGGCGAGAGCATGGGCCGCCGCGGTTTGTGGGGCAAGTTCACTCTTTACGAGGAATCCGCCGCGGTGCCGCTGATCCTGGCCGGCCCCGATGTGCCTGTCGGGCAATCCACCAGCGATCCGGTGACCCTGGTCGATTGCCACCCCACGATTCTCGAGGCGGTCGGCGTGGAAGCTGAGAGCGGCGATGCCGACCTGCCCGGACGATCGTTGTGGTCGATTGCCGGTGGCGAACCACTGGGCCGGGCGGCTTTCAGCGAGTACCACGCTGTGGGTACGACATGCGGAAGTTTCATGATCCGGCACGGGTCTCACAAGTACATTCATTACGTCGGTGAAGAGCCCCAGTTGTTCGATCTTGCCGCCGATCCGTTCGAGACGATCGACCTGGCACACGATCCGAACAGCGTGGGGATTCGAGAGCGGATGGAGGGGCTGCTGACCGAGATCCTGGACCCGGACGAGGTCGATGCGAGGGCCAAGGCGGATCAGGCCGCCCTGGTATCCTCTCACGGAGGTCGCGAGGCGGTGCTGGCACGGGGGACATTCGTCAATTCGCCTGTTCCGGGTGAGGAGCCACGTTTTGAGTCGGGTGATGGACACCAGTGAGACCGGCGCGGTGACTCCCATGGGGGATCCCGAGTCGCGGCACCTGCGGCAGTGCCTGCGAGAAGCCGCTGTGGTGCTGGGAATGTGGCTGGCTGGACTTGCCTGGACGCTGGTGGTGGTGCTCGGCTGGGGTTACTTGCCGGTCTCGGAACGTCCGGAGACGCCCGAATTGATCTGGGGCATGCCGGCGTGGGTGGTCTGGGGACTGTTCGTGCCGTGGTTCATCGAAATTGCCGCGGCCTGGTGGTTCGCTCTCCGGGTGCTCGCCGACGATGATCCCGACCAGGTGGTCGGGCCTGATGGTGACGTGGGAGTGCCCCAGTGACCGGACTGCTTGCCCAGCAACCGTGGTACCATCTCGGACAACGGGACTTTGCGATCCTGATTCCCTTCGGGCTGTTCATGCTCGGGGTCGCCGTGATCACGGTGCTTTCGCACCGTCACCAGAAGACCGGGGATTTTCGCTCCGAGTACTACGTGGCGGACCGCAGCTTCGGGACCTGGGTGCTGGCAATGTCGTGGGTGGCGACTATGGCCAGTGGAGGCAGTTTCCTGGGCTATCCCTCTCTGGTGTACTCTTACGGCTGGAGCATGGCCTTCTGGGTCAGCGGTTCGATAGTGACCGCGGTGGTCGGGCTGGGAATTGTCGGCAAGAGGATCAACCGGCTGGCACGTCGGACCGGGGCGCTGACGCTGGTCGACCTGTTGAGAGACCGGTTCGGGTCGCATGCGGTGGGCGTGACTTACTCGATGGTGATCCTGGTCACCACCAGTGTCTACCTGATCGCCCAGTTCGTCGCAGGTGCGAGGATTCTCGAGAATCTGCTGGAGACCAGCTACGCGATGGGGCTGTTGCTGTTTGCCGTATCGGTGGTTGCCTACACCACCGTCGGCGGGTTCCGCGCTGTGGCCTGGACCGACACGCTGCAGGGCATCGTGATGATTATCGGCGTCGTGTTGCTGGTTCCCCTGGCCCTGTCGGCCGTCGGTGGCCTGGAGCGGGCGACCCTGACCGGTGAGCGGTCGCAGGCGGTGCGAGTTGATCCCGAGGCGGCCGAGCACGGGGTGGAGACCGAGCGTCACGCGTACCTGTATCCGCCGGGGCCACGGAAACACACCGAACCCGGAGACGGTCAGATGGGCGGGGTGTTCCTGCCGTTTGGCATGGGGCTGTCGTTGTTCCTGATCCGCTCGCTGGGAGCGCTGATGATGCCCACAACGGTGCCACGGATGCTGGCCTTTCGCGACACCAAGGCCTTGAGACGGGCGCTGATCGTGCTGGCTCCATATTTCCTGCTGATGTACGGCAGTAGCCTGATCACGATGAACTGTGCCCATTCGCTGGGAATCAACCTGCCGCCGGGAAAGTCGGATCAGGCGATGCCTGCCCTGGCCCAGAGACTGGTTGAACTCGAAGTGGCGCCTGCTCTGTTGGCCGGCCTGCTGATTGCTGCCCCATTTGCCGCAGTCATGTCGACGGTCGATTCGGCGCTGCTGGTCATCAGTGCCAGCGTGGTGCGAGACCTGATCGAGAAGTCCTTTGGTGTTCAACTGTCCGACAACGGTGTCAGGCGGCTGAGTTATTCGGTGACCGCCCTGGCCGGGGCGGGAGTTTTTGCCGGGGCATTGATGATCGAGCCGAGTTTTCTGCAACCGCTGGTGATCCACTACGTTGGCGGATCGGCTTCAGCATTGTTCTGGCCGGGTCTGGCGACACTGTTCTGGCGACGGGCGACAGCACAGGGGGTGACCGCGGGACTGGCTGGCGGAGGAATGGTTTATGTTGCGGCGATCTTCGTCTTCAAACCCCTGTTCGATCCCGTCGTTCCGCTGCACGCGTTCGTTTACGGTTTTGCCGGTTCGGCCGCACTGGTCGCCGTCGTCAGCCTGTGCACACCGGGACAGGACGAAGAACAATTGGCGCCGTACTTCGGACGGAGCTAGAGGTTGGAGGGAACTGCTTGCAAGCACCGCGGGCACAGTTTCTACTAGCAGCACTCTCTGGGGGTGGCTTGGCGGCCAGCCCCGTCACTTTCCTCGCATTCTCTATCCCTCATGGCCGACGATCTGGTCTTCATGATGGGTGAGTTCGAAGCGCTGGTGCCGGGGGACCGGCGGTACGCGGAGAATCACCTCTGGCTTCAGGAAGATGGCGATGCCCTGAAGGTTGGNCTGACGTCCTACGCGGTTCGCCTGCTGCAGGATGTGTACTTTCTGGACTGGACCGTCGATCCGCANACCAACGTGGTGGCCAGGCAGGAGATTGGTGAGATNGAGAGCTCCAAGGCCGTTTCAAGCCTGTTCGCTCCGGTGGATGGGCAGGTGATCGAATTCAACGATGTTCCACTCGAGGACCCTTCCGCGATCAACACCGCCGGTTACGGCGACGGTTGGCTGTACCGATTTCAGACCGAAGCCGCATTGCTCGATCCACAGGAATACCTCGCGGTTCTCGACAGTGGCTGGGAAGACACCCAGCGGATGATCAAGGGGCAACTCAACTGATGGCCGCAAAGTCGCTGACCGTCGTCGTCTCGCAATCTCCCAGCAAGAATCCCGCCAAGCGGCATCTTGAAGAGGAGTTGGTGGCGGCGTTGATGCTCGATGAGACTGTCGACGTGGCTGTCGTTCCCCACCTCTACAATCTCGACGCGGCCCACTCCGGAACGATGTTCCTGCAGTCGATGCGGGGGCACTTGGTGGTGTTGAGTTGGATGTATCCGCGGGCAGCTCACTGGCTGCTCGATCGAGCCGGCATCAAGGGACACCAGGGCGAAACGTTGCTCGAGGACCCCGACGAGGACGAAGACATCGAGATCCCCGAACCGCAGGGGATCGGTGGTGTCGAACTGCCCGATCGAAATGTCTACTGCCTGGATCTGGGAGTCGACTCGGACCCGCAGGTGTTTCTCGAGGAGATTTCCCGAATCGTCGGGGAACTCTCGGTCGAAACTGTCGAATTGATGGACTGGATCTCGGGGTCACCCGAGCAGGAACAACTCGAACGGTATCTCGACCCGTTGTCGGTGTTGACCGGGGAGAGCGGTGTGGAACCGGTCAAGCGGCGGTGGTATCCGGTGATCGATTACGAGCGATGTACCAACTGCATGGAGTGCATCGATTTCTGCCTGTTCGGCGTCTACGGCGTCGACAATTTCGAACGGATCCTGGTCGAGCAGCAGGACAACTGCAAGAAGGGATGCCCGGCGTGCAGCCGGGTCTGTCCCGAAAATGCGATCGTGTTTCCTCAGCACAAGGAACCGGCTGTCGCCGGGGCGCTGGGGGACGTTGGGGCTTTGAAGATCGATCTCTCTCGTCTCTTCGGCAGCACCTCGGGAATCGATACGGCGGTTGCCGAACGCGATGTCGAGCTGATGCGCGACGGTCGCGAGGCGGTGGGCGCCAGTGTCGGAATGCCCAAACGGCAGGCCGACCGAGACTCGACCAAGCGAGATGATCTCGATGACCTCTTCGACGGTCTCGACGCCATGAATCTCTGAGCGACTTCTCGCCGGTACAGGGCCCTGCGATGACTTCTGGTGCCCTCGACGACGTTTTGATCCCACGGCTGGTAGCTGCCGAGCAGATTGCCTGTGAGGGACTGCTGGCCGAACGTGCGGACTCGGGCACCTGGGTCGGACAACTCTCGACATCGGCGCTCTCGACCGCCACCGCCACGCTGGCCATCCACCTGTTTGTCCGTTCGGGCGGGGCAACTGGCCGAGCGGAATCGCTCGGGCGACTTGTTGAGGCTGGTCGCGACTGGCTGCTGGCCCATCAGAACGACGACGGGGGGTGGGGTGACACGGTGCTGAGCTTCAGCAACATCTCTACCACCATGCTGGCTCATGCCACGTTGTCCGCGGTGTCGGTTCCGGTGTCAGCAACTGCGGCGGAAAAACGGATACTGGTGCTTGAGCGGGCCGAGCGGTACATCGAGCGGGCCGGTGGAGTCGATGCGGTTCTGGCCCGCTACGGTCGGGACCGGACCTTTTCGGTGCCCATTCTGACGCACTGTGCACTGGCGGGACTGGTTGACTGGCGACAGGTGATTGCTCTGCCGTTCGAACTGGCCGCCGTTCCACACCGGTTCTACAAGACCCTGCGGTTGCCGGTGGTCAGCTACGCCCTGCCGGCGTTGATTGCGATCGGGCTGGTCCGTTTTCACGCTCGGCGTCCGTGGAATCCCCTGGCCCGGATGGTTCGCCGGCTCGTTAGCGGACGTGTGCTAAGGGTTCTCGAATCGATTCAGCCGAGCAACGGGGGGTTTCTGGAGGCCGCTCCGCTGACGAGCTTTGTGACGATGAGCCTGGTGGGGTGTGGGTTGGTCGATCATAAGGTCACACGTCGAGGGATCGACTTCCTGGCTGAATCGGTTCGGGAAGATGGCAGTTGGCCGATCGATTCGAACCTGGCGACGTGGGTCACGACACTGTCTGCCAACGCGCTGGGAGAACGGTTGTCAGAGGTCGCCCGCGAGCCGATCCGGGAGTGGTTGCTGGGTCAGCAGTACCGGGAGGTGCACCCGTACACGAATGCCGACCCCGGTGGCTGGTCGTGGACCGATTTGCCGGGCGGGGTGCCCGATGTTGACGACACCCCAGGGGCGGTGTTGGCGTTGTTGGAAGGGAGGGGGGTGGAGTTCGAAGAGGTGGCCGAATCGGTCAAGGCTGCGTCTGAGTGGCTGTTGTCGGTGCAAAATCGTGACGGCGGCTGGCCCACCTTCTGTCGTGGCTGGGGCACTCTGCCGTTTGATCGCTCGTCTTCGGACATCACCGCTCACACGTTGCGGGCACTGATGGCCATAGCGGCGCGGCTACCGTCGGAGAGAGAGCGGTTTGACGAAGCGATCCGTCGGGGATTCGACTTTCTCAGGCGGCAACAGCGAGATGATGGAGCGTGGGTCCCGCTGTGGTTCGGGAATCAGCATGCAAACGATGAGCAAAACCCGGTGTATGGCACGGCGAGAGTGCTGGCCGCCTGGCGAGCCGCCGGGTTGGAGAACGACACGAGTGCGGTGCGAGGCCGGGAGTGGCTGGCCGGAGTCCAGAATTCCGACGGTGGATGGGGCGGAGATGCCGATACGCCTTCCAGTGTCGAGGAAACCGCGTTGGCAGTCGAAGCGTTGCTGGATCGGGTTCCCCGAGAAGCGGAGGGAGTGTGGGCCGGACGGATTGAAGAGCGATCAGACCCCAAAAATGCCGAAAAACAGTTGGCTGGCGGCATCAACTGGTTAATCGATCGTGTGGAAACCGGTACATGGACCAAAAGCAGCCCGATCGGTTTTTATTTCGCGAAATTATGGTATTTTGAGAAGCTCTACCCACTGATATTCACGGTTGCTGCACTGCGGCGGGCTCGCCTGGTCGCGGGGGCTGCCGAGAGATCACCGGCGGACAACGGGCCCGAGGGCACGTAACCGTCGGTGAATACAGGAGTTCCGAGTGTCGATTGCCCCATCCGAGTCGCGCCAGTCGGCTTCGATGCTTCCCGACAGCAGTCCAGTGGACGAGTCGGCGAAGAAGCAGCCGCGTAAGCGTAAGCGGCGGAAGAGCACCAGCCACCTGAAGTTGGTGCCTGAAACGCTCTCGGAACGTGAACGGATCAAAGCCGCAGCTGAGCAATTTGCCGAGTCGTTGGACCGGGCCCAGCCCTTTGACAGTGCTCAACTGGAGACCTGGGGCCGGGAATTGCTTGAGGAACTCGAACTGCCCGAGAAGTTTCTCGGTTTTGCTGCCGTGCTGATAGGCAATTTTTTCTGGAAGCGGCAGTTCCTGGCGGTGCCCTTTGAGCGACGGATGCTGCTGTTGCCGCACTGCCTGAAGCACGCCGAGGGCTGTCCGGCCGAGTACGACGAATTTGGCCTCGATTGCGAGAAATGCGGAGCCTGTTCGATTGCCGACTACAAGGTGCGAGCCGAGCAGTTGGGGTACAAGGTCTTGGTGGCCGAGGGGTCTCCGGTGGTGTTGAAGATCATCGTCGGTGGCCATGTTGACGGGATTCTCGGAGTCGCCTGTCTCAACGTGCTCGAGAAGGCGATCGACAAGGTGCTGATCGCCGGTGTGCCTTCCTACGCCATCCCGCTGCACTCCGGTGACTGCAAGAACACGTCGCTGGACGAGTCGTGGGTCTGGGACGTTCTCGAGAAGTACGAGCCATTGCCGGAGCCGCTCACCAGCAGTTACCTGCCGTTGATCCGTGAGTCGAATCGCCTGTTCGAGCAGGATTTTGAGCGTCTGTTGCCGCCGGTTCGCAGTCAGTCGTCGGATCAGGCATTGACGCCGTTGGCCAAGACCGAGGAGATTGCCTACGACTGGCTGGCACGTGGGGGCAAGCGATTCCGTCCGTTCATCACGTTGGCGGCTTACGATGCGATGACCGGTGGCGAGTCCCTGAAGTCGACCCAACGCAATGGCGATGGCCTTGGGATGCCCGATTCGGTCTGCCGTGTGGCGATGGCGATCGAGGCGTTCCACAAGGCGTCGCTGGTGCATGACGACATCCAGGACGACGACCTGTTCCGTTATGGCCGAGAGACCCTGCATCGGAAGCACGATCCCGGCACGGCGATCAACGTCGGCGATTACCTGATCGGGATCGGCTACCAACTGGTCAATTCGGCACGTAGCGAGGTGAGTGCTGAGATCACCTGCGACGTGCTGGACCGGATGGCTGCGGCCCATATCAAGCTCTGCGATGGCCAGGGAGCCGAGATGGCCTGGCACGAACAGGCCACCGAGTCGATCACGCTGCTCGACGTGCTGCAGATCTACGCGTTGAAGACCTCGCCGGCCTTCGAAGCGGCCCTGTATGCGGGCATGCGGATGGCCGGTGACGTGTCGGGCTACGAGGAAATGATCCCGTCGTTTTCGCGCCAACTGGGTGTCGGCTTCCAGGTGCTCAATGACCTGAAAGACTGGCGCGGTGATGCCAACAACAAGTTGGTGGCCGGCCAGGACATGCTGGCCGGACGTCCGACGGTCATGCTGGCACTGGCCTTCCAGTCTGCCGACGATGAGCAGCGTCAGCGGTTGCTCGATGTGTTCTCTGCCACCGACGTCGAGGACGAGATCCGCATGGAACGTCTGAAGGGGTTGTTGGTGGACTGCGGGGTGTTCGACCAGGCGGAATTGCTGGTCGAAAAGGCCCGTGTGCGAGCCGAGTCGCTGGCCGACGACGTGGAGGTCGAACCGTTGCGGCGGTTGTTGTACTTCCTTGTCGACACGGTGCTGGCCGACGAGGACCAGGCCGGTATCCCGGTGCCCACTCCCGAAGACGTCCTGCTGTCCCTGCCGGTGGCCCAGTAACCTCCGTGGAGGCGACGTCGGGGACCCGCCGTCGCTCCGGTGGTTTCCTTGCTTGCGGTCGACGTTCCGAACTGGCTGGTTAGGCCAGTGGCAGAGGCTCGGGCCGGAGCAGGAACGGGAACACGCGGACCGGCTGGCCGTCGGTGTCGAGTTCCTTGTAGGTCAACTGGGCCGCACGGTCGGCGGCGAACTGCAGCATCGTCAGTTTCAAGCCGCAAAAGCGGTCGCTGTCGACCTCGGCCGCCACGTCGGCGAATACCTCGCCCGAGGAAGCCGCGTGACGCCGCACTCCGTGAATGCTGTTTTCGCGGACCTTCAGTCCGGCCGCGGCCAGTTTGAAGAGCCCCTTGAGGAATCGGCCGACGAGGTTTTCCGGATCAGAAACCTTCAACAGCTTGTCGAGTTCTTCGTGGGCCTCCCAGTAGTAACCCGCGTTGAACAGGTCGATGGCCATCAGGAAACTGCGGTTGTCGGCCCAGGCGTCGTCGGAGAGCGGCCTGGATGTCGGGCCCTTCTTCTTGTAGCTGTGCCCCTCGGGATGACGGTACGGGTGCGGAGTCGTCGATCCGGGAATGAAGGTGTAGGCGGGAAGATCAACCGGCGGCAGCAGCCGGGGAGAGTCCTTGAGTGTCTCGACCATCGGTGATTCGGGCTCCTGTGAGTCGACCGGGACCCGCTTGAGGGACGCTCCGGGACGACTTGGTGGGGTGAGTCGACGAGGTTGGATTCGCGGCAGGAAGGGGTTGATGCTGTTGAGTGTGGAGTGAGAGGCATCAACCAACAGATCATCTAGCATAGCGGATTTGCCGAGTGATTCACGGTTCGTTCGTGTGAAACTCGGACGAATCCGGCCGGGAATTCTGATGGCGAAGGCAGGTCGGATTTTTCGGTCAGGCGGACTGTGCGGCTCGGGTCCGTCGCTTGATGGCGGCCACGAGACCGCGGGCTCCTCGCTGCCGGGTCATTCCCAGGGTTTCACCCAGCCCCAGCGGTTCCAGCACGTCGTCGGGCATCGCCAGCACCTCGGTAACCGGTGACCCGTTGATTCCCTCAATCAACAACGCCACCAGCCCCCGAATGGTCGGCGATTGGCGAGGGACCAGGGCCTCGATTGTCACGAGGCCGTCGTCGACGTCGACCCAGAGGTCGACGGCGGTCTGGCATTCCAGGACGCGGCATTCGCGTGGCGGAAGAACGTCACGGCGAGCAGCCGAGAGTTCCGGGAGCGTGTCGGAGAACTCGATCAGCAGCTCGAGTCGATCTCGAGGTTCGAGTCCGTCGAATTCTGCGAACAGTGGTTCGAGTTTCACTCTGTCCCGCCTTCACGCTGTGGCAACACAAAGCTCATGTGCAGTTCGGCGTGACGGAGGTGCAGGGCCAGCCACTCGCGGTCACTCATCCGTCCCAGGTAAGGGTGTCGAGCGGTGGGGGCCGTGGTCAAAAGCCGTTGGGCGGCGGCTTCCAGATGCTCCCGTGCGTCGTGGAGGTTGACCTCCGGTTCTGGCAGGTAGCTGCTGGCTCGCCGCGGCAAGTTGACACCGGGTTTCATCTTCGTCGTCAACAGTCGGTTCTTCAGGAATGCCGCCGCCAGAGTCCGCACCAGCCAGTGGGATCGGAACGAGAACCCGTCGATCGAACTGTCGATGGCGCGGGCGAGGTGCTCCAGGATCTGGGCGAAGCTCCAATTGCCCACCGTGGTCACTTCGATTTCGGCCAGTTGCCGGACGTCATCGAGAAAGTCCTGTAACGTTCCGTAGACGATCTCGCGTCGTTGAATGACGGTGGTCATGGTGAGAGTTGTGGTGGGGGCCTCGAGTCGCGGTCGATGACCGGGCCATTGTGGAGCAGTGAGCTCCGGGCGACAAGGCCGACGGGTTCACCTATACTAGCACGCTTCGCGCCGACACGGTCACGTTCCAGTCTACGGCTCACATGAGCGATCCAGACAGCCCTACCGAGTTTTCCGACCAGGACGCGACAGCGGTGCCGGAATTGTCTTCCGACCAGTCGCCGGATTCGGGCCGCCGCGGGTTGGTGACACGGGTTCTCGAGCGGTTCCCTGAGGCGAGCCGACGACCACTGCTTTGCGAGTCGGTCTACAACGTCGGCAACGGGGCTTATTACTCGCTCAACCTGCTGGTGCCGGTGGTTCTGGAGACGATTCTCAACGGCACTGTCCTGCACCTGGCGGTGTTCTGGTCCGTCGCGCACGGCAGCAGTGTGCTCAGTCCGCTCGTGGGCTTCGCCGCTCGGTTTGTTCCCATGAAACTGCTGGTTGTCGTCCCGAACATCGTGACGGTGACCTGTCTGCTGGGAGTCACGTTCAACCCGACCGCGTTCGACAACGCCACCTGGTTCACCATCGTGATGGCTGCCGCATTCGTGGTCCGGGTGTTTCCACGGACCGGCGAGATGAACATGTATCGCGTGTTGTACCCCACCACGCACCGTGGTGCCGCCGTGGGCATTCTCAAGGCGATCATGGCCGTCTCGGCCCTACTGATCACCGCGGCCGGGTACCTGTGGTTCAATTACCAGGAATCGCTTTACTGGGTCCTGTTCCTGGGCGTGGCCGCGTTGCTGTTGGCCGGTTCGCTGTTTTACGGGGCGATTCCCGTTCGTCCAGACGACTCGATGGCGGTGACAGGATCCGGTTCCTCTCTGGTCGCGTTCGCCAGGGGACTGAAGGTCTTTTTCACCGACCGTCGCTTCCTGCTGTACCAGATCGGCTTTTCCTTCGCCGGAACGGCCAACCACATGGTCTTCTGGATGGTGCCGAATCTCTGTACGAAGTACCTCGGCCTGGGGGATGAGGGGACGCGTTTCATTTCCGCTCTGATGCCGGCGCTGCTGGTGACGTTTTCGGCACCTTTCTGGGGTCGGTATCTCGACCGGGTCAACCCGATGATCGGTCGCGCCACGTTCAACGTGCTGCAGGGGATCGCATTCGTGCTGTTTGCCGTCGGTGGTCTCACGGGGATGGTCTGGCTGGTCGTGATCGCAGCCCTGTTGCACGGGGTGAGTGCCGGAGGGAGCGCGGTCAACTGGCTGACCGGAAGCCTGCACTTTGCCGGTCGTGACCGGGTGTCGCTCTACAACGCCATCCACGTTGGACTGACCGGGCTGCGGGGATTTTTGGGCCCGCTGGTGGGTGTGGTGCTCTACGAGAGCGGGGCGCTTGGCTACGGAGATCTCACCGTCACCGGATTCTCCCTGGGGCCTCACACGTTCTGGGTGGCCTCCGGTCTCAGTTTCCTGGGGGCGGTCACGATGTTCTGGCAGGGCGTTACCGACACCGGACCCCGGGATGAACACGCCGAGACGAAGTCGACTTGAGAGCGTCCGGCGAGTCATCTGCTGCGGTTAGGTGGCCAGACCCGGAGGCCAGAGAGTCCAGAAAAGCCAGGCGATTGGGCCGGCGTACAGGACGCTGTCGAGCAGATCCAGCGCTCCTCCCATTCCCGGGAACAGTGCCGCTGAGTCCTTCACCTCCGCATCACGCTTCATCAACGACTCGCAGAGATCTCCGATCAGTCCGGCCACTCCGATCACGGCACCGTAGAGGGCTGCCCAAAGCCACACGGGAGGGCCAGAGGCGGTTTGCAACGATCCGGTGTCGAAGGCTGTCCGACCCCATTCCAGCCACACCACGGCCCCCAGGGCCGCCCCCAGCACCGCTCCCAACGCTCCCATCCAGGTCTTGCCGGGGCTGAGCCTGGGGTGGAGCTTCTTGCGGCCGAAGAGTCGACCCAGCGTGTAGGCTCCCGTGTCTCCCATCTTGGCGGCAGCCACCAGGGATCCCAGCGCCAGGTATCCCAGTTCCGGCCCGGGCGTCCACCGGAGCTGGACCGTGACCACCAGCAGAAATCCGGTGTAGACGACCACCAGCACGTCGCCTGAGAGGCCTCCGAGGCTGGAGCCAGGTTCACGGAACCGCAGCGCATGAACCAGCAGCAGCACCAGTACCACGATCGACAGGGCTCCCGCCACGCGTTCCAGAGAGGTGCCGCCGGCCAGGCATTCGCAGACACTTTGCCAAAACTGGTCTGACCATCCCGCGATGACCAGGACCGCCGCCCCGATTCCCGACAGGGGCCACGAGGCCCCCAGGTCACGACGGTGGAGCAGCTGCACCAACTCGAAAGCCAGTCGCGCGGCGAGCACCGTTGCCAGCACCAGCAGTACCGGTGCGCGGGCACCGAGTTGATGGTCCCAGGCGAACAGGCCGACCAGCGAAGGGATCAGCAGCGACGAAACCAGCAGACGTTGTCGGAGCATGGTGAACGGGGGCCCTGAAGAACTGTGACCTCACTCGGCGAGTCCGCCGAAGCGGCGTTGTCGGGAGGCAAAGTCGCGGAAGGCTTCGAAGAGGTCGTCCCGGCGGAATTCGGGCCAGCACTTCGAAGTGACCCATATCTCGGCGTAACTGATCTGCCAGAGCAGGAAATTGCTGATTCTCATCTCGCCGGCGGTGCGGATCAGCAGATCGGGATCACTCATGCCGGCGGTGTAAAGGTGCGAGGAGATGGTCTCCTCGTTGATGTTGTCCGGATCCAGTGACCCGTCAGTGACGGCGCGGGCGATGTCCTGGACCGCATCGACAAGTTCACCCCGGCTGCCGTAGTTGACCGCCAGGCACAATCGCATGCCCTTGTTGGCCTGGCTGCATTCGACGGTTTTTGCGACCTCCTTGAGAACCTTGTCGCTCAGTCCCTCGGTGCGGCCGATCATGGTGAACTGCAGGTCCTGTCGCATGATCTCCGAACGTTCCTCGATGACGTACTGCTCGAGCAGCCGCATCAGCATCTCGAGTTCACGTCGCGGGCGTTTCCAGTTCTCACTGGAAAGGCAGAACAGCGTCAGCTGTTCGATGTCTTCGAGCTCGACACAGGCCTCGATCACGGCCCGGACGCTCTTGGCTCCACGCCGGTGGCCTTCGGCGCGGGGCAGTCGTCGTGCCTGGGCCCAGCGGCCGTTGCCGTCCATGATCACCGCGATATGGCGGGGCAACGATCCACGAGGCAACCCCAGGTCTTCGAACGCGCTGGGGGTCGTCTTGGTGGCGGCCACGTGACGATTCCTCGCCGGGCCGGGTTACTGCAATTGCAGTTCGGCGGCTGGCTCGACCGACTCGCAGAACAAGGTCTCTTCGCGGTACGAAGGTGTCTCGTTGGGCGAGGAAATTCCCAGGCGGACGTGAGTCTGCTGGACATCCAATACCGTGACCGAGATCTCGTGGTCGATGACCAGTCCTTCGTTGACGCGACAGGAGACGACTTGCATGACGGGCGGTCCTGTTTGGCTGGAGGAAGCCGTGTTGGCAGTGATCGGCGGATAAACCGGAGGGCGATGAAGATGCCCCAGAAGTGCAACGAGGCATCATTGTGACGGGGGAAGGGGTGTGGGGCAAGTTGGACTCGGATGGATTCGCGAGGAATCATTCGGCCGAAAAATAATCTGGTGACGTCGGGTTGACATTCGTCTTCTGAGGGCTCCACGCGGACTCGCACACGCGACGTCGGTTCGCCAGAATGGCCCGGCCTGTTCCCCAGCCTGGAGTGCCGCATCAATGAAACTGGTCATCCATCCCCCCGTCGATGACGTGCGTCTGGAGCGGATCCGTGAGGCGGCCGGCGAGATGGTCGTCGTCAACGCTGCCGATTCGGATATGGCCGCCGGTGAGATCATCGATGCGACCGCTTTCTTTGGGAAGATCACTCCTGAGCTGCTCTCGGTTGCCGGTCAACTCGAATGGGTCCAGTCTCCCACGGCCAGTCTCGAGCATTATGTCTTCGACGAACTGGTCGCCCATCCCTGCACTCTGACCAACATGCGGGGACTCTACTACGACGTGATTGCCGACCACGTGATGGGTTACGTGCTGATGTTCGCCCGCAACCTGCACCGATATCTCCGCCAGCAAGTCGATCGCAAATGGGCTCCCGTCGGGGGAGAAGAGGAACGGTCGGACTTTCTCAGCGGACCCGGCTGGGTCAGTGGGATCGACGCCTCCCACCTGCACCTGGCCGATTGCACGATGGGCGTGGTGGGGACCGGATCGATCGGTGCGGAGATCTGTCGGAGAGCCGCGTCGTTTGGCATGAACGTGCTGGGAGTCGATCCGGTGGCGACCAGCGTGCCGGGGGTGGTTGATGAGGTCTGGGGAGTCGAGCGGGTCGACGAATTGCTGGAGGCCAGCGATTTCGTGGTGATCGCCGCACCTCACACACCCGAGACCGAGGGCTGGTTCGGGGCCGAGCGGTTTGCCGCGATGAAGGACTCGGCCTACTTCATCAACATCGGTCGCGGGGCGATCGTCAGGCTGGACGCCTTGACCGAGGCCCTCGAGGGCGGCCGGCTCGCCGGCGCGGCACTCGATGTGTACGAGATCGAGCCGTTGCCGGCCGACCACCCGCTGTGGGGCATGGAGAATGTCCTGCTGACGCCCCACATCGCCGCGGCCAGTCCACGGATCTCCGAGCGGCACCTCGAGACTTTGCTCGAGAACGTCCGCTGTTACGTGGCTGGCCGGGACCTGGTGACCGTGGCCGACAAGACCCGCTGGTTCTAGCCGCCCGTCGGTGACTCAGCCGCGACCGATGTAGTCCTGGTCACGGGGCAGGACGATGCCTTCCAGGAAGTTGACGTGGTCGGGCAACGAAACCATTGCCAGGCCCGCTTCGGCGATCGTTTCGATAGCCATCATCGGTTCCTGGTCGGATTCCTTGTCCGATTCCTGCCGTCGTTCGATCGCCACGTTGCCCGGATGCAGACAGCTGGCGATGATGCCGAACTCGCGCCCGTCGAGCGAAGTGGCCTTGGTCAGGCCCCAGATGCCGAACTTGGCTGCGACGTAGGGGCCGCTGCCGGGCCGGGGGACCTGTGCGGAGATCGAACCGATGTTGAGAATCCGGCCGCCTCCCTGTTCCTTCATGATCTTGAATGCTTCCCGCGTGCAGTAGAACGCTCCGGTCAGGCAGACACCGATCACGTTGTCCCACCCCTCGGTGGTCACCTCATCGATGCGGCCCCCGTCGAAGGCCCCGGCGTTGTTGACCAGGACGTCAACCCGTCCGAATTTTTCCATCGTGGCCGCAAACAGGCTCTGGACCTGTTCGAGGTCAGTGACGTCGGTCGGCTGTGAAACGACCTCGGTCCCGGCGGCCGTCAGTTCATCGGCCACCGCTTGGAGCTTGTCGGCGTTGCGGGCCCCGATGGCCAGCCTGGCGCCCTCGGAGGCGAACAGCTTTGCCATCCCCTTGCCGATGCCCTGGTTGGCCCCGGTGATCAGGATCACCTTGTTGTCGAGTTTTCCCATGGTGTGTGTCTCGCTGTAGGTTTTGTGAGAGAGAGGGCGGACGGGCTAGGCGTCAATTCCAGGACGGGGCAGCCAGAGCCAGTCGTAGAACAGGAAATTGAAACGGTCTGAGATCAGCGCGATTCGGCCCATGACGGTGAATCCGAAACCGGCGCCGAAGGTGATCATCAGGAACCAGATGCCGACGCGTGCAGCTGTACCGACGGCTCCGGTGTGCTCGAACGAGAAGAAAAAATACACCAGGCAGGTGAGAACCCCGGTGACGATGATGAAGTTGGCGATCGAACTGCCGATCACCAGGCCCTGTTTGTTGTCGGAGACGATCAACGGCATGATCGTGTTGGCGATCTGTTGCACGAAATCGGCATCGAGATAGGCGACCAGTCGAATCCCGGCGGTGGCGCCGATGAAGAAGGCCAGGGGCCAGCGAGAGATCCAGCCTCCGGCGGGAGCCAGCCTCCAGAGCATCAGTACGCTGAGAACCAGTGGGATGACGTAGATCCACTCGGTGTGCTGTGTACTCGGCAGCCCCGGCAGCACCGTGTCTCTCATCACCGACGGGATCAGCTTGCCAAAGAGGTTCTGGATGATGCCGGTCCAGAAGCCAACGACCATCGCGTAGGCGGCACTGGCGCCGACCACGACGGCCTCGGCCAGCTTGTAGAAGACGTTGTCGCCCCAGAGAAACGACATGATGGCGAGGGTGCCCAGGGCGGCAATCCACAGTCCTATCGTCCGGGACCAACTGAAGACCACCGCGGGGTCAGGCTGGCCATCGTCGGTCGTCAATTCAGAACGCTCGGCAGAACTGACCTTCGTCCAGGTAATCCCCTCGAGGTCGGGTAGACGTGTCTCGAGTTGCTTGCGGGCGTCCGCCTTGGACTCGTCCAACGTCTTGCCGTCGGAGACGGCCTTCTGTTCTTCGTCGTCGATTTTCTGGATCTGCTCTTCGAACGAGGCCTTGGCGTCGAACGTTTCGTGCCGGACGTAGGCACGGCCCATCGAGCCGCTACCCGTCCGGAATATCAGGTAACCGCCGCCGACGATCAGCAACACGAGCCAGATGATGGTCGAGTTCTTCATCAGGCAACTCCTCGCTTGCGGTCCATGAAGAAGATGATGTTGCCGATGATGATCAGGGTGATGATCAACATGTGCGCCACCAACTGGGGGCCCATTCGTCGGAGTCCCTCTTGGGTGGCCGGGTTCGTCCGCAGTTCAGGGTAGTTTTGCAGCACCGCTTCTTCGTATTCGGCAGCCGCCTTGATCGCTCCCAGTACTCCGGCCAATTGGTCGGGCACATAGGGCACCAGCGGGGTGTAGCCCACCCCGGTGACTCCGGCGACCATCTTGATGTCGAATGGTGTCGCGGCGTATTGGACCCATTCCTTGGTTCCCGGGGTCCCGGCACTGACGTTGACGATCAAGTCCATGCCCTGGATGTTCTTCACGTTGACGGTCATCGGCAGTTCGTTGAGGTCGGTGCCGGCGACATCGTTGCTGTAGAGCTTCTTGAGGTCGGTGACGACGACCTTGATCACTCCCTCGTTGCCGGGACGAAAGCCCAGGTTGACGTAGTGCTCGCCGTAGGTGTACTCGGGATACTCCCGGTTGAGGATCCCGATGTTCTTCTGCAGCATGGGGATCGCGGCGGGCCAGAGCGTGATGAAGTACAACTTGTGCTTCTTTTCGGCACAGTGCCGCACGAACGCGGCGGCCATCGGCTCGAGTTCGCCCTTGCTGGCCGGGTCGTAGTCGTAGGCCATCAGGATGTTCGACCCATCCTCGAGATCCTCGACGGCATTGAAGACGTCGAGAACCTCTTGGGATGGTTCTTCGGGAAAGACAACGCCCATCAGCATGGGGATGGCGATCGACAGGCCCATCACCAGGAAGATCCAGCGACGATCGAGATTGCTAAAGAAGTCGCTCATGGGGATTTACTCCTCCGATCCCAGGTACGAGCGGTCGACACCCATCAGGACTTTCAGCGACAGCGAGACGATTCCCAGGGCGATGCCGATGGTGATCGCCCGATTGCCGGCCAGGGTGAAGACATTGGTGATTGTCGAGGTGAGGCGATCGAGCCGCAGGCTCATCAGGCTCTCGACCTCACTTCCGGTGATCGATGCCAGGACGTCGATGATCGGCTGGCTGACGTAGATGCCGGCGTAGGTACGGCCGAACAACACGATGAAGGCTGTTCCCAGCAGGATCATCGCCTCGGCGTTCTTTGCCCGGAAGGCCCGGAAGGCCGCTGATGCGATGAAGAAGGCCAGCAGCGAGAACATGGTGGAGGCCAGCGGCAGGTAGATATAGTCGTACATCCATTTGAAGCCACCACCTTCTTGCAGGTAGTCCCCGGACCAGGACCACTCGGGAAAATTCTCGGCCGGGTTGACTCCCATTTTCGAGAGTCCAATCGACAGGGTGATCAGGAAGGCAGAAATCGTCACGACCGAGAAACCCCATCCGGCACGTCGATTGGAGATCTTCTGCAGGTGCATCTTCAGCAGGTTGCCACCGCCGAGTACGAAGGCGATCGCTGCGAGGATGTCGAACCAGATCATCGCCTCCTCGCCCCAGCTCTGGGCGTAGGGAATGAAGTAGGAAGCAATCAGGATGACACCGGTGACCGCAGCGATCACCAGCGGGACCGTGCGTTTCATGGCAAGAACCCCTTGTCGCCGAGTACGTTGTCGGTCAGGAAGGAAACGACCGAATCGAGGCCCATCGTGGCGGACAGGCAACCCACGATGATCAGCAACCCGCCGATCATCTTGCCGACGTCCTGCCCCTTGAGGCTGCCCAATTGGTGTTCTTCGCCAGAAAGGTAGGCACTGGCGGCAAAGAACTCTTCGCCGATCAGCGTGTAATCGCAGGCGGCGACGAAGAATGGCAGCTGGCTGGGCATCGCGGTGCCGGCGACCTGGATGGCTCCGATCGAGTTGCCCGTTTCAGCCAGAATCAGGGATTCGGCGAAGAACGCTCCCATGTAGAAACAGGCGGCCGGCTTGTCGCGGACCATCGTGCCGGTGACCCCCGCCACGTATCCGAACTGTTCGTCGGTCAGGTAGTAGATGTTGTCTTCGTTGTACGCATCGGGCCGCCCGGCTCCGAAGTAGGCCGCCTGGACGGTTTCTCTCGCGGTTGTCATCACCAGCGAACGAGAGGTCGGCACTTCAAGCATTGCGTCATATTCGGCCGCCAGGCCGGCCACTCGGGACAGTACCGTGATTCCGGCGACCGTTTGCATATCGTTGATGTCGAGGATCCCGGGGACGAACAGGCAACTGCGTCCCATCTCGGTTGCTCGGCCGACCGCTTCGTCGACCGCCTCGAGACCGGCGATCTTGCGGACCTTCAGTGACCGGCCGGCGCGGGCCAGGCGAATGAACTGGATCACGGCTCCACAGATCATCAGCAGAATCACCAGGAACCAGGTTCGCTTTGTGTCCCACCATTGCACCACCGGGCGGGTTCCCGCTGCCGTGGCTTCCGGCGCTGACTTGGAATCTTCGTTCTTGACGGCCACCACCTGGTAGATGTAGCTCGAGTTCGGGCTGCATTTCGGATCGACAAACGATTCCTTCTGGAAGTTGGCTTCTCCGGCCAACTCGAAATCACCCTCACCATCGACTTGTCGAAGAATTTCATACCGGATGACGTTCCGCGTCTGGCCTTCCTCGACCTTGGCGATGTCGTCGGGTGACAGCGACCATTTCACGATGATTCCGGTTCCCGCGTCGTCCGGACGATCGATGGCAGTGACGTCGGAGGGCGGTCGTGGAGGATTTTCCGGTTTGGGTTTCGTTTCGGCCCTTTCAACCGGTGGCGACTCGGCTTGCGCTTCAGATCCGTTGTCGAGCTTGGCTTGCGCCATTGTCGGCCGTACGGAGAGTCCGCCGATGGTTGCGACGATCGCCACCAGGGTTGCGGTCCGAAAGACGCGATCGGTCATGATTATTCCTCGATCAACTCGACGTTGGCCCGTGGCACGACCACGGTTTCTCCAGTCGTGGCCTCGACGTTCAGCACCCTTGCCCGAGACTCGGATCCCAGCACCTGGGGTTCGGATGGCAGGCTGACGACGGTGCCCAGCACACCGAAATAGGGGTCGCGGATCACCCGCACCGACGTGCCGACATCGAGCAACCCGGCTACGCGATCGGGGTGACCGCAGGTTTGCGCTTCGTCGTCATCTCGTGGAATCACGATCTCGGGGCGCATCACCCCTGCGCGGATCTGGGTCGTTCCGTTGACTGATGCCTCGCGGCCGGCCAGTTTACCGAGCAGCCGAAATGTCCGTTCGGCCATCGCGATCTCGCCAAATCCCTCGGTTACGACCAGTGTGACGCCGATTGTCTCCGAACCGGTGATGGCCACTCCGAGATCATAGCCGAGAATTTCTCGAAGGTCGGCGTCGTCGAGGCCGCCAGAGACAACGGCCCGGCATCCGATCTCTATCGCCCGCGTGACGGCCTCGCCGGTCATGCGGCCTCCGCCGATCACGACCGCTCCGGCCATCTCGTCGGTGATCCGCTCGGGCGTCAATTCTTGCCCGGGTGACTCGCACGCCATCATCACGGGGCCGACTGTTTCACCGCCAATCCCGAAGATCCCCTGGACGAAGGCCGCATCACTTTCGATCACCACTCCTTCATCGGCAATCACTTCGACAATCTCTCCGGAGATGTAGGCGGTGACCTGTACCGGAAGAGGTGCTCCGCGGATGATCACCTGGCCGGTGACCTCTGAGATCGTCTCGATGGTGCCGGCAACTCGCGACGTGCAGTTCGCCTTGAAGAAGCCGAAGATGCCCTTGGTCTCGGCCAAGGGTTCGTCAGTCTCGACCACATCGCCGACCTGCTTGAGCATGCATTCGGAGATGTCGCCGGGGGGCATCGAGAGCAGGTTGGCGACGTTGACGGGGGTGACGTTGCCGGGCATGAATGTCTCGGCGACGACATCAGTCGCGGCGACCGTGTCTCCAACGGATCGCGTCACGTTACCGGCGATTGGCAGGATCCGCCGGACACGATGCCGTGTCCACGGGGTGACTGTCAGGCCTGGAGTGTAAGCTTGGGCCATTCAGTTCAACTCCGCCAGGCTCTGGGCCCGGTTCCAGGCAACCACTGCTCGCCGACAGGCGTCCCGTTCCGCGGGCAACTCGAGTGGACGTCCGCGACCGTCGAGGATCACGCCGACGGTACCGCCTCTGATTTCCTGCTCGAAACTCTTTCCGTCGCCCCCTCCGGCATCGAAACCCTTGTTCGGATCGATCACGGCACGGGCGGTTACCCCGTCGGCGATCTTCAGCAACTGCATCGTGCCGAACTCCACCTCTCCGCTCTCGTCAATTCCCTCGCCGGTGATCCGGTAGCTGAAGCACGGTTTTCCAGGCTTGCCGATGCCGGCTGGTGCGATGCAGGTTCCCAGGTAGACCAGGCAGTCACGTTCGAACACCTGCACGGCCGCTTCGGGCTGAACCTGGGCCAGAACGCCCAGGTGAGGCATCATGAAGATGCTGTCCTTGGCCAGGGTCGTGATCCCTTCGGGCTGGAATGCGTCGACGAGCATTGCGGCGGTCTGGGACATGCGAGGGGCGTGTGAGAGAACGCCGCCGGAGGCGACCAGGAGATCCAGGGTCATGTTGTTGACGATTGTCTGGCCACTGGATTGCTGGCTGAAGGTGTCACCGACGGTTCGCTGCTGCTGGACTCCCTTGAGAGTCGTGGCGAAGTCCTTGTGCTGCTCGTAGGCCAGTCGCAACGCCTCGCGGGCGACAGCCTGTTCAAATAGCAGGGACTCGAGTGTCTGGGGAATTGTTGTGGGACGAATCATCTTGTTCTTGACACGGTTGCGGAGTTCCCGCTCGTCCATGTCCAGAGGTACCCATCGCAGAATGTTCGGCAGCTTCGCCTCGGCACAGACATTGGATATCGAGTAACTCATTCCGAGGTTTGCGCTGACGGTGCGGTTGAAAGTCCCCTCGAAGACACTGAACACGTCGGTGGTGGCTCCGCCGATATCCACGCCAACGGCGTTGACGCCCCGCTGCTCAGCGATCTGCTGCAGGATGTTTCCGACGGCACCGGGCGTGGGCATGATCGGTGCATCGGTCCAGGAGATCAGCTTGTCGTACCCGGGGGCGTGAGCCATCACGTGCTCGAGGAACAGGTCGTGGATCGCATCGCGGGCCGGTGCCAGGTGTTCTTGCTCCATCGTCGGCCGCAGGTTCTCGACCAGGGAGAGTTCGACGCTGTCGTCAAACGTGTCAGTGATCACTTCCCGTGCGTCAACGTTGCCGGCGTAGATCACCGGCATTCGGTACTCGCTGCCAAAACGAGGCTGGGGCTTGGCGGGGGCCACCATCTCGGCGATCTGAACGACATGCTGCGTGGTGCCGCCATCTGTGCCGCCGGAGATCAGGATCATGTCCGGACGCAGTTCCCGGATCCGCTGGATTTGCTCGTGTGGCAATCGCTTGTCGTTGGTGGCAATGGTGTCCATCACGATCGCCCCGGCTCCCAGTGCGGCTCGCTTGGCACTGGCGGCGGTCATTTCGCGGACCACACCGGCGACCATCATCTGCAACCCACCTCCGGCACTGGATGTCGAGATGTAGATGTCGCAACCCTGTCCGTCGGTGGCCGGACGGATTATCTGGCCGTCATCATCAATCAGCCGTCGGCCCGCAAGCTCTCCCACCTCGGTCACCGAGTTGACCACGCCCATGGTGACGTCAGCGGCGGGCTCCTCGACCGTTGTCGGGGCTTCGCCGCGAAAGGTCTGGCGGTATTCGCCGTCGACCTTCTCGATCAGGATCGCCTTGGTCGTGGTGCTGCCACAATCGGTGGCCAAAATCACGTTGATCAGCGAGGGATCCAACGTCACGGGCGACGAATCGTGGGCAGGCGTGGTCGATTCCGGCGTAATCATCCGTGTGTGCCTTCAGTCCGTCTCCGACTGGGCCGCGTCGCCGGCTGGCGTGGTAATGCTTGCGGACTTGTCGGTTTCGATCCGTTGTTCGATCGCGTCGCAGATGTGAGGGATGGCGCCGCGGCGCTCCAGAAACTTGGCGAAGTGAACGTAGCCGTCGGTGTTGGAGAAAACCGAGACAAAGGGGGCGAAGAAGTGCAGGGCCTGGGAGCCAATGAAGTTCATCGGCCGGCTCATCTCGAGTGCCATCAGCGTTGGGGTGGCCAGTCCACGGCGAACAACCTCCTCGACGACGCGGTCAACCGCTCGCTGCTGGTCTTCGCTGGGCTCGGCCGGACCGGGTGGGTCGACGGCGAAAGCGTGCTTGAGCCACTGCACGGGGCGGACCTCCCTGAACTCCCCATGTCCGGCACGTGCCGGACCCTGAACGGCGACAAGATACCGCGCGACTGGCGGAATTGACAGCCTGTGGACTCGCCACGGCAAACCGGATCCCGGCCTCTGGGGATCAGCCGTCTTCAGGCTCCGCGAGTCCGAACAGTCGCAACGCGTTGGCGGTTGTCGCCTCGGCCAGTTCCTCGATGCTGATCCCCTTGACCTCGGCCAGGCATTCAGCGGTGTGCCGCACCCAGGCCGGCTCGTTTCTCTTGCCGCGGTTGGGCATCGGGGCCAGGTAGGGCGCGTCGGTTTCGACCAGCAGACGCTCCAACGGCACCGCGGCGGCGGCTGCCCGCAACTCGTCGTTCTTCTTGAAAGTCAGCATCCCGGCCAGGGAGATGTGCATGCCGAGTTCGACACAGCGAGCGGCGGTGGCCTGGTCACCGGCAAAGGAGTGCATGATTCCGGAGAGGGGCCCGTCGGCAGCTTCGCGTTCCAGTTCGCTCACCACGTCGGCTTCGGCTTCGCGGCAGTGAACGACGAACGGCAGGTCGTGCTCTCGGGCCAGTTGCATGTGGCGACGGAACATCTCGGCCTGCTGCTCGATCGGCGTGTGGTCCCAGTAGCGGTCGAGTCCGGTTTCGCCGACGGCGACGACCCCTGGGGCGGTGACCAGTTCGAGGATGTCCTGCCAGTCCGATTCGGTCGATTCGGCCACGTAGTTGGGCTGGATGCCGACGACGGCGTGCACGGTGTCAAAGCGACCGGCCAGTTCAACTGCCGCCCGGCTGGTGGCGGAGTTGATCCCGATGGTGGCCAGGCCGATCAGTCCGGCGTCGGCGGCCCGGGCAACGACCTCGTCGACCTCACCGAAAAACGCTTCCTCGTCGAGGTGGCAGTGGGTGTCGAAGAGCCGCATGGTAACGGTCTCAGTCGGCCGCGAGCGTGCCAAGTTCTTCGAGCGTCCGTTGTTCCTCGGCCGCTGCGTCGGCGATCAGGGCCTCGGCCTGTTCGTCCCCACGACAGGACGTCGCCGACTTCTTGAGCGTTTCAAGGATCGCTTCCTGGTTGGCAATCATTCTCGGGTAGAGGTTCTCCAGCGAGACGAAGTGCAGGTCCGTGTACTTCGTGGGGAACCGTCCGAATTCGATCGTGGCGTCGCGGTCTCTGAGCAGTTCCACCAGGCGAGCGATCTGCAACTGTTGCCGGCGACGGAACAGGTCCAGCGCGGCCATCTCGGTGTCGTCGTCTCCGTCCGTCCAGGGACCGCACTCGCCGGTGTACTGCACCAGGCTGCTGGTCAGAGCGGCCAGGGCGTTGTTGAGCGCGGAATTGGTCGTCGAGTCGGGCATGAGAGTTGTGGAGGTTGCGGTTGCCGTGGAAACGGGGTTCGTGGTCGGTGAGATCTACTTTTCCGGGGATGTCGATGTCCTGGCCCCGTCCGGCACGGTGATCGTGTCATGGGCAACCCGTTCGGCGGCCAGGCTCAACTTGCTGATCAAAGGAGACATTCCCAACAGCAGGATCGGTGCGGTCAACAGCAGCACAAAGACGGCTTCGGTTGATCCGGTTCGAGCCGGGCGTGCGTCCTCGGGACGATCGACGATGAACATCGCCACGGGCACTTTCAGGTAATAGAACAGGCTGAAGACAGTGTTGAGCAGGGCGAAGCCGACCAGGACCCCCATCGACCAGTGGATGCTGGCGGCCTCCCAGACCGGGGCCAGCACGAAGAACTTGGCGACGAAGCCACCCAGCGGAGGAAGCCCGACAAGGCTGAACAGGCAGACGGCCATCATCACGCACAGCCACGGACACTCGTTCTTCAGTCCCCGGTAATCGGCGATCTCCTCGCTGTAGGTCCTGTTGCGGATCAATGCGACGATCGCGAACGCGCCGAGGTTCATGAACAGGTAGACCGACAGGTAGAACAGTACGCCCTCGACACAGTCGGTCGCGAGCATCTGGTTGCCATCCTCGAGCGCGACGAGCATGGCGACGACGCCGGTCAGCATGTAACCGGCGTGGGCGATGGTCGAATAGGCGAGCATCCGCTTGACGTTGGTCTGGAAGTAGGCGGCCAGGTTGCCGAAGGTCGAACTGACCACGGCGATCACGCCCAGGCCGATCGCCAGCGGCACCGCCAGGTCGCCGAAACCTGTCAACTGGTGAACCACCCGGATCAGCAGGGCAAACGCGGCGGCCTTGGAGGCGACCGAGAGGAATCCGCCGACTTCGGCCGGAGCTCCCTCGAACGCGTCAGGACACCAGAAGTGGAAGGGGACCAGGGAGAGCTTGAAGGCCAGGCCGACCAGGATCATCATCACGCCCAGCACGATCGTGCGGACAGCGGCGGTTGACATGTCCGTGCCGACTCCAACTTCGCTGGTGAGCAGGTCGCGGAGCTTTTCGGCGACCAGGTGCAACTGCCCGGTCCCGAGCATTCCCGCGACCAGGCTGGTGCCGTAGAGCATCACCCCGGCGGCCCCGGCACCGTAGACCACGTACTTCAACGCCGCTTCGCTGCTGAGACGTTTTCCCTTCAGGAAGCCGACCATCACGTAGCTGGGCACACTGGCCATTTCGACGGCCAGGAACAGCATCAACAGGTGGTTGGCCGAGGCCATCAACATCATGCCGATCGTGGCACCGATCAGCAGCGTGTAGAAATCGGGGCCGTCCTCGTTGTCGGGAATCCCGCTGAGAACCGTCAGTGCGATCACCAGCACCAGGAAGACCAGCAGGAACAGTCGGAAAAAGACCGTCAGTCCGTCGTTGACCAGCAGGCCGCTGAACAACTGGGCGTCCTCGCCGACCTGGTACGCGTCAGGGCCATTGGCGTAGACGTTGCCGAACGCGATGCCGAAGGCGATCAGCGTTCCCGCCATGGCGATCCAGTGACCGGGCATCTTGCGGTCGATGCCCAGCAGGCGACCCAGCAGCAGGGCGACCACCGTGCCGCACAGCACCAGTTCCGACAGGAATGCCGTCACGTCACTGCCGATCTGGGTCGGCAGGTCGGTGATCAGTTGGTTGATTGAATTGGCCAGCATGAGGTTGGTGTATGTGGGACGGGTTGCGGGTGTTCAGTCCAGGGGATCAGAGACCGGCCATCTGGCCGGCCATGCCGTCGGTGAGTTTCTGGATCGAGGGGATCATGTACTGGAACATCAGGTTCGGGAAGACACCCAGGATGATGGCGAAGACCAGCAGCACGCCGGCGACAATCCTTTCGCGGGCCAGCATCGGCGTGAGCGCCTCCTCGTGCGGACCCTTGTACTCGGCCCCGAGGTAGACTCGCTGGAGCGTCCAGAGGATGTAGCCGGCCGTCAGGATCACGCCCGAAGCGGCAACGATCGCCAGGATCTTGCTGAACTGCCAGGCACTGAGCACCACGAAGACCTCTCCGATGAAACCGCACATCCCCGGCAGTCCCAGCCCGGCGAAGAAGATGCCGGCCGAGAGGCCCGTGTAGAGCGGCATCTTGCCGGCCAGTCCGCCGAATTCGTTGAGGTTGCGGTGGTGCACCCGGTCGTAGACCACTCCGACCATGAAGAACATGCCGGCCGAGGAGACGCCGTGTCCGAGCATCTGGAACATGGCGCCGTTGATGCCCATCTTCCAGTAGTCCGAGGCGGTGTCAGCCGATACGACACCGACCACCCCGATACCCAGCACGACATATCCCATGTGGCTGACCGAACTGTAGGCGACCAGTCGCTTGAAGTCGGTCTGGGCCATCGCGGCAAATGCGCCGTAGATGATGCTGATCACCCCGATGGCCACCAGCACGGTGCTGCCGTCAAAGACGGCGACCGGGCAAAGCGGAAACGCGATTCTCAGGATGCCGTAGCCGCCCATCTTCAGCAGCACCCCGGCCAGGATCATACTGATCGGCGTGGGGGCCTCGACGTGCGCGTCGGGCAACCAGGTGTGGAACGGAACACTGGGGATCTTGATGGCAAAACCGATGAACAGCAGCCAGAAGGCCCATTGCTGCATGACCGGGTTCAGCAGGCCCTCGTTGCCCTGGGCGGCATCGGTCAGCAGCAGCAGGTCGAAGATGTGCTCGTTGGATTCGGGATGATGGCTGTTGAAGTAAATCATCAACAGCGCGACCAGCATCAACACGCTGCCGAAGAGCGTGTAGAGGAAGAACTTGATCGCCGCGTATTCCTTTCGCGGGCCACCCCAGATGCCGATCAGGAAATACATCGGCAGCAGCATGACTTCCCAGAAGACGTAGAACAGGAAGAAGTCGGTGGCCATGAAGACACCGAGCATTCCCGTTTCCAGCAGCAGGAACAGGATCAGGTAGCCCTTGATCTGCTTGGTGATGCTCCACGAGGCGACCATCGCCCACAGCGAGATGAAACTGGTCAGCAGGATCAGCGGCAGGCTGATGCCGTCGATTCCCAGCTGGTAATTGATGTTCCAGTTGGGGATCCACTCGGCACTGTAGGTGTATTGCATGCCGGCTTCGGACATGTCGAAGCCGGGCAGCAGCGCGAGGGTCAGGATGAAGGTGACGATGGTCACGGTCAGCGCCGTGTACCTCAGGCCTTCCTCGTTGTCCTTCGGCATCAGCATCAGCAGGACCGCGCCGATGGTCGGTGCAAAGATGATCAGGGTCGGCAGGTGTTCTTGGAACATGGCTTGTCAGCTTCCTGGTCGGGGGATGCCCGTCTCGGGAGAGGCCGTTGGTCAGGTCTCGGGAAACAATGCGAAAATCAGGACGAACAGGGTGACGACGCCCAGCGCGATGAACATGACGTATTGACGCAGACGTCCGGTCTGAACGGTTTGCAGAGAGCGGCCGATTTCCTGGGTCTTTTCGGCAATCCAGTTGACGAGTCCGTCGATGACGCTCTCATCGAAACGGCGGTCCCAGCCGGACACCTTCACTCCGGTCCGGGCGAACCAGTGCAGGATGCCGTCGAGAACCCGGCGGTCGAAACCGGTGAACCAGCTTGCCACCACGTGAACGGGCCGGACGAACATTGCGTCGTAGAGTTCATCGAACCGCCACTTTTCGACCAGGAACTCGTGCGTCGCGGCGAACTGCCGCTTGATCAGCGACGGGTCCGGGGTGCGGCGGCAGTACATCAGGTAGGCCAGCAGGGTTCCCAAGCCGGCCACCAGCAAAGCCAGGACACCGGCCTGGCCGTGGAATCTGGCGATATCCTCGTGCGACGGCAGGTCGATGGACGAACCGACGACATCCTGGACGTGTGTTTCGGACTGGCTGAGCAATTGGAACAGCGTGCCCTGTTCACCACCGATCGCACAGGCCACGGCGAAGAATGCCAGGACCAGCAGCGGCCCGGTCATCACCCTCGGCGACTCGTGGCAGTGGTCGTAGAGTTCCTGGTCCCGGGGTTCACCGGCAAAGGTGTAGAACCACAGCCGAAACATGTAGAAGGCCGTGATGCCGGCGGTGATCAGGGGGGCGAGGAACAACAGCGAGTGAATCGGGTTGAGATTGGCGTAGGTCAGTGCGGTGGCGACGATCGCGTCCTTGGAGTGGTACCCCGAGAAGGCAATGTCCCAGCCGGAGGCGATGCTGGGGACGGCCCAGGTCCAGGGGATGGCCAGCCCGCAGATGGCGATCACGCCGACCAGCATCGTGTAGGCGGTGATGGGCATCTTTTTCCGCAGGCCGCCCATCCGGGGCATTTCCTGTTCGTGGTGGCAGCCGACGATCACGCTGCCTGAGGCCAGGAACATCAGCGACTTGAAGAAGGCGTGAGTGATCAGGTGGAACAGCCCGGCGGCCCAGCCTCCCAGCCCGATCGCCAGCATCATGTAGCCCAGTTGGCTGATGGTCGAGTAGGCGAGCACCCGCTTGATGTCTGTGGCCACCACCGCGATCGTGGCCGCCACGAACAGCGTGATGGCTCCCGTGTAGGCGATCGTCAGCAGCACCTCCGGCAGAAAGACCGGGAAGAATCTCCCGGCGAGGTAGACCCCCGCAGCGACCATCGTGGCCGAGTGGACCAGGGCCGAGACCGGGGTCGGACCCTCCATCGCATCGGGCAGCCATGTCTGCAGCGGGAACTGGGCACTCTTGCCCACGCACCCGGCGAAGATGCCCAGCCCGGCAGCAACCAGCAGCCAGTAGGGGATCGAACCGTGGGATTCGTCCGAAGCCTGGAAGACAACCCGCCTCTCCTTGTCGACGTGCACCACGCCCTGGTGGTCACGGACCATCTCGAACAGGCCCGGTTGGTCTGACGCGCCGCGGTCGTTGTAGGCGGTGAAGTTGAACGTGCCGAAGGAGGCGATCAGGATCATCAGCCCGATGATGAAGCCGAAGTCGCCGACGCGGTTGACGATGAAGGCCTTGTTGGCCGCCGTCGAGGCCGAGTGGCGTTCGACGTAGAAACCGATCAGCAGGTAGCTGCAGATGCCCACAAGTTCCCAGAAGACGAACACCATGAAGATGTTGCCGGCCAGGACCAGTCCGAGCATCGAGAAGCAGAACAGCGAGAGGTAAGCGAAGAACCTGTAGAACCGCCCGGGGCGGTGGAGGTGAGATCCGTCGGCGACGTGCACCTGGTGGTCTACGTGTTCCTCGGTTCGCTCGTCATCCATGTACCCGATCGCAAAGACGTGGATGCAGGTTGCGATCAAGGTGACCATCGTGAACATCACCAGCGTCAGGCTGTCGATGTAATAGTCGATGGCGATGCGAATCTTGCCGAAGGTGGCCAGTTCGTAAAGCCGGCCACTGACGTACTTGTCGGGNTNNGGTTTCTCGGTGGTGCCTTCCTGGCCGGCGGNGGGGGCATCGGAGACGGCGAACTGGGCCACCGCGTCGGTGGCCGTCGGTTCGGAGGCCGAGGCGTGGTGCGTGTCCCACAGCGACAGGTCGAAGTCGGAGATCCCGAAAACGAGTGCCGTGAGGCTCAGCAAAAACCCGCCGCCGATGCAGCCGACCGAGAGGTAGGCTGCCAGGCGAGACCGGAACCGGCCACCGGGCGCGTGGTGCGACCAGTAGCCGCCGAAGATCTCGACGGCGAAGCCGACGAGTGGCAGCAGCCACGCGGTGGTCAGCAGGCAGGCCTTGATGTCCATCGTGGTTCCGGAAAGGTCGGTCGTGTTGGTGTGTCGGAGAGGCTCAGCCCTGGAGCTTGTCGCCCCGGTCGACATCGATGGTCTGGTAGTTGTTGTAGAAGTTCAAAGCGATCGCCAGGGCGACGGCAGCCTCGGCGGCGGCCAGCACGATGACGAACAGCGAAACGATCTGGCCGTCGAGGCCAAGACTGGTGTGCCGGGAGAAGGCGACGAAATTGACGTTGGCCCCGTTGAGAACCAGTTCGACGCCCATCAACACCGCGATCCCGTTCCGCTTGGTGGCCATGCAGACCACTCCGGAGACGAACATCACGGCACCGATCAGCAGGTAGTTGGTCAAGCTGGCGTCCATCGTCAGGCGTCTCCCCCGGCGGCTTCGGACGTTTCCTGTCGCTTGGCACGAGCCAGGTAGGCGGCTCCGACCAGGACGACCAGCAGATGAATCGAGACGATTTCAAACGGCAACAGGTAGCCGGTTTTCTCGCCGCGATCCTTGTGGATGCCGACCTCGGTGTCGGCCGGGATGCCGACCAGCCGCAGGCCGATGGCCCGTGACGTGTTGCCGGTTTCATCGTTGGTGGCCTCGGCCACGGGTCTGTGGCTGCGATCCAGTGTTTCCCATTCGACGTCGATCACCGTGAAGGCGATCACCGAGAAGAACAGCAGCCCGACAGCGGCTCCGACGAAGGTCTCGCCGGAGGACATCTGGATTCGTCGAAACGGCCCGCTGGCGGTCAGCATCACACCGAAGATCAGCAGCACCAGGGTGCCGCCGACGTAGACGAGCAACTGGGTGGCCGCGACGAAATCGGCGTCGAGCAGGAAGAACAGCCCGGCGGTCGAGCCCAGCGAGATGATCAGCGAGAAAGCCATGCGGACGATGTCCTGCAGGATCACCACCCCGATGGCACCGCCGCCGGCCAGAATCGCAAAGATCCAGAAGAGTGCCTGGTCGCTCACGGCCCGGTCTCCCCGTTCGAGGTCGAGGCGGTCGGCGACTGGTCGGCCGGACCGGGGATGGAGTCAAGTCTCATCGTCGGCGCGGCCCGCTCACCTGTGGGGGTTCCCCAGATCGTGGTTTTTCCCGAGAACGAGAGCGCCAGCGGCCAGATCACCGCTCCCAGGAACAGCACGCAACTGATGGGCACAAGGTATTTCAGACAGGTCATCATCACCTGGTCGATCCGCAGTCGCGGCAGGGTCCAGCGGACCCAGATCTGCACGCAGACCAGGAGCGAGGCCTTCCCGAAGAAGACTCCGAAGCCCAGGGCATTGGCCAGCCAGGTCCAGACGTATGCGTCCGAACCGTATCGCGGACCGTCGAGGATGCCGTCCAGGCCGGGGATCCCGGTGTGCCAGCCGCCCAAAAACAGCAGCACTGCGATGCCGCAGACGGCGAACATGCTGGCGTACTCGGCCAGGAAGAAGAAACTCCAGCGGAAACCGCTGTATTCGGTCAGGAAACCGGCTACCAGTTCGCTCTCAGCCTCGGCCAGGTCGAACGGGGCCCGTTTGCAACTGGCCGTGGCGCAGACGAAGTAGACGAAGAATGCCAGGAAGCTGAACGGGTCGTGGAAGATGATCCAGTTGCCCAGGTGGCCGCTCTGCAGCCCGCCGATCTCGTTGAGGTTCAGTGAGCCGGCCGTGATGATCGGGATCACCACGCAGATCGACATCGGGATCTCGTAGCTGACCATCTGGGCAGCTTCCCGCATTCCGCCGAACAGGGCCCATTTCGAGCCGCTGGCGTAACCGGCCAGGATCACTCCGATCACCTCCAGGGACATCACCGCCAGCATCAGGTACAGGCCGATGTCCAGGCTGATGGCGATCCAGCCGTCGGAGAACGGCAGGAACATGAAGGCGGCCAGTGAACTGACGACCACCACGTAGGGAGCGACCCGGAACAACGGGCCGTCGGCGGCCTCCGGCACCAGGTCCTCTTTCTGAATCAACTTTCCGCCGTCGGCAATGGCCTGCAGCCAACCGAACTTGCCGCCGACACGAGTGGGGCCGAGCCGATCCTGGATCCGGCCCGAGATCTTCCGCTCGGCCCAGATGAAAATGCCGGCCGGCAGTCCGAAGAAACCGGCCACCAGCGCCACGTGAATCACCGCCGCCAGGAACATGGCCAAGCTTTCGCTATTGAGCCATCCCTGGAGAATCGACTGGATCGTCGTCGCGGTGTCGGCCAGCGTGGGGGGCATCGCGGTGCTACCGGGTTCATCGTCACACGCAGTACCGAGCGCACCCGGGTCGATGGACGTGAACGTCCGCCGAAATCCGACGGAGGCCAAAGCAGGACCCGGGTCCGTCGTTGCATGCGTTCGGGACCCATTTGGACCCCGATCAAAGGCTGAACTATGCCAGATGGATACCGGGACTTCAAGAGAACCGGAGACCACGCGGTCGGGCGATGGCCGGTGGTCGAGCCACTTGCCACCGCAGACGGTTCACGCGAAACGGTTTGGTCGAGCCGAGGGGCTCTGCGGACGACTCAGCGAGTCGCAGGTGGTTGCGGATCGCTGCTGTCGGCCGGGTCGACAGCGAAGTGGATCGCCTCAAAATCGGCCGAGCGAGCCGCGTCGTAGGCGGCCAGGGCCTCGCCCAGCGGAACGTCCGGATCGATGTCCAGGATCACAGGCAACTCGCGAGCCGTGGCCGCCAGGGTCCGAAGAAATCTTGAGAGGTCACGATGCCGGTCGGGTCCGGAAAACGTCTGGCCTTCGACTTCGATTTGCATGCCCCCGTTTGCCTGGCCCGGGGCCATCACCCGCACCCAGGCTTCGCCCAAAGGCCGTTCCTGCGGAACTGCAGCAGCGGATTCGATCGAGCCACCCGAGAGCTCCGTTGGCAGGAGGCTCTCGCGGATCTGTCCCGTCGAAGCACACACGAAGAAGATCAGCAAAAGGAACACCACGTCAATCAGTGGAGTCATCGCCTGGCTGTCGTCGCGTTGTCGCTGATGATGGGTTGAGGGGATGCGCATTTGTTCGGTGGTGAAGGGGGCGCAGAGGTTACTGGGGGAGTACGGCGTAGCCGATTCGGGTGATGCCGGCCCGGGCGCAGGCCACCATCAGTGGTTCGACGACACGGAACGGGACCCGGCGGTCGCCGCGGATTCGTACCTCGTAGCCGCCGGTGCCCGCTTGGGAGCCGGCGTCCTTGAGCAGGCCGGAGACCTGGTCGAGGGTGACGATCCGGCCACCGACATGGAGGGACTGGTCGGAGGTGACCGTCACCACAAGTCGCTGGGGCACCGTGATCTGGTCGTCCTCGGCTTCGCCGATCATCGGCAGATCGACCGGCTCGGTTGATTCGGTTCGGGCCGCGTGGCTGGCGACCAGGAAGAAGATCACCAGCAGAAAGACGATGTCGATCAGCGGGGTCAGATTCAGTGACACGCCCAGTTGGCGGACACGCGTGGGGATTCTCATGAGGACGGGGCCTCCGGCCGTTCGATCGCCACCGGGGGCACTCGACGCTCCTGCCGTTCGGTTGGTTGTCCGGTGGGTTCCTTCCGTCGCCGCGTCTGGCCACCACCACGGCCGAGGTTGGCCCGCTTGAATTCGGCCCAGGCGTGTTCGGCCATCAGGCTGGATTCGGCCACGAGTTCATCGATGCGGTTGCGGAAGATGGCGAACGCGGCCAGGGCCGGTACGGCCACGCCCAGCCCCATCAGGGTGGTGACCAGTGCCTGGTAGATGCCCGGAGCGAGTTCACTGACCGGCGGGTTGATCTTGTTGGCAAATTCCTGGAAGGCGACGATCATGCCCCAGACGGTTCCCAGCAGGCCCAGCATCGGGGCGATGGTACCGATCACCGAGAGATATTCGATTTTCCGGAACAGCCTCGCCGCCTGTTCGGCGCTGGCGTCTTCCATCGACTTCTCGACCGCCGGGTAACCCAGTGGTGCTTCGGCGAGTCCTTCGGCCAGCACGGCGCTCAGGAAACTGGGGCGTTCGCGGCAGAGTTGGTCAGCCTCGGTGAACCGTCCGGCCGACAGCAGTGAGCCGAACGAGTCGGCCAGGCCTGTGGGCATCAACGCCTTGCGACGAATCGTCAGCATGTGTTCAACGATCAACGCGACCATGGCCATTGACAGGGCGAGGATGACCAGGCCAATTGTCCCGCCGGCTCGGAGCAGTTGCCTGAGTGTCATCGCATTGGTCGAGGGTTCGGATTTTTCGACCAGTTTTCCGGTCGTGGCGTCGTAGAGCTTGGTCTCGGTCGGGAGGGATTCGGCCTCGGACACGTCGGGCGTGCTGGCCGTTCCGGTGGTGGATGGTGCGGCGGGGACCTGTGGTCGGGCGATGGCCGGTACGAGCAGGCTCGCGGCGATCACGGTGAAAACGAGTCGGCTGGGGCAGTGACGGCTCATGGGGTGGTGCGCCTCGTGCGCGGTGGGGGGGGCTGAGTGACGGCCGATTCTCGGGCGGCCGGCGTGCCGGCGAAGCGTTGCTGGAGATCCCGGTAGAGTGTTTGGGCGGCCGAGGCCTGGTTGTCCGAGAGCAGGGAGTTGGCAGCAAGCTGCGTGGCGCGTGCGGCCAGGAACCGATCGTCGTCGAAGACCAGCGATGTCCACATCAGTGCCGAAGCGGCCGGCTGGAACTGACGTCGCTGGAGCCGGGCCAGCCCGATCACGAACCGCGGTCCTCCTCGGAGTTCCAGCGGCAGCTTGCGGATGTGTCGGGTCCAGGAGTCCAGGTCCCTGGGAGTCACCTTTCCGTTTTTCATGTCGGCTCGCCAGCACTGGGCCACGGCCAGGCCGCGGACGCGTGGGTCAGGCGAAATTCGTAGTTTCCGCAACTGAGACTCGGCTTCCACGGCGTACCCCGAGTCCCGGAGCAGATGGCTGGCGGCCAACAGTGCGGCGACATCACCGGATCGCACCCGCCACGCCTTCGCCTCACTGGCGACCGACGGATCCACCGTTCCGCTGATCCGCCAGTCCAGTGGCACCAGTTCGAAGTGACGCGTCCTCCTCGCACTCTCCGAAAGGCCCAGGAAATGAGATCCTGCACGTCGGTAGTCTCCACCATGCAGGGCGCAACGGACCAGCCCGGCGAGCAGTTCCCGGCGAACCCAGGCCCGGGAGGCGCCTTCGAGTGCCAGGCGAAACGACTGCTCGGCTTCAGTCACGGCACCTCGCTGGAGGTGTTTCCGTGCTGCCAGGTGCGGGGCTGAGTGGGCGGGAATGACCGAGACAATCCGCTCGGCCGGAATCTTCCACGGCGCAGCTCGTCCGCGGGACTTGACCACGATCTCGTCCGCGTTGTAGTCGGTGATCTGGCCCACGTGCGTCAGGCGTCCGCGTCCGTCGACCTGGCGGACGATGACGCGGTCGCGGGCCTGGGCGGGCAGACGGTCGGTGGCCAGCACGAGAGCCGAACCGGCGACGAGCCACGCGGTGGCCCGGGCCAGGCGACAGCCGGGCTGATCAGCGGTTCCGTCGAGGAGCAGAGAAGGTGTTGATGTCACGGTAGCGATACCGGCCGCCGTTGAGGGTGGCGAGTTTCTTGACGTAGTGAGTGGAGGTCAATTCGGCACCGACGCCGAACTTGATCGTGTGAATGCGGGTGCGACCCCGGTTGCGACGGGTCAGCCGTTCCATGTCGCCGGGATGGATCGAGGAGTTCGCGTCGGCGTCGGTCAGGAAGAAGATCACCTCGGGGTCGAACGACAACGCCTTGGTCAAGGCCGGGAAGTGGAAGGTGCCTCCGTCGGGTGTCACCGCGGCGATCTTCTGCCGGGCGAGGGTCTTGTTGATGTCTGTGGCCCGGTGCAAGGTGGTGCGTCCGCCGAGAGTCAACAGGCTGTGCTGCACGTTGTAGAAGATGACCTGGAACTGCTGGGTTTCGTCGAGGTGCTGGAGACTGCTGAGCAGGTCGGCCTTGGCCATTTCCAGGGCGTGGCCTCCGGCCATGCTGCCCGAGCGGTCCAGTACGTAGACGAATCGGGTCCCCTTGTCACGGATGCCCATGAACTGGGTTTCCCCTTTCTGCAACCCGGCCAGGGGAGGGCCGCCGGTGAGGGCGGATCGGGGCAGCAGTTGAGAGGAGTCGGCCAGGGGCGAGGTGGGTGTGCGAGCACCCGGGCCGAGAATCTGCGGGCCGACCGAATCGGGCAGCGAGAGAAGTTGGTCGATCGCCTGGTTGTCGGGGGTTTCGGCAGCGGAGACCGGTTCAGAGACCTGTTGCGGAGCGGGGGGAGCCGTGTTGTCGGTGTCGGAGGTGGAATCGGAGTTCAGGCCCGAGGACTTGACGACCAATCCCACGTCACGAAAATCACCGGCTCCATCCTCACCCACCGATCTCTGGCAACTCTGCAACCCCATGGCGCAGGCGACCAGCAGCAGCAGGTGGAGCACGACCGAGACAATCCAGCCGGGGATAGCTCGGCCCTGGACGGCACGCAGTCCCTGCATGGTGGTCACTCCGAGACGTCCCTAGCGAGACCCTGGTCGACGGGCTGGTGCCGAGCCACCTGGTCGGCTGGGGGCTCCGCCTTCGGTTCCGGCCGCGGTGGACTGGGACTGCCGCATCTGCCTGAGATAATCGTCGGTGTTGTCGGTGACACGGACGCCCGGGGCGGGCTTGAAAGTAAAGACGGTGTCGGCCAGGCGGACGTTGACTTTGACGTTGCGGAACTCGAGGCTGACCATCGGCTTGAGTACCTGGCGACCGGGGACCTTCTTGAGGTAGACGACGCGGTGTGGGAACTGCGTGGCCTTGTCGATGTAGACCCGAACGCGGTCGGGCACGTATTCGGGCAACTCGTCGCTGACCGGCCGATCGTCGTCGGTGAGGGTCTGCAGAAACGAGGCATTCCAAGTGCCTTCGATGATGATGAACGGGCGGCCCTGGAAGGACTGTTCGCGACGGCGGTTGAAACTCATCGACTGCTCGAGTGATCCGAGCAGGGCCTCGAGGCCACCCAACCCGAGGTCGGCTTCGAACTGGCCGGGTTGCGGCCTTGGTCCCGAAGCGGCGGCCAGTTGTTTCATTTCCTTGAGGATTCTGGGCACGTTCCTCTTGGTGGCCAGCACGATCAGGCCGATTTTCTGCTGGGTGAACAGCGTGGTGCCGTCACAGACCTGGATCAGGGATCCCTTGGTTCGACCCACCTCCAACTGAAATTCCAGACGCAGCTTTTTGTCCTGGCCCTGCATGTACTTGCCGGTGGCCTGGAACCGTTTGCCACGGACCACGATCGTCTCGACGATCTCGGCCTGGAATGGCACCAGGTCCTTGAGTTTCCCGCGGGACTCGCGGAGGGCATCGGCAGGCCGTTGACGCCGTTTCGGGGTCTTGGCTGTCGCGGCGTTTTTGCTTTTTTCAGCGGGGGCTTTCCTGGCCGGCTGCTCCTGGGCGGACAGGTGAATCGAACCGGTGATCAACATCGCGACAACCAGCCGGAGGATCAGCGAGACGTTCGGAACTCGGGAAAAGTGCATGTGAGTCGGATCGTTGTATCGACTGGAGAAACTGGGACGAGTGTTCATGTTGTCCGGAAAATGCCGAAATTGCCAAAGATGCGGGGTGCAATCGGTCGAAAACACAGGTGAACGCAGGTCGCAAGAGGCAAAACCGGTCCCGTCTCGTGAAAGCGAGCGGGTCGGGCAAATGGGTGACCGATCGGTTCTGGACCATTCTAGGGGCAACCTGTCTGACCCGTCGATGGGAATTCGGGAGAGTCAAGAGGACTCTGCAATGAAATACTACTTCCTGGCACTTGGTACGTTTCTGGTCGTCTGCGTGGGTTGCCACGTCGACGGTCGCAGTTTTGGGGACAGCGGCGACTACCACGCGCCCCCGGCACACGCGATGCAACGGCCTGGGCCGATGGTCGACGGGCCGGGGCCTGGTGTGTTGCCGATGATGCAACAGGCCGCGGCGGCCCGTGCATTCTCGACGCGACGAACCCAGATCCGGTTTATCCGTCCCGTGGGGATGAAGATCGGTTGGAAGACCGGTCAGACCTACGCCGAGAACCAGCGGGTCACTCCGACGACCTACGATTTTGTCCAGGGAGCCACCTACCGGCTGAAACTGACCGAGGTCGCCGGTCGCGACGGCATGACGCTGTACCCGACCATGCAGGTTTATCCGGCTCACGCCACCAGTGACGCCTACCTGGCTCACAACAGCGTGCCGCTGGAGTTGACCGACGAGGATCTGGACCAGGTCGAGAGCAACAACTTCGTCACGAAGGTGATCTACCTGCCCGATCCGCAGCACCAGGAACTGGCTGTGGCCGGTGTCGAGATGCTGGTTTCTACCCGTCTCGATCCGGGCGTGGACCCGGTTTCCGAAGCGGACCGTCGTGGAACGATCATGGTGGTGCTGCGAGTGGGCAACATGGACATGCAGACCGCCACGACCGGGCCGGCTCCCAGCGACGGAGCAGCGATGCTGGGCCCCGGTGGCATCCGACCGGTTTCATTCAACACGGCTGTGACTGCCGACGGTGCCAAGGGACAGTTCGTGCCTCCGACACCGATCTCCGTCATGGACCAGGGTATGCCGGGCATCCCCGGCCCGATGCTGATGGGGCAACCGGCCGGCCCCGGCCAGCCGGGAATGAACCCGATTGCCGGTGTTGGTGGCACTCCCCAGTGGGGCATGCCGTGGTCTCCGACTCCGATTGGGCTTCCTGGTCCGGCTCACCTCCCCCTGGGAGGACCTGCCGGGCTGCGGAGCTACACGGTCAAGAACAACACGCCGGTTGAACGGCACGATCCGGTCCGGGACTTCCGGGTGGTGGTCAAGCACAATCCGGGCATCCGGATGCCTGAACCGGTTTCCGAGGTTCGGTACACCGAGAAACATCCGACCTTCGCACCCGGGACACTCAGCCGGCCCGCATGGGCCAACCCCAACGGCCAGTAATTCGGCCGGTGGGGGAGACTCCTGCCCCGGCAGGGAGGGATCGCCGTCACTCTTCGCCGGTGACCGGGATCCCGGACAAACCGCTTCTACACAACAGCCGGGATCTCAATCGCCATGCTCCTGGGTTCCTCTCGGTCGCCTGTGACACCGCTGCGGTGGTGGTCGAGGCTTGGGCTGATGACGGCAGTACTGTTGTCGTGGGTGCCTCCGACGTCGGCCCAGTTGCCGGTGGGCCGCGACGTCTATTCTCCACTCAGTGCCCGGATGTCTCCGGGAGCGGTGGCCCGGTGGTCGGCCCAGGCGGGCCGATCCGGATCGCCTCGTATGGCCTACTTCCAGCCGGTCGAAGTGCGGCTGGTGGACACTGGTCCCGGTGGCGGTGGCCGTGTGACCTGGTACTCGGCTCTGCAGGCAACCGGTGAACGGATAGCCCCAAAGGGAATTGTCACGGCAGCGGCCCCGCATTCGGCGGGCCTGCTGGTCGGCGGGACTTACCGGGTGGGTATCAGCGACATGCCCGGTTTTCCCGGGGTCTCGATTTATCCGACCATCGAGGTGATCGATCGGCTTCATCCGCCGTCGGATCGTCAGTATGAGTTTCCCGTTCCGGTCGAATTGACCGGCGAGGACATCCGGTTGGCGTTGCAAGGGCACCTGGTCACCCGCGTGGTATACCTGGAGGAGCCCCGGCTCTCGGCCGGTAACGAACAGACACGTCCGATGATGGTCCGCGATCTCGATCCGCGGCGCAATGCCCTGGCCGAGGCAGATCGGGCGGGTCGGCCGATGGTCATTCTCCGCCTGGGAAGTCGCACGCCTCCGACCCGGAACGCACCTGCTGCGTTCTTCGGAACGGGGTTGCCGATCCAGTTTCCCAAGCCGCCGGCTGTATCGCGACGGCGTTCGGCTGGAGGGCGTTTGGTGTCGGGCCGCGTTGACGGCCGAATTCGCATCAGGTCGAAAGGCAGTTCGCCGGTCCAGGTGGCAGGAGGCGCCAGGTGAGGCGGTTGGACGAAGCTCGATCACCGATTCGGAATGGCTGGCGCCGCCTGGCTGCCGTTTCGGCGTGCGCACTGACGATACCGTGGGCCGGTGGATGTGTTTCGGTTCCCACCGACCATGCCGGACCGCCAGGACACTTCGAGGACCAGTCGGGAATTTCCCGTTCAACGGTCGCAACCGATGGTGCGAACGTGGTCCGGTTGGCAGCCGTCGGCGCGTCAACGACGGCTCCGAGGATCCAGCCGGTACGATTGCCGGCGATGCCCCGGCAGCGATCTGTTGACGAATCGCAACCGGGTGGGCCGGATCCGGCCGTGGTGGAAGCCCATCCCGACGAATTTGTGATCGATGGGGGCGACCGCGGGAATCCGGTGCATTACCAGTCGTTCCTGAGGTACGGAGTCGAGACCGAGGACACGATTGCCGAGTACACCGATGACGAGGGGGCCAGTCACGTGTTGCCGAGCAACCGGGTGGCGATCTATGCCCCCCGGTTCGCCGCGATTCGTACCGTCCAGTTGCCGATCGAAGGGTTCGGGGTCGAACGGATGGCCTCGGCACACCGGTTGACTCGCGAGGTCCGCCTGACGACCCGGGAGGGGTCACGACAGCATCGGCAGCAACTGGGAGCCGTCGATGCCAGGATGCGGTCTCGCGCGAGCGGCTTGCTGGGTGAGACCCGGACCGCCGGCATGTCGAGGCTGCTGCGGAGTGGTGAACACGTCAAGTTGCTCAATGTGTTCGAGGAGACAGGTGGTTTGGTCGCCGGGCGAATGGACCAGGCCGACAATGCCCGGCTGGCCCGGTCGCTGGAGAACGCCGCTGCGTGGGCCGGTGATGAGTCACCTCGTGCGACGGCATCGACGGCTGCCGGCCAGTCGATTCAGTCGACCCCCTGGGTCGGTTCCTACACCGGGCTTGAGATTGAACACAAGAAGATCGGCCAGTTGAAGATCGTCAAACTGGCCGATCGCGACACCGCCCGTTCCGATGACGTGATCACCTTCACGCTGAGGTTCGACAACGTGGGCGAGCGTCCGCTGACCAAGGTCCGTGTCGTCGACAATCTCTCTCCCCGGCTGGATTACATCGACGACAGTGCCACGCTCGGTTTCAGCGACGAGACCGAGAAGACGCCCCCGGAAGAGGCTCGCGGGGGGCGAATCACTGTCGATGACAACGAGCAGGGCAGCCAGGTGCTGGTCTTCGAACTGGATGAACCGTTGCCCGGTGGAGTGGGTGGCGTGATCACATTCCAGGCCCGAGTCCGTTAGGCCGATCCCCGGGGTTGCTTGCCTTCCGGGCCGCGATCGCCTGCAATCGTTGGCATGTTCCAGGTCTGTGATGCCGCCTCCGTTGGAATTGACCCCGCCCGCTGGAAACGTGTCGGTGAACTGGCCGACGAGTTGTGTTCATCCGGGCAGGTTGGAGCCATCGGGATTTTCGTTTCTCGAGGCGATCGCACGACCGGGACACGGCTGTTCGGTCGCCAGCGGCTCGCCGACGAAGCCGACGGGACGATTCGTGATGATGCGGTCTTCCTGATCGCCTCGATCACCAAGCCGATCGTGGCGATGTCGGCCCTGCTGTTGGTCGAAGCCGGCCAGGTGCGATTGGACGACCGGGTCAGCCGCTACCTCCCGGAATTCGGCAACAACGGCAAGAACGGCATTCGGATCCGGCACCTGCTGACCCACACGTCGGGATTGCCGGACATGTTGGACGAGAACCAGCAGTTGCGAGAGGCAGGGGCGGGCCTCGAGGAATTCGTGGCCGGGACCTGTCGGGTCGAACCGGATTTCCAGCCGGGCCGCGGAGTGCAATATCAGAGCATGGGGTTCGCGATCCTTGGGGAAGTGATTGCCCGGGTTTCCGGCCAGGGGTGTGCCGACTGGTTGAATTCACAGGTGATTGGACCGCTTGGGCTCGAGTCCACTCGCCTGGGAGCAAGCGACGACTGGTTCGAAGGCGAGCGACCGATGGTGGATCGGATTGCCGAGATCCGCACGCCACCCGAACAGGAGGGGGTCGACTGGAACTGGAACCAGCGTTACTGGCGTCAACTGGGAGCACCGTGGGGCGGGCTGTTGACGACACCGCGTGAACTGGCGGTGATCGGCCGGATGATGCTCGAAGGGGGCCGCGGGGTGATTTCACCAGCCTCGGTGGCCGCGGCGACCTGTAATCAGTTGTCGGCGATGGCGGACGTGCCCGAGGCTGACCGACGATGCAAGCCCTGGGGACTGGGATGGCGATTGAACTGGCCGGCCACCAGTGCCAACTTCGGTGATCTGTTGGGACCGGCGACCTACGGTCACTGGGGTGCGACCGGGACGTTGATGTGGATTGATCCCGATCGGGATACGGTTTGCGTGATCCTGACGACCGAGCCGCAGGAACCCCACGGGAGACAAATCGCTCAGCTCTCCAATGCGATCTCAGCGTCTTTGGTGTGAACTGCTCGGGCGCGGTTTCTTGAAGGCACGCGAGCGAGTGCTATACTGGCCCCCGCCAAACGGCTTCTGCGCAAGTGGCGGAATTGGCAGACGCGCCAGGTTGAGGGCCTGGTGGGCTTTACAGCCCGTGGAGGTTCGAGTCCTCTCTTGCGCACTTTGATCCGGTCCGACAATTGCCCCCCCGGCCGCACTGGCAGTCGGGGGGGCGATTGTCGTTTCCGACCGGCTTCAGTCGGTCAATTCGTATGGGTCGCCCAGCCGTTTCATCTCGCGTTTGAGCAGAGCCTCGAGTTCCTTCCGTTTTGCGGCGTACTTCGGGTCGTCGGCCAGGTTGACCTGCTGGGGCTTCGGCGTGTGGCCCAGCAGGCTGCTGATCGCCTTGGCCCGGTGCTCGACGAGAAACTCGCGTGGATTCTCCTTGAGATCGAACAACTGGGTACGGCGGACTTTTCCGTCCAGCACGTCGTACTTGATCAGCTTGAACCGTCTCGTCTTGACGGCCCGCATTCCCGGCTTGGTGCCGCCGGTATAGACGCCGTAGAGCGAATCGCGGACCGCATCGGTTTTTCCCTCCAGGACCTTGCGGAAACTGCGGCCCTCGACCGATTCGGGAGGCGTGATGTCGGCCAGGTCACAGAAGGTGCGGAGGGTGTCCAGCAGGTAGATGTAGCCGGAGGCCCGCGTGCCGGGCTTGATCCCCGGTCCGGTGACGATGAAGGGGACCCGCCAGGTGTGTTCGTAAAGGTTCTGCTTGCCGGTCAGCCCGTGACGGCCGACGGCGATGCCGTGGTCGGAGGTGAAGACGACGTAGGTGTTTTCCAGTTCCCCGGTCATCTCGAGTTGCTTGATCACTCGCCCCACCTGGTTGTCGATGTTCTCGATGCAGGCGTACTCGCGACCCAGTTCGTTGCGGATCGTGGCTGGGTCTCGTCGTTTCATCACGCCCTGGACCCGCACCTCGTCTCTCAGTCCCGGGTGCCCGTGGTGGAACGGGTGTGCGGCCAGGTAGTTGACCGGCAGGGGGGGGGCCTTGGGGTTGACTGTCTGGCCGGGGCCCTTGTTGCTGGCTCCGTACTTGCGAGCCAGTGTCTCCGGGGCGTTCCTGGGGTCGTGGGGATGTGAAAAGCCCATGTAGAGCAGGAACGGGGCCTTGTCGCCGGCCTGTTGTCTCTTGTCGAGGAACTCGATGACGCGGTCACCGTGCCAGCGGCTTCCGGTTTCCGGGTCGCTTCCCCTCCGGGTCGCGTCGTGGTGTTCGGTGAACAACGCGTTGGCTTCCCGGAAGCTGTTTCCCCGCTTGCATGTCCGGAAGGTGGAGTAGCCGGCCCGGTTGAAGATGGCCGGCAGGCTGTTTTGGGCAGCTTGCTGGCGGCGGGCGCGATTGCGGGTCAGTCCCGGTCCCCGCGCGCCGGGAATTCTCCAGACGGTGCGGCCGGTCATGATCATCGTTCGCGATGCCGTGCAGACGGCTCCGGACCAGGCGCCCATGTGGTGGGCGTCGTCGAGCACGATGCCGCGGCGGGCCAGCCGATCGATGTGGGGGGTCTGGCAGACGGTGTTGCCGTAACACGAGAGCGTTTCCGGTGACTGGTCGTCGGTGAGAATGAACAGAAAATTGGGCCGCTTGGCGGGGGTCGGTCCGGCCGCCTGAGATGTCGAAACCACCGCCGGGCAGATCACCGCAGCGGTCAGCAGCAGGATGAGTGTTGCTCGAGTGGACATCGGCCTGGCCTCGCGAGGTGTCTCGTGTTGGAGAGCAGTGAATCTGTTGGAGAATCCCGAATCGGCGTTCCATCGTCAACCGGCCCGAGTTGTCCGGCCGTTGGCGGGTTTTTTGTCGAATCGCTATGGTGGCTCTCTCACGCTTGGAACCAACCGGCCACCCTTCACACGCTTGTGCCATGCGACGCCGGATCCCGCTGTTCAACGCCGACGACGAGCGAGAGGGGCTGCGGCGGGCGTCGCGGTTCAACGCTCAGTTGCTGGACCACCTGAGGCCTCACGTGGTCGCTGGAACCACCACCGAGGAAATCGACCGCCTCGCCTACTCGTATACGCTCGATCATGGCCACACTCCGGCCTGCCTGGGATATCCCGGCGCCGTGGTGCCGTATCCCAAAAGCATCTGCACCAGCGTCAACGACGTGGTCTGTCACGGGATTCCCGATGACCGGGCACTGGAACCCGGGGACATCGTCAATGTCGACCTGACGACGATCGTCGACGGGTGGTACGGGGATCAGAGCGAGATGTTTCTGATCGGAGAGGTCAGCGAATCAGCCCGGCAAGTGGTACAGGTCGCCTTCGACAGCCTCTACCTGGGCATCCGCGCGATCAAGCCCGGCGGCCAGGTTGATGCGATAAGCCGGGCGATCTACGACTACGCTCGGGGCCAGGGGATGGACGTGGTTCGCGAGTATCAGGGGCACGGCATCGGCCGCCGGTTTCACCAGGAACCGGGGATCTCTCACGTTCCGTCGCGGCCTCCCAATCGCACGGTGATCGAGCCGGGCACGTGTTTCACGATTGAACCGATGATCAATACCGGCAGCTGGCACACGGTGCCCGACGAGAGCGACGGCTGGACGGTTCGCACCCGTGACGGTGGACTCTCGGCCCAGTGGGAACACACGCTGCTGATGACCGAGGACGGGCCCGAGATCCTGACCTTGACCGAGGACGGTCCCAAAGAGGGCCAGAGGATCTAGAGTCGGCAGGGCGGCAAGAAAAACGATCTTGTCACGCGGGTCCCCGCACGGGTAAACATCAGCCGGATCGGTTGCTGATCAAGGGTGCCGATCCCTCTGACCTCGTCCACAGCCAGGAATCCGGATGCCCGCTTCGGCCCACGACCCCGCTGCGGATTCCGGTCGTCTGGCAGGCCGGATTGATGGCCCCGTGGCCGTGATCGGCGACGTTCACGGCCAGTTGGATCTGCTCGACCGCCTGATCGAGAGGCTGGCCGGGTGCGGGGATTTCGACAACCGCTGGATCGTGTTGCTGGGGGACCTGGTTGACCGGGGCCCCAATCCTCGCGGGGTGATCCAACGGGTGATGGAATTGACTGCCACGCATCCGCGGACCACCGTCGCCTGCGGCAACCATGACCTGGCGATGGCTGGCTCACTGGGTCTGGTGCCGGTGCCCGAGGAGGCCGACTGGTCTCGCAGATGGCGGCGTGGATACCAGTGTGAGACGACTTTTGCTTCGTACGGCGTCGCTGCAGGTGACTTCGCGGGCCTGGCCCGGGCGGTCCCCGACGATCATGCCCGGTTGCTGGCCGGATTGCCCTGGGTTGTGGAACACCCCGAGTTGATCGTCGTCCATGCGGGACTGGTTCCGGAACTGCCGACCGAGACCCAACTGCAGATGCTGCGGCAGCGCGACTTTTCGCTGCATCGGCCTCCGTGGTTGTGTCGCAAGGACCTGGGAGCAAACGTGTTTCCGGCCGATTGCCGGGTCCCGATCGTCTCGGGCCATGTTGCCCAAAAGCGGCCGCATGTCGGATCTCGTCGCATCCTGCTGGATACGACCGGTGGCGTTGGTGGAGAACTGACGGCGTTGCTGCTGCCCGAGCATCAGTTGGTCACCTCGCACCGCGACGCTCGCCCGGTTCGCCAAAGCTGGTGGCCGTTCGGCCGTCGGGCGGCCTAGCGGCCTGCGGCGACTGCTACTTTTTCTTCGGTCGGGCCGGCAACCGTCCGGGCGGTCGCACTCCGGCACCGTTTTGCTTGGTGGCCGAATCGCCCAGTTCAGCTCGGGCCTGGTTGGCCAGGGCCTGCAGGCGGGTCACCACTTCGGCGTGGTCGCCGATGACGTTGGTGGTCTCGCCGATGTCCTGGGCCAGGTCGAACAATGCCAGTCCGGTACGCTTCTGGACGTACCGGACCGGTTTGCCTCCGGTCCCCCCCTTTCGTCCGGCAAGACTGCGATAGGCATGGGGGAAATGCAGTTTCCAGCGTCCGCTGCGGACAGCCTGCAAGTGTCGTCCCCAGTAGAAGTAGTAGGCCTCGTGCGGGCTCCTGGCGTTCTCCCGCCCGGAGATCAGTGGCCAGATGTCGTGCCCATCGATCTTGTGACCTTGTGGCAGTTGCCGGATTCCGGCGAGCTTCGCCAGAGTGGGCAGGATGTCGATCGTCCCGGCCACTTCGCGACAGACATGCCCGGCGGGCACCTGGCCCGGCCACCACATCACGGTCGGTTCACGCTGGCCGCCGTCCCAGGTTGTCCCCTTGCCCTCGCGCAACGGCAGGGCCAGTCCGGAGTGCGTGCCGTAGTTCAGCCACGGTCCGTTGTCGGAGGTGAAGATGACCAGCGTGCGGCGGTCCAGCTTGTGTTTTTTCAGCGCCGCCACGATCTGGCCCACCGACCAGTCGATCTCCATGATCACGTCACCGTAGAGGCCTCGTTGGGATTTCCCCTGAAACTTGTCACTGACGTATAGCGGTACGTGTGGCATCGAATGGGGAACGTAGAGGAAGAACGGCTGCTTCTTGTTCTGCTCGATGAACTTCACCGCCCGTTCGGTGTACCAAGTGGTCAACTGTGCCTGGTCCTTGCCGGTCACCTGCGGGTTGACGATTTTCTCTTTGTCGAACAGGGGCAGGTGAGGCCACCTTTTGAGCCGTTCGGCCATGGGCAGATGGGCGACACCGGGATGGTAGGGCCACATGTCGTTGGAGTAGGGCAGCCCGAAGTAGTCGTCGAATCCGTGGCGTGTGGGCAAAAACGGCTTGTGGTGGCCCAGGTGCCATTTGCCGTAGATCGCCGTGGCGTAGCCGCGAGTCTTGAGTACCTCGGCGATGGTCCACTCGTTCTTGTTGATCCCGTGGCGGGACTTGGGGCCGAGTGCTCCCTGGATGCCGATGCGGTTGGGGTAACAGCCGGTCAGCAGTGCGGCTCGAGAGGCCGAGCAGACAGCCTGGGCCGAGTAGAAGTCGGTGAAGCGGGCGCCCTGGCCGGCCAGCCTATCCAAATGAGGGGTCTTGATGTCCGGCGAGCCGAAACAGCCGAGATCCTGGTAGCCCTGGTCGTCGGTGAAGACGACGACGAAGTTGGGACGATCGGTGACGTCGCGGCTGTCGGCCAGCCCGGTACCGCTACCCGACAGCAGTGTCACCAGCAGGGGCAGGACGGGGAAGCGCGAGATGAACGGCTGAAGGCGGGTCATGAGAGTCTTCCGTCAGCGGGGCAGCTTGGAGTCCACAGCATGGCGTCGTTGTCCACGCTGGCCCAGCCTAGGTCCCCGAGAGCCTCTTGTGTACCTCCAGCCCGCCGGCCAGCAGGTAGAACAGCAACACGGCCACCAGGGCCAACAGACCGATCCACCGTGTGGCCAGTTTCTCGCCGACCAGTGACCGGCGTCGGCCGAGCACCAGCAGCGCCACGGCCACAGCCGGCAAGAAGGCCGCTCCGACGATCGCGTACCATTTCTGGATCTCAGCGAACCGGGTCCACAGCCCGGCCAGCGGGATTGTCGCCAGTGCCAGCAGCCACCCCCGGTATGGCCACGACCGTGTGGAGATCTGCTGGCCGACTTCGCGGCTGCCCCACAATGACCAGGTGTCGGCGAACAGGTACGGAACGCTTTGCCAGACACCCAGCAGGCTGCTGAAGATGGCCCCCCAGGCCCCGATCAAAAACGCCCAGCGGGCGAAGTGTCCGGCGGCTCCGAGTCGATCCTGCAGGCGATCGGCCAGGTCGACCAGGAGCCGCGAACCCGATCCGCTGGTTTCCAGCCCGGTGGCCAGCACGACCATCGCCAGGCCGAACACCCCGGTCATCACGTATCCGGCGGCCAGGTCGATGCGGCAGATTCTCATGGCGTCGCCGCCGGTTCGCCCTTCCTCGCGGATCCAGTATCCGTAGCACAAAATTGTCACCGTTCCACCGACTCCACCGGTCAAGGCCACGGTCCACCCCAGTCCGTCTTCGGCCGGTTGGGGAATGGTCGGCACCAGCAGTCCTCTCAGGCAATCCCCCAGGTCGGGGCCACTGGCCAGGGCGGTGGTGACCACGGTCACGAACATCACCCCGATACAGATGCCCATCACCCGTTCGAACAGCCGATAGCCACCGATCCAGACCAGTCCCAGGGCGACCAGCGAATGGACAATGCCGTAAACAATCTTGTCGGCATCGGGGGTTGAACCGGGCAAGGGCCAGATCGCGTGGGCGGTGGCCCCGCACGCACTGACCAACGCCGATCCGACAAAAAAACTCCACGCAGCCAGGTAGATGGTGAAGACCGCCAGCACTCCCCGGCCCAGGTGCCGTGCGGTGCCTTCCAGCAGTGTCTGGTCTGTGGCCAGTTGCCAACGCGCCAAGCCCTCGGTCAGGACGAACTTCATCACTGCTCCGACAATGACCGCCCACAGCACAGCAGTCCCCAGCCGGCTGCCGGCCAGGGCTGCGGTGGCCAGGTCGCCAGCGCCGACGCCAGTGGCCGCCACCAGCATGCCCGGGCCGAGGATCGCCAGGATTCCGAGCCGTCTGGCCGGAGGTGCATTCATGTCGGAATTGGCCTGGAGGACGAGGCGTGGGGTTGATGCGAGTCGTATACTCTAGTGCCCGGCTGGTTCGGTCGGGAACCGGTCGCCTGCGGTGTCCGGGACGGGGTTTGACAGGGAGAAGCCATGCGGCGGGGGGGAGTCTCGATTTTCGACGTGGTCCAAACGGTATCGGTGGCGACGGTGGTGCTGTGGGCGGTCGTCGTGGGAGCTCCGGCAGAAGTGGTTGCCGGCAAGTTCAACGCTGTGCTCAAGGTTGGCCAGCCGGCGCCGGCCTGGGAGGGGTTGTTGGGTGTTGATGGCAAGAGGCATTCGCTTGGGGATCTGAAAGACGCCCGGGCCGTGCTGCTGGTTTTTCTCTCCAACCGTTGCCCGATGACCCGATCCTACGAGGCGCGACTCAAGAAACTGGTCTCCGGGTATCGCAAGTCGGGACTGGCGGTGATCGGAGTCAGTATTGGGCACTCACCTACCGACCGGCTCGAAAAGATGATCGCTCGCTCGGCCCTCTCGAAATACAACTTCCCTTACTGCATCGACCTGACCCAGCAACTCGGACGCCGTTACGGAGCCACCTGTACGCCGCACGCCTTCCTGCTCGACCGCAAACGCCGGGTCGCCTACATGGGGGCGATCGACGACAACGTCGATCCCGGCAAGATCGAACATCACTACCTGCGAGACGCGATCCGCGCGGTGTTGGCCGGAAAGCGACCCGAGGTGTTCGAGACGCTGCAGAAGGGTTGCGAGATCAAGTACGTGGCGAGGTGAGTGGTGTGTCCGCTTCTGTTCCCCTGCCGATCCTGTCCGCTGCGTGCCTGCTGATCGTCGGCATTTTGTTCGGGGTCATCCTCGGCAGGACGTGGGGTGTTCGCCGGATGATCAACGAGGCCGTCCGCGACGCGGATGTCGCCGTTCGGACTGACGAGTTGACGGGGCTGTCGAATCGGCGGGGATTCGAGCGGTGTTATGAGCGGTGCCGCGACGGTCGCCGGAAGTCCGACTGGCCCGTGTCGGTGCTGTTCATCGACCTGGATCACTTCAAGACGGTCAACGACACGCACGGCCATCCCGCCGGCGATCTCGTTCTCGGCCACGTGGCCCGACTGGTCGACGAGAGCCTCCGCGAACGCGACACGGTGGCTCGTCTCGGCGGAGACGAGTTCGTTGCCCTGCTGCCGGGGGCGGCACTGTCTGAAGCCACGGAGGTGGCCGAGAGGGTTCGGGCCGACGTGGAATCGCAGAGCGTCCCGGTGGGTGAGGTCGACTGGAAGGGGTCGGTCAGCATCGGGGCCATCGAGATCACTCGCGGCGAGGAACTGGCGTCAGTGCTCCAGCGGGTTGATCGGGCGGTGTACGCGGCGAAACAGGCCGGCCGCAACTGTGTCCACGCACACGACCACGATCACTCGGCCGCGATCACCTAGCCCAGTTCGTCCAACGTCAATGTCGGACACTCGATTCCGTCGAGCATCCTGTCGACCGACGCCTCGTCCTTGAACCCGCTGCCGGTGACCAGGCAGATGACCACCGCATCGGAATCGATTCGTCCGGCGGTGGCGGCTTCCAGGCAACCGGCCAGGGCGGTGGCGCCGGCCGGTTCGGTGAAGATGCCCTCCTCGGTCGCCAGCCGTTGTTGTGTGTTCCAGACCGCCTCGTCGGTGACCAGTTGTCCCCGGCCTCCGGTCGGTCTCAGCTCTTCGACCACCAGGTGCCCATCGTTGATGTTGGGCACCTGCAGCCCGCTGATGTTGGTGGTGCACGTGATCGGCCGGGCCCGGTCGGCTCCCTCCGACAGCGCTGTTGCCATCGTGTCGTTGCCCTCCGGCTGCACGCACTCGATGGCCGGAGAGACGGGCAGCCGGCTTTCGGACACGAGTCGCGCGAAACCCCGGCAGACGGCCAAGCACAGGCCTCCACCTCCAGCGGGACAGAAGACGTGGTCGATGGGACGTTGAAGTTGTTGTTCGGCCTGTTCGGCCAACTCGAAACTGATCGTCTCGACGCCGGTCATGCCCGGGACACTGTAGATGTAGGAACTGACCTGCAAGCGGGCGTCCGGGGCTTCTCCCTGGGCCATCAGGGTTTCGAAAGCCTTCGCCGAGAGGTCGGGGTCGAGACCGAAATCCTTGATGCGGTAGACGTTTGCCCCGTAGGCCATCATCTGGCGCAGCTTCCCCTGGGGAGCCGTCTCGACCACGGCGATCTCGCATCGCATGCCCGCGGCGGCACAGTAGGCGGCCACGGCCGAACCGGTGTTGCCACTGGAGGTGGCCACGCAACGGGTCTGGTTCTCGGCCCGCATGGCCGAAATGGCCGCGGCACCGAACCGATCCTTGAACGAACCGGCCGGGTTGCCCGATTCGAGCTTCAGCCACAGGTTCTCGAGTCCGGCGGCCGGCCCGATCGATGTGGATCGGACCAGCGGAGTGTTCCCTTCGCCAAGCGTCACCCGGTGCTGTTCGGGCACCGGGGTGATCCAGTTGGCCCATCGCCAGATGCTCATCCGGGTTTCTCCCTGGTCCGGTTCGGATCAGACGCTGTCGGTACCGATGTCTTCCATGATCACGATCACCGAATCGTTTTCGTGCACCCGGGGGTAGGTCCGGATGGCCAGCACGTATCCGGTCTGGGTGCAGGCGATCTCGCGGACATCGTCACCAGTGACGTTGGTCACGTGGCCGAGCACATCGCCGGGTCCGACACGCTGTCCCAGCACGACGGCGGGCGTGAACTGGCCGGTGATCGGCGAGGGGTTCTGGAGCTGCATGTGTCCGGACCCGTCGCGAGGATCTTCGATCACCAACTCGACTTTCGATTCCGGCTGCTCTCTTGAGATCATTCCCAGTTCGCCCATCACGTTCAGGCAGCCCTCGAAGTAGGCGTCGGCTCCCTCGGGTGAGCAGCGGCCTCCGCCGAGATACTCGGTGTAGATGGCCGGGACACCGGCGTCCCGGGCGACCGACAGCGAACGGCCGTCAAGATTGCCGCAGGTGCCCCAGATGACCGGGAGATTCAGGGCCCGGGCCATTCGACGCTGGATGTCGAGTCGTTCCGGATCGTCACTGAGTCCGTACCCGGACATCGGCCAGACGTCCATCACGATGCCCCCGGAGTGGAGATCGATGTAGTAATCGGCCGATTCGATCAGTGCCGAGAGTGACACGGCGGTTCGTAGGGTGACGCTGCCCTCGGGGTCGCCGGGACAGACACGGGCGAGGTCGAGTCCGTCTTCGGCCGTGCGGTTGCCGTTGAGGAAGGCCGCCTCGTTGACCACCGGTACCAGGGTCAGGGTTCCCGAGAGGTCCTCCGCGTTGACGGCCCCGGCCAGACGCCGGATCGACGTCATCGACTCGAACTCGTCACCGTGTACGCCTCCGGTGATCAAAAGGTGGGGGCCGTCGGAGGCTCCGGTGATCTCAATTCGCTGCAGTTCGATGGTTTCAGTCATGATGCTTGGCATACTATAGGCTGCTCGCTGGTGAGGGAAACCAGTGAGTCGATTCCGGACCCGGTGAGTGTGGTGATGATGAGCGACGCGGTTCCTGAGACGATCACGCTGGAGATGATGCGAGAGTCGCTGTACGCGGCGGTGGTCTGCGATGCCCTGGACGGGTTGGGTTACACCAACCAGTCTCCCAACGTGCCGCTGCCTCCGCTGACGGTCGAGACCACGCTGGTCGGTCGCTGCAAGACCACGCTGTGGGGCGACATGTACCACGCCGATCCCAGCCCCTACGAACTCGAACTGCTGGCCGTTGACGGCTGCCAGGCCGATGACGTGTTGATTGCTGCGGCCGGGGGCTCGGAGCGATCCGGGATCTGGGGCGAGTTGCTTTCGACGGCCGCGACCAATGCCGGGTGCGTGGGGGCGATTGTCGATGGTGCGGTGCGGGATATCCGGCAGATGGCCGAGATGGGGTTTCCCGTCTTTGCTCGCAGCCGGAACATTTACGACAGCAAGGATCGCCAGCGGGTTGTCGATATTGACGTGACAGTGGAAATCGACGGTGTGCGGTTTGCTCCGGGGGACCTGGTGATTGCCGACGTGGATGGTGTGGTCGTGGTTCCCTCAGAGATCCAGGAGCAGGCCATCCAGGTGGCTTGGCAGAAGGTGCATGCGGAGAACATCACGCGGGATGCGATCCGCGATGGCATGAAGGCGACCGATGCCTACGAAAAATACGGCGTGTTGTAGAAACGGGAGTTCGAGATGGCAACAACCGATGCAAAAACCGGCGGCCGTGTGGCGCGTTCGATGGAGATGTACGAGCGGCTGCTGGAATTGATCCCGGGAGGGACACAACTGATCAGCCGTCGGCCCACCCGTTACGCACTGGGGGTCAGCCCGGTCGTGGCCACCAGGGGCAAGGGGTCGCGGATCTGGGATGTTGACGGGAACGAGTACATCGACTGGGTCAGCGCGATCGGCTCGGTCATCTTCGGCTATGCCGATCCGGTGGTTGACGAAGCGGTCAAGGCCCAGATCGACAAGGGGACCAATTTCTCGATCACTCACGAACTGGAACTCGAACTGGCCGAGCTGCTGGTGGAACGGATCCCGTGCGCCGAGATGGTTCGCTATGCCCGTGGCGGTGGAGATGCGTGTGCGGTGGCCGCCCGGATCGCCCGTGGCACGACCGGCCGCGACAGGATCCTCTTTTGCGGATACCACGGCTGGCACGACTGGTACCAGGCGGCCAACCATTCCAGCGACGCCAATCTCGACGAACACCTCTTCCCGGGCATCGAGCCGATCGGTGTGCCCAGCGAACTGGCCGGCACTGCGATCCCGTTCCCTTATGGAGACCTGGACGGATTGGCCGAACGACTCGAGCGACACCGCGGCGAAGTGGCGGCCGTGATGATGGAACCGATGCGGTCCGATTTGCCCCCCGAGGGGTATCTCGAGGGGGTTGCCAGTCTCTGCCGCGACCACGGTGCCGTGCTGATTTTCGATGAGGTGTCGACCGGATTCCGTCCGTCCGATGCCGGCGTTCAACCGGTGCTGGGCGTCGAGCCCGACATGGCGGTCTTTGCCAAGTCCATCTCCAACGGTTACGCGATGGGTGCGGTGGTCGGACGTCGCGACGTGATGGCTCCTGCCGAACAGATGTTCGTTTCCAGTACCTACTGGGGTGAAGCGGTCGGGCTGGCCGCGGCCGTGACAACGCTCACCGAGCTCAGGAAACGCAACACCGCCGAGACGCTCGCCACGAACGGAGCGGCTTTGAAGGAGCGGCTCAATGCCGTGGCTGAGGAGGTCGGAGTGGCGATTCGCTGCACCGGAATCGATTACCATCCGCATCTCGAGTTTCCGGTCGAGGACTCGACGCTGAACAACAAGATCGGGACACTGTACGTGCAGGAGATGGCCAAACGCGGCAATCACGGGTATACGTCGTTTTATCTCAACGAATCTCAGGGTGAGACGGAGATCGGCATGGTTGCCGATGCGGCGAAAGAGGTCTTCACGTTGATCGGTGAGACCATTGAAGATGGTCGGATCGACGAACGGCTTGAGGCCCAGGAACGACAGGAATTTTTCAGGCGGTTGGTTTCATGATTGACGATGCAACACCGGTCGCCACCGCGACGGGAGTCGAGGAGTTCACCCAGTACCGCGAGGATTACCTCCGAGACGGTTTTGTCGTCGTCCGTGACTTCTTCACCGGAGAGGGTTTCGACGAACTGGCCGGAGAACTCGACCGGTATGTCGCCGAGGTCGTTCCCACGTTGCCCGACTCGGACGCCTTCTTCCAGGACCGGAAGTCGCCCGAGACGCTCAAGCAGATGCAGCACATGGTCGACCCGTTCTTCGTGGAATACGGGACACGGGAACCGTTCGTGAGCCTGGCCGAGGCGTTGATGGGCGAACCGGTGCGGGCACAGAAACCCGAGTGGTTCAACAAGCCGCCCGGGACCGATCATCCCACGCCGCCGCACCAGGACAATTTCTACATCAATCTCGATCCGCCGCCGCTGACGATGTGGTTGGCAATGGATCCGGTGGATGCGGAGAACGGATGCCTGAGATACTGCACCGGGACGCATCGGGAGGGACTGAGGCCCCACGCGCGAACCCAGGTGCTGGGTTTCTCGCAGGGTATCTCGGACTGGAACAAGGAAGACGAGTCCCGGGAGGTGGAAGTCTTTCTCGAGCCGGGCGACCTGGCCGTGCACCACGGCGAACTGATTCATCGGGCCGATCCGAACCGGACGACCGATCGCCACCGCCGTGCCTTTGCACTGGTTTACTACGCGGGGTCAGCCGAGCGAAACACCGAGGCTCACCAGCAGTACATGCAGCAGGTCGTGCAGCAGCACGAGGGGATGGGGTTGGAAGCCGACGGCTGAGCCGACTTGACCAGGTGCTGCTTAGACCTCGACCCAGGTCTGCGTATCGGCCGCTCGCATGATCGCCAGGTTTCCCCTGAGCGTCTGTAGGCCTTCTTCGAACCGGCACAACGGTTCGGCCTCCTGGTCGGCCACGTAGTCCAGGAAGCGGTGGGCCTGGAGAACGAAGGTGTCGTCGCGTTCGATCGGGTCGAGTTGGTGGACCGTCCAGGGAGTTTCCGGCTCGGTGACCACCTGCCACCTCATCTGATTCGCTTCGACCCGGAAGGTGCCCCGTTCGCAGATCAGCATCATCACGCCGTCGTTGGGGGCCTGGTGCTGGTTCATCGAGTAATTGACCATCACGTCGCCGTGACGAGCGACGACATGGACCGAGTCCTCGATGTCGACTCCGGGAAGCGCCAGGTGGTCGCAGTCAGCAGCGACGCGCGTCATCGGTCCCACCACCCATTCGACGAAATTCACCACGTGCGTCAGCCCGTCCTGGATCACTCCGCCTCCGGTCTCCCGGTCGGTGTAGTAGATTTCCCGGTAGGCGGGTCGGTAGTGAGGAAAGTGTTGCCCCGAGACGGCGATGATTTCCAGGGGGCGGCCGTAGTCACCCGAGAGAACCTGCTGGCGTACGGCGGCAAACAGGGGATGGGCCCGCAGGACGTAGGCCATCGAGAATTTCGCGCCTTCGGCCGATATCAGTGTCCCCAGCCGGTCAGTGTTCTCCAGGGATGTGGAGAGCGGTTTCTCACACAGCACGGCGACGCCGGCTTCCAGGAGTTTCACGGCCATCGCGACGTGCAGATGGGCCGGCGTGCAGATGACCGCGACGTCGGGCGGCCGTTGTAGCGCCGTGTCGAGGTCCGAGAAGGTTCCGGACAAACGGTACCGGTCGGCCATGTCCGCACGGAGCTCGTCGTTGATTTCGCACACCGACACGTCACATCGTTCCGTGGCCAGGAAGCAACGCGTGTGTCGTTCGCCGATCGAGCCGGTACCGATGACCAGCACGTGCTTGGTGTCGTTGGTGTCCACGTCAGTTCGATCCGTTCAGCACGTCGGTGATGCTCTGATCCAGGATCGCCACCATCTCGTCGATCTGTTCGCCGGTCACCGTCAGGGGTGGTCCCAGTGCGATCCAGTGAGGATCGAAGCGGCTGATCAGCCCGTTCTCCAGGGCGCGTTTGCCGATGGCCTGGCCGATCGGTGGATCAAATTGCTCCTTGGTTTCCGGGTCCTTGACCAGCTCGATGCACTGCATCAGCCCTTTGCCGCGGATGTCGCCAATGATCCCGTGCTTCTTGAGTGACTCGAACCCGGCCCTGAGACGTTCTCCCTGGGTGCGGACATTGGCGCAGAGATCGCGTTCGAGAATTTCCGAGAGCGTGGCCAGTCCGGCGGCCGAGGAGATCGGGTTGCCTTCGAACGTGTGTCCCTCGACGAACCCGGGGTTCGATTCGGGATCGCCCCAGAAGGTCTCGGCGATGTGCTTCCGGCACAGCAGGGCCGCGATCGGTGCGTATCCGCCGGAGAGGCCCTTGCCGAGGCACAGCAGGTCGGGAGTGACGCCGAACGTCTGGGCGGCAAACATCTGTCCGGTACGGCCGACTCCGGTGATGATCTCGTCGAAGATCAACAGCACGTCGTGGCGGTCACAGTACTCCCGCAGCAGCGGCAGGTACTCCTCGGGGGGATCGATGATCCCGCCGGTGTGGCCGATCGGTTCGACAATCACCGCGGCGACGGTCTCGGGGTCCTCGAGATCGATGACGTCGTTGACCAGCGACGCACAAGTGAGACCGCAGTCCGGGTACTGCTTGTCGAACGGACAGCGGTAACAGGTGGGTGGGAAGACGTGCAGGAAGCCGGTGGCCAGCGGTTCGTTGACCGCGCGGCGGGATTTCAGGCCACCGGCCGAGAGCGAGCCCATCGTCGAGCCGTGCCACGAGTGGTAACGGCCGATGATCTTGAACTTCGAGGCGTTGCCCTTCAGGCGGTGGTACTGTCGGGCCATCTTGATGGCCGCCTCGGTGGTCTCCGAACCGCCGGAGAAGAACTTGGCCGCTCCCATGTCGTCGGGAGCCACCTCGACCAGCTTGTTGGCCAGTTGCACCGCCAGCGGGTTGGTGCCGTGCATGACCGGCGAAAAGGTCATGGTGTCGAACTGCTGCTTGATCGCCTCGATCACCCGCCGGTTGTTGTGGCCGACACTGACGACGTAGATGCCCGAGAGTCCGTCGAGGTACTGCTTGCCGTTGACATCCCAGTAATGGACCCCGTCGGCACGAGACATGATCAGCGGGTCTGCGGCGAAGGACTTCATCTGCGACCGCACCATGATCTGGCGGAGGAATTTTTCCTCGGTGGTCTGGGCATCGGAGATGAATTCGGTGGTCGGAGTGGTTGTCATGCTTGCTGTTCTCCAGGTTCTCCGAGTGGAACCAGTGCGCCACGGCGCGACTCGGCTCCCTCGCGGATCTGTTTGCGAATATCCAGGCCGACCAACTGGTCCCATGCCCCCAGCAACCGATCGCTGATCGGTCCGGGCCGACCGCTTCCGACCGGTCGGTCGTTGAATCGGGTCACCGGTGCCAGGCAGTACGGCGTGCTGGCCACCAGCGCTTCGTCGGCCTGCACCACGTCGTCGGGACGCAGGTCCTGTTCGATGAATTCGAGGTCGAGTTGTCCGGCCAGTTCGGCGATCACCGCCACGCTGATGCTTGGCAGCACGCTGGTCGACGGAGGAGACAGGATCCGGTTGTCTCGGACCAGCAGCAGGCTGGCGGCGGTGGTTTCGGTCAGTCGTCCCTGGTCGTCCAGCAGGACGGCGCGTGCTCCGGAGTCGATGCGTTTTGCCTCACGGTCGGCCAGGTAGTAGTGCAGGCGGCTGCGGTGCTTGATCGAGGGGTCGATGCACGTGCCGGGCAACTGGCGGACCGAGGGTGTGACCAGGTGCAGGCCCTCGGTCTGCACCTGGTCCCACAGTTCAAAGGGCAGGGGGAAGGTGTGCGCGCAGACCGTCGGGACGGTTTCGGTGGCACCGGCCACATTGCCCGAGTAGGTGGCATAGGGGCCGGCGGTGGCAAACAGCACCAGCCCCAGGTCGTTTTCGGTGTCGATGGCGATGCTGTTGTGAGAGACCAGGTCCTGGCAGACACCCGAGAGACCGGCGAAATCGAGGTCGAGTTCAAATCCGACCATGGCCAGGGAATCGGTGAACCGCTCCAGGTGCTCATCGAGTCGAAACAACTGGTGTCCGAAGGTCCGCATCGTCTCTGACACCGTCGCACCCTGGACAATGCCTGCGTCGGATACCGGCAAAACGGCCTGATCCCCGGGGACCAGTTCTCCGTTGAGATAGGCGAGTGCGTGTTGCATGAATGGCCGGGAGAGGGTTGTGGCACCGACTGTCTCAAGGTGGTCGCCGGACCGGACGTCACGCTATCGTATCGGTTCAATCGGCGGGGAACAAATCGCCCGCCGTGACATGTTTTAGCGAGAGATTCATGGATCCGGTTCAGGCCACCATTGCGCTGCTGACGTTGACCGCCATGGAAATTGTGCTGGGGATCGACAACGTCGTCTTCATAGCGATTCTCTGCAGCAGGTTGCCGGAGGATCAGCAGAAGCTGGGGCGTCGCCTGGGGTTGGTTGCCGCGTTGGTCACCCGGATCATGCTGCTGGGACTGCTGTACTGGATGGTCAACGATGACGGCGTGTTTGCCAGTGGGCTGTTCTCGCTGACCGACCTGGGCATTCCGGAGAGTTGGCTAATGGTGGCCGATCCGAAATCCCCCGATGGCCCCGAGATTCTCAGTGCCACCGTCAACGAAATCAGCCTCAAGGACCTGATCCTGTTTGCCGGTGGCCTGTTCCTGATCGGAAAGAGCGTCCACGAGGTTCACGACGCGATCGACGGCGAGTCGGTTGAGCAAGACACGCCCAAAACGGTGAGTTTTGCCAGCGTGATGGCCCAGGTCGCGCTGCTGGACATCGTCTTTTCTCTGGACTCGGTGATCACCGCGGTTGGCATGGCCAAGGAGATCGAGGTGATGGTGGCGGCGATCATCATCGCCGTGGGGGTGATGCTGTTTTGTGCCGATGCGATCAGTGGGTTCATCGAGGCGCACCCTTCGGTGAAGATGCTGGCCCTGAGCTTCCTGATCCTGATTGGCGTGATGCTGACCGCCGAGGCGATGGGCATGCACATCAAGAAGGGCTACATCTACTTCGCGATGGCATTTGCCCTGTTTGTCGAAGTGCTCAACATGAGGACCCGGCAGCGCCGGAGTGCCCGGCAACAGGCTGCTGCGGCAGACGCTGAGGTGGCGTGACCCGCGGGGTCAGCCCGGCATGGCATCGATGCCCGGTGGGGCCTCTTCCCGGTACCGGGCCAGTTGCTCGCGATCGAGTTCGACGCCCAGTCCCGGCCCATCCGGAACGGTGGCCACCTCGGGGCCCAGTGGCAGCGGCTCGGTGATCAGGTCGGCCTGGTGATACAGCGGGCCGATCAGGTCGGCCGGGTATCTTTCGCTGTCGATCGTCTCGTCGGCCATCGCCAGGTGCAGCATCGCGGCGGTGGCGATTCCCAGTTCCAGGTTGCTGCCCATCGCGCAGACGATCCCCGCCTCTCGGGCCACCCGGGTGATCCGCCGCATCTCGGTCAGGCCACCGTGCTTGCCGGGGTAAACGGCCAGGATGTCGGCTGCCTGGTGGCGGACCAGTTGCACGGCGTCGGCGACGGTGAAACAGCTCTCGTCGGCCATGATCGGGATGTCGGTCTTTTCTCTTAGCGACGCCAGGGCCTGCGGGTCTCCGGCGGGGATCGGCTGTTCAGCGAAAAGGACGTCGAATTCGTCAAGGGCTTCGATCATTTGCACGGCCGTGTCGATGTCCCACCCGCAGTTGGCGTCGAAACCGATCGGTACGTCGGGGCCGGCCAATTCACGGACGGCCCGGAAGCGGGCCAGGTCGGTGTCGGCCTCCAGGCCCACCTTGACCTTCAGCGTGTTGACGCCCCAGTCCAGGAACCGGCCCGCCAGGCTGACGGCCTTCTCGACCGGAAAAGCTCCCACGACCATCTTGATCGGGGCCGATTCGCGAACCTTGCCCCCCAGCAGTTCGTAGACCGGGGCATTTTCGGCCTTGCCGGCCAGGTCCCAGACGGCCATCTCGACGGCCGCCTTGGTGAAGGGATTGAAACGGATCACACCGTCGATCTGCTGCCAGACGGCTTCGGTCTGACGCGGATCCATGCCGAGGATCGACGGGCCGATCAACTCGTCGATCGCGGCCAGGCAGCCGGTGCGGGTTTCGCCACTCCAGCGAGGAGCCACGGTGGCTTCGCCGAAACCGACCAGGCCGGTGTCGGTCTCGATCTCCACGATCACGTAAGGCGAGGTGATGTGTTCGCCGTGAGCCGTCTTGGTGGTCAATTCGGGGATCAACGGCACGTGAATCGGTGTCGCGGTGACACTGGTGATCTTCATCAGTCGGAGTTCCCTGGGAGGTCGGTCACCGGTCGGTCGCCAATTCTCACGAACATGAAGGCCAACGCAGCACAGGCGTAGAACCCGGCGTGGACCAGGATCAGGACGTCCCAGCCAGTTCCGTTGGCTTTGATCCGGTCGACCAACATGCCCACCATTGGAGTGAAGGCGACGCCGGCCAGACAGCCGATCATGTTCGAGGCTCCCGAGACGACCGCAGCGTGTTTGCCGCCCAGGTCGATCAGTCCGGCCCAGACCGCAGGGCTGGCCATTCCCGAGAACGCTGATCCGAGGGTGATCAGTAGAACCACCTGGCCGGGTGTCGAGGCGTAGGCCGCCAGGACCGTCAGTACGGTGGTCAGCACCAGGGAAACAGCGGCGAATCCGCTGCGGCTGATGGTCCTGTTGCCGGTGAGTTTCTGGAGGGTGTCGATTGCCACACCACCCACCAGCCCGCCGACGATCACACCGATGAACGGCCATGTGGCCATTTGGGCCGCCTCGCTGACACTCAGCCCATGCCCCCGCTCCAGGAACTCGGGGAAATACGTCACAAACAGGTTGTACCCGGCGGCGCGGAAGGGCGCCTGGACACACATCCAGAAGATGGACGCGTGGGCAATCAATTTCCATAGGCTTGGAGCCGGGTGCGACTCGTCCTCGTCGAATCCGGGCAGGGCGGGGGGCGACGATTCCAGGTTTTCGGCGGTGATCGCCAGTTCCTCCGACGCTGGTTCGTCGAGGTTCGGGTCGGGCAGTGCGGGAGCCGGGCCGAGTTCGCAGTGCACCAGCGGGTGTTGCTCGGGGCGGGTGCGGAAGACGAACCAGAAAGCGACAGCCCAGACGACTCCGACCAGAGAGTAGACCTGAAAGACTGATCGCCAGTGCATCTTCTCCATCAGTTCGCCGGTCAGCCAGAACGTGGCTGCTCCGCCCAGCGACATCGCCACTCCGATCATCGCCGAGACCGACCCGTGCAGGCGGGATGGGAACCAGTCCTTGATGATTTGAGCGGTGTTGGGAACCAGTCCGGCCTGAGCCAGTCCGAAGGCGAGCCGGCTGAGCAGCAGGGGGGCGAGCGAAAAGACAAAGGATGTCCAGACGGTCATCGCCGACCACAACGCGCTGAACAACGGCAGGGCATTGCGAGTGCCGATTCGCAGGCCGACCGCTCCGCCGGGGATCTGGAAGATCATGTAGCCCAGGGCGAACAGGCTGAAAACGTACCCCATCTGTTCACTGTTGAGGTTCAGTTCCGTCTGGATCGTCGTGTTGGCCACCGCCAGGCAATGGCGAGTCAGGTAGGCACTGCTGGAGGCCAGTGCCACCATCACCAGCACGACGATTCGCAGATACAACGGGACCCGTAGCCGAGGGGCATCCCGTTCGTCGGATGAAGAGGGACTCGAGGTGCTCATTCGAGCATGCCCCGCAATGCGTTGGCGGTCACGGCACTGACGCCGTCGTCGATGGTGATCGAGAGTGTCCAGCAGAGCGAACCGACCGAAAAAACCCGGCCGCCGGAATCGGTGTCGTAGCTCACCAAATCGGCACCCGAGTCGTCGGGATTGATGCCCTTGGCCAGGTGACGGATGTTGGCCGGCGAGTCGGGGCTGATCTTGTCGAGTTCGTGGCCCGAGGCACCACCCGGACAGCGTTCGTGGAGGCTGCGGTGGCCGAACAGGTCGCCGTCACCCAGGCCGGTGCCGGCGAAGACCGGGTCGTCGGCATCGAGCACACGGTAGGGAGCACCGGACTGGAAGCCCGAGTGGGTATAGGCCAACCCCAGCAGGTGGGCTTCATTTTCTCCCCGCAACGAGTGTTCTCCCTCACGACGACACAGCATCGTCTCTTCGTCGGGGAACTCGACTTCGGCATACAGGCCGCATCCGGCCAGGTACATCAACCGGCCGCCGTCGTTGTGGACCCAGTTCTTGACCCGCTGATACATCTGCGGCGACCAGTACTCGGGGTGGGTGTTCAGCACCAGCACGCGGTACGACTCGAGCGGCACCCGGTCGAAGTGGAGTTCGGTTTCGCTGTACAGGTCGTACTCGAACCCCTCTCGCTCCATCCATCCCAGCAGTCGCCATTCGCCGGGGGCCAGCGCCGATCCCATCCGGCCCCGGATCGGAGACGTGATCGTGTCGGACTCGGGGACCACGCAAGCCGGTGCCGGCCGGTCAAAGGACAGCGGGGCCGCGGTGTCTTCAAACGGCCACGTGTCGGGGCGGAGGTAGCGGCCCAGGTCCTGCCGCGAATTGACCACCGGCTCGGCCGTCAGGCCATCCTGGCTGAAGTAGTTGCTGCGTCCCCCGAACTTGTTGTACGCGTTCCAGGTGATGGTGGAGGCCAGGACACAGATGTCGGCCGAGGGGGCAGTGGGTGAGACGATCCAGGGGAAACTGGTGAAGCGGCCACCCATGGTCGTGGCGTGCAGGAAGTAGAGTCCCGACCGGTCCGGTGCGATCAGGCCGTGTTTCTGGAACTCGAGGGTATACCCGGTCTGGTTCCAGCCGACGCCGCTGCGGGTGTAATCCCCATCGGGAGTGATCTGCATCATCGCCCGGTGACCGTGCTCGTCGCACCAGCCATAGCTGGTGATGAATTCCTTGTTCCATCCGTAACGGAACAGGTCGAGCCGGAACTGGTCGACCGAATGGACACGGTACTCGGACATCTCGCCGGACCGGCACCAGTTGGGCCACATGTAGCCCAGGAACCCGTCGGAGAGCAGACGGAACAGGTGGGGGTGATCGGCAGTGACGGTCACTCGTGTTCGCTTGGAGCCGAATCCCGCACAGCAGGCGATGGCCTCGTAATCCCCCTCGGGCAGGTCTCCGTAGAGAGCACCGGCGGGGCTGGAGGTTAGCGTCCAACTGCGGTCGCCCCGGCGGAATTCGACGACCGCCCCGCAGAGGGCGGAGTGGTTTTCGTCACTGATGTAACCGATGAGCATGGGAACACGTCACTGCGGGAAACGACACAAAAAAGGGGCCGGGTCCGCCGGTAGCGGATCCGACCCCTGGTGGGCGGATCGGGAGCCTACAGCTCCTTGATCATGATCTTGCGGAAGTGGATCGGGGCGCCTTCGGACTGCAGCCCGAACGGGCCCTTGCGGACGATGTACGGTCCGGCCTTGCCGATCAGCACGCCGTTGAGCTTGGCTGTCAGCACACCGTCCTTGGAGAGGATGTGCAACTTGTTCCATTCGGTGTGCGGTTTGCGGGCCTTTTCACGGGCGGCCTTGTCGCCATTGTTCCGTGGACCCTTGGCGCCGCCCATGGCGAAGATCATGGCCAGGTTGTCGTAGTGGCCCTGCACCTCGACGCAGGCCGGCCAGACCTTGTGCTTGCCGGCGATGTAGTTCAGGACCCCGCTGTTGCCCTTCTGCTTCGGGTAACGGAACTCGAAGGACAGCTCGTAGTTCGAGTAGCTCTTCTTGGTGCAGATGTAGCCGTTGGGCTTTCCGTTGCACTCGATCACGTCGCCGTTGACCTTCCAGCTCTTGGCGTCGCCGACGGCGACGAAGAAGTCTTTCTTGAGACTCTTCAGGGCAACGAACCCCTTCTTCTCGGCCGCGGTGCTCCGGGTGGCCTGGAGACCGATTCCGACGAGCAGCGTTGCGAACAGGGCCAGGGGAAGAATTCGCTTGAGCATGGTGAGCATCCTTTGGTGAGGGGTGTGTTCGGTGTGGGAGTGTTGAGGGATCCGGGTTCAGGCGAGGATTGGCTTGATGACGTTACCGGCCACATCGGTCAGGCGAAAGTCCCGACCCTGGAACGGGAAGGTCAACTGCTCGTGGTCGATGCCCAGCAGTCGCAGCATCGTGGCGTGCACATCGTGGACGGTGACGACGTTCTCGACGGCGTTGTAGCCCAGTTCGTCGGTGTTGCCATAGGAGGTGCCGCCCTTGATACCGCCTCCGGCCATCCAGATCGAGAAGCCCTTGATGTGGTGGTCACGGCCACTTCCCTGGGCCATTGGCGTGCGACCGAATTCTCCGGCCCACACGACCAGCGTGTCCTTGAGCATGTCACGCTGCTTGAGATCCTTCAGCAGCGCGGCCGCGGGCTGGTCGACCAGCTTGGCCGTCTTGGCCGCGGCGGCCTTGATGTTGCCGTGGTGGTCCCAGCCCCGGTGATACAACTGCACGAAGCGGACACCGCGTTCGGCCAGTCGGCGGGCAAGCAGGCAGTTGGCGGCGAACGACCCGTCCCCGCCCTTGGTGCCGTAGAGATCCAGCACGTGCTTGGGTTCATCGGAGATGTCGATCAGCTTGGGAACGCTGGCCTGCATCCGGAATGCCAGCTCGTACTGGCTGATTCGCGTGGAGATCTCGCGGTCTTCGACCAGGTTGTTGCGGAGCTGGTTGAGCTTCTGGATGGCGGTGATCACGTCCCGCTGCTGCCCACGGGTGACCCCGGCCGGGTTCTTGACGTACAGCACCGGGTCGCCCTTGGAGTGGAAGTGCACGCCCTGGAACCGGCTGGGCAGAAAACCACTGTGCCATTGCCGCGAGGCGATTGGCTGGTTTTGTCCGCCTCCGACCGATGTCAATACGACGAATCCGGGCAGGTTGTCGGTTTCGGCTCCCAGCCCGTAGGTCAGCCAGGCTCCCATCGACGGGCGGCCACTGATCGTGGTGCCGGTGTTCATGAAGGTGTGGGCCGGGTCGTGATTGATCGCCTCGGTCTTCATCGACCGGATGATGCACATTTCGTCGGCCACGGTTCCCAGGTGTGGGAAGATGCTCGAGAAGCTCTGCCCGCTTTTGCCGTATTTCTTGAACTCGTGCTGCGGAGCCAGGCAGGTCAGTTTCTTTCCCTGCAGCTGGGCGATCGGCTGGCCCTTGGTGTAGGACTCGGGCATCGGCTTGCCGTTCATCTCGGCCAGCTTCGGCTTGTGATCCCAGGTCTCCAGGTGGCTGGCTCCTCCAGCCATGCACAGGAAGATCACCCGCTTGGTCCTGGCGGGAAAATGCAACGTCTTCAGGGCTCCGGGCCACTTCGTGACCTGGACCGCCGGCTCGGCTGCGGTGGCGTTGAGTTGTTCGCCGAGCATCGTGGCCAGGGCCAGGCCGCCAATGCCCTGGGCCGATCGACCCAGGAAACAGCGACGCGCCAGCGGCACGGCGTTGCCGGGGAGCAACGGGTCGGGAGTCGTCACGGGTCGGTTTGTGGAGCTGGTCATGCTTGTCATGTCACCGTGATGGTGGGGAACGGAGAGTCGTGCCGGCATTCAGGACCGGTTGATCGTCTCGTGGAGGTTCAGCAGGATTCGAGCCAGGGACATCCAGGCCGCCCTTTCGGCGACAGCTTCGGCCGTGGCTTTCTGGGGCGGCTTGAGCCGACCGGCTGAGAGTGCACGTCCGGCTGATGCCGGATCGGCCTTGTAGTCGGCCAGGTGCCGGTCGAAGACCGACTTCAGGACACGGGCCTCTTCGGGGCGGGGTTGCCTGGAGAGCACCCGTCGGAACGCCCAGGCCAGTCGTCCGGAAAAGCCGTCGGATTTCGAGTCGATGATCCTCTCGGCCAATGCTGCCGCCGCTTCGACGTAGGTCGGGTCGTTGAGCAGCACCAGGGCCTGCTGCGGGGTGTTGGAGCGTGGTCGCTCAACGGTGCACTCTTCACGACTGGGGGCGTCGAAGGCCAGCAGGCTGGGATGCAGGAACATTCGCTGCCACCAGGTGTAGAGTCCCCGGCGGTAGACCGATTTGCCGGCCGAGGACTTCCAGGTCCGGGCCGGGAAGTTCATGTGACGCCAGTACCCGGCCGGTTGATACGGCTTGACGCTGGGGCCGCCGACTCGGGTTACCAGCAAGCCACTGACGGCCAGGGCGTTGTCGCGGACGATCTCGGCGTCCAGGCGGAACCGCGACTGGCGGGCCAGAAGCTGGTTGTAAGGATCCCGTTCTCGCAGGGACGCTCCGACCAGGGAGTTCTGGCGGTAGGCTCCCGAGTTGACGATCAGCCGGACCATGTGCTTGACGTTCCAGCCGCTCTCGATGAACTCGACGGCCAGCCAGTCGAGCAGTTCGGGGTGGACCGGGCGGGTGCCCTGGGCTCCGAGGTCGTCGAGCGGAGCGGTGAGGCCTCGGCCGAAATACAGCTTCCACAACCGGTTGACGAAGGCCCGGGCGGTCAGCGGGTTGTCCTTACGGACGATCCAGCGTGCCAGGTCGAGCCGGTTGGCTCGGCGGTCGCCGACTTCCAGGGCCGGCAGGAATCCGGGAACGCCGGGGGTGACCACCGGTCCCGAATCATCCATCCAGTTGCCCCGTGGCAGAATACGGATCGGCCGCGGCTTGACCGAGACGGTCATCAGCGTCCTGGGCAGCTGTTTTTCTAGTTCGGCCTTCTGCTTGCCGGCCGCCGCCAGCTTGTCACGAACCGGCTTCAGGGCCGGGGCAATCTGGCGATAGTGGTCGGCGATCGTTTTCTTCTGGGCGGCGTTCCGCTTGGCCGCGGGCAGCTTCAGGGCCGCCAGCACCGGGGCCGGCAGAGAACTCTGCAAGGTGCGAAAGAAGAACCCGTATCCCCCGCCTCCGTTGGCCACCTTCATCAGCAGACGGTTCTCGCCGGCGACGAGGTCCAGCGTGGCCTTGTCCTGGTCGGGGGCCACGCCTCTCAGGATCTTCTTCTCGAACGAGACCGAGCCATTGAGCCACAGCTTGATACTGTCGTCACTGCCGAGTGAGACAACCAGTTTTCGAGGCTGCTTGGTCGTGATGGTCCGGAAAAGGTAAGTGGCGCAGTTCTGGCCGGCCAGCGTGTGAGGTTTGCCGTCGACGAACTTGGCGGCGGCGATCCATTTCAGGCCGTCGTAGGCCTTCTCCAGGTCCACTTCCTTCTCGGGGGGAAATGCCTTGGCGTGGGCCTCTTCGAAGTTCGCCGCCGGGAAGGGGCCGATCATCGACCATGGAGAAAGCGAGACGCTTTGCCTGGCCTCGGCTTCGGCGGTTGTCTCCCACTTGGCCTGTGCCGCGGTCAATTCGGGAGTCGTGGTGACCAGGGCCTTCTGCAAACTGGCGATGCGTGTTTCCACTGCCTTCAACGATTCATCGATCGGTCCAACCCGTACGGGATAGGACGGCGGGTTCCCCACGCCCCGCTCCTTGATGTCAGCGAAGAACGAACCGAAGCGATAGAAGTCGCTCATGGTGAACGGGTCGTACTTGTGATCGTGACACTGTGCACAACCGAGCGTGACCCCCAGGAAGATGGAGCTGGTGTTGCGAACGCGGTCGGCCGAGTATTTCGCCAGGTACTCCTTGGCCTGGGCCCCGCCCTCGCTGGTCGTCTGCAGCAGCATGTTGAAACCCGAGGCGACCTTCTGAGTTGCGTCGGCCTTCGGCAGCAGGTCCCCGGCCAGTTGCTCGGTCACGAACCGGTCGAACCGGAGGTTGTTGTTGAACGACTTGATCACGTAGTCCCGGTAGGGAGCGATCTGGCGGGCCTCGTCGGAGTGGTACCCGTTGCTGTCGGCGTAACGGACGACATCCAGCCAGTAGATCGCCATCCGTTCGCCGTAATGCGGTGAGGTGAGCAGTCGGTCGACGAGCCGTTTCCATGCCCCGGGACGGGCGTCGTTGACGAAGGCGTCAACCTGTTCGGGTGTCGGCGGCAGTCCGAGCAGGTCGAGGAACGCCCGGCGGACCAGTGTCACGCGGTTGGCCGGCGACGAGGGGATCAGTCCCTCGGCGTAATGACGTTCCAGCAGGAATCGGTCGACGGGCGTGCGAACGAAGTCGAGATAGTCCGGAGGCGAGGGGAGCGCGGGCCGTGACGGAGTGATCCAGGCCCAGTGTTCCTTCCACTTGGCGCCCTGTTTGATCCAGCGGCTGATCAGTTCGACCTGGGACTTGGTCAGTGGTTTCTTGGCTTCCTCGGGTGGCATGCGTTCGTCAGCCGATTCGGCGGTGATTCGGCGGAACAGTTCGCTGTCACCGGGCCGGCCCGCCACGATCGTCCTGTGGCCCTTCCGCGGAGCCATCGCGCCGTCGCGGGTGTCCAGCCTCAACTCTCCCTGCCGTTTTCCGGCGTCAGGTCCGTGACACTGGAAGCAGTGAGTCGAGAGGATTGGACGGATGTCACGGTTGAAGTCGACCTGCACTTCCGGGTCAGCCGCCTGCAGGCGGGCTCCCGCCAGCAGGGTGACCACCACCGCGATGTTTCTCGCCAGGGGCATGTGTCCGCCGACCATTTCCACCATCGGTTCCCTCTCCACCGCTTTCGGGTCACTCGCAACAGGAACGCGCCGGCGGGGCCCGTGGGGACGGAAGGTCGCCGGAAGCTCCACCGGACCGGACAACCCTCATAATATGAGTCACCGTCCCGATCGGTGACAAGCCACGGCTGTCGTGGACCGGCCGGACCAATGGCCCATTGATCGGTTCGGCCAGGCCAGCGATGATGAGACGCAAAGCGGGAGTGCGTTTCGTGACGCCCGCTGGCAGTGGCCTTTTTCGGAGCGGTTTCGTGGCCGAACCACAGCGTCCGAATCGACCGGAACCCGGCGGTGGCTGGCGTGCGCCGTTCGCGTGGATCGAGTTCGCGATGCAGTGGGTCGTGTTGGTGCTCGCGGGTTCTGCGACCTTTCGGGTTGTTTGCGGACTCGGGATCCTGGCGGTATCGGTGGTTCCGGTGATCTATGTGATCGAAGGCCCCGAGCGTCAGCAGGCTCGCGAACACCTGAGGTGGCTGGTGCTGGTCGACGCCGGCAGTCGACCCGGCGGTGGTGTTGCCGTGAAAGGCATTCTCGAGGACTTCCACCAGCGCGGCTCGATTTCCCTGGCCGGGCTCCAACTCCGACACAAAAACCTCTCGGGACTCCGAGTGCCCGGCGCCAAGCTGGCGCGGGTCGATTTCACCGGCACGAAGCTGGTCGGAGCGGACCTGCACGGGGCCGATCTCACCGCGGTGAACTTCGATGGAGCCGATCTCAACTCGGCCAACCTCGCCGAGGCCAGCTTGCCGCGTGGCCGCGCCCGCGGGACCGATCTCCGTCGCGTGGATCTCTCGGGGTGTGACTGCCGTGAGGCCGATTTCAGCGGTGCCGATCTCCGTGATGCCAAGCTCGCGGGAACGCATCTCTACATGGCCAATTTCCGCGATGCCACGCTCACCGGGCTGAGACTGGGGATGACGCCGGCCTCGGGGATCGGTTATCGCGGAACCGAAATGTCGGCCGCGGTGATCCTCGGCCCCGATCTGCGACTTGCCGATTTCACGAGTGCCGAGATGTCCGGCGCCGACCTGTCCGGTGCCGTGCTGGAGGGCAACGTCTTCACCCTTGCCAATCTCGACGGGGCCCGCCTCCGCGGAGCCCAGTTGCGACGTGCCGATTTCTCCAACGCCCGTCTCAAGAACGCCGATCTTACCCGGGCCCAACTCAACGGCAGCATCCTCCGTGATGCCGATCTTCGAGGGGCCACGTTGACTGCTGCCGACTTCAGCGGCGCCGACCTGGGCGACGCACGATTCGAGGATGCGGTTGTCGGCCGGATCGACTGGTTCGACTGGCTGTCCCGGCTGGCGACCCCACCGGTCCGTATCGTCGAGGTCGCCACCGCCTGGCGAGTGGTGCAGGATCAGTCGGACAGCGGGGGCACCCGATTCGTGATCCGTGCCGTCTCATCACTGTCGGAACCACGGTCGACTTCCCAATAGCGGCCCGTTTTCGCGTGGTCTCACAGACATCTTTCCGGAAAACTCCATCATGGCGATCGACCTGGCCGTCGTCCCCGTAGCAGGACAGGGCACCCGGCTGCTGCCTTCAACCAAGAGTCAGCCCAAGGAGATGTTGCCGGTCGGGCGAAAGCCTGTCGTGCAGTACGTCGTCGAGGAACTCGCAAACTCGGGCATTGGCCGGTTGATGTTCATCACCGGTCCGGGGAAGGCGTCGATTGAAAATCATTTTGACACAAACTGGGAATTGATCACGTTTCTCCGGGAAACCGGCCGGGAGGAGTTGCTGGAGGAGCTCGATTTCGAGCGACAGTCACTGGAGTACTTCTACACCCGGCAGCGTCGACAACTGGGCCTGGGTCACGCGGTCCTGTGTGCCCGGCCGCTGGTCGGTGACCAGCCTTTCGTCGTGGCACTGGGGGATTCGATCATCGGCGTCAATGCGCAGTCGAACATTGTGGCGAGGATGGTCGAGCGGTTCGAGGCCGACGGGGCGGACGTGGTGGTCGCGTTCGAGGAAGTGCCCCGCGAGGAGGTGGTCCGCTACGGGATCGCGCGTCCAGCCGACGGCGAGCCGGGGGACGTGTTTGAACTGACCGACCTGGTCGAGAAGCCGTCGATAGACGAGGCTCCCAGCCAGTTGGCCGTCGCGGCCCGTTACGTGCTGTCGCCGAGAATCTTTGACGCTCTGGAGTCGACCGAACCGGGCAAGGGTGGAGAGATCCAGTTGACCGATGCGATCCGCAGGGTCCTGGCCGACGGGGGCCGGGGGGTCGGCATCCGCCTGAAGTCCTCCGAGCGACGATTCGACATCGGCAACTTCGGGAGCTATTTCCGTGCCTTCACCGAGTTTGCCCTGGCCGACCCTCGTTACGGGGAAGAACTGAGGGCGTTTGTTCGCCAGCGCGTAGAACCGGCCGGTGACGGGGATGCCGGATGCAGCTGATTCGTCATCGCGCCTGTGCTCGTGCCGGCCTGGTCGGCAATCCCTCCGACGGTTACCACGGCCGGACGATTTCGGTTGCGCTGGAGAACTTTCAGGCCGAGACGATCCTCTACGAATGGGACCGCGTCGAAGTGCTGCTGAGCCAGGAAGACCAGAGTCGATTCGACTCGATCTACGAACTGGCCGACGACGTGCGACTGCACGGCTATTACGGCGGGGTTCGACTGGTCAAGGCGACGATCAAGGTGTTTGTCGAGTACTGCCGCCGTGAAGGAGTGGCGCTGCACGACCGGAACTTCGCGATCCGTTACACCTCGAATATCCCTCGACAGGTCGGACTGGCCGGGTCGAGTGCGATCATCGTGGCGACCCTGAGAGCACTGATGGAGTTCTACGGGATCGAGATTCCTCGGGAGGTGCAGCCATCGCTGGTGCTCTCGGTGGAAACCGGGGAACTGGGGATCACCGCCGGGCTGCAGGATCGCGTGATCCAGGTCTACGGTGGTGTCGTGATGATGGACTTCTCACGAGAACGGACTCGTTGTGTCCAGGGGTACGAGTGCGGGCACTACGAGTCGCTGGATGCTGCCGGCCTTCCGCCGCTTTACGTGGCCTATTCGACCGACGCCGGCGAACCGACCGAGGTCTTCCACAATCGCCTGCGCGAGCGATTCGACGCTGGTGACCAGGAGGTGGTGCAGGCCATGACCCGTTTTGCGGACTTGGCCCTGGAGGCATCCGAGGCCCTGCGGTCTGGGGAGACCGGGACGTTGCACCGCATCATGGATGAAAACTACGACACGCGTTCGGCGATCTGCAATCTGCCGACCGAGCACACGACGATGGTCTCGGCGGCGCGGTCCACCGGGGCCAGTGCGAAGTTCGCCGGTTCGGGGGGGGCCATCATCGGCACCTTCCGGGACGAGGAAATGTACCAGCGGCTCGTGGAAGAGCTTGCCGCTATCGGCTGCCAGGTCCTCAAACCGACAGTCACCTCGTAGCCGGTCAGGGGAAGACCGTCGCCGAATTGACCTCCAGCGACCCGCTGATCGACGCGTCGGTGCCGTTGGCGTTGAACAGTTCGCTGCCGGTCAGGTCGATGGTTCCGTTGGTGGCGAGGTTGCCCAGCCCGGAGAGCGGATTGAGGAGTCCACCATTGCTGGCCGAGAGGCTGATGGCCAGGGGGGTCACTCCGCCCAGGGAGATCGTGTTGTCGTCGAAGGCCAGGGCGGCGGTTGGTGTGTCGGTCCCGCCGCCGTCGACAACCAACGTCATGCCGACCTGGCCGGATCCGGTGGTTCCCGTGAACAGCGTGTCACTGATGCTGATGGTCCCGTCGTTGGTCAGGTTGACACTGATTCCGGTCCAGTTGTCGGCCGTTCCGGTCAATGTGCTGTTGGTCAGCGTCAGGCTGGGGTCGGGCGTCCCCGGGCTGCCGCTGTCATCCAAAAGCAGGCCGGTGGCCACTCCCGTGTCGTTGGTGATGGTGAAGAGATTCAATGAGACCGAGGCGGTCGAGTCACTGATCACGATTCCGGTTCCGGTCATGTCGCTGATCGTCGACGGAGTGGCAGTGGTTCCCCCTCCACCGCCAGTGCCGACGCCGGTGACAGCAAGGCTGCCATCGACGTTGTCGAGCAGGATCGCCGACGTGCCGCCGTCGGCGGTGATGGCCTCCAGAGTGATGTCGACGGTGGTGTCGGTGATGTCCAGGGCGGCCCCGTCTGTGACCGAAATCGCACTGCCGGCCGCCGCCAGTGTGTTGATGTTGATCGTGCCGGTGTTGTCGGCGACCAGGCCGTTGCCGTTGCCGTTTGTGATGGTGAGGTTGTTGAAGATCAGCAACGCGTTTCCGTCGTTGTTGGTCGTGGCGTTGATCGCATCGGCAGCCGGCACGGCTGTCTGCGTCCGTTCAATCGTGGTCGTGCCGAAGTTCACGGCGAGTCCCGCGTTCGTCGACGCCGGGGGAGGATTGGTGCCCTCGCCGTAGAGTGACTGGATGTGTTCGATGTCGACGGCTGAGAAAGTGGTCAACTCGCCGATGTAGGCTCCGCCGTCCATGATGTCGGTCGAATCACTGGTGTGGTTCAGGCCCAGGGCGTGCCCGATTTCGTGGGCGGCGATCGAAAAGTAGTCGGTCGTCCCCGCCGGGTCGCCATTGCCGAACTCGGTGTCCCAGGTCTCGGCAGAATCCTGCCAGGCGAATCCGTTGCTGATCGGATGGTCGGGGCTGTGCGCGAAGACGCCGCCGCCCAGCCCGACGACACCACCCTCTTCACTGGTTTCCCCGACGGCTGCCAGGTCTCCGGTACCGATGATGATGATGTCCGCGACACTGGCGGTCGTGTTCTGTGTGAACTGAAGTCGTCCATTGGTCGCGTCTTCCCACTTCTCCAGTGCCAGTTCCGCCATGGTGATCTGGTCGGCGGTGATCTCGTTGGCGAATCCGCTGAGGCTGCGGAAGTCGTAGAAGACGTCGACGGTGTCGGGGGTGCTGGTGTCCTGGTCGAGCCAGGCGAAGTGGTGTCCGTCAATCAGCTGCGACATGTAGTGTTCGCCTTCGTGGCCCGGGTCAGTGTGGTGCGGCAGGACGACGAACCGCGGTGCCAGGGCCAGGGAATTCTGGACCACGATCGCGGTGCCCGTTGAACCGGTGATCGTTGTTGTGCCGATTGCCAGCGAACCGCCGACGGTGTCCAGCGTGATACCTGTCGTGGGACTGTCCGTCGAGGAGACGCTGTCCAGCGACATGTCGATTTCCAGGTCGTCGAGGCTGATGGCCGGGCCGCCGGTCGTGGCAATCGATCCTCCTTCGGATGAGAGCAGGAATTCGGTGGAAGCCGGCTGAGTGTCGATCTCCAGGCCGGTTCCGTTGCTGTTGGTGATCGACAATGTGCCGAGATCGAGTTCTCCGGAGGGTGAGAGCAGTTGCAGGCCGTCACCGGTTGCGGAAATGGTCAGGTTGTCGACGTCGACGCTTTCGATGGCGGCGGTTGAAGCGTCGCTGTCGAAGGTCACCGTGTCAGCCAGGATGCCTCCTGTCGCGGCGGCCGTGACGCTGTTGTCGGCGAACCCGGTGACCGTCAGCGTGCCGCCCCCGGCCGAACCGTCGAGCTGGATGCCGGCGGCACCGCTGGATGAGGCGGAAGTGCTGGAGACCGACAGCAACAGGTCTCCGGTGGAACCGGTCGTGGTTTCGGCATCCAGAGCGTTGCCGGCCGCGGCGAGGGTGGTGGTGCCGGAAATCGTGGCCGTCAGCGTGCCTGTCCCGTTGACGTTGAGTTCCACTCCGGCGTCGGTCACGTCGCTGACGGACAGGTTTTCGAGCGTGATCGTCCGACTGGTTGCGTCCGTGTCGACCAGCACACCGTCGGTACCTGCGGTGGTGGCGTCTCCGGTGATCGTGACGTCGGTGACCGTTGCGTCGCTGTCGGAGAGGTGGATGCCGGCCACTCCGGCATCGGTGATCGTGAGATTGCTGAGCGTGGCCTGGCTGGCGACCAGGCTGATCGCCGAACCGGGAGCGTTCTGGACACGACTTTCGGTGAACACGGCATTGCTGATGCCGTTTCCGGAGACAGTGCCGGTGATCTGAAAACCAGAGAGCGTGGAGTCGTCGGCCAAGGTGACATCTCCGACGATCTGGGGCAGCGCCGTCGGACTGCTTCCCGAAAGTGGCAACGTCTGCAATCCGAACTGGGTGGTGATCTGTTGGGTCGGGCCGTTGGAGAGGATCGTGGTGTCGGTGCCCAGGACCACATTCTCCGTGAAGGTCCCTCCACGGGAGGCGTAGATCACGCTGCTGTTGGCCAGCGGGTCGGCGAGTGCTTCGGCGATGGTTCCGTAAGGACTCGCGAATGAGCCGTCGCCGGTTCCGGAGGGAGAAATGTGCAACATGTTGATGGCGCTGCCACCGGCTGAGGCCAGGGCAATTGTCTCGTCGGTGTGGACGACGATATTGCGGAAGCGAGGGACCGGGTCTGCCAGGCGTTGTCGGACTTCCCGATGAGCCACCGGGTCACCCGGGCGACGGAACGAACGAACCGGCGGATATTCCGGTCCCGGTCCTGGACGGCGAAGAGGTTGCAGGTACCGGAAGAT
>PBOJ01000001.1 GCA_002724315.1 Planctomycetaceae bacterium | reverse complement strand
GGGACACACCACCCGGCCACCGGACAGCACATAAGGTGCCGGCTCGGTGTAACCGAACACCTTCAGATCACTGGGAGCAATCTTCGCCGCATCCCATCCTCCAAGGCCATCAGGTCGCTGTGTACGAAAAATCGCCATTCTCCGAGCAGATCGCGCAGCGCCGACATATTCGCCCGTCAAAAGAAGACTTCCATCACCCATTCTCACCGGGCCCGCAATATAGAAACCCGAAATGATCCGTCGTGGACCCGACCACTTGTGGCCGTCGGTTGACACCTTTGCCCAGAGCGCAGTTCTGGGATCAAAGTTCGTCCCACCAGTTACGGTGTAGTAAGCAATCAACGTTGGCCCGTTGACCAGCCATCCGGCAGCCACGCAAGCCCCCTGGTCCGAAGGGTCCCGAGCCAGTTCCCGCGGGGCGGACCACTTGTCAAGACGACCGACCTGTGCCGTCGAGTACAGGATCCGCTGGCCGACTTCGTCCTCCCCGACCCGTCCGTTGGACCACATGCAGAACACCCGGCTCCCCTGTCGCACCAGGTTTGGGTGATGACAGAATTTGTGTGTCCGAGCCGTCGCCTTGTAGAGGACCGTTTCTTCGATCTTCAGTTTTGCCAGCCCCTGGGTCCGCGGTTGCGACGAGTCGAACAGCCCAGAGCTGATTCCCAACGGCGGGGCGGCCGCCACCAGTCCGCTCACACCCAGAAACAGTCCGATGCCAATCACGGCTTCAACACGACACGGTGATCCCATCCCAGGAACTCCTCGATGAATTTCACGACTTCAGTTCCACCACGTGCCAGAAGTTCCTCGCCCTTCTCAGGGGTGGCCAACTCGGGCGACCCCATCGCCCCGGTTGGACTCAGGCGATGAAACCGCCCGGCAACGGTGACCCGACCTCCGAGCTCTGAATGATAAAACGGAGTGTCGATGACGGGGTCGCCCGTCTTCGCCTCATCCATGTGTACGGTTTCGCCGTTGACCACCAGCATCATCGAGGTTTCGTACTCGCAAGCATGCGAGACCATTGGTGTTTCCAGCGACGTCGAATCGGACCCGAAACCGGCCAATTCCCAGTAGCTCGACAAAGCCAACAACAGTCCGTCAGCCTGATCACATTCATTGGCCAATTCGGTGATCGCAACAGTCCCGGGTGCAACATTTCCGCCATGGCCGTTGAGCAACAGGATTCGACGAAAGCCGGCTCTCACCAGGCACCGCACAACGTTCTTGATCACCTCGACATAGAGCGTGTTGGGCAGCGAAATGGTACCTGGAAAATCCAGGTGGTGGTCGGAAGCCCCAACCCACATGGTCGGTGTCAGCAACACCTTTTCCGGAATCGTCGCTTCAACCCGCTCAGCCACCTCAGTGGCGAGGTACGTATCGGTCAGGAGCGGCAGGTGGTGCCCGTGTTGTTCGAGAGCAGCGATCGGGCACACCGCGACCACTCCGTCCTTGTCCATGGCGTCGATATCGACCCAACGACAATCACCGTACCGCATCGTTTTGTCTCCGCTGTTGTCCGCGAATTCCCCGGTCCACCAGGACCTCAGATTGATCTCACCGTATTTTACGGCAGACAATGTGTATCGAAAGCCTGCGTCCCCTGCACATCCCAACCAACGCGATATCGGCCTCCATCATGACAAGGCTTCTGCTGCTGGTCCTGCTGACGCCGTGCCTGGCCCAGCCTGTCGTCGCACAACAGAACTGGCCCTTCACACCAGTCGGCAATCCGAAGGCTCCGGCGGTTTCCGACGCCTCATGGTGCCGCAATCCGATCGACCGGTTCATCCTGGCCAAGCTGGAATCGGCCGGCCTCGGCCCCTCTGTCCCGGCAAAACAAGAGATCCTGCTGCGGCGAGTCTACTTCGACCTCATCGGGTTACCGCCCACACCGGCTGAGCGTCAGGCGTTCCTGGACGACAAGTCGCCAAAGGCCTACGAAACGGTTGTCGATCGCCTTCTGAAGGATCCCCGTCACGGCGAACGGTGGGCCCGTTTCTGGCTCGATCTGGCCCGTTACGCCGACACCGCCGGGTATGAGGGCGACCCCGATTTGCCCCACGCGTGGCGGTACCGAGATTACGTCATCGACAGTCTCAACCGCGACAAACCGTACGATCTGTTTGTCAAAGAGCAATTGGCAGGTGACGAATTCTCAGAAGTGCTCGGTGCCGGTGAGTTGCCACTTCCCGAACCGGAACGCGTCGTGGCCATGACGTTCCTGCGACTGGCTCCGTTCACCGAGCCGCGTGGTGATGAGACTCGCCACGAGATGCTCAGTGAAATCACCTCAACGGTCGGCTCCGTCTTTCTGGGACTCACGGTCGGCTGTGCGAAGTGCCACGACCACAAGCACGACCCGATTCCCACCGAAGACTTCTACCGGATGAAAGCGTTCTTCGCGACGGTCGCCATCCCGCCCCCCCTCAGGGGTGACGGGTTCCAGATCGGCGGTGCACTCCCGGCCACGTTTTACCGAAAGGGCGAAGCTGCGTGGGCCAAACAAACACTCGCGGCTCTCCAGAAAGAGACCGAGACCGTCAAAACAGAACTGGCCCAACTCACAAGCGAACTGGGAAAGCGAATCGCACCGCCGGCGGGTTTCGCCCTGCAGTCGATGGGTGGCAGCCTCGGAAACAATTACTACTTCGACAGTGCTCCCGTCTCCGACGGCAACCGACACACGGTCCTGGTCAGTTCCAACGGTTCTCGCTGGCATTTCGAGACCGACGGGAAAAACGCCAGGCGAACGGATTCCCTGTCCGGTAGCAACCATGGGCACTGGTTTGCCGACCTCGATTCGCCCACTCACATTTCTCTCGGCCAGCACACCAACGGGCTCGGCAAGCCTCTCAAGGCCGGTCACCAAGGCGCATTTGGCGACATCCTGATCTACGACCACTCGCTGTCCGAATCCGAACGTGCGCGACTGCACGCATGGATTCGTCACAAGTACGAGTCCGCCGCACCGACCGACCCCGCGCCTCCCACAAACGGACTCCGCTTGTGGCTCGACGCCACCGACCTCGATGCTGATCCCGCCACACCGAACCCCGGGACCAATTCCCCCGTGGGCCGCTGGGCCTGCCGCATCACCGGGCTGACTCTCGCACAGTCGTCACAGGCTCTACAGCCCCGGCTGTCGACACTCGGCAAACGACAGTCTGCTGCCGTGCTCTTCAACAATTCGTTCCTCAAGAGTGGCCTCCAACAGGCCATGTTTCTCGGCGACCAACAGGGCACGATCGTCGCTGTCTTCTCTGCCACGCACCAGGGCGAAGGTTACGGGCTGGAGATCGGTGGGGCGGGGCAGTTTTTCGCCACCGCGGTTTACCCGTCTGCCCGCAAGTCCCAATCTCTGGCTTCTCTCATCAACGACCCCTCCTCCACACAAATCACGGATGAAGAGCGTCATCGTTTCCGCTTGTTGTCGATTCGACAACGAGCAATCCCCGGAGACATCAGGCGTCTGCAGCCGGTGGCAATGTCACTCCGACACGCCTTCGGCCCTCCGTACGAACCTGGTGTGCCCACCTCCCGCGTGATGCTGAGGGGAGAGTACAACAACCCCGGCGAAGTTGTGGAACCGGGGTTCCTGAGTGCCGTGACTGGCCATCAAAAGCCGGCCGCCATACGTCTCGACCCCTTCAAACGTTGGCCGACGCGCAGCCGTCGCATGGCACTGGCCAAATGGATCGCCAGCAAAGACAACCCGTTAACAGCCCGCGTGATGGTCAATCGTCTCTGGCACTGGCACTTCGGCCAGGGGATCGTGGCCACACCCAGTGACTTCGGGACCTTGAAGGTCGGCCCCAGTCACGAGCAACTCATCGACTGGCTGGCACGCCACTTCACCAACGGGGGATGGCGGATAAAGACACTTCATCGCCTGATGGTGCTCTCGGCCACCTATCGGCAGGCCTCGCTTACCGAAAACCCAGACGCTCTCCGCACCGATCCGTCCAACCGTCTGCTGTGGCGATTCCGTCGGCGTCGACTCGAGGCCGAAGCCGTCCGAGACAACGTGTTGTCAGTCAGCGGCCGGCTGAACCCCGAACACTACGGGCTCCCCATCTTCCCAATGCTGCCCGACGATGTCGGCGAGCGGGTCAAATGGAATTCCAGCAAGTGGTTCACTCACGATGACCACCGCAGCCGCAAACGCAGCATCTACATTTACCAGCAACGTTCGCTGAGCATGCCCTTCATGCAGGCATTCGATGCCCTGGTCTGTGAACAATCTCGCCCCAAACGAAGGTCTTCGGTGACACCCCTGCAGGCCCTGGCAATGTACAACGGTCGATTCGTCAACCAGGAGGCGGTCCATTTCGCCGCACGTGTCCGCAAACTGGCCGGCGAGAACGCCTCCGCACAGATCGATTTCGCGTTCCAGGTCGCCTACGGCCGGCATCCGACCCCCGAAGAGGTCTCGCGACTCGCCCGGTTCCTCAAAACGCCAAGTTCCGACCCACTTGTCGGTCTTTGCCGCGTACTGCTCAACAGCAATGAATTCGTCTACATCGACTGATCTCGCACATGCACATTCCTCCATCCGCCGCCCTGCCTTTCGCCTCTCGCCGCGATTTTCTCACACGATCGTGGAACGGCCTGGGTTCGCTGGCACTCACCGGCCTTGCAGCCCAAGAGGCCCGCTCCGACGGAGACCTGCCCAATCCCCTTGCCGGCCAATCTCCGCACATCCCACGGCGGGCCAAGCATTGCATCTTCCTGTTCATGCAGGGAGGAGTGAGCCAGGTCGATTCTTTTGAGCACAAACCGCTGCTCAACGAGCTTCACGGCAAACCGCTCAACCGAATCCCCAACCTCACCGGTGAACTCCAGGGACGTCTCACGTTTCCACACTCGGTTGTCGGCAGCCCATTCCAATTCAAGCAGCATGGCGAGTGTGGACACCACTTCTCCGAACTGTTCCCGCACCTTCGGGGACATGCCGACCGTCTCGCATTCATCCATGGAATCAAGACCGACAACCAAAACCACGGCCCGTCAACATTGCATGTCACCACCGGCAGCCAGTTCCCCGGAAGTCCTTCGGTGGGCTCGTGGATGACCTACGGGCTGGGCACTGGAAACCAGGACATGCCGGGGTACGTGGTCATCCAGGACCCTCGCGGTGCCCCAATGAACGGCGCCGCGGTCTGGGCCAACGGGTACCTGCCTTCGGCCTACCAGGGAACACTGCTTCGCCCCACCGGGACCCCCATCCTGAATCTGGCCAGTCCCCGCGGTCTTTCGCGGCCACAACAACGGAAAGAACTCGACCTGCTCGGCTTCCTCAACCGGCGTCACCTCCAACAACGCCGCGATGCCACCGATCTTGAGGCACGCATCAACGCGTACGAACTCGCCTTCCGCATGCAAGCTCGGGCTCCCGGCGTGGTGGATCTTGCCGGTGAACCCGCACATATCCAACGGCTCTACGGGCTCGACAACCCCTCCACGGCAGCCTTCGGCCGGCAATGCCTCCTGGCTCGGCGAATGGTCGAACACGGCGTCCGTTACACGATGCTCATCCACGGCGTCCAGAACAACGTATATAGCTGGGATGATCACGGTGATGTTCGCGGACGGATGATTCGCCACAGCAAGGAGGTCGACCAGCCGGTTTCCGCACTTCTGTCCGATCTCGATCAAAGAGGGCTCCTCGAGGAAACACTGGTCGTGTGGGCGTCGGAAATGGGGCGAACACCGTTTGTCAACGGAGCCCTCGGTGGTCGACCCGGGCGAGAACACAACTCCTGGGCGCTGGTGATGTGGATGGCCGGAGGCAACGTCCGCGGCGGCGCCAGGGTCGGAGCCACAGACGAATTCGGGCTACGAGCGGCCGAGGAACAGATCCCCGTCCGAGACGTACACGCAACCATTCTCAACCTGATGGGGCTCGACGACGAGCAGCTCCGATATCTCCATTCCGGCCGTCTTCGGCAACTGACTGACATCGGTGGGACCGTGCTCGACGACATCATCAACCCCGGCCCCACCTCATGACCGCCCCCCTCACGAATCGCCGCGACTTTCTGACGGCATCGGTCTCGGCATCACTGGCGATCTGCGGCACTTCAGCCGTCGCGGCCGGAACGCTCACTTCCAAGGGAAAAGGGGAGGTCCAGACCCCCACATTCCACCGACACGACATCGGTACCGCTCCCGGCCGATTCCACGAACCGTCCGTCGATGACGACGGAAACATCTGGACCAGCCCTCTCGACGGCACGCTCTGGCAATACCATGCCCCCACCGGTTCCCTCGACCAGTTCGACCTGGCCCAAGTCACCGGTCGCAAGTGGGCAGGGCTGCACCTCTGGCCGTTAGCCACCGGAAAACAGATTCTGCTTTGCACACCGTCGCTCGACCGACTGTGGGTGTGGGACCGATCCCGAAAACGTGTCACCCAGCACAATTTCCCCCACACGTCGCCGGGTGTCTACGGAGGGCATCCTGTCCCCGGCCGCCCGCAACTCTGCCTTTACGACACGAAACAGGGTGGCGTTCTACTGTGGGACACGCTGAAGCACCGCGGCACGTTCCACAAGTGCCCGTATCGCCTGAGCAACACCGCCTACATGATGTTTATCGACCGTGGCCGAATGGAATACTGGGGATCCAGTTGGAATGGAAACGACGTAATCCGTTTCGACATCGAACGCCGCCGCTGGAATGGGCATTTCCGCTGTCCGGGAAGGGCAGCCAAGACGGTGGTCGGCGGTGGTGTTTTCAATGAATCCACCATCTACGTGTCAGACATGTTCAATGGCCGCCTGTTCCCCCTGGACGTAACGACCGGCCGCTGGGGCGATCCCCTTCAGGTCCCTGGTCAACGCAAGTGGTACGGTTATCTCAGCGGTGGCCACCGATTTGGCCGCCACCTGTATTTTGACCACTCAACCTGGACCGGTGGAAAAGCGTCGATCGACGGCAGGCCGCATCATTTCATCGGCCGCTGGACGGTGTTCGATCCCGCCCGCAAGGCCTTCTCTCGACTCGATTTCCCTGCCCGGCCCGATGAGACGATCGACGATCTTCAGGCCGACTACGCCGTCACGCACAAAGACGGGCTCTACCTGCTTGCCGTCCATCGCAAGCCGCCCCGCCGGGCACTCGTGCTGCGCAGCCATCCGCTGCCGTCATCCTGACACGCCCCACCCCTCCGCACTTGCGTCCGACGGCCCCTCGCTGTGCAATGATCCACGACAACACCAGGACGATCCAGCCGGAGTGCCCCGATGCGAATCCCCCCCCTGTTTCTGTTGACGCTAGCTATGACCATCCCGACTCAGACCAGTTCGGCCGACGACCAGGTGCTTTACCTGGCGTCGACGGCTGACAAGACGATTGTCGCCTACGACATCGACGGCAAATCGGGCCACCTCACAAAGAACTTCTCCGTAGCCCTGCCTGGCAACGGCGGCGCCATGGCATTTTCGCCCGACAAGAAATTCCTTTACGCCTCGGTGACCGGACTCGAAGGGAACGCTGCTGGAGTGTCAACATTTCGACGCAGCGACGATGGAACACTGAAACTGGTGGACACGGCAAAGATCACATCTCGCCCGCCTTACATTCAGGTCGACCCCACCGGGGGATACCTGCTGGCCGCTCATTATGGCGCGGGCGACGTCACCATGTATCGCATCGTGGACGGCGTCGCGACGTCCAAACTGCTGTCGCACATCAAAACGGAGAAGACTGCCCACTGCATCGAACTCGACCGCAGTGGGCGTTACGTCTACGTACCGCACACCTCTCCGAACAAGCTGTACCAGTTCGTTCTCGACACCAGGGCGGGAACACTCACTCCCAATGACCCGCCCTACGTCGATGGGCCGGACAAGAATCATCGTTACCACGAACCTCGCCACTACAAGCATCACCCCAAGTTGCCGTTCGGGTACACGTCGAATGAAAACGGTGGGGGCATCACGTCATGGGCCTTCGACAAGTCAACCGGGCGTCTGACTCGCAAGGCGACGCTCTCGACTCTTCCGCCCGGCCACAAGGGATCCAGCCACGCCGCCGACATCCAGATCACACCCAACGGCCGTTTTGCTTACGTTTCGAATCGTTGCACGACGGAGTTGAAAGAAGGGCAGAAGCCTGACGACACGCTCTGCGCTGTCGCGATCGACAAAAAGACCGGCGACATGACGATCGTAGGCCACTACCCAACCGGCTTTTTCCCCAGGGCGACATGCATTGACCTGAAGGGCAAGTTTTTCTTCGCCTGCGGTCAGCGCAGCGACGACCTGCACACCTACCGCATCAACAAGAAGACCGGTGCGCTGACCCCGATCAAGGTCTACAAGACTGGTGGCACTCCGATCTGGGTGATGTGCGCCGAGGTCGACTGACCGGACACGATGGTCACTTCGAACCGGCCTTCTTCAGGCGAGCTTGCGTCCGCCTGAAGCGTCTCACCATCTCGGACCGACGCCATTCGAGAAATTCTCGCTCGACGTCGTCCCGCTTGCCGCGATCCCGTTTCACTTTGGGCCCGATCGTGATGGTCCCGAACGTGATCCCCTGTTCCTTTCGGTCAACCGCAGCGATCTTGCCGTCGTTGACAACCAGGGTAACCCCCACGTTCGCCTCGATCACTGGCAGCCCGTTCTCCCTGCCCCGGTTCAGCACGGCCTGATCCTGGGCAGCCGATCGGGACCCAAAAGAGGGAATGACAAGAAACTGTGCACCGTCGAGGGACGGAATTTCGGCCAACCGGGGGTTCCAGCGATCGTTGCAGATCAGGATCCCGCACCGCCCCAACGGCGTGTCAAATGCCCGACTGCGGCGGCCGAGCCGATTGAACCACCAACTGGAATGGTACCCCTCGGCCAACTGCATCTTGTGATACGTGCCGCAAATGTCCCCGTCATCGTCGATGAACACGGCCGCGTTAAACACATCGTCCTTGATCCGTTCGGCAAACCCAAAGACGAGACACATGTCCAACTCCTTGGCCAAGCGTCGAAAGTGTTTGATAGTCGGCGATTCGATAGAAACAGCCACCTGCTTGATCGCCTCCGCTTCGGCCTTTCCGGCGATGATCTCGTTGACGACATATCCCTCGAGAATCCCTTCGGGAGCAACGGCGATGTCAGCGCCACCAGCTGCAGCCTCGCGAAACATCTTCTCGAGTTGAACGGCATTTTTTGAGAGATCGAACTTTTCGGGCACGAACGACACCGCTGCCACTCGCACTGAACGTCCCTTTGTTTCCTCAGCCACGGCCCCACCTCTCGACACGAACAACACCAAGCACACCACCGCCAGACGTCGACAGATCATCGTGCCCCTCCGTTGTGCCAGTTTTTATTGCCGACTCTCTGCCGACGAACGGCATCCTACCTGCTGCCTGTTTGAACCACCACTTTCTCGCCACGCAGGCGGGCTATCTTCCGGAAGTCGCTTCAGTTGGTGTATCCTCGCACCTGTGGCAATTCCCTCGGTACTCCTGTCATGTCCGTAGTCCGCACACTGTTCGTCCTGGCCGGTACGGTCGTCACCGGAGCCACCTCGGTTGAAGCCGAAGCGATCCCACCCAAGGATCGCGACTTCTTTGAGTCCAAGATCCGGCCCCTGCTCGTCAAACGATGCTTTGCCTGCCACTCGGCCAAGGGCAAGAGCATCGAAGGTGGGCTCCGACTCGACTCGCGACCCAGTTGGCAGAAGGGCGGGGACTCGGGTCCCGCCATCGTCCCCGGTCAACCTGCAAAGAGCCGGTTGATGCGGGCTGTCGAGTACGTCGACGAAGACTTGGCCATGCCGCCGGACGGAGTGCTGCCAAAGTCGGAAATCTCGCTGATTCGCGAATGGATTTCTCGAGGGGCACCCGACCCGAGATCGGCCGTTGCTCCAACCGAGGCCACTTCGACCATCGACTGGAAACGCGGCCGAGCGCACTGGGCCTTCCAGCCACCCCAGCGACAACCACGCCCCGACGTCCTCGACACCGGCTGGCCTCAAAATGCGGTGGACTCCTTTGTGCTGTCTCGCTTGGAAAGGCACCAACTGCGACCGGTGCCGCCGGCTTCTTCCGAGACCTTGGTCCGGCGGATCACGCTGGACCTGACCGGCCTTCCCCCGTCCCCGAATGACGTCAACACGTTTCTCTCCGACACACGTCCCGGTTCCTGGAACCGGCTCATAGAGCGACTGCTGGCCAGTCCGGCTTACGGTGAAAAATGGGGTCGGCACTGGCTGGACGTGGTCCGTTACGCTGACGACCAGTTGCGGACCGAATACTACTACCGGCCACTTCCCCACGCATGGCGATATCGTGACTGGGTGGTCCGCGCCCTCAACGAGGATCTGCCCTACGACCAGTTCGTCATTCACCAACTTGCGGGCGACCTGGTCCCGACCGGATCCGGTGGCAACGGCGGCATCGCTGTCGGCCTCCTGGCCCTGGGGATGATGTACCAGGACGATGGTGGAACTCCGGACGGGGTGGCCATCGCCAAAGCCGAAACTCTCGACGATCGTGTCGACACCGTCACTCGTGGATTCTTGGCCCTGACGGTTGCATGTGCACGTTGCCACGATCACAAGTTCGACCCCATCCCGACCTCCGACTACTACTCATTGGCCGGCATCTTCAACAACACCGGTTACATAGACGAACTCGTCCTGGTCAAGCCGGAGGCGGCCGCTGAGTACAACGCAATCCAGGGCCGAATCACCTCTCTGAACAATCAACTCAAGGCCGCCAAGAAGGACGACAACAAAGAACGGATCGCCAGCATCAACCGGAGCCTCGCCATCACACACCAGGAGGCCTCTCTGAAATTTCCGCGAGCCCACTCCGTCCGAGACACCGGCTCTGCAAACATGCGGATAGCCCTCCGCGGAAATCTCCGCAAACCCGGACCCATTGCACCTCGCAGATTTCTTCAAGCCCTGGCCGGGGACTCGCCTCCCCCATTCACTTCCGGAAGCGGCCGCCTCGAACTGGCCCGTTCCATTGCCGACCGTCGCAACCCACTTACCGCACGCGTCATTGTTAACCGGCTTTGGCAACACCATTTCGGGCGCGGGCTGGTGGGCACCGCAAGCAACTTCGGGTTCCTCGGCGACCGACCCACCCACCCCCGATTGCTCGACTGGCTCGCCATCCGACTGATGGACTCCGGCTGGTCCATCAAGCAGGTCCACCGTGAGATACTTCAGTCAGCGACCTACCGACTCGCCTCTACCTCCACCCCAGCCCACATCGCCGCCGACCCGGACAATCGCCTGCTATGGCGGATGGCTCGAACTCGACTGGACATCGAATCGTGGCGGGACGCGATGCTGGCCGTGTCCGGGTCACTCGATGACACTATCGGAGGCCCCGCAGTGGACAATCTCTTTGCGGCCTCCCGCCGGACGATCTACGCCGCTGTCCATCGGGACATCCAGACCGAATCCGACAAGTTGCTGCGGCTTTTCGATTTCCCGAATCCACGGACAGGCAGTGGCGGCCGCATAGCCACGACCATTCCCCAGCAGCAGCTCTTTGCACTGAACAGCCCCTTTGTCATTGCCCGGGCCCGCGAACTGGCAATCCGGGCAGCAATCGGCACGGCATCATCGACCGACCGCATTTCCCGAGCCATGCGTCTGGCCGTCGGCCGCTCACCCACTCCGCAGGAAATGGCCCTGGGCTGCGACTTCCTCGGCGCCACTCCCGATCGGCGTCTCAATGGCCATCTCTCGTCCTGGGAACAATACTGCCAGGCATTACTCGGCTCCAACGAGTTCCTTTTCCGGCCCTAACCCCTCACTTGACGGGATGTCACCCGTGTTCCCGACCAACCCGATTTCCCGCCGCCTTCTTCTTACTCGGGGCACCGCCGGTGTCGGGATGTTGGGCCTGGCCAATGTGTTCGGACAGGAATCGTCATCGCCGCTGGATGCCCGCACGCCACACTCGGCACCTCGAGCGAAGAGAATCATCCACTTGTTGATGAACGGTGGCCCTTCCCACATCGACACATTCGACCCAAAGCCCCTGCTGGCCAAGTACGAGGGCCAACGGCCGTCGACCGTCGACCTGAATACACAGCGAAAGACAACGGGGATACTGAAATCCCCGTACCGGTTCTCTCAACACGGGCAGAGTGGACTGTGGGTCAGCGAATTGTTCCCACACGTTGCACGTCACGCCGACAAACTCTGCCTGATCCACTCGATGCACACCGACATCCCCGAACACATCTCGGGCCTGTTGATGATGAGCGTGGGAGCCAACCAGCCCACACGTCCGAGTTTCGGATCATGGCTCAGCTATGGGCTCGGAACCGAAAACCAGGACCTGCCAGCTTTCGTAGTGATCAGTCACAACGGTCATCCCCGTCCCGGACCCACCGGATGGAGCAGCAGTTTTCTGCCCGGCGTTCATTCCGGGGCCTTCGTTGACACCTACAAACTGGACCCAAAGCGGGTGATCGCGGACATTCGGAACCCGGGGCTGCCGCGCGGCAGCCAGCGACGGCAATTTGAGCTTCTGCAAAGAATGAACCGGCTGGAACTCAATCGAACAGGGCCGGCCCGTGCACTCGAGGCGAGGATCGAATCCCTCGAGCTAGCGTTCCGCATGCAGTTTGCCGCCCCCGAAGCTTTTGATATCAGCCGCGAATCCAAAGCCACCCATGACCTTTACGGCATCGGTCCTCAGCCGACCAAAGGCGTCGCGGGAGGCCGAAAGTACGGCGGATTTGCCGAGGGAGCGCTGATCGCGCGCCGACTGTCCGAACGTGGAGTCCGTGTCGTCCAACTGGCCTTCGCGCCTGACATCCCCTGGGACGATCACACCGACATCAACGACCACCGCCCCAAGGCTTTCGAATGCGACCAGGCTATTGCAGCACTATTGACCGATCTTGAGTCCCGCGGCCTCCTGGACGAAACCCTCGTCTTGTGGGGAGGCGAATTTGGGCGGACTCCAACGACCGACGTGACCGCCAACAAACCTGGACGCGACCACAACCACTTCGGCTTCACAGTCTGGATGGCCGGTGGCGGTGTCAAACCGGGCTTCCGGTATGGTGCCACCGACGAATTCGGAATGAGAGCTGTCGAGAACCGCGCGCACGTCCGAGATCTGCACGCGACCATCCTGCACCTGATGGGACTGGATCACCAGAAGCTGACGTTTCGGCATTCTGGCCGCGACTTCCGCTTGACCGACGTCGGCGGACAAGTGATCCAGGATGTCATCGCCTGACCCCGCCGATTGCTGTCTTGTCGCGAGTGATCCCATCTCCCGCAAAACTTCAACACGAGCACACCCCATCATGTCACGCCTCCCCTGGATCCTCGGCTTGGTTCTCGCTGCATCCTGCCCGGCCCGACCTGCGGAACTCCTCACCGCCCCCCTAAAAGACCTCCAGATCAACCCGGACGCCATCGGCAGGGCAGAGGCCCTGATCGCAGAACAGATCCGGCAACAGAAGATCGCCGGAGTCTCGGTGTGCGTGCTGCGGAAAGGTCGCATCGCTCACATGAAGGCCTACGGCTACAGGGACGCCCTATCGAAACTCCCGGCACGAGTCGACGACATTGTTCGGATCTATTCGATGAGCAAACCGATCGTCTCCGTCGCAGCCATGCAACTCTGGGAGCGGGGCCACTTTCAACTCGACGATCCGATCGCCGATTACATCCCCGCATTTCGTCACATGAAAGTGCTCAAAACCGACAAAGATGCCGCTGGCCAACCCCGCCACCGATTCGTGCCGGCCCGGCGACAGATCACCGTTCGCGACGTCTTTCGACACACAACCGGAATCGCCTACGGTGGAAAGCTGATCGAACCCGTCAACCGCTTTTACGAGGACAACCAGGTCGTCTACTGGTACGAGGGGATGTACCCGCCAAAGTGCTCTCTGCTGGACGGCATGACGCGACTGGGACGCGTGCCGTTGTTGCACCATCCCGGCGAGAAGTTCACCTACGGCCTCAACGTCGACATACTCGGTCGCCTCATCGAAGTCTGTTCCGGACAACAGCTCTCTGCCTATCTCCAGGAGCATTTGTTCAAGCCACTGGGAATGGTCGACACCGCGTTCCATGTCCCCGACAGCAAGCTCTCCCGATTCGGACCGGTGCATGACAAGAAAAACGGAGCCTTCTATCGCATCTCGTCTGCTCACTCCAGCCCCTATCGCCATCCTCCCCAGTGGGAATCCGGTGGAGGTGGCCTGGTCTCAACGATCATCGACTATGCACGTTTCTGCCAGGCGGTGGCAAACGGAGGACGGGCTGGGACACAACGCATCCTCGATGCTGCGACCATTCGCCTGATGTTCACCAACCAGCTCCCCTCAAAACCTGACAGCCGAAGATTCGGACTCGGCTTCGGACTCGTCGATCACGAGTTTGGCAGCAAGCCTGATCGCAGGCGGCGGACCGCATACCGCTGGGGTGGGTACGCGAGCACGAAATTCCACATCGTCCCGGACGAACAATTCGTCTTGATCACGATGAGGCAACGGGTCCCCGGAGACAGTGTTTGCTGGGACAAGCTCTTCCCGATCATCCACGCCGGCCTCAAGCCCCTTTCAAACTAATCGCCAGAATTCTTCTTCGGTTTCGCAGGGCTCGCGATGCAGTAGAGCTTCCTGGTCCCCCGGAGAAACAACTCGCGATCAACAATGGCCGCTGACGCACTGAAGCTGTCGTTGAGCACATTGCGAGCGAGAAACTTTGGCGTCGCGTCGCCGCTGATCACCAGCGTAGCGCCCTGCCGGTCGGTGATGTAGATGCGATTGGCTGCTGCGACCGGTGACGCGTAAATGTCGGTCACGCCACCGAGCCGAAACGGGCCAGTCACCTCGTTTCCGGTGCGAGCTTCGAGGCGAGTGAGAATCCCCTGGTAGTGCCGCAGGAAGTACAACCCCCCCTTGTAGAGCAGGGGAGAGGGCACATAGGGGGTTCGCTGGCGAGTCTTCCAGGCCACATGCTCACTTCCGGTCAGATCCCCGCTGGCCCCATCGAGATTGACGCCCATCATGATGCGCGTGTCGTAGCTGCTTCCGGCAAACACCATTCCGGCCTCGTAGACCGGGGTGGCAACGATGTTGTTGGACAATCCCGCACACTGCCAAAGCACCTTCCCGTTTTCCAGGTCATATCCACGAAGAAATTTCGTCCCCGAAATCACGACAACCGCGCGATCCTGGTGTTTGATCACGATCGGCGACGACCAGGAAGTGACCTCGTCACGATCGACCGACCACTTGGATTTTCCGCTACGAGTGTCGAACGCCACGACCTTTGACTGCCCCTGGTGATCCCAGTTGACGACCAGGGTCTTGTCGTACAGGGCCGGTGAAGCCCCTTCGCCGTGGTTGTGCTTGGTCGCCATCTTGCCGATTCGCACTTTCCACAGCAGCTTCCCGTCAAAACCTAAGCAATAAAGTCCCCTGGATCCGAAGAACGCAAAAAGCCTCTTTCCGTCGGTGACGGGCGAGTGGGAAGCGAGGCTTCCGGTGTGATGGCCTCCTTCGTGTGGAAGTTCCTCTGCAAGCGTCTTCTGCCACAGCAACTTCCCGGTCCGACGTTCGTAGGCCAGTCCGAGGTAACGGTGTGACTGCGTCACGGGAAGGTTGTCGTGCGCCCCCGGATCGGCATCTGCCTTGGCTATGACTTTCTCGCCGAAAGGAACTGTGGCGGTCACGAAGACCAATTGCCCCCAGACGACGGGTGTGGAGTGCCCGGTCCCCGGCAACCGGCTGGCCCAACGCACGTTCTTGTCTTCGCTCCACTCGATCGGCGGATCGCCGTACGGTGACACTCCGGTGGCCAACGGACCTCGCCACTGGCCCCATTGTCGAGCCGGATCAGGATCGGCGGCCGACAGCGGCAACCCCCGAGAAACTCCTGCGACCACAAACGCCAAACACACCAGTCGACACAATGTCCGGAACATATTCTCTCCGTGTTCGCAGATCCCAGCCCGTCGACCGAGACAATGTTTTTCGATTCGGTGGTCTAAAGCACGTGATAACCCGTGAACTTCCACGCCTTGCACACAGTACGCGGTCCCGGTGTTTTTTTTATTGGAGTTTTGCCATGACCACCGACAATTCGTCCCGTCTCCCGTCCAAGAAGTCCGGGACGTCAGCAGTGCTGCCGATCCTGCTGGTCGTTGTCGGGGTCGTAACCCTGTTGGGCCAATTCGGCATCATGCCCAGCTTCAACCAGATCTGGACCATCGGACTTGCTGCGGTCGGTGTACTCACCTTCCTGATCAACGGTTACAACAAATCGACCTTCGTGTTCGGTTCATTCCTGATTCTATCCTCCGGAATGTCGATTCTCAGGACCCAGGAGATACTCGACGTCGGAAAGGAGATCCCGATACTCTTCATCGCACTGGGCTCCCTGATGTTGATTGCCAGGTCGCAAGCGATCCCTGACCCGACTCCCACGGACGACTAGACCGCGAAATTTCGGCTACGCGTCGGCACACCACCCTTTCTGTGGTGTCTTGAAGACTTTCGGATCCCGACCAGCCTTCAGTTTCCCGACCGCCCCCTCGGCGGCCTTCACGCCAGCCGTATCACGGTGCCATTCCACCCCCAGGCCGAGAGTTTCCCGACCACCGCCGGGGAGTTTCAGCACGCGGCCCTGTTGGCCCTCGTAGGTCCGGGGGTTGGGAAAATTCGTCCCGGGCTCGATCCCGGTAACGAAACCATCGACGACAGCCGTCGTGTTCTTCCACTGGCTGAAACACGGCAATTTCCGGGCGTCGTACAGCAGGCTGACACCGGCGGTCGAATGCCCGTTCTTCAGCAGCACACGAGTGTTTCCGTCACCGGCAGCGTGCATCTGATGAAAATACACCTGCTCCTGGTATCCCGCCTCCTCAGCCTGGTAGTTCGTGTAGCCATCAATCCCCTCGGCTGCACGCTCGTTGCGAGGGACAATCGTTGAAGACGGAGCCACCAGTTGCGACCCCGCGTCCAACAACGGCACACCGACGTTGAAGTGATAAAGCATCTGGACCTCGGCGGACGACGCCGAAAGATTCTCGATTTCATCGTGAATCCGGAAACCCGACTCCCCAAAGCGGGTCACCAGGGTGGCATGCAGCCGCACCTTCAGGAAATGAAACCGCACCTCGTCGACGATGCCGCTGACACGAATCTCCCCGCGATCCGAATCGACCGTCACCGTCACCTCGTCGGATGGCTGATTGGCAATCTTGCCGTGCAACGGATAGACCACGCGTCCATCAGCATCGAATTCCGGGGCGCCGTTGCTCTCCAGTCCACATCGCACCAGCAGTTCATCAAATCCATCAAGCCAGCCCAACCCGCTGGGCTCCCCCATATTCACCTCTCGCGGGTGGATCGGCCCCCGGATTGGAGCCCGCCACCCCAGGCGATCGTCGCCAGAGACGACCTGCCAAATGCCCATCCCGCGTGATGGAATCACAGTGATCTCGACGGCCCCGTTGTCGATTTCGATCACGTCGACCCCCTCGCGTCTGCCACCACGCAAGGTCCGCTTGCAGACAGACCATCCTTCGGGCGTCCCTTTCACATCGTCGTCATCGATATCAAAACGATCCACGTGAAGGTCCTGTGCGATGCTGGAAAGAATCCAACTGGTTTCAGCCATTGTCAGCACTCCTGGTCGTTTGTCTTACAACGAATCATCATGACCGTGGCCCACCTCTGCGAGCAACGCCACGACACGATCGACATCGGAACTGTTGGGCACCAGCACATCCTGTCCGGCGGCATGAATCCGCACCGAGCGGGTCCCTGTCAAACGATCCACCAGTCCGGTCTCGATGCACAGAAACACAACCGCGTGGCGAGGAATCATCTGGACCCTTGTCACCAGCGATCCCGAGCGGACAAGTATCCGGTGATCTGTGATAACGAAACAACGGGCCCGCCAGCCTCGCGATTTCACCAACAGTCCAACACCCAGCGTCCCCAACCCGGTCATCCCCGCACAGACACCTCCCGGTGCATTTCCAGCCAACGCTCCCAAGGTAACCAACACCAGCGGCAACCCCAGCAAAAGAATCCACGATGCCGCCTTCACGTATACCGTGCGGGGAGGAACCGTCTCTGAATAATGCACTCTTTCACCGCCCCCCAACAGGCTCCCAAGATCGTCGGGAAGTCCTGACGAGTTCTGCACCGCAGAAGCGGGCCGAAAGGTCGTTGAGGCCACCGAACCGACCGATGAGGAACTGGCCCCCGCCGTATCGGTCACGGAAATCCGTTCGACCACACCACCGGCGGCCTCGCCAACATCCGGCTCACACGTCTCGGCAAGAACTTGTGTGGGAACCGCCGGAGACACGACAAACGTGAACCCACACTGGCAACGAGCCTGGCGGCCCACCCATTCGGGCGCCACCTCCGTCACGTGCCCACAAGCCGGACATTTCACGTCGATCGCAGCCGGCATTTCTGTCGTGCCCTGTCCCTGAAGCCCAAGTCGCAGACGGTCCACACACCGGGATGATCCCGCCACTTCCCGGCGAATGCAACCAACCGCTCACCGGGACTGACGCACCTCAAGAAAACACGATAACATGAAGCCCCCTCATCGTGCTGGAGTCCCACGTGCGCCAACTCTTTGTCGCAACCCTGGCCCTGTGTTGTTCCTCAACGGCATTTCCGGCCAACCGATTTTCGCTGGTGGTCACCGAACCAACGGGCATCGTCCGCCACCAGGCCCCGGTCACCTCGGGTGTGCCCTTCGCCCGTGGCGAACTCCGCTCGGCCGACCGTGTCGCACTTTTTCTGGCGAAGTCTCCCGGAAAGCAGATCCCGCTCCAGACCGAGATCCTCTCCCGTTGGCCAGACGGTTCAGTCAAGTGGCTGCTGCTCGACTTCCAGGTCAGCCTCAATCCCCGGCAGAAGTCACAGTTTTTCCTGACTTACGGCCCGGACGTCACCCGCGAACCGGTCGCCAACCCCATCGTGATCACCGACGGATACGAAGGAATGACCGTCGACTCGCATCGCCTTCGGTTGCACTTGGATCGGAACAACTTTCGCCCATTGCACGCCGTGTGGCTCGATCGCAATGCCAACGGCCGTTACGAACCGACGGAAAGAATCACCGCCGAGAATTCCCCGGGGCTTGTGCTCACCTCTCCCTCCGGCCGCAGTTTCTCCACTCACACCTCGGCCATGCACATCACTCGCGAACAACAGGGGCCGTTGCGAGCCTGCCTACGGTTGCACGGATCACATCGGGACGACAATGGATCCTTTTTTCGTTATGTCGTCCGCCTGCACATTTTCCGCGGGCTTCCCGACATTCGGTTCGACTACACGTTCATCAACGATCACACACCGACAACGATGAGCGGCGTCGACAATCTGACATGCCGCTGGAAACTGGCCGGCGACGGCCCGTTCACCCACCATCTCGAAGGCCCACGCAAGAAGCCCACGCGTCTGTTCCAGGTTGACGACCGCCAGTTTCGCATCGACGGCGAACCGGGCGGTCGGCACGCTGCCGGTTGGGCCGCTGCATGGGGCCCCAACGGGGGCATGGCGGTTGGGATTCGTCATTTCTGGCAGAACTGGCCCAAAGGCCTTTCCGTGGGCGACGGGCAAATCGGCGTCGGCCTTCTTCCCCGGTTCGCCAAGGGAACCTATGACGGACGCCCGATTCGTGAAGAAGCCAAACTCTATTACTATCTCCGGGGTGGGAAATATTCGTTCAAGCTCGGAGTCGCCAAGACTCATGAAGTCTGGGCGAGATTCCTGCCCTCGCCGCCGAACCCCGATCAACTCGACAACCATTTTCGCGGACTGCACCAACGGGTACTTGCCGAACCAACCCCTCAACGGATTGCCGACACCCAGGTGCTGGGTGACATGCCCCCAGCCCGTCCCGGACCGACGGCTGACTACGACAAGTGGTTTTCCGGCTTTCTCGACAAGCACCTTCGTGGCCGGGATGAAGTCCGCGAGTACGGACTGCTCAACTACGGCGACTGGTACGCCATCCAATGGGATTCGTGGGGCAATCTCGAGTACGACACCTCGCGGTGTTTTTTTCAGCAATACCTGCGGACCGGTGATCGCCGTTTTTTCGACCGTGCCGAGATCGCGGCCAGGCATCTGATTGATGTCGACATCGCACACGAAGTGAACCAGCCGATCCGGGAGTACGGTGGAAGCTGGCAGATCGAGCCTGGTGCCATCTGGGCTCATTCGGTCGGACACACCGGCGGCTATTACGGCCGTTACGATGGCGAAAAGTACCACGACATCGCGCCCCTGAAGATGACCGGGGCCTACCAGTTGGGCCTGGTCGATCTGGGCCACCACTGGATAGGCGGAGCCTTCGACCACTTCCTTTTGACCGGTGAACGTCGGACGCACGAAGTGGCCGTGATGGCCTGTGACGCCATGGCCCGTCGCACCCCCACACGTTACACCGACCACCTTCGCGGCATCGGCTGGCCGCTACAGATGATGATGGCCGCCTGGGACGCAACCGGAGACCAGGCGTACCTGTCCGCGGCGAACCGTCAGTGGCGGAGACTCCGACAACACCTTGACCCGGACAAAGGCTGGGTCATCAAGTTGGCCTATGGTCACTGCAGCGAACCCAGTGACGCTGGGCGTTGCCGCGGCCAGAACGCCTACATGCTGGCCCTGACACTCAGTGGACTGGCCCGTTACCACAAAGCCACAGGAGACCCCGAGGCGTTGCAGGGACTCACCGCCGGTATCGACCAATTGATCCGAGATTGCTGGAACCAGAAGCACCGTGCGTATCGCACCACATCGTGCAAACACTACCGACACATCCCGCCCACCGGGCAAAACTCGCCGGCCGCGTTGATCTGCCAGGCCATAGCCTACGAGTCGTCCCTGACCAATAACGCCGAGCATCGCCGCATCGGCCGCGAGGCCCTGACCACCTTGATCGCCGCGGGAATCAAAAACCTGCCCACCGACAACTTGAAGGGACAGACAGGATACGGCAGCATGATGTTCCTGTTCACACCCTACGGGCTTCCGTTGCTGGAGAACCAATCACCTCGAGCCACGCCGTCGCGTGGCCGTTGACAAGGAGATGAACATGTCTGACTCGACCGACCGACGCCAGTTCCTGAAGACCACCGCTTCCACAACGGCCGCTGCCGCTGCCGGCATCACTGGTGCCCACGCTGCCGGCAAGCCCCAGTCTCGGACGGTCCGCCTGGGCATCATTGGCTGTGGGGGGATCATGGGCCACCACGTCCGGGGACTCGTCCAGCGTCGTGAAGACGTCCATTTCTCGTGGCTTTGCGACGTGGACCCGGCACAGATGGATGCCAAACAGGCGATCATCGGTAAGTTTCAGGACAAACCGCCGCGGCGGACCAAGAAATTCGAAGACGTCCTGGACGATGCCAACGTTGATGCGGTGATCATTGCGACACCTCACCACTGGCACGCCCCGATTGCCCTTCCGGCCCTTGCCCAGGGCAAGGACGTCTACGTCGAAAAACCCCTCTCGCACGTCTTCAACGAAGGCCCGATGGTGATCCAGGCTGCCAAGCAACATGGGCGCATCGTCCAGCAGGGCAGCCAGATGCGCAGCAGTGCCGTCACCGCCAAAGCCGAACGTTTGCTGAAGGACGGCCTGATTGGCGAGGTGATGGTGGCTCGTGCCTGGACCGCCGAAACTCGAAGCGTCACCAAGCCAGTCGCCGACAGCAAACCGCCGGCCGGAGTCGACTACGAGAGGTGGCTGGGACCGGCTCCCACACGGCCCTTCAACCGTCATCGCTTCCATGTCTCGTGGCGTCGTTTCAAGGACTACGCGAACGGTGAGATCGGTGACGACGGCATCCACGACATCGACATGGCCCGATGGGGGCTCGGAAACAGCCTGCTGCCCAACAAGGTCTCGGCCGGCGGCGGCACGATGATCCTTCACGGCCACAGCACCGAATATCCGGACAACATGGTCGTCCGGTACGAGTTCCCGGATGGAAAGGTGATGGTTTACGAGAATTACCCGTTCACCGCTTACGGCATGCACGGATTCGACAACGGCAACGTGTTCTACGGCACCAAGGGGTACATGGTCTTTTCACGTCGCGGTGCCTTCAGCACGTTCCTGGGCCCCAAGAGCCAACGCGGTCCGACCGAGGGGAAGGAATTGCGAGGTCAAAGGGGCTACGCCGAGCACATGGACAATTTCCTGACGGCCGTTCGGACACGCCGCGCAATCACCCGGGCAAACGCCGAGGCCGCCCATCTGTCGTGCGCCCTGGTCCACTTCGGGAACATCGCCTACGACACCAACAGCACTCTGAACTTCAATGCGAAGTCTGGCCGGTTTGTCGACACCCCCGCCGCCGACAAGTTGCTGGGCAAGTCGTATCGCGAACCGTACGGACTGCCGGCGTTGGCCAAGTCCAGTTGACATCCGCCCGAGTGACCTGGCGCCGCTCGCCAAGTGGCGGGTTACGCCTCGGCCAACGTCCCATCAGCGACCATCTGCTGAAACCGTTTCACCGAAATCCGCAACCCGTCCTCCAGCGACGTGAGCGGCATCCGGGGAAAGGCCGCGATGGTGGCACCATCGTCGAGATCACATACAAACGGCATCGTTGTCGCATCATCCGCCACGTCGACATTGACACCATCGACACCTGAAGCGACACACGCCTCTCGCAATGCCGCGAGATACACCTCCGTGGGAACCGTCCGCCCCCGCAGATTGAATGCCCCGTATCCTTCAAACGGATCAATCGCTGCCAGCGAAAACCCAGCCCCCACGTCTTCGACGAAGTGAAAGTGTTCGCGGCCGTGATACGGCAGACGGTAATCCCTACCAAGTACCGCGGACTTGATCGCTGTCGTGGGAGCCGATGTCAGGCCCAGATCTCGCCCGGGCCCATAGGTCGTTGCAAGCCTCAGGCTGACCGTCGACACGCCCGTTTCCGCAAAAAACGCCTGGGCCACCCCTTCACCGGCCACCTTCCAGTACCCGTAGAGGTTGGGAGGCAGATATGGCAAATCGGCAGTTACGGATTCGGATGTGTAGACCGACCGTGGCCCGTAAACGGCCGCGGAACTGGCGAATACGAACCGACTCAAAGAGTCACCCAGCGAGGCCGCCGCCTTGAACATGTTGGCCGTCCCCAGAACATTGACAGCCAGCCCCTCCATGGGCCGTGCTTGGCAGTCGGGGGTTTGATAGGCGGCCAGATGAATGATCGCCGATGGCTCCGCCTGGCAAACCGCCTCGTGCACACTCTCTGCATCGGTGATGTCACCGCGGATGAAGCGAATCCGATCGTGATATTGTTCCGGAATTCGGCTGAAATCCTCACGGCGACTGAACCCCACAATCTCGTCAACACCGTTGTCGAGCAAATGGCCTACTGTGGCCGCGCCAATACAACCAGTGGGACCACTGACGAATATCGTGGACATGGCTCAGACCTCTTGTCACCGAAAGTTCTACGGACCGGCCCGCCGAACAGGGCCTGATCAAATCGCACGACTTCGACACTGGTGGATACCGTAAAGGATTTCAACACCGCCTCTTTCTTCCGTGACGCGCTAACGGTCATCGCCCTACCGAGCCACCTTGAACGTCGCCACTCGCACTCGGCCCTTGAATCGTCCAGAATGTCGGCTTGTCTCCCACCCCATCCCTCAACACACCTAACTCCGATGCGAACAAGACCACTCGCCTTGGCCACCACGGTCCTCGGCCTGTTGCTGACGGCCCCAACTGGCGTTGCCGCAGCCCCCCCCGTCAACTTTGACCGCCACATCGCACCACTGCTCGCCACCAAATGCCTCGAGTGTCACAGCGGCAGTAAGCCCAAGGGGTCGTTGGACCTCTCCGGTCGCCAGCGTGCGCGACGTGGTGGGGCCACTGGCCCGGCAATTGTCGGCGGAAAGCTTGACGACAGCCTCGCGTGGAAGCGCGTTGTCGATGGCGAGATGCCCCCCAAGCATCCATTGACTGCAACGGAGCGATCACTACTGAAACGCTGGATCATCTCGGGTGCGACCTGGGGCACCGATCCGATTGACCGATTCGCCTACACCACCACGTCACGTGCCGGCACCGACTGGTGGTCTCTGCAACCATTGAAAGACCCACGCCCCCCGGCCGACAACCGGGACGACTGGTCTCGAACCGATCTCGACCGTTTCATCCTCGCCCGCCTGAAATCCAACGGCCTGACACCCACCATTGCCGCCACCCCCCGTCAATTGGCCCGGCGACTGCACATCGATCTCTTGGGACTCCCACCGACCCCGGAAGTCGTTGCCGCGTTCGTTGCCGACCCCAGCGAACGCGCCTACGCCGAAATGGCCGACCGTCTGCTCGCATCACCCGGCTACGGCGAACGCTGGGGCCGCCACTGGCTCGACGTGGTCCGTTTCGGGGAAAGTGATGGTTTCGAACGCAACAATCCCCGCAGAACGTTTTGGCCCTATCGCGACTGGGTGATCGACGCGTTGAATCGCGACATGCCCTACAACCGCTTCGCCAAGCTCCAGTTAACCGGTGACCTGCTGGTCCCCGGCCGCGAAGGAGCCGCTTCGGCCGGCTTCCTGGTCGCGGGTGTCCACAACACCGTGGTCGGAGGCAGCAAGCGAATGAAGCTCCTGGCGAGACAAGACGAACTCGAAGAACTCGCCGCCAGCGTCGGACAAACCTTTCTGGGCCTCACCGTCAACTGCGCAAGATGTCACGACCACAAGTTCGACCCGATCCCGACCACCGAATACTACCGGTTCATTTCGGCTCTCGACGGAGTCGCCCACGGAGAACGCCAGGTAACCGAATCGGCTGTCGCGGAACAATTGGCGAAGGTCAATGCCGAAATCAACGACCTGACAGCCAAGCTGGGTGACATCGAGAAGCGGGCTCGGCAACACGTCCTGAAGAAGCCAAAGGACTCCCCCGCAAAAAAAGCCCCGGCCAACCGCCCTTCACCGTTCGCCGAATGGCTTTTTGACGGCGACTTTCGCGACAGCGTTGGATCGCTTCACGGCCGGCCGGTCGGGGGAGCGAAGCTCGACCACGGCGCACTGGTGCTCAACGGCAAGTCCGCATTCGTCCAAACCGCACGACTCAAGGCCCCACTTGCCGAAAAGACTCTCACGGCATGGATTCAGCTCGACAACCTCAGCCAACGGGGAGGTGGAGCCATCAGTATCCAGACACCGGGCGGCCAGGTCTTTGACTCCATCGTCTTTGGCGAACGTGAGGCGGGACACTGGATGGCAGGAAGCAACGGTTTCGTTCGCACAAAGTCGTTTGCGGGCACTGCCGAAACGGAGGCCAACCGCCGCCCTGTCCACGTCGCCATCACCTACCGGGCCGACGGCACCATCACCGGATATCGCAACGGACGGCCGTACGGGAAACCTTACAAGACAGGGTTCGCGACATTTTCTGCCGGCAATGCCGAAGTCGTCTTTGGCCTGCGACACGCTCCAGCCGGGAGCAACAAGATGCTGGGCGGTCGCATTCTCGAGGCCCGCCTCTACGACAGGCTGCTGTCGCCGCAGGCCGTCGCCGCCGCAGCTGGCCAACCAAGTTCATTCGTGCCTCTCAAGCAGTTGCTGGCCGCCATGAGTCCTGATGAGCAAAAGACGCACGGAAAACTGAAAAACCAACTTGACGCACTCTTCGTGCGTCAGAAGAACCTCGACCAGAAGACACGCAGTAAGGTGTACACCGTCACCCCACGACAACCGCAGCAGATGAAGGTCCACATTCGCGGAAGCGTGACCAACTACGGCCCGATTGTCACCCCGGGGGGGATCGGTGCCGTCCCGGGACTTCCGGCCGATTTCCAACTCGCCGCCAATGCTCCGGACGCCACCCGCAGGAAGAAGCTCGCGGATTGGATCACTTCCTCCAACAATGCCCTGTTTGTTCGCGTAATCGTCAACCGGGTCTGGCACTATCACTTCGGACAAGGGTTTGTGGCCACCCCGAGCGACTTTGGTTTCAACGGTGGCCTTCCCAGTCACCCACAACTGCTCGACTGGCTCGTTTCCCGATTCGTCCAGGACGGCTATCGCCTGAAGGCGCTGCACCGCCGCATCGTCCTGTCCTCCACCTATCGCCAGGGGTCACGCCCCAACCGTACCAGCCTGGCCAAGGACGCCGGCAACCGCCTGCTCTGGCGCATGTCTCCACGACGGGTTGAAGCCGAAGTTGTCCGAGACGCCATGTTGTCTGTCTCGGGCCAACTCAACCTCAAGCGAGGAGGACCGGGTTTCGAGGACGTGTCGATCACACCCAACAACGGAACCGTCTACTACACAGCACGCGATCGCGACGATCCAGCAGTCCACCGCCGCACCGTATACCGGTTCACTCCGCGGGGAGGACGAACGGCAATCCTCGACACATTCGATTGCCCGGACCCCTCAGCCTCAGCACCCACGCGGAACATCACCACGACGCCTCTCCAGGCGCTCAGCCTGCTGAACAACCCGTTCGTACTGCGAATGGCCAAAAGGATGGCCGAACGAATCACCGGCCGGATCGCCGACGACGTCAACAGGCAGGTCATTCTTGCGTGGCAACTGGCTATCCAACGCGACCCCAGCCCGCGTGAACAGCGATTGTCGGTCGCACTGGTCCAGCAACACGGCTTGGCGACGCTCTGCCGCGGGCTCTTCAACATCAACGACTTCGTGATCATCGAGTGACGACGTGACAAAAGTTTCAGACACTTTCGACCGACGACGCCTGTTGAACTGGAGCAGCCAGGGACTGGTCGCGACCGCGCTAACACACCTGCTGCAATCCGAATCGCGGGGCGATTCTCCGAACCCCGGTTTTGCCCCGCGAGCGCGCCGGGCCATACAGATTTCCCTCATCGGTGGCATGAGCCACGTCGACTCGTTCGATCACAAACCTGAACTCGACCGCCATCACGGTCAGTCTCTGAAGACCGACGAGACCCCGGACATCTTCTTCGGACGTGTCGGCCTGTTGCGACGAAGCGACTGGGCATTCAAGCAACGAGGTGAAAGCGGGCTGTGGATTTCGGACATGTTCCCGCACATTGCCGAAATGGCCGACGAAATAACGCTGTTGCGGTCACTCGTCTCCGATTCCGCAAATCACACGCCCGCTCTTTTCCTGCTGAACAGTGGGTTCGGTGCCAACGGCTTCCCTTCAACCGGTAGCTGGATTTCCTACGGCCTGGGAAACGAATCACAATCCCTGCCCACATTCGTCGTCCTCCCCGATGGCCGTGGCGGACCCAACGGTGGTGCCAGCAACTGGAGCAACGGATTCCTGCCGGCCCAGCACCAGGGAATCGTATTTCGAGGTGGAACACAGCCGGTCCGCGACCTTTTCCCCCCGACCAAACAGCCCCGCGGAGCCGACGCTGCGGTCCAGCAATTCCTCTCCACGCTCAATCGCCAACGCACGACGTCCCCTGCCGACGGATTGGTCGACGCCCGTATCCGCAGCTATGAACTGGCAGCCCGCATGCAAGCCTCGGTCCCAGAAGTCAGCGATCTCACCGGCGAACCTCGCCACATTCAGGACATGTACGGCCTGAACAACAAGATGACCGCCGATTGCGGCCGCCGGTGTCTTTTGGGCCGACGACTGCTAGAGCAGGGCGTTCGCTTCGTGCAGATTTATTCCGGTGGGCCGATCGCCGGAAGCCCTCGAGCCAGTTGGGACGCCCACGAGAGTGTGCGGCAGAACCACGGCTTCGAGGCCTCCCGCATCGATCGACCGGTCGCGGCCCTGCTCAGGGATCTTCGTCAGCGAGGGATGCTCGACGACACGCTGGTACTGTTCACCACCGAATTCGGACGCACGCCGTTTGCACAATCGGCCGCCAACGCCGTCGGCCCGGGCCGCGACCACAACCGCTATGGGTTCTCGGGCTGGCTGGCAGGTGGTGGTGTCCGCCGAGGCGCCTCCTATGGGAGCACAGACGATGTCGGTTGGAAGGCGGCCGAGAATCCAATGCCCTGGCACGACTTCCACGCCACGCTGCTGCACCTCCTCGGAGTCAATCACACCGACCTGACGTATTACCACAACGGCATTCAACGCCGCTTGACAAACGTCCACGGCGAGGTGCACACCGGCGTTTTCGCGTGATCACGCCGGACCAGGATCCGCACGGAACAGGCATACCATGACGACATTTGCACAGCCCCTCCAGCGGCTCACACACACCCTCCTGGCCGGCTGCATCCTTGCATGGGCCTCCACGACGCTGTCCCACGCCGCCTCCCCCGATGAAGCCGGGCCTTTGATTGAACAATCCCAGGTCCGAGGCGGCCTGGTCGTCCACCTGGGCTGTGGCGAAGGAGAGCTGACGCGATCTCTGCGAATCAACTCCCGTTACCAGGTTCACGGCCTCGACCGGAACGCACACCACATCGACTCGGCCCGCAAAATGCTTCTGGCCGAAGGAGTCTACGGCCAGGTCACGGCCAGCCGACTCGCCGGGGAGGAACTTCCGCTGATCGATGGGCTGGTCAACCTGCTGATCGTTGATGAGGCCCAGGGCATTGCTCGCAACGAAATGCTCAGAGTCCTCGCTCCGCAGGGGGTACTCATGACCCGCGGTCCAAAAGGGTGGACACGGCACCAGAAGCCCCGACCGCGAGACATCGACGACTGGACGCACTACCTGCACGATTCCAGTGGCAACGCCGTAGCGCACGACTCTCAAGTTGGCCCTCCACGGCACATGCAGTGGGTTGGGAGTCCTCGCTGGTCGCGGCACCACGACCGCATGGCCAGCCTCAGTGCCATGGTCTCCGGGGGAGGGCGCCTGTTCTACATCATGGACGAGGGGTCACGTGTCTCGATCCAACTCCCCCCCGACTGGAAACTCGTCGCCCGTGACGCTTTCAACGGAACGATTCTCTGGAAACAGCCGCTGTCCAACTGGCACAGCCACCTCTGGCCACTCAAAAGCGGCCCCACGCAACTGGCTCGACGACTCGTCACAGACGGCAAACGCATCTATGTCACACTCGGCCTCAAAGCCCCACTGTCCGTCCTGGATGCCGCAACCGGGGAACGTCAGTTCGATCTTAGGGGAAGTGCTGGAACCGAGGAAATCGTTGTCAACGACGGAACCGTCTTCGCCATGGTCAACGACGGCGACTCGGCCCTGGTCAAGTACAACGTCGAATTGAACCTCGGTGACCAAAGGCGTGTCGCCAAGGATTTCCAATGGAACCGAAAACCCCGGCGCGTTGTGGCCTGGGATGCAACCACGGGCAAACAGCTGTGGCAGCTCACCAGCCGCATCGCGCCGTTGACATTGGTGGTCGGCCCGAAACGCGTCTATTTCCACGACGGGGAACACATCATTGCCAGGGACCGCAAGACGGGCACCCAGACATGGTCTTCACCGGGCCCGGTCAAGGTCAAAATCAACTTCAACTTTGGCCCGAAACTTGTCCTTTACGACGACGTACTGCTTTTTGCCGGAGGCGACCGCACGATGCGATCGCTGAACGCGGAAACCGGCAAGGTGCTCTGGACCGCCCCACATGACCAGTCCGGATACCAGTCTCCCGAGGATCTCCTGGTCATGCAGGACCTGGTCTGGTCCGCACCCACCACCCGCACCAAGGACACCGGCATCTTCACAGGCCGAAATCCGCGGACGGGCAAGATCATCAAGACCTTCTCCCCGAACGTTCAGACCTACTGGTTTCATCACCGCTGCTACATTTCCAAGGCGACCGATCGTTTCCTGTTGCCATCGCGCACCGGAATCGAGTTCGTCGACCCTCAACGCGAAGCGTGGGACATCCACCACTGGGTCAGGGGAGGGTGCCTCTACGGCATCATGCCGTGCAACGGCCTCCTCTACGCCCCACCGCACAACTGCGCCTGTTACCCGGAAGCAAAACTCTACGGCCTGAACGTCCTGGCTCCGGCGACCGCTACTCGTCGTCCCCCCAAGCCACTTTCCGATGAACAACGACTGCGGCGAGGGCCAGCATTCGACGAACTGCAGAAGGTCGATCCGCCACCTCCACACGCTGCTGACTGGCCCACCTATCGCCACGATCGCGGCCGCAGTGGCACTTCACCGTCCCCCGTTTCCGCACAACTCACAACCAACTGGCAAGCACAACTCACTGGCCGGCTGACCAGTGTCGTCGTTGCCGACGGCCGCCTGTTCGTGGCGGAGACCGACCGACACACACTCCACGCGATTGATGCCAACACTGGCAAACGACTCTGGTCCCGCACCGTCGGTGGCCGCATCGACTCCCCTCCGACCATCTCTGGCCCCCGCGTCCTCTTCGGCTCCGCCGACGGTCAAATCCACTGCCTGCGGGCCGCCGACGGCGCATTGGGATGGAGTTTCCAGGCGGCCCCGGCCGATCGGCGGATGATGGCATTCGAACAACTCGAATCCGCCTGGCCGGTCCACGGCAGCGTTCTGTTGAGAGATGGAGTGGTCTACGCCGTTTCGGGACGTTCCACCTTCGTTGACGGTGGCCTGAGGATGCTGCGGCTTGATGCCCGCACCGGATACAAGTTGTCCGAGACCCTGATGGACGACCGGGATCCCCGGACAGGGAACAATCTTCAAACGACCCTCCAGACTCTCCAGATGCCGGTCGGTTTGCCAGACATCCTTTCGTGCTCGGACCACGGGGTCTTCATGCGAAGCCAGGAATTCTCTTTTGACGGAGAACGACTGGCCATGGGTCCCCATTCGGGAAACCCATCCGTCCAGGGCTCCGTCCAGAAAGGAAAGTCCGCACACCTGTTTGCCCCGATGGGTTTCCTCGACGGCACCTATTTCCATCGGGCCTACTGGGTCTTCGGTCGCAGTTTTGCAGGGGGACACGCCGGTTACGCGCAGGCCGGCAAATTCACCCCATCGGGCCGCCTGCTGGTTGCAGACGGTGAAACAATTTACGGATTTGGCCGCAAACCCCAGTACTACCGCTGGACGACGACGATCGAGCATCAGTTGTTTGCAGCCCCTTCTGAACCACCAGAACAGGCCCGGTCCGCCGTTGATGAAAAGACGGCCAAAACAAACGCCCGCCGTGGCCGCACCTCCATGGTGCATGTCCCGAAGACCCCGGCACTCAACCCCAAGGGCAAGGAATTGACGATCGAGGCATGGGTGCGGTCCAACCGGAAATCTGGAGTCGTGGTGGCTCGCGGAGGCCCTGCCGCCGGTTTCGCACTGATTGTGGTGTCCGGAAAACCACGTTTCCTGGTCCGCAACGAAGGAACACTGAGCCTTGCCATCGGCAAGGCCGACATCACACGTCGGTGGGTCCACCTGGCAGGCCGCCTCGCCGCCGATGGGACCATGACCCTTTTCCTGGACGGCAAACCCGAAGCCACAGCCAAGACCAAGGGGCTCCTGACAGCCGACCCGGTCCAGTCCATGGAAATCGGTGGAGACGATCAAGGCGCGGTCGGAGCGTACCAGTCCCCTTACTCCCTGACCGGCCAAGTCGATGATGTCCGACTCTACTTCGGGAGCGTCACCTCTGAGGAAATCGCCACCCACCATGCGGACCCGTCGAAAACACAGGTTTCCGCTGCAAAACTGGTCCTGGACTACGATTTTGACGACGGCAAAGCCCGAGACAAAACACAAGGCGGTCACGACGGACGCCTTTCGGGAGTTACCACCGTCAAGTCGAGACGCGGACTGGCACTCAAGTTCGTCGGCCGCCCGGGTCAACCGCGAGCCAACTCTTTCGTCAAGCCTCGCTGGACTTCCGACATCCCCCTGATTGCCAGGGCCATGACCAAGGCCGGCTCGACGCTGTTTGTTGCCGGACCTCCTGACCTGGTGGACGAGGAGAAATCCTTCCGCCTTTTGGTTGGGGGTGCCAAGAAGGTCCAACAGACACTCGCTCGACAGGACGCCGCCCTGAAGGGCGCCGAGGGTGGTGTCCTGCTGGCCGTGTCGGCCACCGACGGCAAGACTCTTGCCCGCATGCCGCTGGACGCCCTGCCAACATGGGATGGCCTGGCTGCTGCCCGCGGACGACTCTATCTCTCGACGATCGACGGTCGAGTGTTCTGCCTGGGCCCGGCTGCCACGAGCCGCCCCTAACCCTCGGAACTCGAATGATCTACCGGGGCTTACCGCCTTCAACTGGCGGCAGGCTCTTGATCCACTCTCGAAACAACGCGACCGCCCGGGAATCGGGAAACGTTGTCGCCAACTGCGGCATCTGCCCACGGCCTCGCATCGCCAGCCGCTTGAGCAAAACCGACCGTTCCGGATGACCCGGAACAACCAGCCTCGCGTCCTTGATCTTGAACGTGTCGTGCACCGGCACCGCATCGACCAGTTTGGCTTTGGCAATGGGCGTCGAAAAATTCAGTTCCATCTGCGCATTTCCACCACCTGCGGCAACGTGGCACTGGGCGCAGTTGGCATGGAGATAGGATCTCACCCGCATCTCCAGGTTCCCCTCACCATACGGATCCACCAATGCAGGCTTCGAGACAATCCGTCCGGCGAACATCTGTCCAGGCGGCAATTGCGGCTTGTACTTGGACAACTCCTGTTTAGCCTTCTTGGCGTCCACCCCGTCCTCCTCGAGCCGTTTCTTGAAACGTGCCCGCAGTTCGTCAGCGGGACTCAATTGAGCGAGTCCCAACTCGGACAACACGCTGAGTTGATTGACCGCCACCCCACCATGAACGTGATCCCGATTGATCTGCACGGTGGTCAGGCCGAGCACGTATTCCGCAGCACGGCTGTGGCAGACCATGCACTCCGCTCGCGACGGGTAATGCCAGACCTGGCGGCCGGATGACCCGTCAGGCTTGGTCACCACAAACTCCCGGTCGCGCCCGTGGGCATCGACCAGCATCGCGTCGGTCTGCTCATCATTCCATTCGTAGGAATACCCGACCCACTCGCCTTGTTCCCGGTACATCAACCTGGTTTCGACCCAACGGTCTTCCGGGTCATTCTTCCCCGCCACCCTCAAGCCAAATGACTTGACCAGCACCGTTCCGTCGGGGAATGACCAACCCCTGGTCGCATTTCCGGTTCCGATCTTCGCGACGGTCTTTTTTCCTTTCTCGTCGGTGGAGACGGCCATCGCCACGAATCGCTCTTTGCGAGCCCCGTCGGACCACAACGGAGCATTGACGCTGTAAGGAATCAGCGAAGAGTGAGTCTTGTGCCCTCGCACCGACTCGAAGAGACCCGTCTGGCTCAATCGCCGGGGAAATTTCGGCGCGGACGCCGGAACCGGCTGAGACCGTTTCAGAGCATAGAACGTGGCCGGACTGCGATAGTCAACGACCAGCATGTTCCCGGCCGCGTCATGACCAAACCCGACAATCTGTAGCGCCGTGTCAGCAATCTCCCTGTGCCACGCCACCTTGTCGCCGTCCATCTTTCCCGCCCAGATTTTTCCGGTCGAGTGGTCACCGTAGATATAAGCCCCGTGAAGCTCCGGAAAGGCCTTCGCGGTGTACACCACACCGCCGGTCATCGATCGGGCTTCTGAATGCGGGTGTTCAAACGTCGGCTTCACGTGAGGGGCCGGGCCCAGCTTTCGCTGCAGATAAAAGGCGTGTGACCCTTCGTAGACACTCCACCCATAATTGTCACCCTTCTTGACCCGGTAGATCTGTTCCCAGAGGTCCTGGCCGTTGTTGCCGACCCAGATGTCACCGGTCAGAGGATCCACCGAAAGCCGCCACGGATTGCGTAACCCGAAAGCCCACGTCTCGGGGCGCACACCCTTTGTCCCGATGAACGGGTTGTCTCTCGGAACAGAATACGTCTTTCCTTTATCCGGATTGTCGACGTCGATCCTGAGAACCTTGGCCAACAGCAGATCCATTCGCTGGCCGGTGACATTGGTGTCGGAATCGGAAGTGCCATCACCGGAGGTGATGTAGAGCATTCCGTCATGCCCGAACCCCAGCGCGGCCCCGTTGTGACCGTTCGAATCCCAGGTGATGATCATTCGCTTGGACCCCTCGACCAAGGCAAACCCCTTGGCCGGGTCCAGGGTAAGTTCCGTAACAGTGCACTCCTTGCCACTGGGCGTCTTAGATGGCCGATCCCCCCCCAGATAAATCCGCCCGTTTTCGAGGAACTTCGGGTGAGTGCAGAAGCTGTACTGGATCCCCTCAGCCTTGTAGAGAACGTCAAATTTTCCGGTGGCGGGATCATCACCGGTACGACACAGGCGTTTCCCCCCCTCGTCGATGAACAACAACCGAGTCGATCCGGGNTGCAACATCACGATCATNGGGTTCTTCANACTCAGCTTCGGATAGACCGGTTCGACGGTGAAGGGCAGGGGGGGATCCGGGCGNCCNACCACTCGGCTTTCCAGAGTCNCCAGGCTGGCCTTCAGCGCCCGCAACGCCTTNGGCACCTTGACAGTCCCGTTCGGTTCGGCGGATTCGCCCACAACGCTGGTCAACACGACAACCGAGACAACGACGGGCAACAACAACAAATGTTTCATGGTGATCCTGCTTCTGCTCAACAAGTCTGCCGAACTCGATTGGAATGGTCAGCCGCGTGCGTCCCGAAGATGTCACATCGTACGAAGGCACCCGGTTGCTGCCCACCCGACCCGTGCTATTCTGATCGCAGACACCCATCCCGGCCCCGGCACGGACCTCGATTTCATGGCCAAGCGACCGCCACTCCATGTCCCCGTTCTCCTAACCGTGTTGCTGGGGTTTCCCATTGCCACACCAGCCGAATCCGACGCTCATGGGCGCGGTTCGCAGCCGATCAACGTGGTGGTGATCACAGTTGATGACATGAACTGTGATTCGGTCGGAATCTACGGCTGTCCAATTCCGGGCATCACACCACACATCGACCGACTGGCTTCGCAGGGAGTCCGATTCGAACACAGCCATGTCACTATTGCCATCTGCCAACCAACCCGAGCGGTGTGGATGACCGGACGCTTTCCACATCGCAGTGGAGCCCTGGGGTTTGACCCCATCGCCAAAAATGTCCCCACGTTGCTGGAAACCCTCAAAAAGGGGGGCTACTTCACCGGCATACTCGCCAAGGTCTCTCATGTGATCCCGACCCGCGCCGAAAACTGGGACGTCATCGTTCGAGCCAATCAACTTGGCACCGGACGAGACCCCAATCGGTACCACGCCCATACCGCCAGGTTCCTCAAAAAGGCCGCCGCCAGCAAAAAACCCTTCTTCCTGATGGCCAACTCTCAGGATCCCCACCGACCATTTGCAGGAAGCAAACAGGAACGCAATCGGCTCCGAAAAAATCGCAAGAAACGTTCGAAAAACAAACCAAAGAGGCGGCTCGCCATCGAAAAGCAGCCACGAACCACCACACCACCCCCACTGCTCTTGGCGCCGATTCCTCGGCGTTTCCGTCCCGATCAGATCCCCGTGCCGGGATTCCTTCCCGACCTGCCGGCCATCCGTCAGGAATTGTCCGAATATTATGCGTCGGTGCACCGAGCCGACCAGATCGTCGGTCGTGTCCTGGCTGCTCTCGACGAAGCCGGCGTACGGGACAACACCCTGGTAATGTTTCTCTCGGACCACGGAATGCCGTTGCCATTCGCAAAAACCAACTGCTGGAGACATTCGACACGAACCCCCTGGATCGTACGCTGGCCCGGTGTGACAAAACCGGGACTCCACGACCGCAAACACATGATCGCGGGAATCGACCTCGCCCCCACCATTCTCGAGGCCGTCAATCTCCCTCAGCTGGCCGGGATTGACGGGCGTTCGTTTGTCCCCCTTTTGTCTGGCCAACCGCAATCTGGCCGTGATCACGTGATCACGCACATCAACCGGACTGCCGCTCGCCGGGAGTTTCCGATGAGATCGGTTGTGGAGACCCGATTCGGTTACATCTTCAATGCCTGGTCAGACGGCAAAACACTGTTTCGTAACGAATCACAATCGGGCCTGACCATGAAGGCCATGCAGAAGGCGGCCGCCACCGACGCCCAGGTCGCCGCACGGGTGAAGCTGTTCCTCAAGCGAACGCCGGAGGAACTCTACGATTACCGCGCCGACCCTGACGCACGTCACAACCTCGCCCACGACCCCCAACACCGCAAGACTCTCGATCGACTTCGCGCCCGGTTGCTGGCCCACATGCGTTCTACCGACGACCCTCAACTCGACGCCTTCGGCAAAGCCATCGGACAGTAACCTCCCCTCACCGTCGAGACCGGGCCGTGGGCTTACGATCCCAGGCCTGTGGAGCCGTCGGTGAGTAGCGAGGCCGCGGATCACGTTTCGGGAATCCGGCAATGACCCGGGAGAACTTCCTGATTGCCGCAACATGTTCCGGCTCGCTACTGCCAACCAGGTTTGTCACTTCCTCCGGATCGTCCACCAGGTCTACCAATCGCGTCACTCGTCCCGCTTCGACGAGAACCTTGAAACGTTTGTCCCGGAGTACCCGATCGGTAAAGACCTGTGTTGGGCGGACGCCCTTTTCGTCGAGCACAGCAGCCCCTCGACCCATTGCCAGAATCCATGACCGGGGGCCGTCCTTTTGCTTTCCCAGGAGCACCGGTGCGATTGACCGACCGTCAACCAGGAGATCTCGAGGAAGCTCTGCCCCTGCCAATTCCGCGAAGGTGGGCATCATATCCGTGAAATCGGTCAACGTGTCGTTGACCACTCCAGCCGGGACGGTCCCTGGACAATTCACAATGAGAGGTTGCCAGGGACCGTTCTCGGTCAACAACCCCTTTCCGCCACGGACAACACGCACCGTTGAGCCCACCCGCATCCGGGCACGGAAACGTTTCCCCGTCCCGTTGTCGGTGGTGAATATCACTATCGTACGGCGGCGCAGCTTCAGATCGTCAAGAGTTCCTACCAGGCGGCCGACGATGCGATCGGTGTAACGTACCATCGCCTTGTGTTTTTCCAGCCGTGTCTTCGCACCCGGATCTGCCGGGGTATGCACCTGCGGGCCGTGAGTGAGCACCATCGGAAAATATAGCAACATAGGTTGATCCCGATGTCGCCGCAGAAAATCGACCAGAAAGTCAGCGTACACATCAGGCCCAAACTGCCCCTTGTGCGTGCGACTGCGTTCTCCACTGGCAAAGACATAGGGATCCCAATATCGCTGACCGCTAGGCGGGTTTTGGCCTTCGTAGCCGGTCCACATACACCACTCGTCAAAGCCGTGGTCTTTCAACACTCCGGGTTGCACACGGAAATCGTTGATCTGCCACTTTCCCGCAATCGCGGTCACGTATCCGACTGACCGAAGTAGACGAGCGAAAGTCATGTTCTTGTTCGGGTCGAAATGGCATCCGGCTCCCCAGCGAGGGACATCCCAGTGATTGCACCACCCATGATGGAACGGATACTGGCCGGTCAACAAAGTGACGCGAGTCGGCGTACACTGTGGCATCGAATAGGCGTTCGTAAACCTCATCCCGCCACGTGCCAGCGCATCAATCTGGGGCGTCTTCACTTCCAGCCCGCCGTAACAACTAATCCACTCCGGCCCCAGGTCGTCAACCATGATGAACAGGATATTGGGGCGAGAAGACTCCGCCGCCGCCCCCTCGTCTGGCATCAGAAGCCCGAACGGAACAACCACCAACAGGATGACCGCCGCCAGGGAATCCACCAGCGGTTCACGGGTTTCTGCCGGGACGTGATCTGTCATGTTGTCCAACGCTGCCACTCCTCGGGTTCCACCTGCTGCCGCGAGACAAAAAAACAGGAGGGCATGGAAACCATGCCCTCCTGTCAGGATTCAGTGCTCTTCAAGAGCAATGACAACTACTTCTTCGCAGGCGAGGCGGGCAGTTTGCCAGCCTTCAGGCGATCACCGTAGGTTTCCTTTTCCTTTTTGTCCTTCGAAACCTTGACCTTTTCGGTCTTCGTCAGGGCTTCGACGATCTTCGCCACGACCTTGCAGTTCTTCTTCGGAATGGACTTGCCCAGCGCGGCACCGTAATCGTTACGCGGCTTGCCCTTTTCACCAGCCTTCTTTTTGCGATGGCAGATGCCGCACTTGGCCTTCTTGGCCGCAGTCACCTTCGTGTACTTGGCCATAAAAGCCTTCTGGTACTGCGGACGTGCGTTGGCTTCTGTGGCGGCCACGAAAGCGATCGCCAATACCAATACACCACTGAGCGTAAGTAGCTTACTCATCCAGTTGTCTCCCGATTCACATGATCCCGTTGAGTCGCCGGCCCGTCCGAAACCACTTCGGAAACCAGTTGCGACGCCCAAGAAAAATGGACGACGTTTGCCGCCTCTTTCATATAAACGATTATTTGATTGATTCAGCTCTCCACTGTCAACCGAACTGTGACGCTAGCCGTATTGGAGAACTCAACGGTTCTGCCTAAAGTGGGTAACCTCGGTCAACCGTCCGGCGAACCGTCAATCCGCAGGAGACCAGCAGAAATGGACCTTTGTTTTCCCCCATTTGTCCGAAAACCGGCAGGAAACGCACTTTTCGGGCTGCTCCTGATTACGTTATCGACAATGGCAACTGCGCCCCCGTGCCATTCTGCCCCGCCGAACGTGCTTTTGATCATCTCCGACGATCAATCCTGGACCGACTTCGGCTTCATGGGTCACCCCACAATTCGCACCCCGCACATCGATCGCCTCGCACGACAATCAGCGGTGTTCCCCCATGCCTACGTGCCCAGTAGCCTCTGTCGCCCCAGCCTGGCAACCATGGTCACCGGTCTCTACCCGCACCAACACGGAATCACCGGGAATGACCCACCGCGAGGAACCGACCGCAGCAAAATGCTCAAACACATCCAGGCACACCCCACATTGCCTCGCTGGCTCGCCACGAAGGGCTACCGCAGCCTCCAGACGGGCAAGTGGTGGGAAGGGCATCCACGGCTCGCGGGATTCACCGACGCAATGACTCATGGCGATCCGAAACGTGGTGGTCGCCACGGAGACCTCGGACTGAAGATCGGACGGACCGGCCTCAAGCCGATCATGAATTTCATCGACGACTGTGGAGAAACGCCTTTCTTCATCTGGTACGCCCCTTTCCTGCCTCACACACCTCACAATCCGCCAAAACGCCTACTGGACCGCTATCGTGCCGAGGACAGACCCATCGAGTTGTCCCGTTATTACGCCATGTGCACTTGGTTCGACGAAACCTGCGGGCAGTTGCTCGACCACCTGGACCGCAAGCAACTCAGCGACAACACCCTGGTCCTGTTCGTCGTGGACAACGGCTGGATCCAACGAACACCACAGACCGAGGTTCCCAAGGGATGGCGTTTTCGTTTCGCTCCCAGTTCAAAACGTTCTCCCAACGAAGGTGGCATCCGCACTCCGATCATGGTTCGCTGGCCAGGCCACATCAAACCCGGAACGCGACAGGCCCTGGCCAGCAGCATCGACCTGGCCCCGACCATCCTCGCCGCTACAGACGTTCGCCCCGAGAAGACACTTCCCGGCCACGACCTCCTCGCCCTGGCCGCGGCCCCCCACGCGACTCGCGAGACGATCTATGGCGAGATCTTTGCCCACGACGTGGCCGACATCGACCGACCAGCAGCCAGTCTCCAGTTCCGCTGGGTGCGACATGGTGGATGGAAACTGATTTCCCGTACCGGTTCGACCACCCCTCAGTTGTTCAATCTCGCCAACGACCCGCACGAAACCCGAAACCTGGCCGGAAGCCAGTCGGATCGGGCATCCCGCATGCGACAACTGCTGGACAACTGGTGGAATCCTGCACGCAGAAAGTCACGCCCCTGACGGATCCAGCCGCGCCGACAGTTCTTCAACCAGTCCCGCATGCCGATCTATCGCCCTGGCCAGCCCGGCCGGGCTCCCGTCGATCTCGAGTCGCCGGGCCAGGAAGGTGAATTCCGGCGATTCGCTTGGCGGCACTGCAAGGTCTCGCGCATCGCCGCGGACGACTCGCAATGCGTCAATCAGACGGCGATGAAATACGTAGGCCTCTCGGAGATGCCCCCACGCATCCTGATCAACAAGCTGACGGCCCAGCAAGGCGTCGATGGCCTCCAGCGTATTGGTCGTCCGTACGTCGCGGAACCGGTGACCGTGTTCCAACTGCAACCCCTGAACGAGATACTCGCAGTCGACCAGCCCCCCGGGACTCAACTTCGCGTTGAACGTACCAGCCCGAACCAGTTGCCGCACCTGACGATCTCGCATGCCACGCATCGCGGCGACATCAAAAACATCGTCACAGTAAATCCAAGAATCCCTGAGGTGTTGGATTTCATCACCAAGTCCCGGGTCTCCGGCAACCGCTCGCAATTTGACCAACGCCTGCCGCTCAAATGGCCACGCCGTCCCCTCGCCCTGGTAGTAAGCCGAAAAGGTCGCGAGAGAACTGGCCAAGGGGCCCGCCTGGCCATGCGGTCTCAGCCTCAGGTCCAATTCAAAGACTCCGGCCCGATTCGATCGGATTGTCGTCCGCAGACGCTCGACGACCCGGCAGTAAAATTCCGCCGCGGACACCACTCCGGGAACAGCCTCGACGCCGGAATCATCGTAGATGCAGACCAACTCGATATCGGAGGCGAACCCCAACTCTCGCCCACCAAACTTGCCAAGACCGACGATGGCCATCCGACCTGGAGGATCGACGCCGAGCCTGTCACTGACCGCCTGGCAACACAGATCAACGGCATGTGCCACCACACATTCTGCCACGTGACCGAGTTCCTGAGAGAACTGCCCAAAAGCGCGGCCGGGCCACAAGATGTGCCGCATGTCCGCAGCGAACATCTCTTTGTCCTTGAACACATTCAAGCAGTCGATCCGGGCCTCACGGCTGTCACACTCGGAAATCTGTCCAGACAGGGATGCCGACAACTCGGACAGGGACGGCGCCTTCCTGGCCGTCGCCACATCATCCAATAACGGAAACAGTGTTTCGTGCTGCAGCCGAAGAAAATCTTGCCACAAAAATTCGCTCACTCCGAGCACACGGGCCAGCGTCGAGAGAACTTCTGGTTTCTCCAGCGTCGCGACATTGGCCGACCAATCGTCCTGTTCCATCAGTGACGAG